>JAGNJD010000014.1 GCA_018000835.1 Candidatus Goldiibacteriota bacterium | reverse complement strand
TAGAGTTGGTGATAGGCAGAAGGTTCAAGAAGTGGGGTATGAGATGGAGTAAAGACGGTGCCAATTATCTGCTGAAACTGCGGATATTGAAGCACGACCGTGAGGCTTGGAATGATTTCTGGAAAAATAATAAAAGCCACTTCCATGGACGCAAACTCCCGTTTCTTTCGTGGAGTTTTCCCGTTTTTTTAGTTCAAAATCCAGAAAAGGCTTATCAAATAAGAAGAAAACAAAAATAAAGATTTAAAAAGGGATTCCCCTTTTGTATACTGTTTTTAACGAAAAAAAGAGGGAAAAGAGTTTTCCCGTTTTTAAAAATATAATAAATATCAGAAAAAAAACAGATGCTTACGCAGGCATAAAGCCTGCGGCTACAAAGACAAAAAAAAACGGGAAAACTCCACACTTTCTTTCCACTTGACAATTAATATCAGATTATGTATTTTATATCTACCCTAAAAAGTTCTTTGTTAAATTTGCCATAAGTGGGGAGATTCCAGAGCGGCCAAATGGGGCAGACTGTAAATCTGTTGGCTTTTGCCTTCGATGGTTCAAATCCATCTCTCCCCACCATAAAATATTAATCTGCAACAGTGGTTAAAAATGAAGAAATTTCGGTTTGGATGAACGTGGGCGCTTAGCTCAGCTGGTTTAGAGCGTCTGCCTTACAAGCAGAAGGTCAGAGGTTCAAATCCTCCAGCGCCCACCACGTTTTAGAAAGTAGGAAATAAAAAGTTGAAAAGGGGACATTATAAATACGGGATAATAGAAAAATATAATTTTAAAATTTCTTTATATTCAAATTCTCATGATATCTTTAGCAAACGTCTTTTAAGATTTTTTCTTTACAAACTATTAAAAACTTTTTATAATGAAAAGCGCAGATAAAAGAGCGGGCGTAATTCAATGGCAGAATGCGAGCTTCCCAAGCTGGTAACGTGGGTTCGATTCCCATCGCCCGCTCCAGTGCTTTTATGGCCGTTGTTTGCATAAAAAATTACCGAAACATAACGAATTTCATTATATCCTTTGATTTTTTTTGATAATATTTAGCCAAAATTACATCAGATTTTATCTAATGCATGTTTACGGATTTATTTCTTACTAAGAATAGCCAAAGGAAACGTTGGCAACGACATTTTGTGGTAAAAAAAATATATTTGTGGTAAAATGTAAAAACATTTTACGTTTTAATAAAAAATAAAAGGAAAATATAAAAGTGGAAAAAGACGAGAAATGGGCTGATTTACACATCCATACCGTAAAATCAGATGGAACTTTTACAGTTGAAGACGTTTTTAACAATGCAAAAAAAGCAGGAGCAAGTGCTATTGCCATAACCGACCATGATACGGTATCTGCAATTGACGATGCCTTGTTTTTTGAAAAGCAATATCAGATTGAATTTATTCCAGGAGTGGAACTTTCAGCCATTCAAAACGAAAGGGAAGTGCACATCGTCGGGCTTTACATAAACTGGAAAGACAAAACGTTTCTGGAACGGCTGATGGAATTTCAAAAAGTCCGCGTTGAGAGAGCAAAAAAAATAATAAAAAAATTAAAAGACAGCGGTATAAAAATTAAATTTGAAGAACTTTATGAAATTACTGATAATATGAACAATGCCGGCAGACTGCACATAGCACGTTTACTTTACGAAAAAAACATTGTAAGAAGCGTAAAAGAAGCATTTGACAGATTCCTTGGTGAGGGAAAACCTGCATACGTTGAAAAAGAAAGAATAACGGTAAAAGATGCAATTGACATAATAAAAAAGATGGGCGGTATAGCCATACTTGCGCATCCTTATCATTTGCAGGCAGACGACATTATTTTAAAATGGAAAGAACAGGGGCTTGACGGCCTGGAAGCGTATCATCCGGACCATCCATATTTTGTTAGTGCAAAATACATTGACCTCGCCAAAAAAAACAACCTTTTGGTATCCGGCGGTTCTGATTGTCATGGAAACCACAGGGACTATGGAAGAATAGGAGACATCAGGCTGCCTTACGAATATCTTGCAGAAATAAAGGGACATTATAAAAAAGTCATGGAAAATAAAATCTAATTTTTAAGGAGAACGAAGAAAATGTCGGACAAGGAAATCGGAGAGAATGAGCAGGAAAACATAAGAGAAGAAGATGTAATTAACAGTAAACTGGAAAATCTAAAATATTTAAGGGAACAGGGCGTAGAACCATATAAATATTCTTATCAGAGAACTATAAATATTAATTCACTCAGACGGAAATATGAAAATATCGGCGAGACAGAAAGTAGTGAAACGGAAAAAATAGCAGGCCGTATTATGACTTTACGCGGACATGGAAAAATCTGTTTTGGTAATTTAATTGATGATACCGGCAATATTCAGTTCTACGTTAGAAAGGACATCATAGGCGAAAAAGAGTACATGATTTTTAATAAACTGGACATAGGCGACATCGCCGGGATGGAAGGAAAATTATTCAGGACAAAAACAGGGGAGATAACGATTAAAGTCGAAAAATTTGAGGTCCTTACAAAATCACTTTTGCCGTTGCCGGAAAAATTTCATGGCTTAAAAGACAGGGAATTAAGATACAGGAAAAGATACCTTGACCTTATGATAAACGAAGAAGTTAAAAAGACGTTTGAAATAAGGACAAAAATAATAAAAGAGATACGGAACTTTCTTGACGAACGCGGTTTCATAGAAGTAGAAACGCCGATGTTGCATCCAATACCGGGTGGTGCAAAAGCGAGACCTTTTATAACACACCATAATGTTCTCGATATGGATTTATATTTAAGGATTGCACCGGAACTTTATTTAAAAAGATTACTTGTGGCGGGTTTTGAAAAGGTTTACGAAATAAACAGAAATTTTAGAAATGAAGGCATTTCAATAAAACACAATCCGGAATTTACAATGCTGGAACTTTATGCAGCATACGAAGATTATAGTTACGTCATGCAGATAACGGAAGATATGATAGTTAATCTTGCAGATAAAATACTCATGACGCGTATCATTGAATATCAGGGTGAGAAAATAGATTTAAATCCGCCCTGGAAAAGAATTTCAATGAAAGATGCAATCAAAGAATATGCGTCAATAGACGTTGATAGCGTGAAAGACGAAGAAATAATCAAATTGCTTTCAAAAAATGAGGCAATTGTAATCAGGGACGGAATAACGCACGGAGAACTGATAACTCTTGTTTTTGAGGAATTCGTTGAACCAAAACTCATACAGCCGGTTTTCATAACTGATTTTCCCGTTGAAGTATCGCCGCTATCAAAAGTGAGTAGAAAAGATACTTCGGTTACGGAGCGGTTTGAGCCTTATATTTTTGGCAGGGAGATTGGCAACGGCTTTTCCGAATTAAACGATCCCATTGACCAGGAGCAAAGATTTAAAAAACAGATTGAAATGGATACGCAAGGCGAAGTATCAAAAGTTGTTGATTACGATTTTATAGAAGCGTTAAAATATGGCATGCCGCCTGCCGGCGGGCTTGGAGTAGGCATTGACCGTCTCGTGATGTTTTTTACCAATTCTGCTTCAATAAGGGACGTTATTTTATTTCCTTTATTAAAACCGGAAAAAAAATAACGCAGTTAAAGGAGAAATTTATGCCGAAAGGTTTTACGTATTTCATAGGTCTTAGATATCTGGGTGCCAAAAAGCAGGGCTTTATCTCGGTTATTAATTTTATTTCCATTGCAGGAATTGCATTAGGAGTAACTGCCCTGATTGTCGTCATTTCCGTCATGAACGGATTTCATGAAGACATCCAAAACAGAATAATCGGAACCAACGCACATGTCCTCGCCTTTCCTGCCAATACAAAGGAAGGGATAAAGAATTATCAGGAACTGGTAAATAAAATTGAAAAAATAGATCACGTTACCGGTGCTGCTCCGTATTTTATGGGACAGGTTATGCTGAAATTTTCAGATAAAATTGATGGAATTTTATTATGGGGCGTAATTCCCGAGAGCATTTCAAAGGTAAATAAACTTTCAAAAAACATTATAAAGGGCGACATTAATTCAATAACAAAAAAATTGCCTGGAAATGAAGATGGGATAATCATAGGCAAAGAACTTTCCCAGTCGTCGGCAATTGATATTGGTGATGACGTCGTTATCGTGTCTCCGGTATTTAAACAAACGCCTTCGGGTCCGATGCCAAAGATGGTTAAAATGAAAGTGGTTGGTATTTTTAATGCAGGGATGTATGATTATGATAGCACGTTTGCTTACGTGTCTTTAAATACTGCACAGGAACTTTTTGAAAAAGGTGACATCGCAACCGGCATAGCAATAAATGCCGATAACATTGAAAATGCCGGTTATATTGCAACGGAAATACACAGGAAATTCAAAAACTTATGGGCACGTGACTGGATGTCAATGAACAAAAACCTTTTTGATGCGTTAAAAATAGAAAAGATAGCAATGTTCATTATACTCGTTTTGATAGTTCTCGTCGCTGCTTTTAACATAGCAAGCACTCTGATAATGGTTGTAATGAGGAAAACAAAGGAAATCGGCATACTGAAATCAATCGGAGCAAATAACAGGGACATTATGAACATCTTTATTATCCAGGGCGTTGCAACCGGAATAATAGGTTCAATAATAGGTTTTATCATTGGCGTCGGGATTTGTTTTTATCTAAAAACGTTTCCGATATCAATGCCCGGCGGAGGCAGCGTTTATTATATAGACAAACTTGCAGTTGCGGTGAAATGGCAGGAAGTAATATTAATTCCGGTTATGGCGGTCATAATTTCTTTTTTATCAACGCTTTATCCTGCGTTTCATGCATCTCGGCTTGACCCTGTTGAGGCTATAAGATATGAATGACATAATGGTAATAAGAGACGTAAGAAAATCGTTTATTACTGGTAAAAACCAGCTTAACGTTTTAAAAAACGTTAATTTTGAAGTTAACAAAGGTGAATTATTAATGCTCGTAGGACCGTCTGGTGCCGGAAAATCAACTCTGCTTTCAATCATGGGAGGCATCAGCAGACCTACGATGGGAAAAGTGATTCTGGATAATACGGACATTTATAATCTTGACGATGAAAAAATTGCTGCCTTACGGAACAGAAAAATGGGTTTTGTTTTTCAGTTTCACCATTTATTGTCTGAGTTTTCTGCTCTGGAAAATGTTATAATACCTGCATTGATAGAAGACGTAAAGAAAAAAGATGCAATTGAAAAAGCAAAAAAAATACTCATACCGCTTGGCCTTGGCGGCAGGTTAAATCACAGACCATCAGAACTATCTGGCGGAGAACAGCAGCGCGTTGCAATTGCAAGGGCAATAATTAACGAACCGGACATCATTTTTGCCGATGAACCCACAGGCAATCTTGACAAACAGAATGCAGAAATAATACATAAGATAATAATTGATCTTAACAAAAATTTTAACCAGACGTTCGTTATCGTAACTCATAATGAAAATCTTGCATCTTATGGGCACAGAATTATTTACATTGACGATGGCGAAATAAAAGACATAAAAAAAAATAAAACAAACTAAATGGAGGAGAATTATGCTGGTAAATTTGAACGGAAAATTAGTACAAAGGGAAGATGCAAAAGTTTCTGTTTTTGACCACGGCCTGCTTTATGGAGACGGCGTTTTTGAAGGAATAAGGGTATATGACGGCAATATTTTTAAATTAGAGGAGCATATAAACCGTCTTTATAATTCTGCTAAATTTATAATGTTAAACATAGGCATATCAAAAGAGCAGATGATAAAAGAAACCGTTCGGTTAGTTGCTGTAAGTAAAATAAGGAATGGTTACATAAGACTGGTCGTAACGAGAGGAGAGGGGGACCTTGGACTTGACCCTAAAAACTGTGCGAAATCGACGTATTTTATTATTATAGACAATATAAAATTATATCCGGAGGAATTTTACAAAAAAGGACTTGAAATAGCTACCGTTGCAACGAGAAGAAACATAAGTGAATCATTAAATCCCCAGGTTAAATCGCTGAATTATCTGAACAACATTCTTGCGAAAATAGAGGCAAACAATCAGGATAGTTTTGAAGCAGTTATGGTAAATGAGCAGGGATATGTTACGGAAGCAACGGGCGACAACATTTTTATCGTTAAAGACGGGAAATTGTTGACGCCTCCGACTTTTATCGGAGTTCTCGGGGGTATAACGAGGGACTCTGTAATTGATACGGCACGCAAATTAAAGATAGAAACGTATGAAACTATAATGACGAGATACGATTTATATACCGCTGATGAATGTTTCTTGACGGGCACGGCAGCAGAAATAATACCAGTCGTTAAAATTGACGCAAGGGAAATAAACGGCGGGAAGCCGGGAAACATTACGAAAAAACTTATAAGCGGATTTAAAAAGCAGACAAAAATATTTGGCATAAAAGTTAAATACGATTAAAAATTTTTATAATTAAAAAGAGGTGTTTTTTATGTATGATAAATTTACAGACAGAGCAAGAAAGGTGGTAGCGTATGCAAAGGAAGAAGCACAGAGATTGGGTCATGATTACATTGGCACTGAGCATATTTTGCTTGGCATACTAAAAGACGGCGGAGGCATTGCAGCTGCTGTATTGGAAAGCATGTCGGTTGACATTGAAAAACTTAAGATAGAAATAGAAGACAGGATTATGGATGGTTCCGGCGGAACGATGATTGCAGGAGAAATTCCTTTTATGCCGCAGACAAAAAAGGTTTTTGAACTTGCTGCCGAAGAATCACAATCACTAGGACATAATTACATAGGAACGGAACATCTGCTGCTTGGACTTTTAAAGGAGGGAGAAGGAATTGCTGCCAGAGTTTTAATAGAAATAGGCATTACGTACAGGAAAGCAAAGGAAGTAACAATCAGCATACTTGGTTCCAGTGCTCCACCCAAATACGCTTCACAATTCACACAAAAGACGTCAACGCCGACGCTTGATAATTTTGGAAGAGATTTAACGGCACTTGCAAGAGATAATAAATTAGACCCGGTAATTGGCAGGGGAGATGAAATAGAGAGGGTTATCCAGATATTGTCAAGACGAACGAAAAACAATCCTGTATTAATAGGAGAACCCGGCGTAGGAAAAACTGCAATCGTAGAAGGACTTGCCCAGAACATTGTAAAAGGAATGGTTCCGGAACTTCTTCTTAACCGGCGGGTTGTTACACTTGACCTTGCGGCGGTTGTTGCAGGGACAAAATACAGAGGAGAATTTGAAGAAAGGTTAAAAACGATAATAAATGAAGTGAGGCATGCCGGTAATACCGTGATACTTTTTATTGACGAATTGCACACTCTGGTTGGTGCTGGCGCAGCAGAAGGAGCAATTGATGCATCGAACATGCTAAAACCGGCATTATCAAGGGGTGAATTTCAGTGTATAGGAGCAAGTACTTTAAATGAATACAGAAAACACATTGAAAAGGATGGGGCTCTGGAACGCAGGTTCCAACCGATTTTTGTTAAAGCACCTTCCGTTGAGGAAACCATTGAAATAATCAAAGGATTAAGGGATAGATACGAGGCTCATCATAAAGTAAAAATTTCAGACGAGGCAATAGAAGCATCTGTAACTCTTTCAAACAGATACATACAGGACAGGTTTTTGCCGGATAAGGCAATAGACGTAATTGATGAAGCATGTGCACGTGCAAGGCTTTATTCAACTATTTTACCTGATGAAATAAGAGACATAGATAAAGAGATAGAACAGGTTGTAAAAGAAAAAGAGTCGGCAATAAAAGCACAGGAATTTGAAAAAGCAGCTAGCATGAGAGATAAAATAAACGAATTAAGAAAATATAGAGATGAAGTCAGAAAAAAATTTGAAAATTCAAAATCAAAACAGACGCCCGTTGTTAAAACAGAGGATATTTCCTACATTATTTCCAAGCAAACGGGGATACCAATTAATAAACTCGAAGAAAAAGAGTCTGAGAAATTGTTAAAAATGGAAGAAGAATTTCATAAAAGGGTTATTGGTCAGGACGAAGCCATACAGGCAATATCAAAATCAATCAGAAGGTCGCGCTCTGGAATGTCAGACCCGAATAAACCAATAGGGTCTTTTATTTTTTTGGGGCCCACTGGCGTTGGAAAAACCGAAGTGGCAAGGACTCTTGCTTACATATTATTTGAAGATAGAGATGCTTTGATACGAATTGACATGTCTGAATTTATGGAAAAATTTGCTGTATCGCGGCTAGTTGGGGCACCTCCCGGATACGTTGGATACGAAGAAGGCGGACAATTAACGGAAAAAGTAAGAAGAAGGCCGTATTCAGTAGTTCTGTTTGATGAAATTGAAAAAGCGCATCCTGAAGTGTTTAACATTCTGCTGCAGATACTTGAAAACGGGAGGCTTACGGATTCGGTCGGCAGAGTCATAGATTTTAAAAATACGGTTATAATAATAACGTCTAATATTGGTTCAAAATACGTTGAAAAATCAAGACCTTTGGGATTCCAGAAAGATAACGAAGACGTTTCGTATGATTCAATGAAAGAAAAAGTTCTTAGCGAATTAAAAAAAGTAATGAATCCGGAATTTTTAAACAGAATAGATGAAATAATCGTTTTTCATCCTTTAACAAGGGAAGATTTAAAGAAAATTGTGGACATAATGCTTGAGGACCTGATAAAACGGCTTAATGAAAAGAAAATTGCAATGGAATTGACGGATAATGCAAAAGATTTTCTTATTGAAAAGGGATACGATCCGGTATATGGGGCGAGACCTTTAAGAAGAGCAATACAAAAAATGCTGGAAGATCCACTCGCAGAAAGAATACTGGGTGGGCAAAGTCTAACAAATCAGAAAGTAATTATCGACAGAGATAAAGACGCTCTGGTTTTCAAAGTTGACAGGTAACATTGATTTAATGAAGGTATTAGATGAAAATTTTTAAGAAAATAGTTATTTTTTTGGTTGTATTTTTTTTGATCATACTAACGGTCGCATTTATATTTTTAAAAACCGGGATTCTTACGAATCAGTTTAAAAATTATGCCAAGACCGAGATTTTTAAATTTACAGGCAAAGACATTGACATTGAGAGAATAGAATTAGGCTTTATTAATAACGTAACGATAAAAAACGTTAAAATCCCTTTAAAAAAAACGCTGGGGGAAGCCGGAGAATTTATTGACGTATCGTCGGTTGTTTTACGCTTTAATTTGATAGATTTCCTTATTAATAGAAAAAATATTGACGAAACGTTGACCCACATAATAATAAATAACCCCGTCATTCATATAAAAAGAGAAAGCAGTGAATTTAACGTTGAAGAATTTATCAAATCGTTTATCATTCCAGGAAATAAAGAAAACAAAAATGAATTGCAGTTTGTTTTTCCGGTGAGCAGGATTTTTATTGAAAAAGGCAGGATAACATATAAGGACATGGACAGAAAATTTTCAACTGCTGTGGATTTCAGCGGTAACGTTGCTTACAGACAAAAATCCAACAGTATTAAGGTATTCGTAGCGGGTAGAACTTTAAAAAGTTTAAGAAATAACATAAAAGTAGATTTCAATTATTTCCTCTCAAATAATTTTTACAAAAGTGAAATTCAGATAAAAGACGAATCATTGGTACCATGGTTCTCTTATTTTGTATCTGACGAACGAATCAAGGCAAATGATGGAAGATTTTCTGCTAATTTTTCAATGGAAGGCACTGAATTTAAACCCGAAAAGTTAAAAATTACCGGATTACTGTCGGTTGCAAAGTCCAATTTCATTGCATTCGGAAACAAAGTGGAAGATTTAAATACGGAAATATCAATCGTTGACGACAAAATGCAGATTAAGAACGTTAATTTTAATTTTTTGAAAGGCAAATGCAATGGAAACGGGAATATCAGGGATATTTTTGGAAAATTTATTTTTGACGGCAACATGACGTTTAACGACGTAAATGTTGCTTCTGTAAGTAATAATTTAATTGGCGGCAGATTGCGGGGAGGGATTGCTTTTAAAGGAGATAAGGACAATCCAATGATTTCTTCAAAAATATTCATTGATTCAGGAACCGTATATAAGGCAAAGATGGAAAATCTGGAAGGCGAATTGCTGATAAACAAAAAAGGGATACAATTATCTTCTTTAAATGCACAAATAGGTGATGGAACGCTTACGGGAAGTGGCAGTATACCTTTTGAAGGCAGTCCGTCAAAAATGCCGTTGAGCTTGCAGATAAAGAAACTGGATTTTTCAAAACTGTCGGGCAACGTGGATTTTAAAGGACTTATGGACGTAAGTTCCAGATTTCATGGTTCTTTGCAAAATCCGCAGATAATTTTGCAGTTGAATTCTAATAAAATTGATTTTGACGGTAACGTTGCATCGGACGTCAGTTGCGTTTTTTCAATGAATAAAAAAAATTTAACAATTGAAGGTTATTTTAATTATAACGATTATGAAAAATTAAAATTAAAAGGAGATGCCGTATTTAAAGAAAATGTTATTAATATATCGGCGGTAAAATTAATACACGAAGGAAACGTATTAATAAACGTTGCAGGGATTTATAATTTAAAAAACAAAATGATGGAAATTGCATCGGACATTAACGACTTGAAAATTTCATCCATGGGTATTAAGCCGGTTAAAGGCAAAGACATAGAAGGCAAGGTAAACGGTAAAGTCGTTATTAATGGAACTTCTGCTTCACCCGATATTGAAGCAGTTTTTGACGTTCCGGAATTTATGGTTCAAAAGAAAAAAAATTTTTTTCATTGTAAAATAAATTACAAAAATAACTCCATAAAATTTTCGGAATTATTTTTTAATGATAATTTAACCGGCAATGGAGAATTCTCGCTAAAAAACAGGATATTTAATTTAACGTTGGACATAAAGAAATTTCCCGGATATGTTTTAAAAGAGTTTACCGGACTGGATCTGTTTAATAACGGCGTTATGGATGGGACAATTTTTATTAATAAACAAAATGATGGATATGGCGGAAACATTGCAATAGAATCCACTTATTCAAAAGGCGATTATAAATCGTTTAGCATTAATGTAAAAGGCGGGAAAAATGAATTTATGATTAACGGAATTAACGTTGCACAGAAAAACGGCAGTTTGAATGGAGGGGGTTGGTGCCGTTATTTAAATGGCGAACAGCTGGATTTTTCCTTAAACGGCACGGCAAAAGAATTTAAGGTAAACGAAAAAATGAAATTGAGTTGTGATTTCAGGGCAGATTCGGCAATTACTATAACGGAAGGACTGGATAAAAGTCTTAATAACTTTTTCATTTCCAACGTTTTTGTAAATAAAAAACAAATTGGCGACGTGGTTTTAAATTTAAAAACAAAAAAGGGCACAACCCCTATACTTCTGTTGAAAATAGGGGAAGAATACATGGTTGACCTGAAACCAAAAAACGATTCCGGTAAAGGAATAAAACTTTTATGTCAGTTGAAAAACGCAGATTTATTGCCTATTTATACGGCATTAAATTTAAGGGATAATGGTCTGGGTCCTTCGGCCATGATAAGCGGGAAAATTTCCATTGACGGTGACTTACAAAATGCAGCAATTGCAGGAAACATTTCACAGAAAAACGGAAGCGCAGGGTTAAATGGCAGCATGGGATTCATAAAACGCGGACCATTTTATAAACCGTCGGTTCTTAACGTAAATTATAATATTGTAAACATGGAAATAGGCGAATTGCTTTCCGTCGTAGCAGAAAAGAGGAAAGGAAGTGGAAGAATAAATGGTAAAGGAACTTTGAAAGGCAAAATTGATAATCTGGAAAGTGACGGCGATTTAATCCTTTCGGATGGAGTTATGGCAGACATGCCTTACGACTCAATAAAGGTTGCCTATAGCGTAAAAAACAGAAACGTTTATCTGAAAAATTTGTTTTTTGAATACAGAAAAACGTATTTTAACGTTCATGATTCAGTTGTTGAAATAAAGAAAAATAACGAATTTTATGCTACACTGAAATCCAGTTTAAAGGATTATAACTGGCGTGGAAATAAGATGAACGGCAACGTTAATTTTTATGGCAGGATAGAAAACCAAAATGAATTAAAGATAGATGGCGCGGTCGGCTCGGAAGATTTTACGTTTAAGAACCATAAATTTCAGCCTTTCGTTCTGAAAGTTTATTCTGATAAAGACGGGTTATCCCTTAAAACCAGTCAGGGAAAATCCGTGTTTAATGTGTTAATAAAAGATTTTAAGGAAAAAATAATAATAGAAAACATTTCTGTTGAAAATGAAAAAAAAGAAAAATACTTTTCCGGGAAGGGCGAAATACAAAAGGAAAAAGGGAATTCAACGCTTCTGTTTGAAGCAAATAACATGGATCCGCAGATGGTAAGCGACTTATTGGGATGGGATTACAACTGGACGGGAGAATTAAACGGCAGCGTCAAAGTTTCCGGTAATTTAAAGCAAGGGCTTGCATTTACGATGTTTCTTACCATTAATAACGGCGCTGTTAACGGCCTTGATTTTGACATTTTTACCGGCATTATTTCTTTGAAAGACGACTGGATAAATCTTTCACCGGTTTCTCCCATGCTGGTTTCAAAAACGGATAAATACGATATTAAGGTAACCGGATTAATACCGTCTCCCATGTCTGAAGAAGGTGAAAAAAAATTAAAAGGCGTTCCAATGGACGTCAACGTCGTTATGAAAAACGGGGATTTATCAATCGTTAAATTTATGACATGGATA
Source organism: Candidatus Goldiibacteriota bacterium (assembly GCA_018000835.1). Classification (GTDB taxonomy): domain Bacteria; phylum Oederibacteriota; class PGYV01; order PGYV01; family DSYL01; genus DSYL01. The sequence goes on along the minus strand of JAGNJD010000014.1, from coordinate 36,685 downwards.
GATTCTGCATCAGGCCCGGTTGATTTGAATTTGCATCTTGGAGGAACAATGGAATTCCCCATCGTTAACGGCAAACTCATAATAACCGATGCAAGGGCTGAATTAAAATACTTACTTAATTCCCTTAGTCATGTATTTGCAAACGTCCTTATTAAGGATAACATCATTGACATATATTCTTTCAGGGCGGATACACAGAAAGGCACGTTGAAAATATCAAACCTGACTGAAAATAACGGCGGCACAATGAAGTGGATACAGCCTTATGAAGTGAACTGGAAAGCAGTAAACATAGGCGATAAGATAAGAATTTCCGATACGAAATACATGGAATTCATCAATGGAGATGCTGACATTGACCTGGAAATGACCGGGCTTTTTTCTGCGCCTACCGTAAAAGGCGTAATGAAAGTGTCAGATATGAGGGTTAGATTTCCGGTAAAAATGAAAAATCAGAAGGGAGGAACAACTAATGAAGAAAATAATTATGTAAAACAGATAAACTGGGATTTAAAAGTATATTGCGGGGATAACGTTTATTATTATAACGATGATTACGTAAATACTTATGCACAGGTATATTTAAAAACAGGGGATAATCCGCTTTTAATACAGGGTAGGAACGAAGAAATGAAAATGTACGGTAATATAAATCTGCCAAAGGGCGTTTACAAATATATTAATACTGAATTTTCTCTTGACCCTATGGCCGGCGAATCAAAAGTGGTTTTTGACGGGCTTGTATATCCAATTTTAAATGTTTATGCAAATACCAAAATCAAACGCATTGAAATTGGGAAAAATCCGGGAAGCAGCGGAGTGGATTTGCCTGGTATTGGCGGAAGAACAGAACTATCAGGAACGATGGATCTGAACATTAATATGAGAATATGGGGCAGAGTAGGCAACATAAATATTGACCTTTCATCAGAACCGTCTCTTGACAGAAACAGATTGCTTTATATACTTACTTTCGGCAAAGATGCAGGAGGTGTAATTGCAAGTGACGATGCATACAAAATGGCAGAAGCACTTGCAAATGCATGGTTAAAGGGCAGAACCGAAGAAATTAAAAAATTTACGCCGCTCGACGTTATTGACATAAAGGTAAGCGACGTCGTGCCGCGGCCGGAAACGACGCCGTCGGGCGACATAACTCCAACGGCTAAAACAAAAATGGAATTTGGCATAGGCAAATATCTTACTGACCAGTTTTATTTTGATTATCGGATGAAATTACTGGAAGGCAGAAGTCTGTTAGGCGACGCAAATTTGAATCTATATCTTGAACATTCACTTGGTTTTGAGTATTCCCTTAATCCTACAAACAAACTCGTCCTTGAAGGGGTAATAAAGGACCCTGCTTTTTCTACGTATAGATTTGAGGGTTTTATGGGACTTGAATCAAGATTTTATTTTGATGCGTGGGGAGCGAAACCAACGCCTACCCCATCAAAAAAATAGAAGTGCAGATGATGGAAATAAAGAAATTAATTGAATTGATAGAAAGTTCGGATTACATAACGGCATTGACCGGCGCTGGAATTTCAACGCTTTCCGGCATTCCGGATTTCAGGGGCGGATATAATCCAATCTGGGATAAATATCCGCAGGATAAAGTATTTAATTACGAATATTTTAACGAACATCCGCAGATGTTTTTTGATTTTTTACGTGAAATACTTGGAAAGGAATATCAGCCAAACGTTGCTCATTTTTTTCTAAAATTTCTTGAAACGAGAAAAAAACTAAAAGCAATAATAACACAGAATATAGATGGCCTGCATAAACTTGCCGGCTCCAGAAACGTTTACGAATTACATGGCTCAATATATTCAAGTCGTTGTTTAAAATGCGGGCAGTCGTATGCATACGAAATTTTTATGAAAAAACTTTTTGTGGAAAAAGTCGTATCCTGCAAATGTTCCGGCGTCATAAAACCGGACATTGTTTTTTTTGGAGAAATGTTGCCGCCGGAAGACCTTAAAATGGCGATATATAATGCCACTCATTCGGATTTAATGCTCATCATTGGAACGTCTCTTGTGGTCCAGCCGGCTGCTTTTATGCCAATGTATACGTTAAATAACGGTGGTAAAGTCGTTTTAATAAACAAAGGAGAAACTTACATTGACGACCGTGCGATTCTGAAATTTAATGACATTGAAGAAGTTTTTAATGCGTTGCGCGAGTATTATGAAATAGGGGAACAATAAGACGCAACTGTTACAGACCTGATTTTGTATAACAATAATAATACCTGTGTTTTATTGGGGAAAATTTTACATTTTTAAGACATTAGCGTTACTTGATAATTTTTTTAGATAATTTGTGAAATATCGCTGCTCCTGTTGCGCACAGACCATGTCTATCCTTATTCCAAAAAATTTCACTTTTTGTATTGACAATTTGTATTTTTGTTATACGATTATATAGCATTGCGGAGGTATTAACAATGATTGCTACTGCAAGTAGGGCCGTTATTACGGGACTTGGAGTTATCTCTCCAAATGGAAAAAATAACGAAGAATTCTGGAATTCCATTCTTTACGGTAAATCAGGTATCAAGCCCATAGAAAATTTTGATACGTCTGAATATTCCACAAAAATAGCCGGATTGATAACTGATTTTAATCCGGAAGATTGCATTGATAAAAAAGAAGCAAAACGTATGTCCCGCTTTTCCCAATTTTCAATAGCCGCTGCAAAAATGGCCGTTCTGGATTCAAATCTTCAGATTTCACTTGAAAATAACCAGGAAGTCGGCGTTATATTGGGAATAAGCGTTAATGGCTTTGAAATAATTGAAAAAGAGATGAAGGTGTTATTTGAAAAGGGATGTAAATTTATTAATCCATTTACCGTATTTGGAGTATTTCCGAATTCAGCAGCAGGTCATGTTGCCATTTCTCTCGGCATAAAGGGAAGAAGTATGACGATATCTACAGGTTGTTCATCGTCTTTAAATGCAATTGGTCATGCGTATGAATTGATAAAATATAATAAACTGATGTGCGCTGTTTGTGGTGGAGCGGAGGCACCAATAACGCCATCAATAATGAGTGCTTTTTGTGCATCTCATTCATTGTCCCAGAGAAATGATGAACCAGAAAAAGCAAGCAGGCCTTTTGATAAAAACAGGGATGGTTATTTGTTAAGCGAGGGCTCTGCAATGTTTGTCATGGAAAATCTTGAGCATGCATTAAAAAGAAACGCAAAAATTTATGCAGAAGTGATTGGTTATGCAAATACATCAGAAGCGTATAGTATGTATAAAATGGATGATACAGGTAATGAAGCGGCTCGCGTGATTTGTATGGCATTGCAGGATGCGGGAATTAATTATAAAGAAGTTGATTACATCAGTGCCCATGGAAGTTCTTCTTACGTATCTGACATACGTGAAACAAGGGCAATTAAAAAAGTAATGAATGGCCATTCATATAAAGTAAACATATCGTCGATAAAATCAATGATTGGACATCCGCTTGGTGCAGCAGGCGGATTACAAACGGCATCTGCTATTTTAGCCGGTAAACATGGATACATACCGCCAACTATAAATTATGAGGTTTTTGACCCAGAATGTGACTTAAATTACGTGCCAAATGAAACAATCAGAAAAAAAATAAACGTTGCTCTTATAAATTCGTTTGGCATGGGTGGAAATAATTCAAGCCTGGTTTTGCGTATTAATGTTTAAAACATTGATGTATAACCGGAATTAAAAATATTTGATTACAGGAGAAAAAATGGCGAATTTTTTATTGATTAATTATCCTGGTTATCCTGCTACTTTGCGTGAATTTTATCTTGATAACGGACTTTCAAATCTTGCAGTTTCTTTAAAAGCAAGAGGCCACACCCCATACATACTTGATTATGCAAATCCTGATTTGATTTCATGGTTTTTTCCCTATCGGCATTATAATGAAATTCAAAATATAGTCAATGAAATAAAAATGTGCCAGAAAAAGAACGTGGTTCCGGATAAAAAAATAATTAATAAATTTTATGAAGTGGATGATAAAATTAATAATTATCAGATAGAAAGAATAAATGAATTTACCCATCAGGAAATAATAAAAAAAATAAGAGAGTTTAAACCGGAAATAATAGGATTTAAATTGTGGATAGGAGAGGGCTTTGTAAATTCTATTAAAATAGCAGAAACGATAAAAAGGGAATTCCCGGACGTCAGGATTTTTGCAGGCGGACCTCAGGTTGACTGGTTTGGAGAAAACATTTACCGTTTTGGTTTCGGGGAATTTTTTGAAGCACTTGCTTACGGTGAAGGCGAGGAAACGATATGTGACATCGCAGATTATGTTGAAGGTAAAATAAAACTACAGGATATTCCGAATTTAATATACAAAGAAAATGATAGTATAAAAAAAACGTTTACAAAGAGGATAGAAAATCTTGAAAGCATAGAAATGCCTGTTTATAGCGAAGACATTTACTATCCTATGGATGATAACAAGAAGATAAAGATAATAATGCTTGACGAAAGCCGTGGCTGCCCGAATAAATGCAGTTTTTGTATGCATCCAAACAAAAGCGGAAACTACTGGAGAACAAAAAAACCAGAAAAGATTGTTGATGAAATAGAATATCTGGTAAAAAATTACAGGACTAACATATTTAGATTTGCAGGTTCAAATCCGCCGCCTCATTTAAAACGTGGCATTGCACAGGAAATAATAAAAAGGGGATTAAAAATAAAATACGGAGCTTTTGGGCATGCTCGCGGAATGACGTTTGACGATTATAAACTGTTAAAAGAAAGCGGCTGCATCTCCCTGTTCTTTGGAGTGGAGTCGGGAAGTCAGTATATACTTGATAAAGCAATGAACAAGGGGAACAAGGTAAACCAGATAAAAGAATCTCTCATAATGTGCAGGGAAGCGGGCATTAAAGCGATAGCAAGCATTATAATGCCGTCTCCTTTTGATACGGAAGAAACGATGGAAGAAACATATAAATTACTTGTAGAAACAAGACCATCATCTGTTATCGTAAACATCCCGGGTGCCTTGCCGAATACAAAGTGGTTTGAAGCCAGGGATTATTATGGATTTAAGATAGATGACGTTGATTCATTCCTGTCGCGGGGAATGTCATACTCAATTAAAAATTTTTATCCGCCTGAGTTGTGGCGCGATTTCGTTGATTATAAACTCGGTGATTTAACCATAAATCAGATTGTAAACATTGCTGCAAAATTTACCCGGAGACTGCATAACGCAGGCATTTCAACGCGAGTTACTGACGATTTATCCGTTCTTGTGGAAGCATTAAAAATGGATCAGGATGAATTGATAAACGAGACATGGGCATATCTGTCGGGCGGCAACCAGAAAGGCATAGAAGACATAATAAGTAAGATTAATTCATCCATAAGGAATTCTCTTAATGGAGATTAAAAGATGGTTAAAAAGGACGGTAAATAAATTATTCTGGGATTCTTATGCGATTGTATACGATGACATTACAAAATATTACGATGCACATAAACAGTTAAATTGTTTTGTAATGAATTTTATGTCAAAAAAAATAAAAAATGGCGTTGTTTTTGATGCCGGATGCGGCACTGGAGAACTGTCAATTTTGTTGTCGTCAAAATACAAAGTCTTGGCCGGGGATTTTTCCGAACCCATGTTAAAAAGGTTAAAAACGAAGATAAAAAAAAATAAAATAAAAAACATAACCCCAAAGATGGTGGATTTAAATGAAAAACTGGTTTTTAGGGACAGAAAGTTTGATGCCGTAATAAACGTTCATTCACTTTTTATGCTTGAAGATATTTTTTTTACGCTGGAAGAGTTTTGCAGGGTGGTGAAAAAAAACGGGTATCTGATTATAGCCCATCACAAACCGATAAAAATCGGAGTAATTATAAAAAAAATAATTGAAGAAAATGGTATTATAAAAGGTTTTTTTGATTTGTTGCATCTTTTTTTTGCGGGTATGTTTAACGTAATTCTCGGTTTTTTACACAGAAAGATGTATGGTGAAATGCAGGCGGATAAAATAATAAAATTTGTAAAAATAAAAAAATGTAATATAATATGCAGCAAAAGTTTATATAATGATTTTGACGATGTTTTAATTTTTAAAAAACGGTGAAAAATGGATTATTACAGGTTAAACGCATTTATTACAACATTTTTATTCTTTATTCTGGCATTAATTCCAATAATAAAAGATAGAAATAATAAACTATATCTCTGGTTAAGTTTTTTAAATTTTTGTGGAGCGTTATGGCAATTTGACTTATTTATGTTAAAGAGCGTTAATACTGTTGAACAGGCAAATCTTGTATCCCGTATTTTAAGGCCATTTATGCTTTTAATACCTTTTGTTTTTCTGAATTTTTCTGCACTTTTGATAAAAAAGAAAATAAACAAAAAAATTATTGTGCCGTTGTTCATTTCAACATTAATTTCAATTTTACTAAACGTTTCAGGCGTTGGTTTTGGCGGTTGTAAATATGACAATTTAAACGGATTTATTCCGACGTTGGACGTTATTTACGTAATTTTTATTATTAATATGATTTTTGGAGTAGGCGCAGGATTCACCATACTTATAAAAAAATTCAGCGATAAAGACATAACGACAAACGAAAAAAAACAAATACAATATTATGTTCTCGGGACTTTTATTGCATCGATAGGGGGCGTTATAAATTTATTAAACATTACAGGTTTTAAAATTTATCCCATTGGAACGTTCGGACTGTTTATATACCTTGTTTTGATTACGTATTCTATATTATCATACAATCTGCTTAACATAAAAGACCTGCTGCAAAAATTCATCATATACTTATTTTGCTCGGCTGTTGTCGTGTGCATTTATTATCTTGCTAATAAATTCATATTGGAACCGATACCGGACGTTTATTACAAAACATTTCTTTTACTTGCAATTACTTTTTTAGTCGTCGTTTCCATTGAACCCACATTTAGGTTTTTTGAAAAAATAACTAAATATTTTTTATTTGTTTCTTATTATGATTACCAGACCCTGCTTCAGTTTGTTTTAATAAAATTGAGGATAATAAGAGAACAGGATGAAATACTACTGGAACTGCTGAAATTGTCCTCGGACATTTTAAAAATAAAATATAATTCTATTTTTTATTTTGACACGGAAAAAAACAAATACCGTTTATATGATCTGGAAGGGAAAAAAGACGAATTTATAGAAAGGGAAAATTCATTGATAAAATACGCCATGAAAAAAAAAGACGTTTTTTATTTTAAGAAAATCAGCGACGATTACAATTATGACATATCTTTAAAAAACGAATACAAAGATGTTGATTTAAAAGAAATATATGAATTGTTAAAAAAGTTAAGAGCAGAGATTTGCATTCCTATAATAATTAATAATGAATTTACGGGAATATGGATCGTTGGCGAAAAATTTAACAAAAAAATGATGCAACAGGAAGAAGTAAAATGGCTGATAAATCTTGAATTTCAGGCAGGTCTTATTATTGAAAACATCGTTCTTTTTGAACAACTGCTGCAATCCCACAAATTTGCTATGCTCGGAAAAATGTCGGCAGCCGTTGCACATGAAATACGGAATCCCATAACAGGATTATATGGTTTTCTTCAGATGATTGAAAATCAAAGAGATGAAAAATCAGTAAATAAATTTTTTGACATTGCAAATGATGAATTTAAAAGGATAGAACGTCTGACAACCAATCTGCTTTCCCTGGGGCATGCAACGAAATTAAAAAAAGAGAATACAGACATAAATGAATTATTAAAACAGGTTTGCGAAATTTTAAGCGTAAATTTAAAAAAATCCAACGTGAATCTCATAGAAAAATATGAAAAACTGCCAATTATAAAATTAGACCGTGAAATGATAAAGCAGGTTTTAATAAATTTAATGTTTAATTCAATTCAGGCAATGCATAAGGGCGGTGACATGGAAATAGGAACAAAAATGGAGAATAACAATATATTAATTTATATTAAAGACACCGGAACCGGCATTGACGATGAAATCAAAAACAGAATTTTCGAACCGTTTTATACTACGAAATCCGATGGAAGCGGCATAGGTCTTACTCTTGCCAAAAGCATAATTGAAGCACATAACGGGAATATAAATTTTGAATCTGAAAAAAACAAAGGTAGCGTGTTTTTTATTTCACTGCCGATGGAGCCATAAATGAGCAGAATTAATAAGATTTTATTCATAAATCCTATTAATAGACAAAGGGGGCTTGCCGGTTCACCTTTTACCCGTTTCCCGCCTTTAAATCTTGGCATTCTTGCAAAGTTAACTCCGGATGACAAAAAAATCCATTTAATAGACGAAAATTTTGACGTTTTTGAGGAAAAAATAAAAACCATTGAAAATATCGACATGGTTGGCATAACTTCATTTACATCCACAGTGACAAGAGGATATGAAATAGCAGAATTTTTTAAAGAAAAGGGTATCCCTGTCATTATGGGCGGTATACATGTTTCGTGTATGCCGGAAGAGGCATTGAATTTTTGTGACAGCGTTGTCATAGGCGAGGCAGAAGGCGTGTGGGAAAAAGTCCTTGAAGATGCAGAAAACGGACGGCTAAAAAAAATTTACAGGCAGGATAAAAAATTTGAAGATATTAAAATAGAAACCCCGCAAAGGGACATCTTTAATAACGATTACTTCTGGGGGTCAATCCAGACGTCACGCGGGTGCCCCATGAATTGTGACTTTTGTTCGGTAACAATGTATAACGGACATAAATACAGACAACGTCCGGTTGAAGATATAATAAACGAATTAAAAACTATAAAACAAAAGCACGTATTTTTCTATGACGACAACGTCGTTGGCAGGACAAAAGAACAAAAAGAACATTCACTTGCATTGTTTAAAAGGATGGCAGAAGAAAAATTAAATAAAACGTGGTTTGCACAATGCGGCATAAACGTTGGTGAAGAAGATGAAATTTTAAAATGGATGTATAAAAGCGGCTGCAGAATTATGCTTATAGGTCTGGAAAGCGTTGACGAAGACAATTTAAGAATGATGCATAAAAATGAAAACGTAAGGACATACAATAAAATGAACGAACTGATAAAAAACGTCCATAAAAACGGGATAGCGGTGCTTGGTGCCTTTTTTGTCGGAGCGCCGAACGATGACATTCATACCATAGATAAAATTGTTAATTTTATAAATAAAAATGACATTGATTCTTTGCAACTTACGCATTTAACCCCTTTGCCGGGAACTACACTTTATATTAAAATGGCACAGGAAAATCGCATTGCGGCAGATAATTATCCCTCTGACTGGATAAAGTATAATTTTTCAAACGTCGTTTATAAACATGAAAAATTAAGCGAGGAAGAATTAATATTTATCGTTGACGGCATAAAAAATAGAATAGTTGCCCCTCTGGGAATGTTAATAATGAGATTTATAAAGACGTTATTTAATACAAAAAATTTTTCAGCAGCATCACTTGCTTTAATCTGGAATATGGGACTAAGAAGCATTTATCTAAAAGGTTTAAAGCAAAGGAAAAAATCTGCTGCAGTTAACAAAAAAAGTGTCTTATGAGATAATAACGAAAAAAAGAATTTTTATTTTTGCAGAATTAAATTGTCCTTTATAATCACACAAATCTATGAATTATGTATTTTTATGCCGTAGTGCAGATCGTTTGCAGGAATAATTTGATTTGACATGAATTTAAATTTCATATATTATTGGAACAGCATTCAGAAAACCCCAAACTTCAGTTTGGGGTTGAATGAATGCGAATATAAATTAAGGTTTTATCTACTTTGCCAAGAGGGTTCCAAGGGAGGATACTCCCTTGGTCAATCAACTAAGTTGATTGAATTTTTGTGGGAGCCTCGGGCTTTAGCCCGAGGGGGTCCCAATAAGCAAAAGAATGGGAGAAAAAATGAAAACAAACTATGGCTTTGATAATGAAAAATATTTAAAAGAACAAACTGCATTTATTCTGGAAAGAATAAAAAAATTCAGGAAATTATATCTTGAATTTGGCGGAAAACTCATGTTTGACATGCATGCTGCAAGAGTATTGCCCGGATATGACCCAAACGTAAAGATAAAATTGCTTCAGGGGTTTAAAGATAAAGCAGGTATTATCATTGCCATTTATGCAGGCGCGATAGAAAGAAAAAAGATAAGGGCTGATTTTGGGATAACGTATGACATGGACGTATTGAAAATAATTGATAATTTAAAGGAATATGGCATAGAATTAATCGGCGTTGTTATTACAAGGTATGAGGAACAACCGGCCGCATTACAATTTAAAAATAAACTGGAGCGCAGGGGAATAAAAGTTTACACCCATAAATATACGAAAGGTTATCCCACCGACGTTGATTTGGTCGTAAGCGACGAAGGATATGGCGTAAATGACTACATAAAAACAGACAAAGAACTGGTGGTTGTAACGGGCCCCGGACCAAACAGCGGAAAACTCGCTACCTGTTTGTCCCAGATTTATAACGATTATAAACATGGCATAGAGGCGGGTTATGCAAAATTTGAAACCTTTCCAATATGGAACCTTCCACTCAAGCACCCGGTCAACATTGCTTATGAAGCAGCAACACTCGACATAAAAGATTTTAATTTAATAGACCCTTTTCATCTTGAAGCATACGGAGAAAAAGCAGTAAATTACAATCGCGACGTTGAAACGTTTCCCGTAATAAAGAGAATATTGTCAAGATTGATGGGTGAAAAAGACGTTTATAAGTCACCGACTGATATGGGCGTTAACCGGGCTGGTTTTGGCATTGTTGACGATGAAATTGTTTCAGAGGCTGCAAAACAGGAAGTAATAAGGAGATATTTTAACTGTAAATGCGAATATTTAATGGGATTAATAGATAATGATGCCGTTCAAAAGGCAGAACTGCTTTTAAAGGAATTAAATTTAACACCGGAGGATAGAAAAGTCGTACAACCTGCAAAAAAAGCAGCTGAAGAATGCGAAAGCCATCATAAAGGTAACGAAGGAATTTATTGCGGTGCTGCAATTGAGTTAAAAGATGGAACCATAATTACGGGTAAAAATTCTTCTTTGATGCATGCAGCATCAAGCGTTATATTAAACGCTGCAAAATATCTCGCAAAAATACCGGATAACATTCATTTGCTTTCGCCGAATATAACCGAGTCTATAAATAAATTTAAAAAAGACATACTTAACAAAAAAAATGTAAGTCTGGATCTGGAAGAAACACTTATATCTTTAAGCATAAGCGCAACGACAAGTCCAACGGCACAGATCGCAATGGAACAATTAAAGGATTTACGCGGTTGTGAAATGCACATGTCGCACATTCCGACTCCCGGCGATGAGAGCGGATTAAAAAAACTTGGGATTCACCTTACGAGTGAACCTGATTTTTCAACTAAAACGTTGTTTGTGGATTAAATCATTGACGTCAGTTATTTGAAAATACATTATAAGACGGCAATATATAGGGGAAATCATTATAATTGAGTTAATGAATTTCATACAATAGGAAGTGGTTTTATGGAAAAGAAAATTGGCGTGGTGGATGATTTTTATCCAAAGGTAAACGTTGCTGCTTTTAAACTGGATGACGAACTGACGCTTGGCGATACGATACACATACAGGGGCATACAACAAACTTAATGCAAAAAGTTGCTTCAATGCAGATAGACAAAAAAGATGTGTCAAATGCAAATATAGGGGATTCTGTGGGAATAAAGGTAGAATCAAAGGTAAGGAAAGGTGACATTATATATAAGGTAATAGGATAAGGATGAGGATGAGGATTTGGAGCAAGGATATAAAATAAGGGGAAAGAGCGGATCAACGGGGTGAAATAAATGAATTTGGATGATTGCCGGGAAGTAATTAAAAAATTTTTTGAAACAAATTTTGACGAAAAATTTTATTGCTCCCAGTATTCAGAAGAAGAAAACAAAAAATTGGCAAAAGATGTGATAAGATTGCTTGACGTTAAAAAAGGGAGCAGTATACTTGACTGGTGTGGGGGGTGGGGACGAATATCCATTCATTTTGCAAGGGAAGGTTTTAAGGTTACAATTCTTGACATAATGCAGGACCGTCTGCTTCACGCAAAAGAAATTTTTACGCGTGAAAATCTCCCTTTAACAACTGTATGCGTTGACTGCAGAAATACTCCGACTGATGTCAAATATGATTTTGCGACCTGCATGTTTTGTTCGGTTGGTTTTTTTGACGACGACGAACAAATAAAAGCGTTTAAATCTTTGTATGATTCGCTTAATAAGAACGGCAGATTTATTCTTGATTGCCTGAATTTGTTTTTTTTGGCAGATAAAAAATTTGAAGATACAAAAATGAAAAGAAAAGACGGCAAAACAAACGTCCAGATAAACGAATTTGATTTTGTAAGAAACGTATTACATTCCCGTTATAAAATAGTAAATGAAAAATGGGAGGTTGAGGAAGAAAGTGAGTTTTTTCAAAGGTTATATACTCCAAGGGACATTGTATCTTTGCTTTCTGCGGCAGGTTTTAAAATAGAAAATATTTACGGGAATTATAATGGAGACCCGATATCATTTTCAAGTCCCCAGATAGTGGTTGTGTGCAGTAAATAATCAGCGGTCTATACTATGGACGGAGTCGGTGCCTTACATATTTTGCGAACCGACAAAGTCGGCGAGCAGATTAAAATGTAAAAATGTAACCAAAGCGGGCGAAGCAAAGCAATCCACTACCTTTTAAAATGTCGCCGGCGAAGTCATCGGAACATTACTAACGCATTATTAAAAGCGAACATTATTTTTGACAAAATTTTTTTTTAAATATATAATGTATAAAAATTTCTGGAAGGAAAAAAATGAAAAGTAACGTTTTTGTGATTTTATTGCTTGTATTATTGATTGGTTCCTGCTCAAAAACGGCAGGACCATCACAGCCGTTGTGGCAGACGACGCCTGGAGCCACACCTACTCCATCCGGCAGGGAATGGCAGGAGATGGAAGTTAAATCTTCATTTACTCCCAAAGCGGGTCATTGCAGCATAGAATTCAAAGGCAGGGTATGGCTCATAGGGGGAGATGCAGATAATTGTAAAAATGACATCTGGTATTCTAATAATCTTGAAACGTGGTCAACTTCAACGCCACACGCAGAATTTCAGCCAAGAAAAGAACATGCCGTTTGTGTATATGATAATAAGTTATGGGTAATAGGCGGCATAACCTGCAAAGAAAATAAAATTTTGTCGGACGTATGGGTTTCGGAAGATGGATTAACGTTTAATGCCATAACTGAAAATCCGCCGTTTGGTAAAAGGGCAGGGCATAACATTTTTACGTTTAATGAACATTTATTTTTAGTTGCAGGATACGACGGCAAGGATGAAAAAAACGACGTCTGGATTACAAAGGATGGTAAAGAATGGAAAAAGCATAACGTAAATCCTGAAACAATATACAGCCCGCGAAAAAATGCGGGCCTGGTGGTTTATAAAAGCAAAATATGGCTTATTGCAGGCGAAAAAAAAGGGCAATTATTAAATGACGTCTGGTTTTCAATAAACGGCGTTGACTGGGAACTGGCTACCGGTAATGCTTCATTTCAGCCGAGAAAAAATGCGTCTTTAACCGTATTTGGCGGAAGAATGTGGATTATAGGCGGGCAAAAAGGCAAAGATGAGAAAACGGACATCTGGTGGTCTGATGATGGCAAAAAATGGGAAGAAATAAAATTTAAAAAATTTCCGGAAAATTTATCCGGTTTCAGTATAATATCATACCGCGACCGGCTCTGGCTGCTGGGAGGAATGGTGAACGGCAAAGAATTTACGAACGGTATATGGAGCACGAAATGAAAAAACTGGTGAAATATGCATGCGTTTTTGTTCTGATGTTTTCCGGTTGCAATTTTTTATGGCAGCATAACCCGGAAAAAGCAAGAGACATGGCAGAAAGTTTTTTAAACGCCATATACGTTGAAAACAATTTTAATAAGGCATATCAGATGTGTGATGAAAAAATGAAAAAAATATTTGGCATTGATTTCCTTGAAAATACGTCAAAAAAATTCAAAACAAAATACGTTGCTCTTGAAAGACTGGTGCCGGATTCTTATTTTTATGAACAGGGCGACAGATCCATTACCATATTTTTTTCCGGACTAAGCGAAAAAGGAATTTCATATCATAAAGTCATACTTGAATACGATGAAAAAGGAGAATACAAGATAATAAGCACGTTTTTTCTTGAAAAGCCGTTTGATGGTTACAGAAATCTGAAAAAATTCCGGACGGACAGTATTCCTGTCCGCTAAAAAAAAATATATATTTCATAGTGGCATTTGTAATTTATGCGTTTTAGGCAGATAACCGGCAATAAGAAACAGATGACGTCTTATTGGAGGTGTATTTTTTGGCTGTCTATTTTTTTCTTTTCTGGCTTTCATTCCTCATGTTATATAACGTTCTTGACGGATTTTTCCGGCTCGTCCGCGACAGCTTCTGGGGGTATTATGAGAGAATAACGAAAAAAATTGAGCGATATTCAGTTGACTCACAGATATACGGCCAGGAAGATTTAATGATTAATACTCTTGTAAAGCAGCAAACGGAACTGGAAGACATAATGAAGCAATACGTATTTTACAGATTTTGTGAAAAAATATCCGTTTACATGTCGCAGATAGACATGATAATTCTTTTTTGTGTTTCAATAGTTACAGTCATTTTTTTACATTCCGCGATTTTAGCCGGTAAAATTATGTGGATTATCATCTGGATAATTGTTTATGCTGCATATATGTGGAATGAAATTTCAGGTTCGTTCATCAAATTTGAAATGTGGGCAACGAACATTTTTTTAAGGCAATATAAAGTTTTAACGAGCGTTGGCGGCATTAAAAACATCATAGAAGCAAAAAAATCCAACAAAAAGATTTTACGTAATTTTTACGTCTTTTTTATTTTGCCGTTGTCAATAATCGCGCTTCTTTTAATGCTGAATTACATAATATATCCGCTTTTACCTAATCTCCCGGCTGATTTACAAAAAAAAATATTCCGGTTCTGGGCATTATTTTCTTTGCCCGGCATTTTATTCGTTGCGTTTATTCCCGTTTTTCTTGATAAGATTTTAAATGCAAGGCTGCATTTAAACTTTCAAAACATAAAAGAAGCATATTATGCCGTTATTATTTACATTTTTTTTACCCTTATAATTTCTATCATAGTTTCTGTTTCCAGATACATTATTTAACTTATTAAATTATTATATTTTTACGTCCAAATTCATTTAACTCAGTTTAAATTCAATGAAAAACCCCTCTAAAATTGATTTTGCTTTTTTTGCGTTTTTATGTTATAATTATTTTGTAACATTAATTTAACAAAATTAAACAAAAGGGAAAGATTATGAGATTAAGGCAAAATAAAAAAAGATTATCTTTTACAATGATTTTTTTTGCTTTTTTATGTTTTTCTTTATTCGCAGAGCCAAAAATATACAATCTTACAATGACGCCGTCAAATCCAAATTTTGGCGAAGAAGTAACAATTTCTTTTGATTTATGCATAGGGCAGTATGTGAACCCTGCAAACATAGTAATTGCAGTTTCAAGTTTCAGTAACGTCCTGCCATTTCCGACAAATGGTCAGGTATTGGTTGTGAGCAGTTGGGGAGTTGGAGTAAATACGCTTGGACAATCAGGCGCAGATGCGGGTTATAACGGCGGTTCCGGACCTGACTGGGATGGACCATTTGATTGCACGGATTGCGGCGGTAGTGCAAGTTCTGCATCTGTCCATCATAGTTTCAAAATAAAAATTCCGGATGCAAATAATTTCCCGGGCTGCGACGTTAAAAATCTTTATCTGCACGTTGGAGCAAAAAATTATTATTTTGGTTCAACTGAGTGGGCCGGATTAAATGGGAATTGTAATTTATCAACTTTGAGCTGGACCATTCCAGTTCCCCCTGCCGATTTTACGATTCATAAAAAAGCAGAAGGCGTGGCTCAAAACGATGGTGATTTGATACTTTATACCATTGATTATACTTATGGCAACGGCAGATTGACGATTACAGACAACCTGCCGGCGGGAAACGTTGTCAGGTTTGTAAAAGCAGGCCCCGGAATTCCTGTTTTAACCAGCGCTCCTTCTGCCGGCGATACGTCAGGGCCGATTACATGGACGTTTCCGGACAGAACAGGCATTGCAGGCATTGCATCCGGCTCTGTGTGGTTCCTCGTCTCCCTGGTAAATCCACCTGCAACTCCTGGAACAAAAATAACGAATGTGGCTCAGGGCAACATGCCTTCTTCCGGAACAAAAACGTCATCAGTAGATGTAACCGTCGGACAGGCAGCAATGACAATAAAGAAATATCAAAATGAAGATAGTTTATCTGTTGGCCAGACAATAACTTATACTCTCGAATACGAAATTAATGGCTCAAACATGAAGTCGTATAATTCATTTGACGAACTGACGACTGGAACGAGATATGGTGATGCAGGTGAATGGGATTCATCGGTGGGCCCCGGTAATGGCAGCCCGCCGCCCGGCTTTATTTCAATTCCTTACGGGACTGACGAAGGAGTATGGGAAGTAGTTGAACCATGCGGCAGCGGAGATAAATATTTACGCGGATCAGCATCTGCCAACCAGCATTATCCAGGACTTTTACTTGCAGGACCTGACAATAATTTTTGCACGGGGCAGATAGTTACAGATGTAATGATTGAACCGGCCGGATATGAGGGTTCTGATGTGCAGATAATAATCAGGCATAATGGCATGTCTGGTTCAAATTCGTATTCAATAGGTCTTATTTTATCCATAGATAATACACCGGGTAAATTATCTTTTCAAAAAGTTGCAGCAGGAGGAATACCAACGTGGCATGTACCCAACAATACAGTTGACATAGTAGGATATAAATGGTACAGGGTGAGGGTTGACGTCCAGCAGACAGGAGCATACTATACTTTAAAAGCAAGAGTATGGCCAAAAGGAGACCCGGAACCAAACGTCTGGCATTTAATCAGTACTACAGATTTCCCGGTTGATGATACGTGGCGTTGTGATGGCCTCGGCACGTATAATAACTGGAGGCCCGGCATAAATGAGCAGCGCGGCGATTCAAACGTAAAGAATTCTTTTGATAATTTTGTCATTTATGAACCAAGAACGAATGCAAATGCAACTTTGTTTGATACTATACCTGCCGGTATTGATTACGCCGGTTCAGCAGGACCGCTTGGTTCTGGTTCTATAAATTCCGGCATTATCAGATGGAACCTCGGAAGCATTGCAAATGAAAGCGGCTCATATACCTGGTGGGGAACAATAAACAACTGCGGCACTATTACCAATCAGGCAGGCATTGGTTCCACGTCGTCAAATCCGGTATTTTCAAACGTAACGTCCTTAAATGTTTTATGCGGCACTCCGACGATTACGCCGACCATTACAATGACTTCAACCGATACAAACACGCCTACGCAGACCAATACGCCTACGAATACGCCTACAATAACGCCGACTTTTACGCCTGCCCCTGCACAACTGGAAATAATTTTACAGGCAGTTGATACATCCGTGTCTTCCGGTGGTTATGCTGAAATAAGAATGATAGTAAAAAATACAGGCGGCATTGTTGCGCAGGACATATTATTGACGCAGGAAATACCATCTCTCACTTCGTTTGATAAAAATTATAAGGATAACGTCAACTGGACGCAGACGGCAACGTCAATACAGAGAAACGTCGGCGATTTGAATCCCGGGGATGTAATTTACGTTACTTATTTTTTAAAAACAGACGAAAATCTTCCGGATGGCCAGGTCATAAAAGTCCAGCCGGCAGATGCGGAATTTAATTTGTATCCGTCTCCATTTCCGGTCGTAAGAACGACCGTTTATAGTAACGAAGTTTCTTTTACGGTTGGAAAAATTTTTGTTTATCCAAATCCGTTTTATCCTGATAAAGCATCCGGCGGTGCAGTAAAATTCATTAATCTCCCAAAGAATACGAAGGTAATAATTTATACCGTATCGGGCGAAATGGTTCAGGCATATAAAAACGTCACTTCTACGATATTATGGGATGCGAGAAATATAAAAGGAAAATTAGTTTCAACCGGAATTTATTATTACGTCATATCATGGGAGCATGGGGAAAAGAAAAAAACCGGAAAAATATTCGTGATAAACCAGTAAATGAAAGCGACCGGGAATGATTATAAATGGCAAATGCATTATGATAAAGTAGGAAATAGAGAGTAGAAAAACAAAAACTGTAATGCAGTAATTTAACCAGCAATCGGCAACAAAAAATGGCAGGTAAAAGCAAAATTTAACGTAGTTATCAACTTTTCATTTTAATTGATGCCTGCGGGTAGAAATATTTTATAAAAACATATAAGAAGTCCGTATTATTGGAGATTTTCCATAAGCATAACCGAGCCTGCCTTGTCAATCGGATTGTTGTTATTGCCGCAGTTATGGGCATATACACAGGAAGGACATCCGCTTTCACATTCGCATTTTTTTACCATTTCAATAGTCCGGTGTAGGAGATCGTCAAAAACGTCGTATAACTTTTCCGAAATTCCTATGCCGCCTTCGTAGGCATCGTATAAAAAGACGTAAGGAGAGCCGTCTTCAAAAGCAGGGTAGGATTCGCCGCCCAGGTCAACGGGGTCGCACATCGCAAACAAAGGAGACATGGCAATTAAGGCGTGTTCTGCCGCATGCAAAGAACCGTCAAAGTCAAATTTTTGTTTTTTTACTTTTTCCTTTACTTCGTCGTTTATTTGTATCCATACGGCTTCCGTATTAAAATGCAGTGGTGGTAATTTTAAATCCTCGTAAAAGATTACTTCGCGGTATTTTTTTGCCTTAAATCCTTTGTAAAGTTCGGTTACTGATACGTTTCCGAAAAACAGACGGAAAGTTTCATATTGTTTTGATTTTATTACGTTGGTTATTTTTACTTCTTCGTTTTTTAATGCTTCTGTGAAATAATCGGATTCTTTTTTTTCTGCATAGGCAACGCCTTCTTCCGGATTCAGCGTTTTTATGATGTAGGTTTCCCCGTTATGCAGATAAACTGCACCCGTATGTGCTTCACGATAAGCACGGGTTATTGAAATTTCCTCGAGTAACTTCCCGTTACATTTTATTTTTACGTTGCCGGTTCCTGCATTATTCAGTGCGACGATGTTCTGCGGCCGGACTGCGCCGGAATAAATAAACCCGGATGAAGTTTGTTTTACCAGATTCCTGTCAATTAACGCCTGCAAAACGTCTGACGTATCCACGTCGGAAAAAATTTTGTTATCACGGGATGGAAGTTCTGACAGGGCACATAACAGATGTCCGGATACGATGTTTTTGTTTTCCAGCGAAATTATGGCATTTTCAAATTTCATGTCCGTCAGGATTTCGGGATTTTTTATCATATATTTTTGCATTGCATCGTCGTAAGGCAGAAAAAAAATGAGTGATGGCTGCATTTTCCTGCCGGCTCTCCCGGCCTGCTGCCAGAAAGAGGAGATGGACCCCGGATAACCGGAAATTATTATTACGTCAAGATTGCCAATGTCAATGCCGAGTTCCAGTGCATTTGTGGAAACGAGACCTTTTATCCCGCCGCTTTTTAGTTTTTTTTCTATCTCACGTCTTTGTAAAGGCTCATATCCTGCCCTGTAAGACAGGATTCCCACGTTTTTGTTTTCTTTGTTTGCCCACATTCTTATTAATTCTGCAAGGCGTCTTGAAGTCGTAAAAACGAGCGTCTGAAACGAGTTTTTTGCCGAATAAAGCAGAATGTCCTTAACCTGGGTGTGGATGGATTTTTCGGGGAATGCAGATGCATCCCAAAGACACAGATATTTTGTGCCGGACGGCGCCCCGTTTTTGTCTATCAACGTGAATTTTTCTCCGGTTAATTTTTCTGCAAACTCCAGCGGATTTGCAAGGGAAGCAGTAGATAAAATAAAAACGGGATTTGAATCGTAATGTTTTAATACATTTTTCAGCCGCCTTATTACAAAAGCAACGTTTGAACCAAACACGCCCCTGTATCTGTGTGATTCATCAATAACAATATATCTCAGATTTTTGAAGAATTTTTTCCATTTTGAATGATAGGGGAGTATCTGATGAAGTTCGTAAGGGTTCGTAAGTATGACGTTTGCACTTTCACGTAAGAATTTTTTTTTGTCTGAAGGCGTATCCCCGTCGTATATGCCCGCGGTAAAATCAATGCCCGATAATTTTTTCATTTCGTTTAGTCCGTTTAACTGGTCATTTGCCAGTGCCTTTGCGGGATAAATAAAAAGTCCGTTTGCGGAAGGGTTATTTTCTATTTCTTCCAGAACCGCAATATTGAATATCATGGTTTTGCCTGATGCGGTAGGAGTGGTGATTACGGTGTTTTCCCCGTTTCTTATATGTTTTATTGCTTCTGCCTGGTGGGAATATAAACGTCCGATTCCTATTTTTTCAAGATATTTTTTTATGCTTTTTGAAAGGGTGAAATCCACGTCAAATTCAGGCTTCTTATCCGGAATTTTAATAATCTCTTTTATCTGCTTGTTATAAAAATTTTCCTTTTGTATTCCTTTTAATAAGGTTTCAACGTCTTTCATTATGGCCGGCCGCCCCAGATTGATATCAATTTGTTTAAAAGGAGAGACAGGGAAACTACGTCATCCCTGTTGTGGTTTATGATCGGTTTCAGAAAATTTACGTTTCCGGTATCCAAATATCTTTCATAATAATACATTACGTCTTCACCGCTTATGTCATTTTTCCTTTTTTTGCCTAAAATTTTATTTTCTATTTCTTTGAGGGCAAAAGATGATTGCTGCGATTTAAAAGCCCTTCTTGAAAAAAAGTAAAGGTCAAAATTATGATAATCGGAAACGTTGCTTTCCAATGAATAATACGACATTCTTCCGTCAATGAAAGGTATGTCGAAAACCGTTCCGTTAAAAGTAACAAAAGTTTTTTTATTTTTTAACAATTTGCCGAATTCGTTTAAAATTTCGCGTTCTCCTTCTTCGTTAAGAGCGGTCAGATGGATTGTTTTAAAATCGTCGTTTTCAAAATAACCGCAGCCGATTGTGATTATCTGCGTTTCGTAAAATAAACTTTTGGTTTCTATGTCAAGAAAAAGCAGGTCTTTTTTGTCAAAAAAAGAAAGAAGCAAAAATGCCATTTCGTGGGATAATGAAAAACGTTTTCCGAAGACTTTCTTTACTTCATCAAAACCGGAGTCGAGTGATTTAAACAGATTGTCAACGAAAGTTTTATATTTTTTGTCGTTTGACAGGTCTTCAAGCGTTTTTACGTCGTTATCAAGAAATTTTTTTGTTCTTTTTTCTCTTACGCCATTTATCAGTTCAAAGCATTTTTTATAACGGGAAATGAAATAACTTTTTTCAGGAAGGGAATATGAAAAATTTTCATCCTGTTTTATTTTAAATTCATTCATCAGTATTCTGCCGCCGTTGTTATACGAAGTTTTACCATACGACTGTGAAACTGTAGAATGAAATTTTTTCAGAAAATCAGGATTTAAATCCACGACGTCTCCTTAATTATTAATTAATGATTTTCAATCAATGAGTTAACACTGCAAGAAATGCATCAAATGCTATTTTAACGTCGTTAAAAGACTTTAATTTTAAAAGCCTTTTAAAAAGATACGAAGGTCTTAAATAAAACATTTTAAAAACTTTTTTATAATAATACTGTATTTTTTCGCGGTTTATCGTGGGCAGATCCATAAGCACGTTTGACAAATCATATTTTGACCAGTCTTCAGAGATGAGATAGCCGTTTTCTTTTGCCCATTTAAACATTGCAGTGCCGGGGAAAGGCGTAGTAACATTAAAAAGTGCAATGTCAGGGTCAAGTTCTATTGCAAATTTTACGGTTTGTAATATCGTCTCCTCAGTTTCACCTGGATTGCCGAGCATATATGTCGTCCTGCACTCAATGCCTGCTTTTTTCGTTATTTTTACGGCATTTTTTGCTTTTTGTCTGTCTATTTTTTTGTTTATGTTTTTCAGGATTTCTTCACTACCGGATTCTATACCATACATAATCTGATGGCAGCCTGCTTTTTTCATGAGGTTCAGGGTTTCTTCGTCAATCGTATCAACCCTTGAAAAACATACCCATGTTATGTCTATTTTTTGTTCAATTATTTTTAAACAAAATTCCTTTACTTTGTTTCTGAACGTGGTAAAAGTATCGTCATAAAACAATATTTCTTTTATGCCGTAATCCTTTTGGAGTTTTTTAATTTCTTCTATTAAATAGCCGGGTGAGTGCATCCTTATCTTTTCTCCAAGGAAAGAACCAAAACAAAATGTGCATTTCCCCGGACAACCGCGTGTAGCAATCATTGAAATGGCGGGCAGCCTTTTATAAGAACCAAGGGTAGGGACGTATTTTTTTACCGGTAATTTATGATATGCAGGAAATGGAAGCGTGTCAAGATTGTCAATCAAAGGCCCCATAGGGTTATGCACGTATCCGTTGTTTTCCCTGTATGAAAGACCAGGAATGGTTTTTACGTCATCTCCGGTTATAAATTTATAAAATGAAAGTTCTCCTTCCCCCCTTATTACGTAATCAACAAAATCTTTTGACAATACGTCTTCGGGAAGAACCGTCGGATGCACACCCCCGAAAATTATTTTTGCTTCTGGAAATTTTTTACGCAGTGCTTTTGCTATTTCGTAAGCGTTCATAATGGTGCTTGTCATGGAAGTTATTCCTATTATATCGGGGCTGCCGGTGATTCTTTCAACCTGCTTTTCTGCGTCTCCCTGTTCAACGTTCATGTCAATTATCTGCGCATCTATTCCTTTTGTTTCAAGAAACGAGGCGAGATACGCAAGTCCCAGCGGGGGCATTGCTCCTTCTATCTTTGTCCATATATTTCCCTCTCTTGATGTCTGATATGGGTTTATAAGCAACGTTTTCATTTTTTTCCTTTCGTTGTGAATTATAATCAAATAGTCGTTTTATGTCAAAAGGAATGTTTGTTTTGTAAGTCCATTAATTAATAATGTCCGTTTTTAGATAATATAACTGCAACGCCATGTGCCCCATGAGAAAGTAGAAAGTAAATAAAAATTATTCTGCTTATGAGCATTGCTGTCCGCTAAATATAATGGAAGGATTGTTGCATTTTTTCTTAATAGTAAAAACATCAATCAACATTGTTGATTGACCAGGGGACGAGGAATACCGATGATATTCCACAGCGCCCCTTGAACCCTCCTGGCAAAGCAGGTAAAACCTTTTTAAGGTATGCATTCATAAAATTTTTATGTTTGGGGATTTCTAAATTCTATTCCAATAAATTGTCTGCTTGCTTCTATCAGCTTTTCGTTTACCTGCTTTGCATGGTGGACACAAACACCTCTTATTTTATATTATATCCGTGTCTCTCCGTAAAGCATATCCTTCTCTTGCTTCCTATAATTTATTGCAATGAATTAATCAAACAATACAATCAATCTTTCCATTCTAAAACCAGCCAAAAGCAATCTGCAATGTAGTTGTTCAATCAACAGCCGGCAATTGAAAAAATGCCAAACGTAAAGTAAAAATATCACAGATTGAAGCAAATCGTTCCTTTTATGAACTTCTCCAGCGAACGTCATTTAAGAACATTTTTTTATTGCTTAAATTTGATTTATTTCCTATAATAAAGAAAAATTCAGGAGAAAAAAATGAGTCAGACGGAAGACACCATTATTGAAGAAATATTAAAATATGTTGCACAAAAAGGCGGACCTCTTTCGCAGTGGTACGTCGGTATTTCAAAAGACCCGCAGAAATCACTTTTTAAAGAACATAACGTGCCAAAAGATAAGACCCCATGGTTCTATAGATTTGCTTTTGATCATATAGAAGCAGAAAGAATAGAAGATGCATTACTGCGACGCGGCTTTGACGGCGCATCTATGAATAAAGACATAAACGCAAAGGGAATTTATGTTTATAAGAAAAATTCGCAGACAAAAGAATGACAACAAAAAAAAGAGAAAGCATATTATTTCTTAAATAAAATCTGTTAAATCTTTTTTATTTCAGAAAAATTTTAAAGTTGCAAAAATATATAATATGTGTTAAATTCTATTTAAATATTTGAAAAATCCCGGACATTGAGTTCAGGGGATAAAACATAAAAGTAAGATATTTTATAAACGTTTGTTTGAATTTTTATGAAAAAAATTACCGACTTTAATTGCAGTTAAATGTTGCATAAAAATTAATTGCCGAAAGGAGATTTAAATTAATGATTAAACAATACGAAGCCATTGTTTTTATTAATCCTTCCCTTACGCAGGAAGAGATGAACGTAGTTATTTCAAAGATTAAAAATATCCTTGCCGATATAAAAGGTAATTTTATGGAAGAAAAACAACCGGAAAAGATAAAATTACCGTATAAAATGAAAAAATTTAAAGATGGTTTTTGTTATTATCTTAAATTTGAAGCAGCAACTGATAGCATTGCAAATTTCAGGGACCGTGTCAGGTTGATTGAAGGCATAATAAGAATAACCATTTCATTAATAGTGGTAAAAAAAGAAAAAATAAAAGATAAAGACAAAAAAAGTAAACAGGAAGAGGGGGTGCATGAAAACGCAGAAGAAAAGCAAGAAGAATTACAAAGTAAATCTGAAACAATTGACATTGACGGAGAAATGGCAAAATAGCAAAGGAGGATAAAATGGCTAATTTAAACAGGGTTTTTTTAATGGGAAATTTAACGAGGGACGTTGAATTAAGTTACGGAAAAAATGGTCAGCCTGTAACCAATATGCGTATGGCGGTTAACAGGGTATATACAACTCAATCAGGAGAAAAAAAAGAAGACGTATGTTTTGTTACGGTGGTTGTCTGGGGTAAACAGGCGGAAGCCTGCCATACGTATTTAAAGAAAGGTTCATCTATTTTCGTTGAGGGAAGACTTCAATACAGAACATGGGATGACCCACAGGGCGTGAAAAAAAGCGTTCTTGAAGTCGTTGCTGACAGAGTCCAGTTTCTTGACAAAAAGAAAAAAGAAGACGCAACGGAAAACGTTGATGAAATGCCGCCTGACGTTTCAGGCGGAGAAGATACTTCTGCGGGCGGGCAAACTCCATTTTAATAAAAATTTAACAGTTCGCAATTTTTCAGGAGGATAATTTAATGGCAATGAAAAGTACGTCACCAAAATCAAAAACGTTTGTATTTAAAAGAATACGAAAAAAAAGATGCAGATTATGCGGAAACAAAATGGTTTCCGTTGATTTTAAGGACGTTGATTTCCTAAAAAATTTCATCACAGAAAGAGCAAAAATAATACCGAGACGGATTTCAGGAAATTGTGCCAGACATCAACGCATGGTAATGAGAGCAATAAAAAAATCAAGAGAAGCGGGCCTATTACCTTTTACCGTTAAATAATTATTTCTGAATTAATCGCAAGATAACCTCTCGGTTAATGGTCAATATAGATTGTTTACATGCATTTTAACTGCTTAAAGAAATCGCTGGAAATAGTTTTCAGGGACGTTTAAAAATGAAACTTTTCATAAAAAAATGTAATGATTTTTAATAAAAGCAGGTTGTTATTTTTACTTTCTTTATCACATGATGCGTGAAAAGAAGTAATCCGGGCCCTAATAACCGATAAATCGGCAATATTTTAACTAATCAAAAAGGCAAATAATGCAAAATAACATAATTTTCTTTTTTATAAGTCTGATTTTAATGTTTCTTTTCTTTTTTCTGATGAGTTTGATATTTATGGTTTTTCTAAAAAAAAACGTAAAGTGGACAATAACGATTTTTGCCGGCCTGCTTTATTTTAATCTTATTTTAACCGGCTTGTTTTTTATGATGAAATCTACGTCCGGACAAAATACGATAGACCTTGTATATTCGGAATTAAACAAAAATTTTAACGACGTATTATCAATGGAAGAAAAAGCAGGAGCGACACAACAAAAAATTACGTTCCTGAAAAATTTATTCAATAATTTTATCATTAAAATAGTACCTTCATGGGTTATATGCGTAGAAATTTTTCTGATTTTTCTTGATTATCTGGTTGTCAGAATCTATGCCGTCCAAAAGTACGGCGTAAACGACGGCATGAAGCCATTTGCATTATGGAAGTTAAATGAACACTTTATATGGCTGCTTATTGCCTGCCTTGGTATTTTTGCTATGGATAAAATTTTTCATAGTGATATAATTTTTACAATAAGTTTAAACGGCATTTTTTTGCTTGCCGTTGTTTATTTTATTGCAGGATTAGCCGTGTTAACTTTTTATCTGGTAAAATTTTCAGTGCCGCCATTTGCACAGTTTTTTATTTACGCTATAATTATAATGTGGACAGGATTGTCTTTTGTGATAATTTTAGCCGGAATATTTGATACTTGGTTTAATTTTAGAAAAATAGAAAGAAGGGGTGATTTATTATGGAAGTGATATTAAAAGAAGACGTAAAAAATCTTGGCAGGGCAGGTGAAATCGTAAAAGTATCTGAGGGTTATGCCAGAAATTTTCTTTTCCCGGGTAACAAGGCAATTCCCGCTACGGAAAAAAATGTGGCAAAGATAAAGGATAAATTTATAAAAAAACAGCAGGTAGACAAAATAGAAAAAGACAAAGCAGAGGAAATTGCAAAAAAGATAAACGGGCTGGAAATAGTAATAAGCGAACGTGCTTCCAATGACGGAACACTGTATGGCTCAGTATCCCAGACAGAAATATTGAGGGAATTAAAAAATAAGGGTTATGAACTGGAAAGGTCCAACGTCGTTTTAAAAGAACACATAAAAAAGACGGGCGTTTACGAAGCAATCATAAGGTTTATGAATAACGTAGAAGCAGGCATAAAAATTAAGGTGGTCGCCAGTAATGGAAAATAAAAGCGGGAAAAAATATGAAAGTATAGGCAAATTACCACCCGCAAACGTTGAAGCGGAGAGATCTTTACTCGGGTGTATACTTTTAAGCGATAAAGTTTTTGATAAAATTTCATACATCGTTGATACGGAAGATTTTTATGATACTCCGCATAAAAAAATTTTTGAAGTCATAAAAGAAATGAATCAAAGAGGAGATGCAGTTGATTATTTAACCGTTACGAACGCTTTGAAAAACAAAGGACTCCTTGAAAGCGTTGGAGGTGTTTCTTACGTTTCAATGCTTTCGGAATCCATACCTACGTATGCCCATGCAGAAGAATATGCCAGAATAGTGCGGCAAAAATCAATTTTAAGACATTTAATTGACCTTTCTACGAAGATAATTGAGGATTCGTTTAGACAGGGCGTCCCTCCGGAAGACATACTGGAAAACGCAGAACGTTCAATTTTTAACATAAGAGAAAAGGAACAGTCCGGTTCCATAAAAAAAGTAAAAGATCTGGTTGGAGAAGTTTTCGAAAAAATCCAGTCGGCAGGGGCAAGGGAAGAATCCTTGCTTGGTCTTCCAACAGGGTTTTCAAAAATAGACGATTTAACACTCGGATTACAGCCGGAAAATCTCATAATAATTGCAGCGAGACCATCCGTAGGTAAGACTTCGCTGGCGATGAATATAGCATACCACCTTGGTGTCGAAAAAAATCATAACATTCTGATATTCAGTTTTGAAATGAGTCAATATGATCTTATTATGAAATTTCTTGCAGCTGGTTCAAAAGTTAGTCTGCAGAAGATAAGAACCGGAAAATTTTTAACCAAAGGTGAAAATCAGCGTATAGTCAACGTTTTTGATATTTTGTCCGAATCTTCAATTTACATAGATACCGACGATAACAGTGTATTTGATATAAGGGCAAAAGCAAGGAACCTGATGTCGGAATTAAAAAGGCAAAAGAAAAGTTTAGACCTTATAATCGTTGATTATCTGCAGTTGATAAGGCCAAACGAAGAATTGCCGCGTGAACAGCAGATTTCCCAGATTTCCCGCTCGTTAAAAGCTCTTGCAAGAGAATTAAAAGTTCCAGTAGTTGCTCTTTCGCAGTTAAACAGGGAAGCTGAAAAAAGGGAAGTATCAACGAGAGTCAAAAGCGGCAGAGATACGAAGATGTCTTACCCAAAACTTTCTGATTTAAGGGAGAGCGGTGCCATAGAACAGGATGCAGACGTCGTAATTTTTATAGCACGCGAACCGCAGGATAAGAATGAATACGTAGCATCATATGAAGATGCAACGGGAGAAAAATTTTCACACGGAACGGTAAACTGTAAATTAATAATAGCAAAAAATAGAAACGGCCCTCCGGGTGATCAGGACGTTTATTTCATAAAAGATCTGACCGTTTTTCAGGAAATATCCAACAGAAATACCGATGAAATGATTAAAGAGGACACAAATGAGCCAATATAAAACGTCACAGCCGATTACGTGGGCAGAGATAGACCTTAAGGCAATGGAATATAATTTTAATCAGGTTAAAAGAGCCTGCAGGGGTAAAGAAATAATACCAGTAATAAAAGCCAACGCATATGGGCATGGTATGTTTCAGATAGCGTCTTTTCTGGAAAATAATTTAAATGTAAAAACGCTTGGCGTTGCAAGAGTCAATGAGGGCGTTTGCCTCAGGAAAAAAGGCATTAAGTCATCCATAATAATTCTTGGCGGATTTTGTAAAGACGAGATAGATTCAATCATAAAATATAATCTGGAGCCGTCCATTTTTTCGTTTGAAGAAACCAACCTTTTAAACTACCTTGCATACAGACACAAAAGGAACATAAATGTTCATCTGAAGATAAATACGGGGATGAACCGTCTCGGAATAAGACCGGAAGAGACACAAACTTTTCTCACAAATTTAAGCGATATGAATAATTTGCGGTTAAAATCAATTTATACTCATCTTGCTTATGCCGACATGGAAAAGGACGGCGAGCATCTTACTTCACAGCAGATAAAAAAGTTTATGCCCATAAAAAACATATCCGGCGGCGTAATAATGCACGCTGCAAATTCTGCCGCCATTGCCAAATACCCGTTTACCTATTTTGATGCAGTAAGACCCGGAATAATGCTTTATGGTTCTTATGCCGATAAGAACATAAAAAAATATTTATACGTAAAACCGGTTATGAGTTTAAAAAGCAGAATCATAAATTTTTTGTGGTTAAAAAAGGGCGAAAAAATAAGTTATGGCGGAGTTTACAAGGCCAAAAAAAAAGAAAGAGTGGCAGTAATAGGAATAGGTTATGGCGACGGATTCAGGCGTGATTTATCAGGCAGATGGTACGTGCGGATAAAAGGTGAAAAATGTCCCATACTGGGCAGGATTTGCATGGACATGACGATGGTAAGGATTAAAAAAAATTATAAAATAGGGGATGAAGTGCTGATTTTCGGGAAAGATGAATATGGAGCGATTGACGTGGAAGACATGGCTCAGACATGCGGGACCATATCCTACGAAATTTTTACCGGCATTACCGGCAGAGTAATCAGAATTTATGAATGAGAAGACATGATTATATTAGGCATAGACCCTGGAATGGCAAGATGTGGTTTTGGCGTAATAGAGAAAAAAGGAAACGTTATCAAATATCTGTCCGCAGGAGTCATTGAAAGCACGAGTGATTATGAACAATCAGAAAGGCTTGAAATTATTTACAAAGGAATAAAGAAATTGATAAAAAAATACAAACCTTACATAATTGCGATTGAATCACTTTTTTTTAATAGAAATGCAAAAACGGCACTGTCCGTAGGTGAGGCACGTGGCGTAATACTTTTAGCCGCACAATTACAAAAGACAAAAATAATGGAATTTACTCCTTTGCAGGTTAAAATGTCAACGACGGGTTACGGTATGGCAGAAAAACTTCAGGTCCAGAAAATGGTTAAGGCACTTCTTGGCTTAAAAGAAATACCAAAGCCAGACGATGCAGCCGATGCCCTTGCGATAGCAATTTGTTGTATTAATAGTTTAAAAATAAAAATGTTAACGTAAACGTAGTTTTTAATGGCATTAAATTTTAAACGTGCGATTCCCGTCTGCTTTTTTAGTCGACGTATAAAAATGTTATATTATTTTATTTTCATCCGCACGGGAATCCATACAAAGCGGGTAATTTAAATGATTGATTTTCTGGAAGGTATTATAGAGGAAATAAAAGAGAGGTACGTTCTTATGAACGTTTCCGGCGTTGGTTATGGCGTTAATATTTCATCTTCAACGTTTGAAGCGTTAAAAGACAAAACAGGCATTGTAAGGATACATACTTATTTAAGTGTAAGTGAAAATAACGTCAGTTTATATGGCTTTTCAACGTCGGAAGAAAAGGAAATTTTTCTTTCCCTTTTAAACGTGGAAGGAATAGGCCCCAAAGGCAGCATGAACATTTTAAGCGGCACAAGCGTTGAAAGACTGAGAAAAGCAATCGCAAACGGGGACGAACTTTTCTTAACGGGCATACCGGGGTTGGGTCCCAAAAAGGCAAAAAGAATAATAGTTGAATTAAAGGATAAGTTTAAAACGCTGACGGACGAATATCCCGAAGAACAGGATGAAGATTACATTCAGGTCATGCTTGCACTTGGTTTCCAGTATAACAGGGCAATGGAAGCATTAAAGCAGACGTATAAAACTGTAAAAGACAAAAAAAACAAGGATGAAGTAATAAAGGAAGCACTGAAATATTTAAGTAAATAAAGTTGTCCGGTTTCGGAAATAATAAACTGCAGCAGGATGTTATTAAAAAAGGATTAATATGAAAAAAGAAGAAAATAAAGAAGATAGAATAATAAAAAGTGAAATTGAACCATACGAAAATTTTTTTGAAAAGGATTTAAGACCTAAATATTTAAAGGATTATATAGGTCAGGATGCCGTAAAAGAAAAATTAAAGATTTTAATTGAAGCGGCAAAAAAAAGGAATGAGCCGCCTGAACACATACTCTTTCACGGTCCGCCTGGACTTGGTAAAACAACGCTTGCACATATCATAGCAAATGAAATGGGCGTTAACATTAAGATAACAGCAGGGCCCGTGATTGAAAAGGCAGGAGACCTTGCCGCAATAATTACGAACCTGGAAGAAAACGACATTTTATTTATAGATGAAATCCACAGATTAAACAAAGCGGTAGAAGAAATCATGTATCCTGCACTTGAGGATTTTGTGCTTGACATCGTCATTGGTAAAGGACCTTCGGCAAAAACTTTTCGCATAAATCTGCCAAAATTTACTTTAATAGGAGCAACGACCAGAGCAGGTTTGATTGCATCGCCTTTACGTGATAGGTTTGGTGCATCATACAGGCTTGATTTTTACACTCCTGATGACATAGAAAAAATATTAAGCCGTTCAATAAAAATACTTAACATAGATTCTGACAGGGAAGGCATCGCGGAGATTGCAAGACGTTCGAGAGGGACCCCGAGAATAGCCAATCGTATATTGAAACGCGTCCGCGATTATGCACAGGTAAAAGGCAGCGGCATTATAGATAAAAAAATAACGATAGAAGCGTTAAAGATGCTTGAAATAGACGAAATGGGACTTGATTCAATGGATAAAAAAATAATGCTGACCGTTATAAATAAATTTAAAGGTGGTCCGGTTGGAATTGAAACGCTTGCCGTTGCCGTTTCAGAGGAACCGGGGACTATAGAGGACGTTTATGAACCATACCTGATTCAGATTGGTTTTATCCAGAGAACGCAATCAGGCAGAAAAGCAACGCAGCGTGCTTATGAATATTTTGGAATAAAAATGGATAAAGAAGGAATGTTATTTTAAAAAGTGGCATGTGACAGATTCCCGGGCGTTTAATTATAGAGACGTAAATGATTAATATAATAAAGGAGACGGCATGAATAACATCCGCATAAGGGCTGCGGCGATAATATTAAACAGGAAAAAAGAATTATTACTCGTCAATCATCAGAAAAACGGCAGATCATACTGGTTGTTACCGGGTGGCGGCGTGGAATATGGTGAAACGATTGAAAATGCATTAAAAAGGGAACTAAACGAAGAATTATCAATGGAAATGAAAGAAATATCCAATTTTGTATTGTGTCATGAAACAATATATCCTGATAAATCAAGGCATATTTTTAATGTATATTTTAAAGTTAGAATAAAAAATAACTTGAAATTTTTTGTAAAACCTGATAAAGTATTAAAAAATGCAGAATATTTTGGGGTAGATGGATTTAAGAGATTGTTGTTTTATCCGGACATAAAAGACATAATTATAAATTTGTGGAAGAAAAATTTTTGTTGTCAGGCAGGATTCATAAAAGTTAAATGGAAAGAATGAGAGGAGGCATTTATGGCAGAAGGCCTTGCAATAAACATTTTAACAAAGGGTGACGTAAAAATAATACAATGTCGTGGTTATATTGATACTGCCACGTCTTCAATGCTTGAAAAAACGTTGGGAGACGTAATCAAGGCAAAAAATTATAAGATCCTGATTGATTTAAGTGAAGTTGATTACATAAGCAGTGCAGGCTGGGGTATTTTTATAAGTGAAATAAAAAATATAAGGAAAAATAAAGGCGATCTTAAACTCGTAAACATGAAACCGGAAGTAATGGAAATTTTCGAACTGCTTGATTTTACGAACATACTGGAATATTATAAAACCCTTGACGATGCATTAAAGAATTTCAAATAAAAAATCCAAATATAAAAGGTTTTGAAATGAAACAGGGATTTATAAATTCAGTGGAATTAATTTTTAAAAATAAAAATAATAATGCCTAATTCTTATTTCTCAAAATTTTCATCAAGGAACTCATTCATCCGTAACAGGAAAAAAGTCAAATACGTATTATTTTTTTTATTTTTCTTAATGACCATAATTAACGTAATGCCATGGCATTTAAAAATATCTTTTAATACTTTTTTCTTCATCGTATTTTATGCCGTTTTTTTTGTTTCCCTGTATTTCCTATTGAAATATAGGGAAAAACTTGGACGTCCCCCCACAACAAGAATTCTGTATATAATGTTTTTTTTATTTTTAACTTTGACGGGCATTTCCGGCGGCAGCGTTTCTGTTTTGAAATGGTCAATCTACATCCTTGTGTTTTTTGCATTGATGCAGGATTTATATCTGCATGGTGCAATAATGCTTTCAATTTTTTTTCTTTCGTCATTAAAAGATTTTAAGGATATGCAACGATATGATTTATTTTCGTTTCTGTGCATTGCTGCATTACTCGCAATATTATATTTAACAAAAAGCAAAACAAATCTGCCGAAAAAAAACGTAAATTTTGTCGTTGATACGGATAAAGAAATAAAGGATTTTAAATCCATTATATCGGACTTGCTTGAAAAAACGCTGAACGTTTACAGGGGGTTCCTGAAAGCGGAATCGGTTTTATTTTTTTACAGGAAACCAGAAACGGAAGAATTTTCCATTATGTTTTTTTCGTCATCATCACCCGATGATATACTGCAAACCTACCAATTCAGTTTAAAGGAGGACATAATCGGCGTTGCAGTAAACAAAAGGGAATTTTTCATAATACATGCGTCGCAGATAAAAATTCCGTATTATAAATCATCAAAAGAGATTAAAGACGTAATAACATTTCCTCTATTGTCCGGTAAAATTATCGGTGCTATAGTGTGCGATTTTGCTTTTAATGTTGAAAACGGTGAAACCGCCAAATTTTTAATGCAGAATTTGTCGTCAGAAATTATAAACATATTGTATCTTTTTGACATAAACAATAAGGTAATGGAAAGGGAACAGCGTATCTCAATACTTTATGACATTTATGGCAAACTAAATTTTATGGAAAGCAGACATAATATAATGGCAAAATTTTTTGAAGAAATAAAGAAATTTGACATTTGCAGCGGATATCTGGCAGAATATAACGCAGGGGATAGTAGTTTTTCAGTGGTGGAAACATATAATTATCCGGGAACCATAACCGGCACCAGATTATTTCCCAAAGAAAGCGAATTGTTAAAATACGTTTTTAAAAACGACAAGCATATACTGATAGACAACGTCTCCGACAAAAATATACCTCTTAATTTTAAGAAAAAAAACGTTGACAAGTTTTTTATTTCGCTATTAAAAAGCAGGACTGAACCCCTGGGGTTTATTAAACTTGACAAGGAAGCAAACTATTATTTTAGCGATTTTGAAATACAAACGATACAAATGCTTTTGTCAAAAGTTGCGGTGCTGCTTGAAAACGTGAAGTTATATGAAAAAGTAAAACGGCAGGCAACAGAAGATGGACTGACGAGTCTGTATAACCACATTACTTTTCAGGAAAAATTATTACAAACCTTTGCAAAAACGGAGAACGGGCTGATAAAAAACGTTTCACTTGCTTTGATTGACATAGATTTTTTCAAAAAGTTTAACGATTCTTTTGGCCATCAGGAAGGCGATAGAGTCCTTGTAAAACTGGCAGACGTGCTTAAGAAATTTACGGAGGAAAATACAAACACGTGGACTGCAAGATATGGCGGAGAGGAATTTTTTGTAGTCATGGAAGATTACGACATTAACAGTGCTTGTAAACTGATGGAGGAAATGAGGGAATTTTCCGAGAAAAATTTGAAAGGTGGTAACGACAGGGAACAGCGGCCAATAACGTTATCAATAGGCGTTGCAACTTATCCATACTACGTGAGAAATACCCGAGAGTTAATAAAGGCGGCTGATGATGCTCTGTATCTTGCTAAACAGGAAGGAAGAAACAGGGTAAAAAGCATTGTGGATGTAAATAAAAGGAAAATTTAAGATATCAAACGGCAGATAAAGACAACGGCAAGTGCTCCTATGAGGTAGTAGAGAAGAGGAAGTAGATAAAAAATTATCCTTCGCTTATGAAAATTAGCGACGTATTTATTGGAACAGCATTCATAAAATATATCAGTGAGATATTTTATGAATGCACACATTAAAAATGTTTTTTCTACTTTGCCAGGAGGGTTCCAGGGTCGCTGCGGAATATCACCGGTATTCTTCGTCCCCTGGTCAATCAACAAATTCTGTAAAGAGAATTTCTACGGGACAAATTGATTGAATTTTTTGTGGGAGCCTCGGGCTTTAGCCCGAGGGGTTCCCACTCAATTCACAATAAGCAATCAAAAAGGCAACGGCAAGTGGCAGGTGTAAAGTGTGAAATAAAAAATAAAAAGATGTAACATAGTTCATAATTGATTTGGGTTTTATAATGTGAAATTTAGTTATAATATTGTATTGACTTTAACGATAAAATATTATATATTATTTATGTGAGGGGTATTATAAATTAAAGCATTAAAACGGTTTATGAAATGGACGGCTGATGGTATGATAAAAATAAATAAAAAATATTATTTAATATTAAACGTATTTATTTTCTTTTTAGCCGCTTCCCTTTATTCTGCCAATATGACCAGTGCCAGGTTATGTGGTAATTTTGACGACTATGCACAGGTTTACGTTAATGGAAATCTGATAGGAAGTTATAATTACATTAACTGGGATTCAGGAAGCGGCATAACATGCATAGGATTTTCTACGAGTTATTTAAATGCATCCGGCACAAACGTAATAGCAATAAAAGTCCAGGATACGAATGGCGGAGAAATATGGGCGTCGTGGTATATGGACGTAACTTATGATAATGGTCAGCATGCATATAACTCGAGTAACGATGGTGGCGGGAAGATAGCATCTACCTATGATTGCGGCACTGCACCGCCAAACGACGGGAGTGGTAATTCATGGACGTCGCCGTCTTATAGTTTACATTCGTCATGGTCTAATTCAGTTCAGGTAACTGGCACGACATGGGGAAAAATATTTTATGATCCGAGCACAGGCCGGAGATTGCAGCCATACAGTTACGATGCAAACGGGAGTTCGTCGGGACACGGATGTTTATATATGCGATGGGGAGTGACGTTAACGCCGGAGAATCCGCCGCCGGGCCCTACTTTTTCCATTACAAAGACGGCAAGTAAGACGACAAACATAGGAAATGGGGATAACGTTACTTTTACTTTACGCGTTTGTAATACAGGCGGTTTTATAACGACAGCAATAACCGTAACAGACGTATGGTCAAACAGTGGTGATGGATTTCAATGGGGCGGACCTAATCCCGGTAATAGTGCTTATGGACCAAATTATCAGAATACCGGAAATACAGGCGGACAGGCAGTTTTTCCCGGTGGGTTTGAAGGTAATACATGTATAAATATTTTATATATAGGGAGAGAAGATTATTTACAGGATTGGGAGAATTGCGAGCAAAGAACAAACAGGGGATATATAAGTTATCCGAGTGGCACGATTAATTCAAATACAATAACGATGCAGGTCGTATGTAAATCACCTACTTTTACCGTAACAAGGACGAGAACATATACCTTGACGCCGACTCCTTCCCGGACGTTAACGCAGACGTGGACAAGGACAAGAACGCCAAGCCCGTATTCAACGCCTACAAGGACGTTAACGCCATCGCCTTCAAGGACATCAACGTATTCACCTTCACGGACATATACAATGACGTATTCGCGGACGCCGTCGCCATCACCATCGCGAACGCCTACGCCGTCGTGGACCCGGACGCCGACGCCGAACCCAACGCCGTCAGCATCGGATAC
>JAGNJD010000052.1 GCA_018000835.1 Candidatus Goldiibacteriota bacterium | reverse complement strand
GAGCTACGCCGCCATTATTTTGTTTATCATTTCATAAGTATATTAAATTTCAAATCAATATTCAAGGAATTTTTTTCGTAAAATTTCGGCATCTGCAATCTGCCGCTCTTTTAAATTTCCGGTTTACAATGCTTAATTGTCTTTAATCCGGCATATCCCCTCTGTTTTTTCTTTACAAATTCATAAAAAATGTTAAAATTTTTTTAAATTTTAAATAATTTAAGGAAAATAATTATGGAAAAAAAATACACGACGGAATTCATCAGGAACGCTGTTATTGCCGGTGCACCAAACTCGGGGAAAACCACTATTGCAGAAGCGATGCTTTTTACTTCCGGGAAAATCCCTCACATGGGCAGCATAGAAAAAGGAAATACCGTCATGGATTTTGACGAAGAAGAAATAAAGAAAAAAATGTCGTTGAAAACTTCTCTTGCATACTTTGAATGGAAGGATACAAAAATAAACGTTCTTGACGTTCCCGGGATACCGGATTTATCGGCAGAATTAAGAAGTGCTTTAAGTTCCGTGGAATCAATCATATTCGTCATAAATGCAACTGCAGGCATTTCAATAGATTGTGAAAAAAACTGGAATACAACCGAAGGTTACAAAATTCCCAAACTCGTTCTGATAAACAAAATGGATGCAGAAAATGCCGATTACTTAAAACTCCTCTCCGAACTTGAAACAAAATTTAAAAAATCTTTTATCCCTTTTACGCTTCCCATTGGCTCAGGTCATGATTTTAAAGGCGTTTTTGACTTGATACGTTTAAAACCATTTTACGTCGATAAAAACAACAAATCAGAAGAAGTCCCTGACGGCATAAAAGACAGTTTGTCGAAATACAGGGAAAAAATTTTTGAAGCAGCGGCAGAAAGTGACGACAAACTCATTGAAAAATATTTGAATGGCGGCGAACTATCAGAAGAAGAACTGGAAACGGGAATAAAAAATTCAATAAAAAATAACGTCCTTATCCCGGTTTTATGTTCTTCCGCCATTAACAATGCCGGGATATCTAACCTGATTGATACAATAGTTGCTTATCTCCCTTCCCCGTTATACGTTGAAGAATTCGAAGGTAAAGACCCTGCAAACCCGGAACAAAAAATAACGAGAAAACAAAAAGCCGACGAACCTTTCAGCGGATTTATTTTTAAAACAAGAATCGACCCTTTTGCCGGCAAAATGTCATTTTGCAGAATAAGATCAGGAACTTTATTATTAGGTGCAGATATTTATAATGTAAATAAAAACAAAAAGGAAAAAGCAGGACATATATATTCCGTGCTTGGCAAAAATACAAAAGAAAACCAGCAGGTATCTGCAGGTGATATAATCGTTTTTACAAAGCAGGACTCTTTTGAAACCGGGGATACATTATCTGCGGTAGATAAACCAATTTTATATGACAAAATTAAATTTCCAT
The DNA here is from genome assembly GCA_018000835.1 of Candidatus Goldiibacteriota bacterium. Taxonomy (GTDB): domain Bacteria; phylum Oederibacteriota; class PGYV01; order PGYV01; family DSYL01; genus DSYL01. The sequence goes on along the minus strand of JAGNJD010000052.1, from coordinate 11,445 downwards.
CACCATCTTATTTTGTAGCAATACATTCCTCTGATAGAAAGTCAGATGACAAAATAACGGAAGGGTTTCATCTGATAAATCAGGAAGACCCGACTTTTACTTACGCATATAACGACATAACAAAAGAACTGGTGGTATCCTGTGCAGGTGAAATCCAGAGCCGCATAATATTTGACACCGTTAAGGAACGTTATAAAATAAATTTTGAAACGCGAACGCCAAGGGTTGCATATAAAGAGACCATAACTACGAAAGCAGAAGGCCATTACAAACATAAAAAACAATCCGGCGGACACGGTCAATACGGAGAGGTTTACCTGCGCGTAGAACCACTAAAAAGAAACGAAGGATTTATTTTTGACGAAGAAATATTTGGCGGTGCCATTCCCAAAAATTACATACCAGCCATTGAAAAAGGTGCAATTGAAGCCTGTCTTTCCGGAACAATTGCGGGTTATCCCGTCGTTGATTTAAAAGTCGTCGTGTATGATGGGACATATCATGACGTTGATTCGTCTGACATGTCTTTTAAAATTGCAGGTTTTTTTGCCACAAAACTTGCAATTGAAGCTGCAAAACCTGCATTACTTGAGCCTATTACAAAAGTAAAAATTTATGTTGATGAAAATGAAATTGGAAGTATAATGAACGATTTGAATTCAAGACGCGGCAGAGTGCTTGGCATAGAAAAATTTTCAGATACGATTTCTTTTGTAAACGTTTACGTGCCTTACGCTGAAATGCTTACCTATTCCGCTGCTTTAAACAGCATAACGAAAGGAAAAGGAAGATTTGAAATGGAATTTTCACATTATGACTTCCTGCCCTTTAACGAATATGACAAGGCAAAGAAACAGGCAGAAGAAATGAAAAAAGAAGAAGAAGCAAAAAAGAATCAGTAATAGAAATTTATTATCTAAATTTTTACATAGTAAAAATTTAACGTTGCCGGGTCGTCTAATTGGCAGGACATCTGACTCTGGATCAGAGAGTTGGTGGTTCGAATCCACCCCCGGCAGCCAGAAAATTTCGCAAGAAATTTTCTGCGCATTCCTCTTTTTTGCTTTCTATTTTTTAGAATGCATTCATTTGGACATTCTCATCGGGAGTATTTAGTAAACGCTCTTAACGAACATATTTATAAAACATTTTTTAATTTCTTTGACAAGCAATAATTTTATGTTAAAATTAATACACAACACACAACACACAACACACAACAAATTTATTTTAAAGGAGGATAGTATGAAAAAACTTTTAACCGCAGTTGTTTTGTTGTTTTCTTTTTCTGTTTCTTCTTTTGCTCTTGTCAATATCGGTGTATCAGGCGGTTATGCATCAGTTGCAATGACGGACTTAAATAACTATTTGGATGATGATTATAAAGATTTTAAGGATGCGGGATTTAATCCTTCTTTAACAAAAATGGGAAGCGGTTTATACGCAAATATTGATTTGAATTTTGGAGTCATTCCATTTTTAAATCTTGGAATAAGAAGCGGCATCCTGTATTGTTTCCAGGGAAAACTGACAGGAGATATCAATTTGGGCCTCTTTAATCCTTCATTATCTTCATATTCTGGTTCTTTATCAGAATCGTTTGATGCTTTATTAATACCGGTTATGGGCGGGGTTGGGGTAAACATAGGATTACCAGGCATGCCATTTTCCATAAACGCAGGTATTTATGCCGGATATGGATTTTCCACGGTATCGCAGAATGTAAACGTAAAAACTAATATCATTCCTTTAGACAGTTCATTTAATCCGGTATATACAGGCGGCGGTTTTGTAATGGACGCAGGAATAGGACTTGATTTTTCAATACTCCCGTTTATCAGTGCAACGTTTAATATAGCATATAAATTAGCAAAAATTCCCGAGGTAAAATCGTCTTCTGACGTCGTAATAAATGAGAGCTGGCTCAGTGAGACCGTCGTTAAAAAAGACGACGTTCTGAAAAACAAAAATGGCGATACCGTGTCAATAGATTACAGCGGCATAAATATCGGAGTCGGAATTAATTTCGGATTTTAGATAAAATTAATATATTAAAAAATATATTTTTTATACAAAAATATTTCGTTGAAATTAAATTATATTTAAGTATAATAAACGTAATGTAAATATATAAAAATAACAGGCTTTTAAAACAGAGGGGTTATGAAGCAAAAAAATAATTTATATTATTTTATAAAAAAATTAGATTCAGATAAAGATGAAAACAGATACTATCGAAAATCCTTTCATAATATATATCATAAGATAACTTTTAATCACCCTATCAGGACTTGTGCATTTTTTTGTATGTATTTTCATATTATTTGTAAAAGGCCTTCGAAATCCATGTCTATATTAAAAACGTTCTATAATTTATTTTCAAAATCTGTCATCTGCCAATCAAAGAAGGAGTTTATTTATGTTATCAAAGATTAAGTCCGCTGCCATTCTGGGCATAGATGCCTATGAAGTAGAAGTCGAAGTTGACATAACGTTTGGATTGCCTACTTTTTCCATAGTAGGTCTGCCGGATGCATCGGTAAAAGAAGCCAAAGACCGCGTGCGTTCCGCCATAAAAAATTCAGAAGTTGAATTTCCGCAGAATAAAAAAATCACCATAAATCTGTCCCCTGCCGACAGGAAAAAAGAAGGGCCTTCATTTGACCTGCCCATTGCAATAGGCATCCTTATTGCGGAAGAATTCGTGGCGTCAGAAAAAGTAAACGATTATCTCGTTGTCGGAGAATTGTCGCTTGACGGCAAAATAAACAGCATAAAAGGCGCCCTGTCAATATCAATACTTGCAAAACAAAAAAATTACAAGGGTGTCATAATTCCATATTCCAACGCAGATGAGGCAGCGGTCGTGGAAGGCATTGACGTAATCCCGGTTGTTTCTTTAAAAGAAGTAATTAATTTTTTAAACGACAAATCGGACATAGAGCCATATAAAATAAACATATGGGAAGTATTTTCAAAATCATCCGTTTATCCGGTCGATTTTTCGGAAGTAAAAGGCCAGCAGCACATAAAAAGAGCGCTCGAAATCGCTGCGGCAGGCGGACACAACGTCCTGATGATTGGTCCTCCTGGGTCAGGCAAGACAATGCTTGCCCGCAGGTTTCCTACAATATTACCTGAAATGAATCTCGAAGAATCAATTGAAACGACAAAAATACACAGCGTATCAGGAGTTATGCGGGAAAAAACCGCCCTTATTGCAAAAAGGCCTTTTCGTTCGCCTCACCATACAATATCAGATGCAGGGCTGATTGGCGGAGGTGCAATACCAAGACCGGGTGAGGTTTCCCTCGCGCATAACGGCGTTTTATTTCTTGACGAACTGCCTGAATTTAACAGAAACGTCCTTGAAGTTTTAAGACAACCGCTCGAAGATGGCCACGTGATCATCTCCCGTGCCGCAATGTCCATAGGATATCCTGCAAGGTTTATGCTCCTTGCCGCAATGAATCCATGTCCCTGCGGGTATTTCACGCATCCCACACGGCCATGTTCCTGTTCTTCCCAGCAGCGTGAAAAATATATCTCAAAAATATCGGGCCCTTTGCTTGACAGGATTGACATACACGTGGAAGTGCCTGTGGTCAAATACAATGACCTTGCATCCCGCGTTGACGCAGAGCCCTCTGCCGTTATAAGGCAGAGGGTGAACAAGGCAAGGGAAATACAGGATAAAAGATTTTCATCAAATAATGAATCTTTACATGACAGGAGCCCCAAAATATTTTTTAATGCCCATATGGGACCTAAACAAATAAAAAAAGTTTGCGTATTAGATGAAGAATCAAAAAATCTGCTTAAAAATGCAATAGAAAACCTGGGATTGTCCGCACGCGCGTATGACCGCATCCTCAAGGTTTCCCGCACGATTGCGGACCTGGAAGGTGTGGCAGACATAACAGCCGGCCACATCGCAGAGGCTATACAATACCGTTCACTGGACAGGGATTACTGGAAAGTATCAATTTAAAAACATAACCACCCCCCACCCTATCCCTCCCTCATTCTGGTCCAACCCAAAAGGCAATTCCAACACCGAACGGATCATACGGACCATTAAGGATGATATTGCCTGGCCGTATAAATGGGATAATCCGTTTGATTTTTCAGGTCGCTTTGCAAAAATGGATTGGCGGCTGCAACCCGGACTTCCCGCGCCAGGCTCTCGGCAACAAAACGTATTTTTATAGTTGACAAACACTTAAATGGGCGACACCTTTATTTTTTTCCTGTTTTAATAGTAAAACTAATTGATAATTAAAAATCGTTTGATTTGTAATCAAAAAACAAAAATGTCAAAAAATGGTAGTTGATGTCAAATTAATAATTGGTATTTGCTCTCTTGCCATCCATCCCTTAATTTGCTATATTATTGCCTGATTTATGACCGGTTTTATAAGTTGACCCTGGCATGAAATTTAAAAGCCCGGGGTTATTTTTTTGTTGCATGGACAGCACTCCTGTGCTGTCCGCCGGTTGTAATAAACAGACAATAAAGGAGGAGTTTTTGGGACGCGCGAGTGCGTCCCCTGCAAAAAGATATGAAAAAAATAAAAAACATAGCAATTGTCGCACACGTGGACCACGGAAAGACCACGCTTGTTGACTGCCTTCTGCGGCAGTCGGGCGTCTTCAAGTCGTACCAGAAAATTGAAGAGCGTGTCATGGACTCTAACGACATTGAAAAAGAGCGTGGCATAACAATTTTTTCCAAGAACGCCGCCTTTTATTATAAGGATTACAAAATCAATATCGTGGATACGCCCGGCCACGCCGATTTCGGCGGCGAGGTGCAGCGCATCCTGAAAATGGTGGATTCCGTACTGCTCGTCGTGGACGCGTTTGAGGGCACCATGCCGCAGACCAAGTACGTCCTGAAAAAATCCCTGGAGCTCGGCCTCATGCCAATCGTCGTTATAAACAAGATAGATAGGCCGAACGCAAGGCCGCACGAGGTCCTTGACATGGTGTTTGACCTTTTTATGGAACTTAACGCCTCGGACAAGCAGCTTGATTTCCCGGTGATTTACGCTTCTGCCCGCGACGGCATCGCGCGCTACCACCTGACCGACACAAACAACGACATTATCCCACTGTTCGAGACAATAATAAACCACGTGGATGACACTGACGGCGACGAGTCAAAACCTTTTCAGTTTCTTGTATCGGCGATATCCTATGACAACTACATAGGCAAGATAGGCACGGGCAAGATATACAACGGCAGGGTAAAAAAGGACGACGAGGTCGTTCTCATGAAGCCCGACGGAGAAAAGGTGAATTTTAGGGTCACGCGAATATACACTTTTGAGGGGCTTGCGAAAAAGGAAGTGGACGAGGCAGGCGCCGGCGACATCGTCTCTATTGCGGGCTGCGACATAATAGACGTTGGTCTGACCGTGGCGGATAAGGACAACCCGGTCAATCTGCCGACCATAAACATAGACATGCCGACGATGTCCATGAATTTTATGGTGAACAACTCGCCTTTTGCCGGACGAGAGGGCAAATTCGTGACGTCAAGGAATATACGCGAGCGGCTTTACAAGGAACTGCAGACAAATGTGTCTATAGTGCTGGAAGAGACGGCCAACTCCGACACTTTCGTCGTAAAGGGCAGAGGTGAACTGCAGCTCGCCATACTTGCGGAGAACATGAGGCGTGAAGGCTTTGAGTTGCAGGTTTCCAAGCCGCAGGTCATATACAGGGAAGAAAATGGCAGAAAACTGGAGCCAATAGAGCACGTCATTATAGACGTGCCAAACGAATTTATCGGCATTGTGATAGAAAAACTGGGCTCAAGAAAAGGCGAAATGATAAACATGGTGCAGGGCAGCGATGGCTACACCAGGATAGAGTTTCACGTGCCAACACGCGGGCTGCTGGGCTTCCGGAACGAGTTCGTCACCGATACCAGGGGGATGGGAATCCTGAACCACAGCTTCCTCGAATACGGCGAATACCGTGGAGAGGTGCCTACAAGGACGCGTGGCGTGCTGGTTTCCTGTGAGAACGGCGTGTCCGTGGCTTACGGTCTGGACAAGCTGCAGGACAGGGGAACTTTCTTTATCGGACCGCACGAGGACGTATACGAGGGCATGATAGTCGGGGAAAACACGCGTGACAAGGACATAGACATAAACGTATGCAGGGAGAAAAAACTCACCAACATGAGGGCGTCCGGATCGGACGACGCCATACAGCTTGAGCCTCCGAGAAAATTTTCGCTCGAGCAGGCCATGGAATACATAGCCGACGACGAGCTCGTGGAAATAACGCCGACGAAAATCAGGATGAGAAAGAAAATACTGGACAAGAATTTGCGAAAACGCGCTAAAATAGAATTACAGAAAGGTGCCAGACCTTAAATTTACGCCTGACACTTCATGCCAGCACATATACTTTCCTTATTTCCGTGATATCCCTGCGTATTTTTCCATTTTTTTCATTTTCATCCTTCGCTTTCTTAAACATCCTTCCAACGCCCCCGGGCAGATTTTGTAACATAATGATTTGGAGTTGTGCTCGTCCTGAAAAAGGATTATAATCAGAAGAAAAAGGATGTCCTCTGATGAAAATGGATTTAAGAGATTTTCCCAAAGCAATATATCTGACAATTACAAGTGGGACTCCTAGGGCTAAAGCCCGAGGGAATCCCACTCTGGAGTTTACCAAAAATTCTTATCGCTTTGTAGCCGCGGGTAATTAACCATTCACTTCGTTTAAGTTCATTATATACTTCATCCTGCGTAACCTCGTCCCTGTCACTCACCATATACGGAGAGGAATTTTGATAAAATGTAATTGAAAATCTCGGCTTGTTGGGGATAAGTATAGACATGGCGGACACATAGCAAGGCTGAAAATAATGAAAAAAAGATTGGCCATGGGAGATTTTTATTGAATCATATCGTTCCCACCCATTGTTTTAAACATGTAGAGACTTAAGCTTGCTCTGTCTCTGAAAACGAATTAAATGGTGGATTTTTTATAAATGGTTATGGAAACAAAACAGCGGTTTATCCTGCGCTGTTCGCATGGCACACCGTTTGAATATCCGCCTTGCTTATCTTTGAGACACAGCAAGCTTAAGTCTCTACGAATCTTGTTATATTACTTTGCGACGTGTATTACTAAAAAAAAATCGCCCTTTGTTCCCCTTTTCTAAAGGGGGAAAAAAAATAAAGTAATTTCCCCTCTTTGGAAAAGAGGGGCCAGGGGAGATTTTTATTCTTTTAAATCCCCCTTCATCCCCCTTTTTCTAAGGGAAAAAAATAAGAAGAAAACAAATCCCCCTGTTTCTCCCTTTTTCTAAGGAAAAAAAATAAAGTAATTTCCCCTCTTTGGTTAGGAATGAGGAAAGACATGGCGAATACTTAAAAAGGCTGAAAATAATGAATAAAGTTGAGTTCTTTGATATTGAAAATTTTTCTTCCTTGCATAATTTTCTTGATAAAGCATATACCTATCAATTATTCTTTAACCTTATTAGACCTGATACTTACAAAGAAAACAAAACTCCCCTGTATATTGTTAAAGAAAAAAAAATCCTGACCTACTAAAAGAAATTTGTTTGTTGCCTCCGATTATTTCTGACAATATGATTCCCAGTGAGTATATAGAAAGTGTATACCATGTGCATAATAATACATTTTTTATTCAATTTATTTTTAATCCTCTTTGCGTTAAATCTATGGATAGTTCTTAAACTTAACTAAACTTATATCTTATAAACACTTTTAACTTTCTCTTATAACAAAATAGAAGAACTTATATATTGTTTTATTATTTCCAGCAATATATATTATCTAACTGATCGTCTGTAGTGTTGTCTGTTAATTTTAACAAAAAAATATTCTCCCCGGCATTCGTATCCATTATATATATTTCATTGTCCCCATCTCTATCACTCACAAACGCTATCATGCTCCCATCTGGTGACCAGACGGGAGAACTATCATAAAAGTTGTTAAATGTTAATCTTACCTTTTTATCCCCATCAGCATTCATTACATAGATTTCATAGTTACCATCTCTATTACTTTCAAACGCTATCTTGCTCCCATCTGGCGACCACACTGGATTCCCATCATAAGCGCTGTTATTTGTTAAATTTACCTGATTGCTTCCATCCGCATCCATTACATAGATTTCCCAATTACCATCTCTATTACTTTTAAACGCTATCTTGCTCCCATCTGGCGACCACACTGGATTATAATCATTAGCGGAGTTATTTGTTAAATTTACCAGATTGCTTCCATTTGCAGCCATTAAATAGATTTCCCTGTCTGTATCTCTATTAGTTACAAACGCTATTTTTTGCCCATATAGCGGCGACCACACTGAATTATAATCATAAGCGCTGTTATTTGTTAAATTTACCTGATTGCTTCCATCCGCATCCATTACATAGATTTCATAGTTCCAATCTCTAAAACTTACAAACGCAATCTTGTTGCCATCCGGTGACCAGACGGGTAAATTATCAATATTTGAGTGATTTGTTAAGTTTTTCTCGTTGTTCCCATCCGTATCCATTACATAGATTTCATAATTGCTCCCACCCTCAAACCTTACAAATGTTATTTTGTTCCCATCTGGCGACCAGACAGGATTCATATCATCATAGCTGTTATATGTTAATTTTATCAATTTGCCCCCATTCGCATCCATTACATATATATATATTTCTTTGTCCCCATCTGTATCATTACTTACAAACGCTATCTTGCCCTGTCCGCCACCCATTGGTATAGGAGTATTCGTATTTGTCGGCGTGTTTGTTAATGTATTTGTCGGAGTGTTGATTGATGTATTTACCGGAGTATTGGTTGATGTATTTACCGGTTGAGAACTATCTGTCGGTGTCTCTTTTTTACTACATGACATCATCATTACTATTACTACTATCACCATAACTAATAACCATATTCCCTTTCCATTGTTTCTCATCTCTTTTTACCTCCTTGATTTTCTTCTTTAAATTTACCATATCTTTTCATATTTGCAAGTATTTTTTATTTAATTTGTGGCAAAGGCAAATTGCAGGTTTTATTGCACCACACCCAAAATTTTACATGTTTTTTTGTAAGAAATTGACTTGTTATATTATTGGCCGACCTTTGTTTCCCTGCTTCTCTTCTGCTTTACTTTCCCTCTTTTTATCTCCCTCGTTATTGTGCTTGGGGTCCTTCCCATCTTTTCTGCTATTTCCACGCTTTTCAATCCTGCTTTCAAATACGCCTCTATCTTCCATCTTTCGCTTTCCTTTAATTGCTTGTATTTCCCACTCTTTATGTCATACTTATCTGGTCCCATCGTTTCACCTCTGTTTCTTGTTTTTTCTTACAATTATACTTTAACACATGTGAACGATGGGCCTTCTACTTGATGCACTTCATTTTACAATCTTTACATTGATTTTTTAGATTATATTAAGTATAATTATATATATACTAAAGGAGGCAAATATGAAAACAAATTACCTTATTATAATTACGATTGCGTTTCTCGTTGCAGTTTCAGCATGCAACAAGCACGTAAGTCCATCTATGGCACTTGAGGTTGAAACTGCTACTGTAGTTGCCCAGGCAACGGAAACAGTTGTTATGCAGCAAACCGTCGTTGCTCAGGCAACGGAAACAGCAATTGCCCTGCAGACAGCCGGGCCTGCGGCACAGCAGACAGCCACAGCTGCTGCCTGGCAGACGGAAACCGCAATAGCCATGTCGTCAAACACACCCACGAGGACAGCCACAAGAACTGCAACACCAGTGAATACGCCTACATTCACGCCGACAAGCGGCCCCAGATACAGGATGACAAACGAAACCGTTTATATGGACGGCGTGCTTGCTGCATCGATCTCTTTTTCATACGGTCCGGGAAGCGTTACACCGACCGGATGCATCTTGGACAGTTATAACCCATTTGACGGGACCCTTTCAATGCGTACCGAATCAATATTTGACATAAACGGCAATACAATAAGCGCCACAATTACAGATAATAACGGTACTGCTACAGGTTATATAACATCACAGACATCCGGCGGACTTGTGACAAGGGCAGACTCTTATGACGGCACATGGACATTAATATCATACACTATCTACCAATATAATATGTCCAATCAGGTGACCAGAGTTGAGCAGTATGATTCAAACAATATACTACAGTCATCAATAGTTTATCAATACGATGCATACGGCCGCCTTACAAGGACCGATAATTACTACGGCTCAACGCTTGTAAGTTCTGTTGTCACAACTTACAACGCTTCCGGTGTCATAACAAGGCAGGACGTATACAGCGGCTCTACTTTACAGCAGTATTATGTCAATACCCTGGACGGCAACGGCAGGATAATAACGACAACATTATATGACGGTTCCAGTGTCCAGATAGGCGTTTATACATATTCCTACAATGCACTCGGACAAAACACATCCATTCATATGGAATATAATTACAGCGGAACAACCGGGACCGGGGACGCAACTTATACATATGATGCCAACGGGAACCTGATAGAAATAAACGAATCAATCACAATGTCCGGCGATACGCATACCGCAAAAGTTTTATTGACGTGGGAGAGTTATTAATCAAAATAAATGTGTGTGCCGCGGGTTTACACACGCGGTTTTAAAACCGCTGCTCACAAAAAGGCAATCATTTACTTTTCTATCCTTTTTTTCACGGTATTCGAACCATTGATTTATAAAATTCGTCGCCTTTATTTCCCTGTTTTTTTTGTTTTTCACGGCCATTGCACATTTACACCATAGGGGATACCCCTACAAACAGCACTTGGCATATGGCTATGATACATGTCACCTGTAGTTTTTGTCTTTCAATCCGGCATTCGGCACTTCTATTAGTTTTCGATTATCAATTCTCAATTTCCAATCAAATACTTCTTGATTGAAAATTGAAAATTTTTAATTGATAATTGTTTACCTGCCGCCTATCACTTTACAAATGCCATAAGCCATATGACATGTACCAGATTGGAAACATTATTTTCCACTTTACACCTGACACCTGGCATCTGACACTTTATTTAACTATAAATATTTTCCCCCTTACTACCTGCTTGCTGTATTTGTTTAATACCACGTAATAATATATACCTGACGATACTTCTTTTCCTCCCCTGTTTTTGCAATCCCATACTACCCGTGAACCTATAGACGTTTTTAAGGCTATTACGCTCTCTCCTGATACCGTATATATCTGCACAGTGCAATCCGGCGGTAAATTCACAAACTTTATCCCTTTGCTTTCCCCGTTCTTCTTATACGGGTTTGGATACGCTATTATCGGCCCTTCCGGATACTCGTTTACGTTGCTCGTTATCACCGGATGTCTCCCGTTTCCATATTCATCGTTATAATATCCGTCCTGATAATCTGCACT
>JAGNJD010000013.1 GCA_018000835.1 Candidatus Goldiibacteriota bacterium | reverse complement strand
TATTGTTAAAGAAAAAAATCCTGACCTACCAAAAAAAATTTGTATGTTGCCCCCGATTATTCTTGACAATATGATTCACAGAGAGTATATAAATAGTGTTTACCATCTATGTCCTGCTCCCTTTTTTTTATTTATTTATTTTCTAATTACCAGAAATATGCAAAGAGGCAATTTTATATTTACAAAATAATACTTTATCAGGCAACAACTTTCCGACTAAAACGCAGTAATATTAATAATACAAAAATCAATATAAGATCCAGTAAAGATTATCTATATAATTTATATTAACAGAGACAAAAAATCTAAAAATATGATATTAAATGTTATTTGACTTTGTTATTACTTTCCTTGATTTTTTCCTGCCATATTGGTTCTGTTAATTCTTTTATTTCTTCACCATATTTGCACATAACTTTAAAATATTCCGGATCTTCCAATGCCTGTTTGGCTGCTTCATCAGACGGCTTAACATCATCAGAAAGAATTTTTTCCCTGAAATCAGCATGATTATCCTTTATTGAACATGGTGTAAAGATATTTTTGGGCTCATCAGAATAAAAACCATATTCACGCTGCCACGCTCTGCCTCTTTCAAAATAATCACTCATCAGTCCATCTACCAGCGTTTTACCATTATTATAAAGGTCAATTATATTGTCTTTATGATAAGGAACAAAAACACATGGATTTATGTTACCATTCCAGTCAACATAAAAATATCCGCCTTCCCTTCCGTAGGCAATGCATCCGTCAGAGCATGCTCCCGAATTCCAGAAATCGCCTACAAAATACTCTTTTTCAAATAAAACATGTTCCCATTCTTTAAGCAACTTAACTCTTTGCTCAGGAGTTGGCATAAGACCTATTGAATCCTTTGCTCTTCCTATTGGCATATAATGAAACATCCACATATAAGTAACGCCCATTTCATCAAACCAGAAATCATAAAATTTATCCTGAAGGAATATATCTGTATTTTCCTTTGTTGCTGTTATTGAAACTCCATATGCTATGCCCTGTTTTCTTAAATTTTCAGCTAATTTTAATATTTTTTTATACATTCCATTTCCACGTCTCTTATCAGTTTCTTTTTCATAACCTTCTACAGATATTGTAGGCGTTGCATTTCCTAATTTATACAATCTCTTTATGACATCATCCGTAATCATAGTCCCATTTGTATAAATCAGAAAATATATATCAGGATATTTTTCTATAATGTCAAGAATCCCCTTACCATTGCTTCTCCACATAAACGGCTCGCCACCGCTTATTACAACAAGTTTTGTTCCCATAACATTGCACATTTCATTGACCATTTTATCCACAATGTCAAATTCGAGAGATGCCCTTGATGTATTTTTGCTGTTTGCGTAACAGCCATCGCAGTTTAAATTACATTTCTGTGTTGGAGAAATTACTCCAAGCCCTGGTGGATATATGTTATATTTTTCATGAAATTTTTCAGTTATATTTTTATCCTCAATAAAAAAACCCCAGATCATTCTATTTAATATTTTCCATGCATAATCTGCCGACAAATATCCTCTGTCTATATTTTTTTTCATTCCTTTTACAAGAGCAACTAAAAATTGTGCCTTTATTTCTGTCATATAAGGTATTTTGGACTGTGAAATTTTTGAAATAAAATTCTTAATATTTTTTTCTATTCTTCCTACAAGAATTTTTCTTCCAAGTTTATTTTTTATAAATTTCTCAATCATATAAAGCATCAGTTTTTCCTTATTTTTATTAATAAAATGGTTTACTTTATTCTCCGATGATTTATTTACTTCCATAACTTCTTTCATGACTTCACCTCCAAATAAATTATCCTTGATAAATAATTAATTTTGTTTTATTAAAAAATTATACTTTTTTTTAATAATTGTCAAGTTTTTATCAAAATTTTGTTTGTTTATTTTTTATTATTTGAAATAAATAATATTCCCGTAAAATTTTAAATTTTTCTACTTTTTTAACCTATCCTGCCATAAAGGATCTGTTAATTCCTGTAGTTTTTTGTCAAATTCACAAAGAGATTTAAAATACTCAGGATCTTCAATTGCAAGACGTGCATCTTCATTTTCCGGTTTTACGTCAGAAGATAAAATATTTTCCCTGAAATAACGATGATGGTCCCTTATTGAACATGGAGCAAATAAATTTCCTGTTTTTTTACCAGAAGATAAATAATCTTTCTGCCATTTTCTTCCTTTTTTAAAATAATCGCTCATTAATGTATCAACTATTGTCCCGCCATTTTTATATAAATCGTAAACGTTATCCTTATAATAAGGGATGAAAACGCATGGCATTATATTCCCGTGCCAGTCAATGTAAAAATACCTTCGCCCATAAGCAATGCAGCCGTCAGAAGCAGCACCTGAATTCCAGAAATCGCCGATAAAATAATTCTTTTTAAACAACAAATGCTCCCATAGCATAAGGAGTTCTTTTCTTTGTTCCGGCGTAATCATCAAATCCATGCAATCCCTCGCCCTGCCAATCGGCATAAGATGAAACATCCACATATAGGATACCCCGACTTCTTCAAACCACCAGTCATAAAATTTTTCGTCAAGAAGAATATTAATATTGTCCCTGGTTGCAGTAACAGAAACTCCGAACGGGAATCCATACTTTTTCATTCTTTCCATTGTTTCCAGAATTTTTTTATAGATGCCCTTCCCCCTTCTTTTATCCGTTTCTTCTTCGTAACCCTCCACCGATATCGCAGGTGTCATATTGGCAGTTTTAAAAAGTCTCTCTATTTTTTCGTCGTCAAGAAGCAAACCATTCGTATAAACAAGAAAAAACATGTTTGAAAATTTTTCTGCAATGTCAATGATTCCTTTTCCCTCGTCTTTCCATACAAATGGTTCTCCGCCGCTTATTACAATGAAATTTGAGCCGACCAGTTTGTCCATCTCATTTACTATTCTTTCTACTATTGGGTAAGGGAGGGATGCCTTTTTTGTCTTCTGACTTGCCGCATAACAGCCAATGCAATTTAAATTGCAATTCTGTGTCGGTGAAATCGTGCAAAAAGCAGGCTCACAAAAATCACCGGTTGTTTCTTTTAGTTTTTTTCTTATTTCATCTTTTTCGTTATAAAAAATACCCATCATGTTACGCATTATTCTCTTTGCATATTCTTTTGAAAAAAAACCTTTACGAATGTTTTTGTTTGCCTGATTGATCAATGATGCCAAGAATTGTACTTTTACTTCTTTTACATACCGGACGCCGGATTCCTTGTTTTTATAAATTTCCTTTTTTATCTGACTTTTTATTTTATTAAACAATAATTCCCTTCTTGTATCACCGTCAATAAATAATTCAATACTTTTAATTATTGCATTTTTTTTGCTTTTATTAATTACCTGGGTTACGGGGCTTTCCAAATTTTTCAAAATTGGCTTCATAAGTATCCTCCTTAAATTTTTTATTTTAATTTATTCGCCTATAAAATAAATTCCTAATTTATGTAATTGTATAAAAAATATTTTATCAAATAATAAAATTTTTGCAACTATTTTTTTATCCAAAGGTATTTTTGCCGTTTTACTCACACAAATTATCTCTCACAGGCCTTTTCTCAACGGAATCAAAAAGTGCTTCTAATTTTATATCCGCCTCCGTCGTAAAAAAATAAAGCGGACATTTATCCCTTTTATCGTCCAATCTTATACCAAAGTCCACATGAGCCGCGTCGCTTACTGAAATAAGATTGGCAATTTTTTCCCCTGCTTTAACGTAGTCACCCTGTTTTACAAAAATATTTCTTTTTCTTTCATCTTCTGAAACAGAACCACCAATCTCAAAATGGTAATCAATAAAAACGCGAAAAGATACCTGTATGACTATACTATAATTAGTCCCGGGATAGCCCTTGCCCGTATTATATTCAATCCTGGATACAACGCCGTCACCACAGCTATAAAACGGGGTGCCCGATGATTTTACTCCAAAATCAAATCCTATATGATTGGAAGTTGACGTGCCAAAATCCACAAAACCATAGGGTTGCATCCATCTAACGTCAGATTCATTTACAGGAAGAAAATTAAATTCAGGTATCCCTGGATTAAATCCCGGGTCCGTTAAATACGGATTTTTGCATGAAATCATAAATGCAACAAGAAACAAAACTAAAATTTTTTTAAAATTCATACCCTGCTCCGGCTTCAAATCTTAATTTAAGCACACTATATTCATAATCAGAAACGAATATGTTGCTCAATCCAGCATCAAATAAAATTTCCCCTATTTTAAATTCTATTCCTATCCCATTTTTATTAAATATTCCATCGGTATAAAATGAAGTATCCAGAAAAACAAAAAATATTCGGTAATACAATTTAAAATAAACGTCGGGAGAAAAAGAAGAAAAGCCATAAGAATCAGTAAAGCCGATCCCAGCCCCCGTTTTTAAAAACAAATCGTTTTTTTCGCCAAATAACAAATTGCATTTCATGCCAAACCTGTTCGTTGGTCCCCATAAAACGTTGTGAAAACTCTCCTGCGAAATAGAAAGCGAACATTTAAACGGGAATTTTTTACTTACGTGGAAATTTTCTACTTCAATTTCCCTTGAAAAAAGTGCGTCGTTGGAAAGTGCCCCTGAAAATCTTAAAAAAGCCGTGAAATCAGAAGAAAAAACAAAACAATTAAACAAAAAAAACGACAGAAATAAAATGCTTCTTTTCATTTAATAAACGCATCCTTTAATAATTTTGACTGCCTTTCATAAGCATGCCTTGGATTTTTTGGTTTACTCATCAGGGATATTTCCTGGCAGATCAGCCGTGCAATGTTCATTATATGACGCTCGCGGTTTACCGATTCCCTTACGTAAAGAGGATGGTCACGGTTTATGTATATAATGTCGCTCTCAATGAATGATTCCGGGCCATCCGTCCCGAAATGGTCTATTATAAGTGCGAGATTCATTCTTCCTATTTTTATTTTTTTTATGAAGGCATTGGGATTCACCTGCTTTAAATGCGGCCTTTTTACTCTTTTCCTCTCAACTTTTGTTTCACCTTTTTTAATTTCACCGTCCAGATTTGTATTTTTTTTCTTTTGTTCGTCCGTAAACGGTAAAAGACCCGGTGGTGCCCAGTCCTTGTTCTTTAACAACGCTTCCTCTATCTTTTTTGTAACTTCCTTAATCGCTCTTTTTACCCTGTTATTCTCTTTTTCGTCTTTTTGGGTTTCAATTTCATTTTTAATCTGTTGCATTATTTTTTCCATGACTTTTAAAAATTCTTCGTATTCCGGGACGTCTCTTATAAAATCGTTTCTATCGGTCGTTAATTTCAAAAAATCGGCATTCACTTCCCCACTCACCCTTGAAAGTAAATCCGGCGGTAAACCAAAACTCATCCTATTTACCGCAACCTGCTTAACCCTGACAAGAACGCCTGCATCTTCTGCCTGCAAATGAGAGGCCGGAACAATTAATATTTCCCCATGGACTATTCCAAACACCGTTCCTTCCAGAAATGGTATTTTTCTTCCGGTTAAAATGTGTGGAATTAGTTTTTTCCCGTTTATGTAAACGAAAAAATTCGGAACTTTTAAAGGAAGCGTTTCTATCAGCCGTTTTTCCACTGTCTCAATGTCAAATTTCTTTTTTAAACCCCTTAATATCACTTTAGTTCCATCGTGTTTATCGTCAGGAATTTCTTGAAAAAAAGGTAATTGCCAGTGGTCCCTGTCTTTTTCCCATTCACCTTTGTTAAAAACCACCCGTCCTGCAAAATTCCCTTTTTTCGTAAATACTTCAAAGTTATCGCAATTTGACAATACTGAAAATTTGCCTATGCCAAATTCGCCTATTCTAAATCTGCCGAATTTAGGACTTTTTGGATTTTCTTTTTTAAAAGGTGAGCCAATGTTAAAATATTGTTTTAGGCCGTCCATGTCCATACCCATGCCGTCATCTTCCACTATTACTTCATCGTCGGATATCGTTACCTTTACTTCCGTAGCATCGGCATCATAACTGTTATTTATAAGTTCTCTTAGGAGTTCAACGTTTTCAGTATAAAGTCGCTCCCCTATCGTAATTAAATGTGATTTATCAACGGTTACCGATATTTTTTCCATGTTATAAAATAATTTTATTCCTCCTTAATTTTATTGTTTGACTGTTTATACTGATAAATTACTTCATTATGTTACTAAGAAACCATATTAAATGACATTGCAGGCAACAAAAAGAAATCGTAGTTACTTTCTCTGTAATGACGAAAAAAAATAGTTTTTGTTTATTATTTAAACTTAAAACTCGTCTGTATTTTCAGCGTATTCGTAAGGCGTTCAAATGCAAAAGCAGCATCAAGGTTCATTGAATACTCTTTTTTAGCGCCAAACTCAAATCTACCAATGCCAAGACCGACGCTGTATTCCCTGTATGACTCCACGGTTAATTCCTGCAAAATGCCTGCACGTAAATCAATATAATCAAACAAGGTCAGTTCGCCGCCTAATCTTAACGTATCAAGGTCAGAAAGGGCTATTGAAACCAAAGCATTTTTTACCTTATAACTAAAACCAAAAGAAGATGTTAAAGGAACGCCTTCCGTAACTGATTCGGGATTATGAATTGTATCCCATTTTAAATATGAAAAACCATCTTTTATCATAACGCCAAATTTAACGTTCATCGGCAATTCCCATAATAATCCATAATCCATGCCTATTCCCCATGCGCTCCCACCGACTTTGTCGGGGTCGTCACTCTCATTATATCCAAAATTTGCAAAATGAAATTTAAGATTCGTTCCGACGTATATGCCGCTTATTATCCGCCCCAGTAACCAGTTAAGATTTTCGGAATACGAAAGCATGTATGTCTGTTCAAGTAAAACCTGGTCTCCTGATACAATCATTCCAAAACCAACGCCTCTTTGTTTGTTAAACGGCCATATAAAAGCCCCGTAATTATAAGGAACCAGAAATTTTTGTTTTGCATACATAAACGTAATGTCTTTGTATTCAGAAGTTGCAAGTCCTGCCGGATTGTAAAAAATCCCGCTTGCATCGTCGCAAACCGCAACGTAAGCCCCTGCCAATGCAGAAGGACGTGAAAGTCCAATGTCTGCAAATGCACCGGGAATGCCGTTGTAAACGGCATCAGATGCAAAAATAGTATTTGAAATAAAAACTATGACAATTATTAAATTTAAATATTTCTTCATCATTGCCTCCTGTATATTTTATTTATCCAATAATAAATTCTTGTTTTATATTTATTTTACCATTACAACAGGATACAGGAATTGTTTTTTGCCTCCCGTATCTTCTATCTCTATCTGGACTATGTATCTCCCGTTTTTAGCCATTTTTCCGCGTACGTCCCTGCCGTCCCAGATTTCCGTATAATCACCGCCGGATTTCCTTAAAGCGCCATCTATGATGGTTGCTACTATTTTTCCGGTCATGTTATATATTTTTATGGTCGTTTTGACTGAACCTGCTTTGTCTGAATTTACCGAATAATTTATCTTTAATCCACCGAGCGCCGGTGAAAAAGGATTTGGATTTAAATTTGCATATCCAAGTCCTAATTCCTTTAAAACAGTAATGACTGCGTATTCGGAGAAATGTGAAACTGATGCATTGATATTACCGCCTGTCATCGTGCCGCCTATTAAATCCCATTTCAATGAAGTAGAATTCCATACCCCGACTGCAAGGTCAGATGAATTGCTGCCCATAAGAGGCAATGACAGGGTAACCGGAACATCAAAAATAAATCCATCCGTTAATCTGTAAATACTGCCGATGACCCTTGCGTTTGCAACCGACTGTCTTGCTGCAGTCGGCTGATATTTATAAAGCGTTATTTTATCAATCGTATTTAAAGTACTTGCTGCATTTGCAGGAATGCTTAATGAAAAACCTCTGTAATCCCGGACGTTTACGGTGCCATAAGAATTATTCAGACGCTGATAAACCGGAACCGTTTTACTGCCTGAAAGCCCCATTGCACTTGCAATTATGCTTACCTCACCAATATAATCACTGGTTGGTATCATAATTCCATCAGAACTTATAGTCCCTGCTTCCGGTGGATTAAGAGACCACGTAAAATCTGTATATATAATTTTACCATGACCATCAACGTATGATGCATTAAATTTATAAGGGCCGCCGATGTTTTCGTTATATACCGTAAAACCTGCATCCGTTATTGTTATACCGCCACCCTGCGCCTGCTGGATAACAAAATTTG
Organism: Candidatus Goldiibacteriota bacterium; assembly: GCA_018000835.1. Lineage (GTDB taxonomy): Bacteria > Oederibacteriota > PGYV01 > PGYV01 > DSYL01 > DSYL01. The sequence goes on along the minus strand of JAGNJD010000013.1, from coordinate 42,454 downwards.
CCGTTTTAGTTCCACCGCCAATAAGGGTTACGTATATCTGATTTGGAGCGGAAGAACATCCGGATTTATATGCCTTAACGACATAACTGCCGGGTGATAAACTTCTCGAATAAGTTCCGGCAGGTCCTGTCGTAGTGGTATATACAGGCACGTCAGGATTTACCTGCTCGTATATTTCAACGGTTGCGCCATTTACGGGATTTACGCCATCAGTTACAATGCCGCTTATGGTCCCGCTCGTCGTTGCAGCAATCATGGAATATGTTTTATTTATCGTAGCGTCGTTTATAAGGGTCGCTACATCATTAATTGTATCATATCCGATTTTTGTTATCGTTACGTCATATCCACCGGCTTTCATTCCGGTAATCGTTACTCCGCCATAAGTATCAGTAAAGCCGAGTGCAGTATAGCCGGACGTTGTTGGTTCGTTACCTTCTATGTAAACTGAAACGCCGGAAATGGGATTTGTGCCGTCATCAACGAAAGTGTATAAATCTGCGTTATCAGGCACCGTGCCAGGCGTCATAATAAAATTAATACCCGATGCAGTTTCTCCACCGTCTGAAAAACTGACATTTTTTGCTCCATCTGAATCATAGCCTGACTGAATTGCATTTACCGTGTAATTCCCGGGTCCTACGCTTAATACGTAATTTCCAAGCCAGTCAGTATACGTTTCTACCGGCGAACCTATACCCGGGACTGCACGAACAAGGACGTTTTGCATTGCCAAATTTGAACTATCTTTAACATTGCCGGCAATCTGATTTGCCTGATAAGACATGGTAAAATTACGAACTGCATTCTGACCGCCGGATAGAGTAATGTAAGATGATGTCGGAGATACAAAACCTGATTTTGTTACATTAATTACCCATGAACCATCAGGAAGGTTTATTACATAATCGCCTGATGCATTTGTGGACGTAACGTAAAAATTAGACGGATTTCCGTTCTCACTTACTTTTACCTCTGCGTCGTTTATGCCTTCCGCGAAATCATTCGTAACCTTACCGGATAAGGTATTTACGTTTCTTGTTAGAATTATAGGTTCAGTCAAAATAAAATCAAAATCACCCGGTGAAACGCTCGCAGTCACAGTTGCAGTTTTATAACCTGATTTTGATGCAATAATAAGCCAGTCGCCGTTTGTCCTGCCTGCTGAAAAAGAGAAACTTCCGTCTGCCTGGCTTACAGTTGATGCAGTAACCGTAGTTCCTGAAAAAGCAGCGTTTATCTGCGCCGCGGATATTGGATTATCAGAATCGTCGTGCACAATGCCGCTTATGTTGTATAAACTTCTGACAAGGGTAAATTCCTGGTTAAGTGGGCCAGGCTGTGTTGCAGTAAAAGAAAATAATCCGGTATCAAACCCTTCTTTTTTAACGGTCATGTTATAATTGCCGGCAGGAACGTCATAAAAATACCAACCGTTATTATTACCAACCAATGGATAATTATTCAATTTTATGCCGCCGGTCGTTTCAATAAAAACAATTGCACCCGGCACATTTGTTTTTCCAGTCGGCTCATTCTCTACAAAATGAAGTTCAAGTCCTACATCATGCGTATTTTTATAATAAAAACTCCGGACTTCACTCTTTTTTCCTTTCCCGGTTGAATCAAGTGCAATTACATACCATGTATACGTATTTGTATTAAATGCTACGTTGGCAGGAACGGTAACGTTTGTTGACGCAGTATATTCGCTCCACACGGGAACTTCTATATGCCCATTTGCCCCTATGCCGCCCGTCTCAACCCTTTTTAAAACGACTTTATAGTTGTTGGCTCCGGTTGCTGCCTGCCATGATAAAACAACTGTTGGGGTATCTGTCATAGAAGAACCATTTGCAGGAGAAAGCAAAACCGGGGCGTTGCAGGAAGCAATAGGGCTCACCCTGAACGTTCTAAAGGTTATAATGTCGTCTGAATTCATGGAAGGCGAACCGCTGTAATTTTTCATTACAAGCCATGCATAAGTAAATCCCTGCATAAGAGGCGGAGGGTTTAAATTATTGTAATAACCAGATGGGTCTGGAGTGCCATATTTTATGTTCGTCTGGTTTGTTATTGCTCCCCATAAAACATTTGCAGTTATCGTCAACCCTTCTCCTGTTTCGATCGTTGGTGCACCGTCACAGACAAGGATTGTATAATAAGGAACACCGGCAAGCGGCTGCCATACAAAGTCAGGCGTTAAATCATTAATCAATTCATTCTGGGAAGGAGAAACATATGTAACATTATTAATAGTATCAACAAACAATTTGAATTCAGCAGACCAGTCGCCATCCGCATTATCTGAAACCCTGCAATAATAAACCCCGCCGGTCATTCCCACTGATTGCGGAGTAAAAGAAGCCGTCCCAGGAGAGTTCTGTCCGATTGTCCCTGTATAATTATTGTGTGAATATCCATAAAGAATCGTTCCACTTGGAATAGGTGTTCCTGCCCCATCATCCCACGTTATTACGGCATTGCTGTTTATTTCAAGCAAAGGCTTTGAATATGAAGTTACGCGCGGGACGGTCGCAAATGCACCATTTGCAATAATAAATCCCATAAAAAATAAACTCATTATTATTTTTAATCTTTTCATGTTTCCTCCTGGATTTTCTTTATCCAATATTTTATTTTTAATATTTAAAATACTTTCGTTTAATTCCTAACAAACTATAATATAATGTATTATTAAAACGTCACCGTAAGAGCCATCTTTAAAAAAGGCATAGGGAATGCAAATAAAACATATTCTGCCCTTACATAACTGCCAAATGGTATGCCTCCGCCAATCGAAAACAGAGGAATTATAAACCATGTATTTCCAGATTCAATTTCTGCTTTCTTTTTGTCAATAGTTGTATAACCTTCATGTGAAAGAATTACGCCACCGCCAAACTGGAACCACTCAAAATTAAATCCAATCCTGAATGCATCCCTTAAATCCAGAAATGCATGGCCGTAAACGTCACTGGTTTCATATTTAACTTCAAAGGCATCAAAATATCTCGTATAATTTAAAGACAAAACCGGTCCCGGTTTCCATGCAAGAATGGCTCTCATGTATGAAGGTATTTTAATTCTTAAATCCCCATTGGTATTTTCAACGGCGTGCGTCTCTGTCTCCGGCATTCCCGATAAAAAATCAATTATGATGTCATTACTGTCTTTGGGAAGAGACCTGTAAACGCCGTCTACGTTTCCTGCGAAAGCAAGTTCCGGCTGGATTGAAAAATCAACCGCAAATTCCGCAACGTCATTTGGCGCATGGACGGCCGAACCAAATCTCAATGCCCATCTCTGGCAGTATAACTCACCTGATATTTCCTGTTTTAAACTATTATTTTCGTTTGTATTGTATTCGAGAGTCGTAGAAGCTATCGTCCCTATTGCATCTATATCTCCCTGTCCGTTTAATATAAATCTTGAATCAATATACTCAAGCGCCGCGCCTATTCCCCAGAATTTATTAAGTTGCCGGCCCAATCCAACTGACGTAACTATATTTTTTATTTTAAAATTTGCCGCCCCATCTACGTTTGCCCGCAATAACATGTTAAATCCTGGATCGTCCGTGTCGGTTAAATTTACCATAGTACTAATTCCGTTAAGAAGCAGGTCAATTTCGGTTGAAATGCGTTCTTCCCTTGCAATTGCGATTCCTGCCTGATTCTGGGCAAGCGGTAACATGCCTTCAAATCCAAGAATTGAGTTTGCCTGTGCAAGGTCTGCTTTTATTGATTTGATTTTTGTCTCCACACCCGGGGCAACGTTCATGTCTTCGTTATCATTAATTCCATCTTCAATACTGTCATTTATTGAATCTAGCATTTCGGTGTCAAACGTTTTTCCAATAAAAACTTCTGAAATGTCGTCGTTTATTTCTATCGGACTTATCATCATTGAAAATATTGGTTTTTTTATAAAAGCAAGGCAGGAAGGATTGTTTGACGTAAAACTCGGCATAAAATCAAGGGTGGATACGGTGCCACCTGTTTTAAGTCCGTCTCCCCTGGCACCATATAACGTATCAGTATTAAATTTAACGGAAAGATTAAGATTACCGCCTGAAAATTCATTTATTGTAATTTTTGTTTCTGAATAAATGGGGGAAATAAGACAAACTATAAAGAATAATATATATATCTTTTTCATAAGCCCTCCAGTATTATTTTATTTTATATATAAATTATAACCGATAAAAAATTATTGTCAACTAACTTCTAAGAAAAACTCGGGAATGAGGAAAGACATGGCGGACATTTAAAAAGGATGAAAATAATGGGAAAAGAGGGGCCAGGGGAGATTTTTATTCTATCAAATCCCCCTTCGTCCCCCTTTTACAAAGGGGGAAAAGAAAAAAACAAATCCCCCTCTTTCCCCCTTTTTCAAAGGGGGAAGATAAGACAAGTAATTTCCCCTCTTTGGAAAAGAGGGGCCAGGGGAGATTTTATTTTATCAAATCCCCTTTCATCCCCCTTTTTCAAAAGAGGAATTCATTCGAGCCTTTTTGATGAGGGGCGTGGAGGTTGCAGGGTTGATTTTGAAGGTCTGAAATGGGCTGATTACATAAAGCCATCAGCCCATTTCAATTCCGAAAAAAGCAATTCTGCAACCTCCAATTTTATATTAATTCATTACCTAGTTTTTTCTTTGTTTACGTTTTTATGAGATTCATTGATCGACTGGACATCAATTATAATGGAAGGATTGATTGTATTTTTGAGAATTTCATTGCAGTGGGACCCCCTTCGGGCTAAAGCCCGAGGCTCCCACAAAAAATTCAATCAATTTGTCCCGTGGAAATTATCTTTACGGGATTTAATTGATTGACCAGGGGACGAGGAATACCAGTGATATTCCGCTGCGACCCTGGAACCCTCCTGGCAAAGTAGATAAAACATTTTTAATGTGTGCATTCATAAAATATCTCACTGAGATATTTTATTCCCCCATACTGAAGTTTGGGGTTTTCTGAATGCTGTTCCAATAAGTTTTAGGAAACGAAAGAAGGACAGGCATTACGGCGAGACAAGTATATAATACAAAGGTTGTTTGCGCAAGCCGCGCAAAGCAGTTAAACTAAAACCTGATGGAAGCAAGCAAACAATTTATTACGAAAAAATGTAACAACCCTTCCATTAAATTTACCAAACGACTTTTATCTCATTATTATCAATTTTTCTGCTCTTGATTTTTTATTTTTACTTCCGTCATCTGCAATTATAACGTAATAAAACGTCCCATTTGCAAGTCCGTTTAAATATTCCGTCCCTACTTTTTTTGTATTATATCCAGCCGGGCAATCCCCTGCATCTATTTCCCTTATCAGTCGCATGGATGCAGTATACATTAAAAATTTAACTTTGCATCCTCTTGTTAATTTAAATCTTATGGTTGTCCCTGTTTCCGGTTTTACAGGATTTGGATATGCAATTATGTCTTCTATATCTAATTGCCCCTTTGTTGCTTCCGGAGTTGGCGTAAACGTCTGCGTATACGTGTTTGTATTTGCAGGAGTTGACGTTTCTGTTATGGTTGGCGTCGTTGTCCACGTCCACGTTGGAGTAAAAGTTGACGTAAAAGTAGGAGTCTCCGTCATGGATAACGTTGGCGTTAAAGTCAATGTCTGTGTTGACGTTGAAATCTGTGTGCTGGTAGTCGTAAACGTCATAATTAAAGTAACCGTTGAAGTAGAAGTAATGGTTATTGTAGGAGTATTTGTCAGGGTTCCGGCCGGAGTATCCGTTGCCGTAACGACAGGCGTATCTGTTGCAGTTACAACGGGCGTATTAGTAGCAGTAAATGTAGGCGTAGGCGGACAGGTAAACGGACAATAATTCACACGGATATCCCAGTCATTACTATATGGATTCATCATCATTGATATCTCCGGAAACTGTTTATATGGATACGCAATATATCTCTCGTCCCCCGTTGACCCTACATCCCGGCCTATGTAAATTGAAGTATTATCTGCCTGCATAGCTATCCAGTATACTTTGCCTGCTTCCAATGCTATGTCATTTATGTCTATTTCATTCCATCCTGTTGTTACTGCTGTTGAGGCTGATTCCACAAGCAATCTTCCAGGTTCCCCTGACACGTCATTATATAATGCTAATCTCATATTGCCACTGCCGGATTCCACTCTAACCGATATGGATTGTGCTATACCATTTTCACTCATTCCATACCAGTTCATAGTCATCCTGCCTGCAATATTGTCTGGTAAATATCCGTCATCATATTGTTTTCCCATTACAGCAGGACAACTGCAACTTATTATTGGCGTTACTTCTTCTGTCGGACTTGGACAGATAAGAGGACAATAATCTACGTAAATATCATAAGCCCCGTCTGCTATGTAGCCTGCACCTGCAACAGCAGGAAATACTCCATAAGACATGGGATAATATACCTCGTTACTTGCTGCTATTACATCCTGTCTTAAAATTACCCCTGACTGCGTCTGAACTGCAAGCCAGTATATGCCTGCTGTTATTGCAGTATCAGCAATATCAAACGTATGCCAGCCTGCATTGCTTATTACTTCTGATGCACTTTCAACTATTAAATTACCAGGCGTTCCTGCATTATCCGCATACAATGCTACCCTTGCTTCTCCACCACCCGTTGAAGCAAAATTAACCGTTATTGAATTAATAGTCCCATCTTCCAATAATCTATATTTACATGAATTAAAATATCCCGAAATATCAAAAGTAATATTTCCTGCCATTTTTTTGCCAAACCACGCGGGGCAGTCGCATGCCGGTGTTTCAACCGTATTTGTAAACGTTGCCGTTGGCGGAATTATTGTGTTCGTTACCGTAGGCGTACTCGTTGACGTGGGTGGCGTGCCTGTCGGCGTATTTGTCGGGCTGTAATTTGGTGTGTTGGTTGACGTTCTCGTATTCGTTATTGTGAAAGTTGAAGTTCCGGTAAATGTATTTGTTATTATCTGTGTATTTGTCCGGGTCCCCGTCGGACTTACAGATGGAACTATTGAATTTGTAGAAGAAGCAGTTGGTGAGTTTGTCCTGGTTGGCGTTCCCGTGCGTGTAAAAGTATTCGTTATTATTGACGTATTAGTCCTTGTATACGTAGGAGTCCCCGTCCTTGTTGCCGTATACGTATTTGTTGCTGCCTGCGTATTTGTCCGTGTCGGAGTTCCTGTAGGTGTCCTCGTATACGTATTGGTTATGACCGGCGTATTTGTCCGCGTTGACGTGACCGTTTGCGTTCTCGTTCTTGTCCACGTCGGCGTGTAAGGGGCACTTGTAAACGTACTCGTCGGGCAGGCTCCGCCTGTTAATCTTATGTTATCAACCATTACTGAATAATCTATGTTCGTCGTATTCACAAAATTTATTTCAGTAAAAGCACTCCCTGGTATTAAATCAGCAAGCGGTATTACAACCGACTTCCAGTCGGTCGTTATGCTGCCGCCGCCTACTATATAATTTGAAATGTCTTTTTGTCCTGTCGTCCAGTTTAACACAATAACAAGCCCCGAAGGATTTCCTGAAACTGCCTTTATTTCAAATCTTAAAGTAGTATTGTCCTGTATGTTTACTCCGGGACTTGGCGGATTCCATTTGTGTTGCTGCCAGTAGTTTGGCGTGGTATACACAAGCCGCAGTCCGTTTCCGGATACGCCGCCGGTTACTTCCGTCATTGTCCCGGGCGAACCTGCCGTAGCCGTTCCATCTGATAATCTGTGTCCTGACGTATCGCCATCATACACCATCATTGAACATATATAAGGAGTTAAAGTTGCCGTAGGCGTCACAGAAAACGTTGGTGTATTCGTAGGAGACGGGCCACTGGTGCGTGTCCTTGTAGGCGTATTTGGGCTGCCCCCGCCTGGTAATACAAACTTGCCCGTTGAACAATATTTTGCCACCGCTGCTCTTAAATATCCTCCGTCATTGTCTGAAACCGTAGACGTTGCCTGACCCCACGTATTATAACCAGAAGCACCGTTTGTATTAGTCGTCGGATTTGTAACACCGTCGTTTGGCCAGTCCCTTATATGAGTCATGTCATGTGGGTCTGCATATTCGTCATAACCGCCTTCCCCGAATAACACTCCCATAATTCCCAGATTTGCCCAGTATCCAGGTCCTTTTGTCGTATCTGACGAAGAATATGCATCGCCAGGCGTTCCTGATGAGCCATTTGCTGATGTTGAAGGTAAAAATTCCTGTGCTGAATTATCCCTGAAATGATTATTTGAATTATTACACGTTTTAAAATAGGTATTTCCAACCGGCATCTGCCAGAAAAAGCCGCGCCTTGCAAGGTTCGTTGAAATTCTGTCAACAATATATCCTATTTTCCCCCAGCTTCTCGTGTTGGTATACGTATGTTCCGATGATGTCCACCTTGACGATGTTCCCTGTTTTATAAAATACCAGTCTGCATCCCTGTCTGACGGGTCAATAAAAAACAAATCATACGCTTTGCCATTTTCAATGTTTTTAATGTAATTAATCATGTCATCTATATATGTGTTGGCCTCATTCTGTGTATGTGAATTTACGAATAAATCAGTCCCTGATGCCCAGTGCGTAAAATGGTGTGCAAGATATGCTTTACCCGGTGCATACTGATTTCTGATTCTGTATAATGCTTCGCTCCATCCCTGTAAAGTATTGGGAAGTGAATTAATTGAAACGCCGTCACACGTTTCGTCAAATCCTGAACCGCCAACCTGAACGGTGCCAGAGGCACTCGCATTGACGTTTGCCTGCCTCCAGAAGCCTATTAAATCCGGTTCTATGTGAATGATTACCCTTTTCGTTGAGTATGAATTTATCTGCTGGCACAGAGATTTGAAATCATTGAAATACGTCGTCATGTTTGATGCTGTCTGATACCATGACCTGTCGCCGTAATTATAATAAAATGTAAATACCTGAATCTGTCCTCGTGCCTCCCAGTATTGTATTTCCCTTCCTGCCCAGTTTTGTGAGCCGGACGTCCACCAAGACGTCCATCCACGGGTAAGATACTGATATGAATAATCCCAGCAGGTTGTTCCCTGTCCGTCTTTCCAGAAATGCGGTGTTGATGGAGCATAGGAATCTGCCTTGTCAATTGTCCCAAAACCAAATGTTCCAGGAAGTCCTGTTGGTATAGTGCCACCAAAAGCAAAAATTATGGTTGAAAAAAACAAGCCAAAAATTAAAAACAGATTTAATCGTTTAATCATAAATTTCACCTTTCAATTTTTAATAACTTTAGACAACGCTTAAGCGTTTAAGTTTCGGTATAATTATAAAAAATTTTTTTTCTAAAATCAAGTTTTATTAAACAAAATTGTATTTTATATTACTGCTAAAACAGTTCAGGAATCATTTATATTGGTTCGGACAATAACAAACAGTAAGCATTGATGTCCAGTGGGACCCCCTCGGGCTAAAGCCCGAGGCTCCCACAAAAAATTCAATCAACTTCGTTGATTGACCAAGGGACGAGGAATGCCAGTGATATTCCGCAGCGACCTTGGAACCCTTCTGGCAAAGTAAATAAAACATTTTTAATGTGTGCATTCATAAAATATCTCACTGAGATATTTTATGAATGCTGTTCCAATAAATTTACAGGACGGAAATAGATGAAATTGCATCTCTACAATATACATAATTTATAAAAAAAAAAAGAGACACACCGCTTTATGCAGTGCGTCTCTTTTTAAAATATTTTTTACAACGTTTTATTTGTCTTTTTCTTTTGCCTTTTTTCCTTTTTTTGCCATTTTATCCTTTACTGCTGCCTGTGCCGCTGCGAGCCGTGCAATTGGAACCCTGAAAGGAGAACATGAAACATAATCAAGTCCTATTCTGTGACAGAATTCAACGGATGCAGGATCGCCGCCGTGCTCACCGCATATTCCAAGTTTTAAATTTGGCCTTGCTGCCCTTCCTTCCCTGCATGCAATGTCCATCATTCTTCCCACCCCGACCTGATCAAGCGTCTGAAACGGATCTTTATCAAAAATGCCTTTTTCAATGTAAATCTTTATGAATTTTCCTGCATCGTCTCTCGAAAAACCGAGTCCCATCTGCGTTAAATCGTTCGTTCCAAAAGAGAAAAATTCCGCACGTTCTGCTATCTCTCCTGCGGTTACTGCTGCGCGAGGGACTTCAATCATCGTACCAACCATGTAATTTAATTTTACACTGCTTTCTTCCATAACTTTTTTTGCAACGTCATCAATGATCTTTTTCTGGTTTAAAAATTCGTTTACGTTACCGACAAGCGGAACCATTATTTCTGGAATTATCTTTTTTCCTTTCTTTATTAATTCAACCGCTGCCTCAATAATGGCTCTTGCCTGCATTTCGGTTATTTCAGGATACGTTATGCCAAGACGGCACCCTCTGTGTCCAAGCATCGGGTTAAATTCATGCAATTCTTCAACCCTGTGCAATAACTTTTTTGATTTTTCAAGGTCATTTTCAGTTCCAGGAACGAGTTCAAGTGCTTTTTTAATCACATCATTGTCGGTCGTAATTTTGCCCTTTGCTTCCATTTCCGTTATTTCCTGCATTAGTTCTTCCCTCTGTGGAAGAAACTCGTGAAGCGGCGGGTCAAGTAATCTTATCGTAACACCGTATCCTTCCATTGTTTCAAACAATCCCCTGAAATCGTCTCTCTGCATGGGTAGCAGTCGTTCAAGTGCTTTTCTTCTCCCGGCTTCGTCGTTTGCAAGAATCATTGCCTGCATGTGCGGCAATCTGTCTTCTGCAAAAAACATGTGCTCAGTTCTGCAAAGGCCTATTCCTTCTGCACCAAATCCTCTTGCAACTTTCGCATCTCTTGGTATGTCTGCATTTGCCCTGACTTTTAACCTTCTGAACGAATCTGCCCATTTCATAAACGTCCCGAATTCACCTTCAAGTTTTGGTTCTACAGTCGGAACTTTGCCGTTTATTACGTTGCCAGTTGAACCATCTATTGAAATCCAGTCGCCTTCTTTTATTTCAATGCCTGATTTGGTAACGACAAATCTTTTTTCTTCTTCATCTACTTTTATTTCTTCACAACCGGCAACGCAGCATTTACCCATACCCCTTGCAACGACTGCTGCATGCGACGTCATACCGCCACGAGCAGTCAAAATGCCAACCGCGGCATCCATTCCATGTATATCATCAGGGCATGTCTCCATACGGACCAGTATAACGCTTTCTCCTTTTTCCTTCCATGCTACTGCATCATCTGCTGTAAAAACTACCCGTCCTGTTGCTGCTCCTGGAGAAGCAGGCAGTCCTTTTGCAATGATGTCCAGCTTTGCTTTGGGATCAAAAACAGGATGCAACAACTGATCAAGCGATGCAGGTGTCACTCTTAAAATCGCCTCTTCCTTTGTTATTAACTTTTCGCCAACCATATCAACTGCTATTTTTACAGCTGCTTTTGCTGTCCTTTTGCCGGTTCTCGTCTGCAGCATATATAATTTTCCGCGTTCTATTGTGAATTCAAAATCCTGAACGTCTTTATAATGTTTTTCAAGTTTATTTGTTATTTCACGTAATTGTTTATATACGTCAGGCATTTCATTTTTAAGTTCCGTAATTGGTTTTGGAGTTCTGATTCCTGCAACGACGTCTTCACCCTGTGCATTTGTAAGATATTCCCCATAAAATTCTTTTTCACCTGTTGATGGATTTCTTGTAAATCCGACGCCTGTTGCAGAGTCATTTCCCATATTCCCGAAAACCATCGTCTGAACATTAACTGCAGTTCCGAGATTATTTGGTATATCATTTAATTTTCTGTATGTTATTGCCCTTTCGTTATTCCATGATTTGAAAACTGCATCCCTTGCAAGACGTAACTGTGTAATCGGGTCCTGAGGGAAATCATGCCCCTCTTCCTTTTTAAACAATTCTTTAAAACTGGAAACGAGTTTTTCCATGTCACCTGTATCAAGTTCAGTATCAAGTTTTACTCCCTTTTTCTCTTTCATTTTATCAATGACGTCTTCAAATTTTTTCTTTGGTATGCCAATTGCTACGTCTGAAAACATCTGAATAAATCTTCTATAACTGTCCCATACAAATCTCGGGTTATTGGTAAGTTTTATCATCGTTTTGACGACGTTGTCGTTTATGCCAAGGTTCAATATGGTATCCATCATGCCCGGCATGGAGAATTTTGCACCGGAACGGACGGAAACGAGCAACGGATTTTCTCCGTTGAATTTTTTCCCGGTTACGTTTTCAAGTTTTTTTACGTATTCAAGCATTAACTTGTCAATAAAATCAGGCGTCTTCCCACCATTTTCATAAAACATGTTACAAACTTCCGTTGTGATTGTAAAACCAGGAGGCACCGGCACACCCGCATTAGTCATTTCTGCAAGTCCGGCTCCCTTTCCACCAAGTAAATCTTTCATATCACCATTTCCTTCTGCTTTCCCACCGCCAAAAAAATAAATATACTTTTTTGACTTTGATGGTTTTGAAACTGCTGCTTTCTTTACTTTCTTTTTTGCCATATGTTCTTTCCTCCTTTTCTGATATTTTTAATTTAGAGCATAAATTTTAACACATATAAAATGAATATCAACAAAAATTTTATATGATATGCAGGGAGGTTGTAAAAAGGACATGGGAATAAAGCCGCTTCAGTCGGTTAAAAAAATATAGATTTTTTATGATTCCTTTCAAAATATATGCTTTATTGAAATTTTAGATTGTATAGAAATCAATAAGAATAGAAGAATTGATTGCATTTTTAGGAATTCATTCTCGCCTTTCTGATGAGAGACGTGGTGGTTGCAGGGTTGATTTTGAAGGTCTGAAATGGGCTGATTACATAAAGCATGCCCATAACATCAGCCCATTTCAATTCCGGAAAAAGCAATCCTGCAACCGCCGGTTTTATACTAATTCATTACCTCGTTTTTTCTTTGTTTACGCTTTTATGAAATTCATTGATTGACCGGATATCAATTATAATGGAAGGATTGATTGCATTTTTTGAGGAATTCATTGCAATAAGTTACAGGAAGCAGAAAAAGGACAAGCATTACCGCGAGATACGAAAATAATGGAAAATAAAAGGTGTTTGCGCAAGCCGCGCAAAGCAGGTAAACTAAAACCTGATGAAAGCATGCAAACAATTTATTACGAAAAAAAAATACAACAATCCTTCCATTAAATTAACCGGACAGCAACGACCTAAGTTACAGATTTTTTTCTACTTTCTGCTTTATATTTTATACTTTTTCATAATGGCATTTGTCATTTGTAATTTTCCATTAAGTTTGCCTGACGGCAATGATTTTATCCGTTTTTTAATTTTTTCGTAATCGCAGGCAATATCTGAAAAAGGTCTCCTACTATTCCAAATTTTGCAACCGAAAAGATGGGGGCGTCAGGGTCTTTGTTTATCGCAATTATTATGTCTGAGGACTGCATTCCTGCAAGATGCTGGATTGCACCTGAAATGCCGCATGCTATGTAAATTTTCGGGCTTACGGTTTTTCCCGTTTGTCCTACCTGATGGGAATATGGTATCCATCCCGAATCAACCGCTGCACGGGATGCACCTACTGCACCGCCAAGTGCTTCTGCCAGTTCCCTTATTAATCTGAAATTTTCTGCGCCACCAATCCCCCTTCCACCTGACACTATTATGTCTGCCTCTGAAATGTTTACGGTCGTTTCAACTTCCTGTATAAATTCAACGAACCGGGTTCTTGCAGTAAAACTATCTTCTTTTATCTGCGGTTCTGTTATTTCTCCCTTCCTGTTCGTATCAGGAGTTAAGGATTTAAAAACTTTATAACGTGCGGTTGACATCTGTGGTCTTCTCTCCGGAGTTACGATTTTTGCCATTAAACTTCCGCCAAATGCAGGCCTTATCTGATATAAATTTCTCTCCTGTATGTCAAGTTCAAATCCGGTGCAATCGGCTGTTAATCCAGCATTTAACCTTATTGAAACCCTGGAAATAAAAGCCCGGCCAATGGAAGTTGCACCCGCAAGAATGATTTCAGGTTTGTATTGTCCTGCAATTTCCGCAAGAACTTTTGCATATATCTCATCGTTAAAATTTTTCAGCGCCGGATTGTCAACGACATAAACCTTGTCTGCGCCTGCCGCTATCAGTTCCTGTGCCTTTGACTTTATGGAGTCGCCCAGCAGCACTGCTGCAAGTTCCACGCCAAGTTGGTCCGCGAGTTCCCTTCCTTTTCCAAGCAGTTCAAAATCTACTTTATGTAACTGACCTCTCCTCTGTTCGGCAAAAACCCAAACGCCTTTATATTCGTTTTTATCGACCACTTTATCCTCCTATTTCAGATAACCAATTTCTTTTAATTTCCCTATAAGTTTTTCAGCAATTTCATCCGGCTCCCCGGTAAGCATCTCTGCCTTACCTGGCTGCCTTTTTGCAGACCACGTTTGTTTTACCCGCGTAGGCGAATTTTTCAAACCAACTTTAGTTTCATCGCCTTCTATTGCCTTTAAATCAAAAACCACCGGCTCGTATTTTTTTGCCCTCATTTTGCCTTTTAAAGATTCAAGCCGCGGCTCGTTTATTTCCTTTACGACGGTTATTGCAACCGGAATGGACGATTTCACGACGTCGGTTCCGTCTTCCATCATTCTTTCTACCGTAATTTCACTGCCGCTTATTTCTCTTATTTTTTTTACCCACGTGATGCACGGGACGTTCAGATATTCTGCAGTTGACGGTCCTACCTGTGCCGTATCGCCGTCAATTGCCTGTTTTCCAAACAGAACAATATCAAAACCGATTTTTTGAATTGCTTTTGACAATGCATAAGAAGTTGCCCACGTATCAGAACCAGCAAGTTTCGGATCTGTAAGCAGGTAACCATCATCAACGCCCATGCCTATGGCAACTTTTATTATTTCTTTTGCCATTTGCGGTCCCATTGTAAGAACGGAAACGGTCCCGCCAAGTTTTTCTTTTATTCTCAGGCCCTCTTCCACAGCATACATATCAAACGGGTTCATTACGGTTCCCGCTGTTTCCCTTTTTAACGTGCCGGTTTCCGGGTCAACCTTTATGTCAGTGGTATCCGGGACCTGTTTAATACAAACTACTATTTTCATTTTAATCTGCCTCCTGGATTATTTCTTTCTTGCCTGTTCCTTTATTAATTTTGTTGCTATCTCATTTAACTGAATCTGACTCGTGCCCTCATATATCTGCGTAATCTTTGCATCCCTCATCATTTTTTCAACAGGATATTCTTTCATGTATCCGTAACCTCCAAAAACCTGGACCGCGTTTGTAGTTACCCGCATGGCAGTTTCTGCTGCAAAGTATTTGCACATTGCCGATTCTTTTGCAAAATCAGTTGCACCGGAATCTATCATTCTCGCCGTTGAATAAAGCAAAGACCTTACAGCCTCAACCTCTACCGCCATGTTGGCAAGCATGTGCTGGATTGCCTGAAACGTGGAAATTTTTACGCCAAACTGCTCTCGCTGTCGCGAATATGCAAGTGCTTCATTTAATGCACCTGCTGCTATTCCGAGTGCCTGTGCTGCAACTCCGGGTCTTGAATGATTAAGCGTATTTACTGCATGTATAAAACCGGTTCCTTCTTTTCCTATCACGTTTTCAGCAGGAACTTCGCAA
This sequence comes from Candidatus Goldiibacteriota bacterium, assembly GCA_018000835.1. Taxonomy (GTDB): domain Bacteria; phylum Oederibacteriota; class PGYV01; order PGYV01; family DSYL01; genus DSYL01. The sequence continues at coordinate 26,812 of JAGNJD010000013.1, read as the reverse complement.
TCCTGAAAAACGAGTTCCCTCGTTGCCGATGCCCTTATGCCCATTTTATTTTCTTTCTTGCCAAACGAAAAACCAGGCATACCTTTTTCCACTATAAAAGCAGTCGCTCCCCTCGTTCCTTTTGACCTGTCGGTTATTGCAATTACAGAATATATCTCTGCTTCACCGCCGTTTGTAATCCATTGTTTCGTTCCGTTTAACACGTATTTATCCCCTTTTTTTGCCGCGGTCGTTCTCATGGAGCCGGCATCAGAGCCGGCGTTTGCCTCGGTTAATGCAAAAGCAGCAAGTTTTTCTCCAGCGGCTATTGCAGGAAGATATTTTTTCTTTTGCTCTTCACTGCCGCCTAGTATTATAGGGAAAGAGCCGAGTGCGGATGCAGCCATAGCAAGTGATATTCCGCCGCAGACCTTTGACAATTCTTCCACTGCAAGACATAATTTCATGATGCCCTTTTCATTTTTATGGGCCATACCGCCGTAATCCTCGCTTATGTATAATCCGCTTAATCCTGCTGCTGCTATTTCCTTTACTATATCCCATGGGAATGTCTCTTCCTCGTCATATTTTGCCCTTACAGGTTTTATCTTTTTCTCTGCGAGTTCCCTGGCTGTCTCAACTATCATCTGTTCTTCTTCATTTAAAAAATAATCCACGACAAACCTCCTATTTTATTTTTTTCAGGCAATCCTTTGCAGCCATCTGTTCCGCCTCTTTTATCGTTTTTCCTTTGCCTCTGCCCTCAAAATTTTTATTCACTGTTACCTGCACGTAAAAAGTTCTTCTGTGTTCCTGTCCTTCCGTCTTTAAAACCAGATATTCCGGCAAAACGCCGCATATGTCAAGGGACTTTATCTGCAAATTTGATTTGTAATCGTTAAAATTTTTTCTGGTTTTTGAATTTTTTAGTTCGTCTTTATATATGTCTAAAATGAACTTTTTAACTTTTTCAAGTCCGGTTTTTATGTATACGGCGCCTATGATTGCTTCCATAACGTCGCATATAATTTTTTTGTTGTTTTTTATTTCCCGTTTTTGCAGCGCCTGTCCCGTCTTTATCAAATTTATTACGCCACATTTTGTTCCAATCCTGAAAAGGACGTCCCTGCTCACGAGATAACTTTTCATTTTTGCAATTTCCCCCACTTTTACGTCTTTCATCTTTTCATACAAAAATTCGCCGATTACAAGACCTAAAACAGCATCCCCTAAAAATTCCATCTGTTCATAATTTTTTACGTCGTAAGAACTATGAGTTAATGCCTGCTGGACTTCGTCGGAATCAAAAATCAGATTTTTTTTTAAATAATTCTCTATATATCTGCTCATGAATTTAAGGATTGTATTTTTTTATTATTATAGTGGCGTTATGCCCACCGAAACCAAAAGAATTTGACAAAGCATAATTTACAGTAATTTGTCTTTTTGTTTTGGGTACGTAATCCAGGTCGCATTCAGGGGATGGATTTTCCAGATTAATCGTGGGGTGAACCACATCATCCCTGCAAGATAACGCGCAGACAATTGCCTCAACTGCGCCTGTTCCGCCAAGCATGTGTCCGGTCATCGATTTTGTCGAGTTTATTGCCAGTTTGTAAGCATGCTGTCCAAAAACGGACTTTATCGCAGCAGTTTCTTCCTTATCATTTAATTCAGTTGAAGTGCCGTGTGCATTTATGTAATTTATATCTTCAGGCTTTATGCCCGCATCATTTATGGCATTGGTCATTGATAAAGCACCACCTGCGCCGCCCGGAGCAGGAGCAGTCATGTGATATGCATCATCAGATGCTCCATAGCCGGCAATCTCTGCAATTATTTTTGCGCCTCTTGCCTGGGCATGTTCCAGCGTCTCCAGAACAAAAATTCCTGCACCATCAGCCATTACAAATCCATCCCGGTCCCTGTCAAAAGGCCTTGAAGCATGTTCCGGGTCGTCATTTCGTGTTGATAAACTTTTTGCAGCACAGAAACCTGCAAGTCCAAGCGGAGTTAATGCCCCCTCCGTTCCTCCGGTTATTGCTACGTCTGCATCGCCCCTTTGCAGGAGTTTAAACGCTTCGCCTATTGAATGAGTTCCCGTGGCACATGCCGTAACTATAGCAAAATTGGGACCTTTAAATCCGTATCGTATAGAAATAAAAGCAGCAGCCATGTTTGGAATTAACATAGGGATAAGAAACGGAGATACGCGGGATGGGCCCTTTTGCAATAAAATAGTCTGTTGTTCTTCAATGACGTTCAGCCCGCCTATGCCGGAACCAACGATTACGGCAGTCCTTTTAAGTTCCGTTTCCGAAAGAGACAGGTTTGCCATTCCTACTGCTTCTTTCGTCGTTTTCAGTGCATACTGTATAAACCTGGGTGTTCTCTTTACTTCTTTTTTTTCAAGGACTTCAGTGGGGTCAAAATTTTTTATTTCACCGGCTATCCTCGTGTCATATAAAGAAGCGTCAAACAGGGTTATTTTCCCTATGCCGTTTTTTCCTTCAAGCAAAGCCTGCCACATCTCAGAAACGCTGTTTCCTACGGGAGTTACTGCTCCCATTCCGGTTATTACTACTCTTTTTTTCATATCAAACCTCAAAAAAAATTTTTAACTCAGTTTTGCCTTTATGTGCTCTATTGCTTCTCCGACAGTTTTTATTTTTTCTGCTTCTTCATCCGGTATTTCAATTCCAAACTCTTCTTCAAGAGCCATAACAAGTTCTACGGTGTCAAGAGAATCCGCCCCAAGGTCGTCAACAAACGATGCTTCTGGTTTTACCTCTGATGGATCTACTCCAAGTTGTGCAACAACTACATCTTTTACTCTTTCTTCCACTGTTTTTTCTTCTGCCATTTTTACCTCCTTAAAAAATTTTTTGTTTTTTTACATTGCCATTCCGCCATCAATCCTTATGGTTTCTCCTGTGATGTATGAAGACAAATCCGATGCCAGAAAAAGGACCGCATTTGCAACGTCCTGAGGCACGCCCATTGTCTTTGCCGGAATAAACTGCAAAATGGCGTTTTTTGTTTCTTCCGGCAGTTTATCCGTCATTGCAGTTTGTATGTAACCGGGGCATACTGCATTTACCCTTACGTTTCTTGAAGCAAGTTCTTTTGCAACGCTTTTGGTTATGCCTATTGCGCCTGCCTTTGATGCCGCATAATTTACCTGACCGGCATTGCCGGTTAAACCAATGATTGAGGAAATATTAATAATACTTCCTGATTTTTGTTTCATCATTATCTTTCCGCAGAATTTTGTCCAGTTAAAAACACCTTTTAAATTTATGCTGATTACTGAATCCCATTCCTGTTCAGACATTCTTATCAAAAGGTTGTCTCGCGTTATGCCTGCATTATTTACCAGTATGTCTATTTTCTGGAATTTTTCAAAAATTTTATTTACTGCTTCTTCTACTTCTTTCGTATTTGAAACGTCAACTTTATAACTTTCTGCATCAACTCCCATCTCTCTTATTTTTGCTGCAACCTCACCGGCTTTTTCAATATTAATATCAACGACTGCAACCGATGAGCCTTCTTTTGCAAGAGTAGTGGCAATTGCTTCTCCTATTCCCTGTGCTGCACCTGTAACCACTGCGACTCTTTTATCAAGTAAACCCATTTTTCACCTTTTAAATTTTTATTCCTTTAATTTATTTAAATCTGACAATTTATCTATATTATATATTTTTGCCGACTTGTCAATCTTTTTTATTAGTCCGGACAACACTGTTCCGGGCCCGATTTCTACATATCTGTCGACCTGTCTGGAATGAAGATATTCAATGCTCTCTATCCATCTTACCGGATAAATTATCTGATTAATCATTGCTTCCGTTATCTCCTGTGACGTCCTGATTTCTCTTGCCGTCCAGTTTGCAATAACAGGAATAGTCAGATCCTTTATGACAAAATCTTTTATTTTGTCTTTGTATATGTCAACTGCCGGTCGCATCAGAGACGAGTGAAAAGCGCCTGCAACTGCTAATTTTATGTATCTCTTTGCTCCGAGTTCTTTTGCTATCTGTTCTGCTGCATCAATTGCTTTTATTTCACCGGATATGACTATCTGGCCGGGACAATTATAGTTTGCAATTGAAATATCCCCGTAATTTTTTGCTTTTTCACAGAGTTCCTGCATCTTATCAATGCTTATCCCAAGAACCGCCGCCATCCCGCCTTTTACCTTTTCGGATGCCTGCTGCATCAATGACCCGCGGAGTTTTACGAGATTTATTCCGGTTTGCAGGTCAAAAGCCCCTCCTGCATAAAGTGCAGAATATTCACCTAAACTATGCCCGGCAAAAAATGCCGGCTCACCAATGACGTCTTTTATTGCTTCATAAACTGCAACGCTCATGGTAAAAACTGCCGGCTGGGTTAAATCTGTTTTTTTCAGATCTTCCTCTGTTCCATGAAACATTGCAGCAAGTAAACCTTTGCCAAAAAATTTTTCAGCATCATCAAAAACAGATTTTGCCTTCTGGTTTGAATTATAAAAATCAAATCCCATCCCCGGGTACTGTGAACCCTGTCCTGGGAACACTATTGCTGTTGTCAATTTTTTTCTCCTTATTAATTATAATCTTATAACAGCGGCACCCCATGTAAAACCTGCTCCAAGTACCGATATTCCGATTAACATTCCTTTTTTTATTTTACCCATTTCCATTGCTTCTGCAAGGGCCATTGGAATGGTTGCGGCAGATGTATTTGCATATCTGTCTATGTTTATAAAATTTTTTTCCGGGGGTATATTTAATTTTACAGCGATGGAATCAATTATGCGTTTATTTGCCTGATGAAAAATAAAACAATCAATATCATTTATGGTAACCCCTGCTTTATCTATTGCAATCTCAATTGCTTCCTGCATTTTTATTACGGCATATTTATAAACTTCCCTGCCGTCCATTCTGGCAAATTGTAATTTTTTTTCCAGCGTTTCCTGACTCAAAGGATTGATAATGCCACCACCAGGACGAAACAACAATGGGACGTTTGAGCCGTCTGAAGATAAATAAATTGACAATATCCCTTCATTTTCATTGCTGCTTTCGCCTATCACTGCTGCACCTGAGCCATCACCGAACAAAACACACATTGATCTGTCCTGCCAGTCAACGACTTTTGTAAACTCTTCCGCCGCTATCACGAGAATTTTTTTATACATACCTGATTCAATAAATGATTTTGCTATTGCAAGGGAATAAACAAAACCCGAACATGCAGCGGATACGTCCATTGATGGAACGTTTCTGATGCCTAGTTTGTCAGATATTATATTTGCAGTAGCCGGCCATATATAATCCCCGGTTATTGTCGCTGTAATTACAAAGTCAATTTCTTCTTTTTTTACGTTTGCATTTTTTAATGCTTTCAGCGCCGCTTTTACACCAAGGTCGGATGTATATTCACCATCTGCCGCTAAGTGTCTTTCCTTTATGCCCGTTCTCTGGGAAATCCATTCATCGGTTGTATCCAGAATTTTTTCAAGGTCAAAATTTGTAACGACTTTTTCAGGTGCATAATAACCAGTTCCGAGTATGGCTGCTTTTTTCACTAATTTATTCCTCCTCTGGTTTTATTTTATTAACGCTTCTTTCAATTTCACTATTTATACGTTCTGCGACGAACTTAGCAGCGGTCTTTATGGAATTTTTAATTGCCTTTGTGGTTGCGTTTCCATGCGTTTTTATTATTGGCTTTTTTATTCCAAGTAAAATAGCCCCGCCATATTCGTCATAAGTCATTCTTTTTTTTAAATCTTCGAAAACAGGCTGCATTAAAAAAACTCCTATTTTGTTTAATGTGTTTCCTTTTTTAATTCCTTCTTTTAATGAAGCAAAAACAAAATTTCCTATTCCTTCTCCAAATTTAAGCAGTGCATTCCCGACAAAGCCGTCGCAGACAATGACGTCAAAATTTCCATTCATTATGTCTCTGCCCTCTGCATTTCCCCTGAAATTTATATCCGTCTTTTTTATAAGTTCTAGTGCGGCATTTAATGTTTCATTGCCTTTTTTTTCTTCTTCCCCGACGTTTAAAAGTCCGACAACGGGTTTATTTATGTTTAAAATATGCTCCGCATATAAAGAACCCATTATTGCAAATTGTGCAAGATACTCCGGTTTACATTCAACCGTTGCACCAACGTCCAGAACCGCGGTGTATCCTTTTTTTGACGGGAAAGTAGAACATAGTGCAGGCCTTAAAACTCCGGGTATTCTTCCTGCTATAAGCAAAGACGTCACAACAACCGCTCCCGTATTTCCGGCAGAGACAAGGGCATCTGCTTTTTCTTCCTTTAACAGTTTTGCCGCAACGACGATAGAGGAATCCGGCTTTTGTTTGAACGCCTGCGCAGGAGAGTCGGACATCGTAATAACTTCCGAAGCATGGTATATTTCAATTCTCCCCCTTACGTCTGATGAAACATGCATTGCGTTGAGTTTGGATTCAAGTAAATCTTTTTTGCCTGTTAAAATTATTGAAATATCCCCCTGCTCTTTAAGACAATCCAAAGTTCCCTGAATTTCAACATCAGGAGCATTATCGCTTCCCATCGCATCCAGAATGATTTTCACAAAAGTCCTCCTGATAAATAGATTAAGGTGGGATTATTCAGAAATATTTAAAACGTCTCTGCCATCATAAAAACCGCAGTTTTTGCATACGCGGTGGGGCAGTTTTTTCTGATGACAATTTGGACATTCTACGAGATTTAAATTTTGTTGTAATTTCATATTTGCAGCCCGTCTGGACCTTGATTTTGATTTTGACGTCTTTCTCGTTAAATTTGCCACTATATGACCTCCTGAAATATGTTTATTTTTTATCTGTATTGAAAATATTAATATCTTTAAAAGGATTAATAATGTCTTCTACTACGTGACAATTACACTTTTCTCTTTTGAGATTCTTTCCGCATACAGGACACAATCCTGCACAATCATTTTTACACAGTGGTTTCATAGGGACTTCCATAATTATCGTTTCTCTTATTAGTTCATAAAGGTCTATTACGTTATTTTCATAAGGAAAAACATCCGTTTCAACATCGTCCTTTTTCATCATTTTTTTATCTTTAAAAATGGCGACAAAATCGTTATTTATCTGATTGTTAAATTCCTCAAGGCACCTTGAACACGTAAGCCGGACGCCTCCGGATACGTTTCCTTGTGCAATTATGATATGTTCTTTTTCTTTTGTAAGAACGACGGATATTTTTAGAGAATCACTTATGGTTATGGATTTTTCTATATTAATACCGCTACTCTTTAATTCTATTAAGAACTCCTTTTGAAAATCAAAAGAAGTTATGTTAATTTTCAACATATTCTTCCTCTTATGCCATTCAAATATCTTAATTAAATTTTATAAGTAAGTTATTATATATTAAGGAAAAAATCATGTCAATGATAATCAGGTTTTTTTTTTCAAAAGTTTCATAAAATGAAACAATATGTTAATTTTTAAATTACTGATTTATCCGTTTTATGCCCACTCCTGCCCGGAAAAAAAATTCAGACTTTATATAATCATTTTCAAATTATGCATTTTTATAAAATTTTTGATTATATGAACATTAATCAGAATGGAATAATTGATATTAACAATCGGCAAAGCGTTAAGTGCTCAACGGCAAATGAAAAACGGATAAAAATGTCGCAGACTGTTTAATTGCCGGTTAAATTACTGTGTTGCAGATTTTGTTTTTTATTTTCTCATAGTGTCATTTGTAATCCTTCATTAATTTTGATGGGCAGCAATTGGACAAAACAAGGGACACCGGCAAAAATTCAATGAGGTTTCATCTCGCCTTTCTGGATAGGATGAGGCGGTTGCAGGGTTGATTTTGAAGGTCTGAAATGGGCTGATTACATAAAGCATGCCCATAACATCAGCCCATTTCAATTCCGGAAAAAGCAATCCTGCAACCGCCGATTTTATATTAATTCATTACCTCGTTTTTTCTTTGTTTACGCTTTTATGAAATTCATTGATTGTGTGGGCATCAACTACAATGGAAAGATTGATAACTGCGTTGCAGATTTTGTTTTTTCTATTTTCTACTTTCTCATAATGCCATTTGTCATTTGTTATCTGATTCTTTAGTTAAATTTACTGAATAGCAAGTCGGCAATTTGTGTATGTCAAACCTAAGATGCTTTTAATATTCTTTTTCCCCTATTTCCATCAATGTTGGCAAAACAGATTCCAGTTTATCTATTATTTTTTGCTGCTCTGTTTTATTGCCTTCTATTGAAATAATGTAAGGCCTATCTTTATAAACAGCGGTATCGGTAAAAAGCGTAAGCAACTGGAAAAGTGAAACGGCAATGTTAAAACCATAACTTTTTTCAAAATCCCAGATTGCAACTGAATATTTATCCTTGTTATAAATTCCCCTGTAATCACGGAGTGTAATCACCCTGAATATTTTTGCCATGACACCTTCTTTTATTTCGCTGCCCGTCAATCCATGTTTTTCAAGATATTCAACTATATCCTGGGCATTTTTTATTTCAAATTTTTCTTTTCCTGCTTTCTTTTTAACGGTTGCAGAAAACAAAAAATTAACGGAAAACAAAAATGTTATCAGTAATATAAATATCCTTTTCATAAACTATCCTCCACAAATTTTATTTAAACCACGCTGCCCCATTTGTCTTTTTTATTTTTCATTTTACGCATGTGACTCAACATTTACAATTGCCGTCTGGCACTGCCTTCATTCCCCCTTAATGTATTTTGCTTCCCATGCCTGAATGCCGCCTATGTAGTTATAATCTGCATCGTAAAAATAAGTAGTAACGTAATATATCTGACGCGGAGTCAAAGGTTTTTCTTTTATGACTATAAGCCCGTCAGTATCTTTTATGGTTATTTTATTTTTAAAAGCAACTGCATACCACAACGTATCCGCTCCCGGGAATTCATAACTCGCTTCCGGAGTTTTTGCTATGTGATAAAAAGAAATGTATCTGCCTTTCCCGCTTCTATCGGCAATAAAAGGCGTGGTATCATTAAACATTTTTCCAGGCGTATCCACAAAACCAAGCGTAAACTGCTGTGGCGTTTCGTATTTGATTGTAATTTCCTGCGTCTTGCCGCCTGCATTTATACTGACTTTATTACCGGGCTTCAACTTTAATTCCGTTTTAAATTCTTTTATCTGCTTTGGATTGATTGTCATTTTTTCGCTTTTCCCCTGTGCGTTTAACGTTACTTCACCTTTATAATTATTTGAAACCACAAAAATAACGCCATATTTTTTCCCGTCAGGATATTGCCTGTAATCCAGAAATCCCGTTACGCCGTCAGGAACGATTACTTTTTCTTCCGTTTTTTTCGTGGCACAACTGCCAATAACAAATATTACAAAAGCAGCAAGCAGAAACCAAAAAATTTTGTTTTTCTTCATACCAACCCTCCTTATATAATATTTTTTATCTTTGTTATATTATAACAACAACCGTCAAACTGTGCAAATATTTTTATGGTGGATTTATTGTAATTAATCTGCATAATAACGTTGTTTTCTCATATATCTCATATAACGATAAACTTTATTTGCAAGCCCTTAATCGTTTTATTTCTTCCCTTATTTCGTTAATTACTTCCATGTTTTTAATTTTTTTTCTATCCCCTTCTTTTACAGAAAAAATATAAAATACTTTTCCGCCAAAATTCTTTCTGAATTTTTTATGCGTTTCTTCCTGAATTTTATGCTCTTTGTAAATCCCGGTTATCTGTGCCGTATCATTTACCGGCTTTATCTGTAAACCTAATATCCCCTGTCCCATTCATCTGGAGCCGGCTCTATCTTTACGTTAAGAATGTCCTGCAACTGGCCATAAATTGTTTCCTTTTCGGTCATATAGCCATCATACGTCCTGTCTATTACCAACTGTATCATATAATTAATGCAATAATGCTCCGTTATGGATTTAACTTCTGCATCAACGACTTCGGTTATTTTTGTATATAACCTTTTACCAAGATCAACAACGTGATCTTTTGGTCTTACGTTTGAAAAATAATATTTCTCCCATTCTTTTTTATTCTTAGGATTACATTTCCTGATTTCATAGGAAACAGCTCCGACGTTTTTCTTAAAATTTAACTGAAAACGATTCATTACGCTGTTTAGAATCCATTCTTTCGCCATTTGTCCCTTCTAATTCTGTAAATTTTTTTACGTAATATAACCGTCAACATCTTTAAATTCTACTAAGTAAATATATCTAAAACGCTGTTTTTTTCAGAATTCCGGATTTTTCGTCATATTCAAACACGTTATGCATTAAAATCGTATCCACTTCCATCCCGGTTACTTCTGCTATTGCCGTTATCTTTCTTGTCCCGTCTTTTAACCTTGCCTGCTGGACTATTATGTCAACGGCGCTTTTTATCTGCTCGCGGATGGCGCGCAAAGGCAATTCGACGCCCGCCATCAATACCATTACTTCTATTCTTGAAAGAGCGTCCCTCGCCGAATTTGCATGCACGGTTGTCATTGAACCTTCGTGCCCTGTGTTCATTGCCTGAAGCATGTCGAGCGATTCTCCCCCCCGGCATTCGCCTACGATAATCCTGTCGGGTCTCATGCGCAGGCAATTTTTTACCAGGTCCCTTATCGTTACTGCACCACGGCCTTCAATGTTCGGCGGTCTTGCTTCAAGACGTATTACGTGTTCCTGGTTTAAACGCAGTTCTGCTGAATCTTCAACCGTTATTATTCTTTCATCTTCCGGTATAAAAGACGACAGAACGTTAAGTAACGTCGTTTTCCCGGAACCCGTCCCTCCGGAAACGATTATGTTTTTTCTTTCAATAACGGCACGTTGCAGATAATCAGCCGCTTCCTTATTTATGCTGCCGTATTTTATCAAATCATCCATGGTTAATTTCCTTTTTGAAAATTTTCTGATGGTTAAAACCGGTCCGTCCAGTGCAAGAGGCGGTATGATTGCATTTACTCGGGAGCCGTCGGACAACCTCGCATCAACGTATGGGGTTGATTCGTCAATTCGTCTGCCGAGCGGTAATACAATTTTTTCTATTGCACGCAACAACATTTCATCGTCGGTATAAACGACGTCCGATTTTATCAGTTTCCCGTTTTTTTCTACGTATATCTGGTCATGCCTGTTTACCATAATCTCGCTTACCCCGTCATCTTTGATGAAATCTTCTATTGCGCCAAGTCCGGTAACCTCGTTATAAATGTCTTCTATAATTCTTTCCCTTTCATCCCTGTCGGTTATGACTACGTCTGATTTATCAAAAATGTTTCTTATTTTTTCTTTTATTTCGTCGTAAATTTTCATTCTCTTATACGGATGCGTAAGCGCATCTTTCTCCAGGTTCCTTATGTCCATTTCGTCAAATAGTTTTTTTCTTATATCTTTTTTTACTTTTGCATATTTATTCGGCTTTTTTATCTCTTTATCCGGAACCACCGCCGGTTTTTCGTCATTTTCATGGGGGTAAAAATGAATGGGATGTCTATTAATTTTTGAAATAGCTTCTTTATAATTTTTTTCAGGAAAATTGTTTATCAAATTTTCAGTCGTTTTAAACAGATCGCGGTAAAATGCGCTCTTTTTATTTTTTATGATACCGCCTGAATTTATAATTTCACTTTCAAACGGCACGACGCCGGATACTTTTACGTCTTTAAAAATTTCTCTTAAATCCCCGTCTTTTAACAGGCCGTCGTTATTTTTATTTATTAAAACGTTTACCGCGTTTAACGGATATTTCATTTCTCTTATTTTATTTATGGTAAAATTTGTGCATTTAATGTTAAACGGGGATAATACGGTCGGTATTAATATTTCGCCGGATACGTTTAATATTTCTTCCTTTATCGTTTCCCGTGTGTCAAATACGGCGACGTCGGTTTTATCCAGCCAGTATTCAAGTGCATTTGTTAAATTATTTTCGTCTACCCATGACAGATAAAATTTTTCTTTGTTAAGAAAATATTCATCTGCCGTCTTATCCGTTGAAAATGTAAAAGGTCTGTCCTTTTTTAAAACAAATTCGGTTTCAAAAACGCCGTCTCCGCAATCAATAAAAACCGTTTTTAAATTAAATTCGTTTGCCAGTAAAAAACAGAAATTTAATCCGAGCGTAGTTTTACCATTACCTGATTTACTGTTCAACAGGGATAAAACGCATTTCATGTTATATCTCCGAACCGATAATTACAGGCGTTACGAAAATGACGAGTTCAGTTCTTTTTTCTTCCATTGTGGTTGATTTGAATAATTCGCCAAGCAGTGGTATCATGGAAAGCAAAGGTACTCCGTTTGTAATTTTTTGTTCTTCCCTCTGTATTAAACCTGCGATGATTATCGTATTATCCGGGGCCACCGTTATCGTCGTTTCTGCCCATCTTGTCCTCACCGCCGGCATCTGGCTGCCTGCCAGAGTTACTGAATTGCTGTAATCAAGATTGGAAAATTCAGTCCGGAGTTTTGCCTTTATGTTGTTTGATTTCGTTAATTCCGGCTCCATTTCAAGGTTTACGCCATATTCTTTCCATGAAACGTTTGTCTGTCCAAGTGAGGACGAAGTTAAAACCGGGACTTCACCGCCTGCCAGAAATTTTGCTTTTTGCCCGTTTAAGGTAAGCAGTTTTGGCTTTGCAAGAATTTTTGCATAATTGTTTCTTACAAGAAAATCTATAAGGACGTTTATCTGCCCTCTGTTAAAATTTGAACCGTAAAAATTATAAGTTGGCGGTTCTTTTTCAACCAGATTTAACGGGGATAACGGTATCAATCCGGATTCGGGAACGTCTCCCGCCTTTATTAACGTAGGCCAGTCAATTCCAAAAGAAGCATTATCCAGATTTATTATTTCAAGTATCTGAACGTCAATTTCTATCATTGCCTCTGCTTTTAACCGTTTTTTTACGATTACCACGTATCCTTTTGTCCCTTCGTCCGTATTTATTTTTATTCCGGACGTCCCTGCTTTTCTGGCTTCTATTAAAATTTCTTCGTCTGAAAGGATTATTGCCGTTGCAATTCCTTTTTTTAGTATTTCTATTGATTTAACGTTTTTAATCTCCAGTATCTTCGACGTTCCTTCATAAATTGTTATTTCGTTTTCATTTTCTGCATGCAGAATAAAACTCAGACAAAGTAAAATAACCAAAGAACAAAAATTTTTCTTCATTCCTCACCCCTTTTTAGAATTTCGTCATTTTTTGGACTACTTTGTTTTTCATCCGGTCTCTCGTTAATTTTTATCTGCTGTAACAGGTCAAAAAAAGAAACCTGTCTGATTTTTTCCTTTGCCCTGTCTCCAATTGCACGAAGAGCAAACGATACCTTGCCTTTTTCTTTTGCAAAAACGAGCAACTCCGCTTCTTCGGGCATGAGAGCAAGCGTTATTGAATTGTAATTCGTGTTCTTCTTATCAGGAGAAAATTCGGTGCCCGTTGCAATTACTTTCACGTCCTGCAAAATAGTTGCAGTTTTAATCATTCCCTTTCCGGAAGACGAATCAGATTCCTGAAAAGTCAGAAGCACGTCTACATAATCGCCCGGTCTTATCATAAAACCAACGCCCGACTCTTCGTCAACGAAAACGCTTATTGCACGAAGCCCCGTTGAAATCATGACGTCAAGTTCGTTGCCTTTTCTGCTTAGTTTGTTTTCGAGTATTGGTTCGTCTTCTATGAAAGGAACGAGCGTTATTTTTCCTTCCACTTTTTCCGCACTAAAAACGTTTGCCTTATTTACCATTTTTTTGGGGATTTCAATTTTTTTCAGCATATTTTCTTCTAATCGCGTGTAAGAAGGAATGTATCTTGCAGCAGCGACCACTTTAACCGGCTCCATTTTTTCTTTTATGTTTTGCTCCAGATACGAAAAATAAAAAAAGGACAAAATAGCAGCTATAATTCCGGCAGTTATTGAAATCAATATCAGTTTGTTTTCCATTCTTACGTTCTTAAAATCCATTTAATGCCTCCTGCATAAGAATTCATTTTGTAATTTTTTTGTTTCTTAAACAGATCTATCCTATAACGAGAATCCAGTCTTCATTGTCTTTTTCGGATATCGCGAGCAGATAATTTCTGTTTTTCCTTTCAAGAATATAAAAATCAATTTTTTCGTCGTAATATTTTTTTAATACGTTAAATTTTTTCTTTTTTAACGCATTATCGTAAAAATTCCTTATTTCATATCTGTCGCCGCTATCCACCCTGTAAAAATTTGCAAAATTAATTGTTCCGCCGTTTTCGGACAAGATTTCCACGCAAAAAACCTTACTGGCGTTGTAAAAATGCTCAATTTCGTCGTTAAATCCTTTTATTACCCCGTTTTTAAATGCCTGCGTCGTTATTCTGATTATTTCACAATTCCTGCCGTCTCCTGCCGTAATGACAAAAGTAATTTTATCCTTTCTGTCTTTATAAAATACGTAACCAAACTCGTCGTCGTATTTCTTTTTTCCCGCAATCTCATACAGTAAATTTGCCGCGTAAAGTATCGTTTCGTCGCTGAAAAAAACGCAACCGTTTTTTTCGGCTTCTTTATACGTATTATCCAGTATTTCTCCGGATGATTTTTCTGATTCGAGAAGTACTATATCCATTTTATTGTCGTTTATTCTTACCTGCATTTTTTGAATTTCACAGGAAATAAAAGGCAAAGTAACGTCGCTTCTGTTTTTAATAAAATCGTATACGCCTGCATGTATGCTCAAACCCGGAAACAGCAGTAAAAGCAGAACCAGTTTTTTCATTCTTTTCCATCCGTTTTTACGTATTTATCCATTTTATTGTCGGGAAAAAGTATCCGTTTTATTTCTTCTCCTGCTGCCTCAAGCGATCCCTTTATCTTAAATACAAAATTTCCTCCGCTTGCCGTTACCAGTTTTGTCTGAATCTTTACCGATTTTTTTCCGGTAATCACGGCAAGCACAGGAATAAAATCCTGTTCATATGTAAGCACGAATTCTATGCCCGTAAACGATGAAAGTGGTCCCATATTTGATAAAGAGAATTTTTCGTTTCCATTATCTTCTGTTTTTGTTTCGCTGTCTTTATTTGATATTTTCAGATTATTTTTATCAAGGCCGGTTTTTTCTGCAATTTCTCCGGTAAATTTTTCAACGTCGCCTTTCCTGTCTTCCTCGTCGGTTATGAACCTCATTACTTCTCTTTCAACCATGGCAAGTTTTATTTTTGTAAGTGCAAGTAGTCCAAACTGATAGACACCAAAAAATAAAAGAAGCACAACCGGTAAAATCAGGACAAATTCCGTAACTGCCTGCGTTTTTTTGTTTTTTATCATGATCAATGCAACAAAATATTGTTCGTCAAAAAACGCATTGACCCTGACAAAAATGAAAAAACGTTATTTATGTCAGTTTCGGACGAAACGTCGGAAATCGTATTTTTTGCAAAATCCTGCAGACCTGTCATTGCTTCGTCGTCTTTATTCATTGCTTTCATTTCGGGAAGAATGACGTGCTGCAATTTAGGAACGTAGGACGCGCCGTCCAGTTCCCAGAAATCCATTTTTCCACCGTTTATTTTAACCATTGATGTTGCAATCAACATGGAAGGGACTATTTTTTCCGATGAATTTTTTTTCACAAAAAAATTCGTCCCAAGAATTTGTTTGACGTCTTTTTTTATCGCAACAAGTAAAATGGTGTGTTCCCCTGTTTCTACTATGTCAAAAGGGATATCAAGATTCTCAAAAATTCCCTTTAATTTCCCCAATGGTTCATTTAATTCCGATGGTAAAGAAACCGGACTTTCTTTTATTAATCTCTTACCCGTCTTTTTTTCTATCGTCCATCCAACCTTGTTTTTTCTCGTATCTTTTTCATCAACGTAAACTTTTTCACCCGTTGACTTTTTTCTATAATAATATTTATCGTTTGCTTCGTTATCGTTAAAATCCAGAAAATCCGACAGTTTTCTTCTTTTTAAATTAAAAGACGGCAGCACGTCTTTTAATTCAAAATCTTCAACGTTAAAAACAGGGATGCACAACGTATTTTCATTTTTTTGCCCATTAATGATAACTGCTGCTGCATTTAATGCCGGCACTATTCTTATATTTTCAAAAGTTCCGGTCCCCGCAAAAACGTCCTGAACTTTTTGAATAAAATCAACGGCATTTTTTGCACCGCCACCAAGTGTTCCAAGTGACAAAATTGATATTACAAGTCCGCCTGCCGCAGTAAGAAACAGGACTTTATTGCTTAAAGAAACTATATTTAGCGCCCTTGCATACCACGTACCTCCCTCCATTGCAGCCGCATCGGCAATATTTTGCATGTGTATCTTCAGATAAATAAGATTTCCAACCTCAATAACCATGAAAGAAAAAACAAAAAGCAGGACAAAAGCAAATATGGATATTATCAGGACCTGTGATTTTCTGCTCTTTAAATTTTTTTTCATTCCACCCTCATAATTGCAGATGCCCTTATCGTATAATATGGAAATTTCTGATTTAATAAAACTTTCGGGATTTCAGAAAAATCATAATTAAAAATATTAAGCGTCATTAAATCTCTTATGATTGCAGGCAGTTCCGGCTTAAAACTGGTGTTAAACAATCCGAATATTTTATTTACAAACGGCACTTTTAAGGCGAGATTTTGCGTAACCGTAACTTTTATGAACTTTCCTTCTTTATCTTTATCCTGTTGGGCTGCTTCTATATTAATGTCGTTTATCCGCAGGTTTCCGCTGTTTTTATCAAATATTCCATTGATATATGATGCACCATAATCAATGGATGCGTCATAAACAACGTCTTTCATTTTATCTTTTAAGTTTTCATTACCTGAAATGCTGTTTGAATAATACGTCATTAATTTCAAAATGCCCAATGCCCGTTCTGCTTTTTCCATTCGCTCATCTTCGTCATATACTGCTGCAACGCGTGCAACCATATATGCAGTGTATTGAAGCATAAAAGAATTCATAAAAATGACTGCAAGTTGTATTATGCCAAGAATGCAAAGCATAAAAACCGGAAAAACAAGCACAAACTCCACCATACTCTGAGATTTTTTTGAATTTAAAATTTTTTTGTTCATAATTAAATGTTTTGTAATGATGTCTTATGGGGACGCCGCTTATAACATTATTGTCCCGTAAATTTAATGGAAAGATTAAGTCGGCAAATGCAGACCATGTGACAAGCGAAATAAAAAATGAAATGTAGTTATCAATCCATAATCGGCAATAAGCAATCGACATACTTTGCATTTTAATCCGGCATTTGCCGCTTGTTTTTTGTCTATCACTTTTTAATATCAATCCTTTCATTCTAACTTTATGTCTATCTGGTAAGCAAATTTTTCACCTATCTCCCAGATAATCCTTGTCTTCTGCTCCTTTGTTGCCCGAATCCATTGACTGGCTTATTTTATCGGATGCATCGTTGAAACCTTTTTTTACTCTTCCTCCAAAAAACTTAAGCGATGCAATAATCATTATTGCAACAAGGGCTATTATTAATATATATTCCGTCATACCCTGTGCTTTTCTGCTTTTAAGCATGAATTTTCACCTCCTTTTATGGAATTGGAATTGATAGAACAAATACGAAATTTTCAAAAGCATTATTCATGCAAACCTTGAAAATTTTTAAGGCAGAAATGCAAAAAAAGGCGACAAAAAAAATTATCAGAACGTATTCCACCATTGCCTGTGCTTTTTTATTTTTTAATTTCATACTCTTCCCCCACAGGCAGACCGATGACGTAAAAAAAATAAAAATTCTACAATCTCTTTAACTTTGGTTTTTATGATTATACTCATAAAAAGCCCCTCTATCTTTACGTTTTATGGGAAATATAATAAAAAATTTATTTTGATTTGTCAACAGATTTTTACGTTAACTGTGTGAATAAAGATAGACATGGCGGACAGGTAACAAGGTTAAAATAATGAATAAAGAGAGGGTTGGGGACATTTTATAAATCCCCCTTTATCCCCCTTTTTCAAAGGGGGATAAAAAATAAAGTTTTAAACATGTAGAGACAGAGCTTGCTCTGTCTCTGAAAACGAATTAAATGGTGGAATTTTTTACAAATGGTTATGAAAACAAAACAGCGGCTTATCCTGCGATGGTCGCGTGGCACACCGTTTGAATATTCGCCTTGCTTATCTTTGAGACACAGCAAGCTTAAGTCTCTACAATCTTGTTATGTTACCTTGCGACGTGTATCACTAAAGGGAAAATAAATAAAAAACAAATCCCCCTCTTTCCCCCTTTTTCAAAGGGGGATAAAAAGCAATTTCCCCTCTTTGGAAAAGAGGGGCTGGGGAGATTTTATCCTTTCCAATCCCCCTTCGTCCCACTTTTTCTATAATGAAGCATTGATTGTTTTTTTTGAAAAATTCATTCGAGCCTTTCTGATGAGGGACGTGGCGGTTGCAGGGTTAATTTTAAAGGTCTGAAATAATCTGATTATATAAAGCATGCCCATAACATCAGCCCGTTTCAATTCCGGAAAAAGCAATCCTGCAACCGCCAATTCTATACTAATTCATTACCTCGTTTTTTTGTTTACGCTTTTATGAAATTCATTGATTAACCGGACAGCAATGGTTTTTCATGCAGTCGAACTGGATGGAGAAAAATAATTACCGGATATTTTCGTCAGCAATAACGTAATCCTGCATTTGCTGCTGCATTACAACATATCTTCCGGTTTAAACTTACTTTCAGCCATGCCTATCTGACTATGGCCGCCGGGTCCGTATTCTTTTTCATGGCTCTGTCCGCCGCCCCATCCTTCATAATACATATATAATTTGGTTTTATACGGAAAAACTTCTGCAAACCAGATGCCGCCGTCATCCCATTGTCCTTTTTTACCCCGTGAAAAAACCGGATTTTGTTTTGACCTGTGCCAGTTTATCAGGTCATAGGAAAATGCAAGTCCGAAAAAAGGCGGATAATCTGTAAACTCATTATCGCCTGCATAAAACATGTAATAAACGCCGTTTATCTCCCTTATCTTTGGCGTTGTAACCGTTTTTGAATCCCAGTCATCGTAACCTCCAAAGGAAAATACGGGAGAACTGGAAAATTTCTGGAAATCATAACCGTCTCTCGACGTTGCAAGATAAATTGAATACCCCGTTCTTTCGTTTGGCAAAACGTAATATAAATAAATAACGCCGTCCTTTAAAACCACCTCAGGTGCCCTGCCGGTTAAAACAGGATTGTTTTTATATTTTGTAAAATCATAAAAATTATCCGAAACTGCAAGGCCTATTGCATCGTCGCCCTTACCAAGTCCGCTGTAATACAAAAAAACTTTTTTATTAAAATAAACGGCTGCCGGATCCAGCACTGCGAGGTCATCAAAAGCATCCCTGCCAATTGAAATAACCGGATTCTTTGGATAATCGCTGAAATTTTTGCCGTCAAAATAATCGTAAGAGGAAGTTGCAACGGCAATTCTGTCATTGCCGTCTCCGCCGCGATAATAAAAATAAATCATCCTGTTTTCAACGAGTATGTCCGGATTTGCAGTATGAACGCTTTTAAAAGTTCCTTCAACCGTTGGTAGAACCGGGTTCTTTTCGTATTTTACCCAGTATGGATTGTAAATTATCGTTTTATCCTTAAAATCAGTTTTGATGACGTGCCTTGGATCAATGTTGTTCATTGCCCACTTTGCCATCGGCATAAATTCCACATCTTTTATTGACCTGAGAAAATTCATCAGTTTTTTTTCTTTTTTATTTCCGATTGCAACCAGAAATTCTTTTTTGATTAAATTCAGCGTTTCGGTCTTATTAAAAAGTTCCGCTGCCTTTTCATACTCGTCGTTTAAAAACCAATAAACAAACGAACTGTCGACGTTTTGTTCGTCATATTTTAAATAATTTTTGACATTACCCTGCATTTCCGGTTTTTTTCTTCTGCGTAACTGAAAATAAACGTAATGTCCTGTTTTATCATAAGCAGCGTTCATCTTGTTTAAAACGAGCAGGTCAACTGTGTCTGATGCCATCAACGAGAGGGCAAATGCGGCATGTTCGCGGACCTCTTTGTTTGAAAGTATATCTGCAAGGTTAACGAGATACTCGGTTTTATTTAGCCGCCATATATCGTCAATGGCAGATTTTATGATGTCGGCGTTTCCTGATAAAAGTTTTTGTTCGGTCGTTTCTTCGCTTTTTTTGCAGGAGCCATTAAACAACAAAACAACCAGGATAAAAAAAATTTTTATAACGCTCCCATTGACTGATTTAGTCGTATTTTTAGGTGCAGTTGACGTCTTTTTTCTCATTTTCCATTTTCCGAAAAATTATAAACCGTAAAAACAAACAATTCTGTATCTTTATTTTTCCATGCATCGGGTGGCAGTCCTGCCTTTTCCATGCATAAATTTGACAAGAATTCCTCTTTTGACCAGCCGGTTTCTTCTGCCACCTGTGGCAAAAACAATCCGCTTCTACTGCCTTTCTTTACTATCACTCCATGCTTTCCCATAACAATTTCATCCGCACTTTTTACTTTTTCCGGTTTTGACAGGATTGAGATTTCTATATTAATGTCCTTTAATTCCTTTTCCGATACCGGTGCAAACCGCGGATCATTAAAAGCAGAAGCACATGCTATTTGCGGCAGTGCCTCGTTTAAAGTATAAATTGGTTCGGTAACGCCTATGCATCCTCTTAGTTGTCCGCGCTCGTTTAGCGTTACAAACAAACCGTATTTTTCGTTGAAAATTTTCTCTTTTTCCCGGACTTCCTTAATCCTGCCGGTTTTCAGAAATTCTGCTATTGAATCCCTTGCAATTTTCAGCATCCTGCTTTTTATTTCGTCACTTAAATCAAGCGATAATTTTTCGTTTCCCATAGTTTTTTCTCCTTTCAAATTATTATAAAATACGATTGCGGCATAGCCAACAACCTTTGATTTATCTCCATAATTTTCAACGTCTCCTGAATTGGAATATTTTAACAATCTCGCATCATTGACGCCAAATTTTTTCATTATTTCAATACCGGCAATTATTGCATTTTCCCCGCAAGCAGCAGTCTCAAGTCCTTTTCTTGCGTATTGAATGACCAGATTTTCACATTTTGTTTTTATCATTCCAGAATTCATCTTTAAGATGGAATCTATGACCTCCCCGTCGGTTCTGACTGCCGTATCGTAATCAGGATAATGGGATAGGTCGGAACTTACGATGACGAGGACTTTTTTCGCTTTTAATTCGTCGTATATGACTTCTGCCGCCTGTTTTGCATCTTCAACTGAGATGTCAGATACTATAAAAGGTATAATTTTTGCGTTTTTAATCTGATGCAATATAAAAGGTATCTGAACTTCCACTGAATGTTCCTGTAAATAGGCATATTGAAAATCCTGTATCACTTTTGATTTTGAAATAAGTTTTTTTATTAATTTTACGTCTGATTTTATTTCACCGTTTGGAACCTTAAAAGCGTCGTAAAGGCACGTCTGCAATCCGTATTTCCCGGAATAATGTGAAGTGCCTATAACTATTACGTAATCAAAATTTTCTTTTATAAGAGAATAAGAATATGCAGCCGTCTGTCCTGAAAAAACGTATCCTGCATGAGGGACGACGATTCCGAGAATTTCGCCGACTACTTTTTCTTTTAATTTTACGTCCTGGAAATAACCGTCAAGCAGACGCGTTAATTCATCTGCATTTCCGGGATAAAATCTGTCTGCTGCAATGGGCATTTTTGTTTTACCCGCGAAAGAAAAAGAACATAAAAGCATTAAAACAAAAAACATAAAAATTTTATTTTTCATGCAATCCACCCTTTAAACCGTTGTTTATGATCATACGTCCGTGCGTCATCGTCCTGCGTTACATTTTCTTTCTGCGATTGACGCCATGAAACCGGCTATGTTCATTTGTTTCCATTACACATTTTGAATCAATGCCGCCACGGGTATTATAAATTGTTTCAACACATAAATATTCCGGTTTTAAAATCTTCTTTAAATCCTTAAAAATTCTGTCCGTTACCTTTTCCTGGTAAATGCCGACGTTTCTGAAACTTATAAAATAATATTTTAGTGATTTTAATTCTACTATTTTTTTTGATGGAATATACCTTATCGTTACTTCTGCAATGTCAGGTAGTCCGGAAAAAGGACAAACGGCAGAAAATTCCTTTGTTTTGTATTCCACCAGTTGCTTCCCGCCGTCATATTCTACGGTTTCCAGGAAATCCGTTCTTATTGATTTCTCATCTTTAAAATCAAATTTCTTTCCTTCTGCTTCCGGCATTTTTACCTCCAATTTAATTATATCATAAATTTTTGGGATTTTAAATACTCTGGAAAATTAATATTCCTGCCCTGTAAAAAATATAAATTCCGCGTATAAATTAGAACGAGAGGATTAATTCCATTTTTATGTTTCGTGGTAGTAATAAAATTTACCCTTGGTTACATTTGTTTTTATAAAGTACTTATCGGATCAACAATTACGGCGAGGTCATTTCCATGCCTTTCTTTTTTAACCGTTCTTCCGATAATTTTTATTTCATTTACGTTGCTGCATTTTAATATCATGCTGTATCTATATTTGTTTCTTATCCTTGAAAGAGGCGCAGGCGCAGGTCCCAATATGATTACGTCTTTAAATCCGTATTTTTTCACGACGTCGTCGACTATCTCTTTTATCCTGTCAATTTTTTTTAATGAAATTTCCTGTTTTTCATTCTGCGAAATTATCTGTAAAAGTTTTGAAAAAGGCGGATATTTAAACTGCTTCCTTATTTCAATCTGTTTTTCGTAAAATCCTTTTGAATCGTATTCTGACGCAGACTTTACTCCTATGCTTTCCGGACGAAACGTCTGAACTACGACGAGTCCAGGTTTATCGCCTCTGCCAATCCTGCCTGCAACCTGGGTCAACAGTTGAAATACCCTTTCATCGGAACGGAAGTCAGGCAGATTTAAAACATTGTCTATATTCACTATGCCTGCAAAATTCATTTCAGGAAAATCAAAACCCTTTGTTATCATCTGCGTTCCGACAAGAATGTCTATTTTCCTGTTTTTTATTTTTTCGTATGTTTCAAAGTATTTTTCCCTGTCGCGCATGGAATCCATGTCAACCCTTAAAACGTTTTTTTCTGGAAAAAACTTTTTTATTACGTCTTCAACCCGCTGCGTGCCTATGCCTTTGAAAATAATAGGTTTGCCGCATTTCGGACACGCGGTTTCAGGGGCTTTCTCAAAGGAACAATAATGACATTTCATCTTTGAAACGTCCCTGTGATAAACAAGAGGAATGTCGCAGTTAACGCATTTTATCACGTTCCCGCAGTTAAAACAAAAAACGTAACTTGAAAAACCGCGTCTGTTTATAAAAAGTATTGCCTGGTCATGATTTTCCATAGCATAATTCATCTGTTTTACCATCTCGTCAGAAAACATGAAATTACCGGAAAAATTTTTTTCATACTTTAAATCAACCGTCATTATCTCAGGCAAAGGTTTGTCATTTACTCTTTTTTTCAGTTCAAGAAGTTCGTATTTGTTTGTGATGGCGTTATAATACGTCTCAATGCATGGCGTTGCACTGCCCAGAACGACTACGCCACCGTTCATGTGCGTCCGCATGACTGCAACGTCGCGTCCGTTATATTTTGGGTCGTTTTCCTGTTTATAGGAAGTATCAAATTCCTCATCAACGATTATCAATCCAGGCTTTTCAAAAGGCACAAAAACGGCAGAACGCGTTCCAATTGCAACGTCAACTTCGCCATTTTTTATCCTGCTCCATTCAGATAAACGCTGCCCGTCGGAAAGCCCGCTGTGATAAACGGCTATTCTGTCTTTAAAAACACCTTTAAACCTTTCAAGTATCTGAGGCGTCAAAAATATTTCAGGAACGAGGATTATTGCTTTTTTACCTTTCTTAATTACGTATTCCGATGCTTTTATGTAAACTTCCGTTTTTCCGGATCCGGTAATTCCCATCAGCAAAAAACATTTGTATTTTTCGTCGTCAATTGCTTTTTGTATTTTATCAAAGGCGATTTGCTGCTCTTCATTTAAAACTACGTTTTTTTCTACGCCCTTGCCTTTGTATACGTCCTCTATCTCAGTTTTTGACTCTTTTGTTTTTATTACAGTTTCCAGATTTATGACATTTTTTTCTTTGAGCATTTTTATCGTCTTTTTTAAATCCTTTATGCCTGTTTTTTTTTCGACGATTTTTACGTCTGTTTTTTTTCCATTTCGTTGCTTTAAAAAATCTATTACTGCAATCTCATCTTTACTTAAATTCAGTCCGTCAGGAATAACATCGTTTAACATTATTTTCGTTTTTGACCTTGATTTTGCAAATGGTGCAATCATAGTTGAAAATACGAGACCAGGAGCGGATAAATAATAATCGCTAATCCATAAGCCTAATTTTATCATTTCATCGTTTAATATTGATGTTTCATCTATTATCTCCTTTATCTCCCTGATTTTTGACGGTTCTATTTTTATTTCTGATACGGAAATTTCTTCTACGACTACCCCGACTGCGTATTTGCTTGCAACAGGCACTATAACGCGTCTACCTTTTAAACCGTTTTCTGACGTTTCAGTTTTATAAGTAAGAACGTTATCTATGTTTGCAAATACTGCTACATTTACGTATTTCATTAAATGATTCCTTTGCCAATTTATTTAATTTTACCTGATTGTAAAAGTCGTAATTTTTGTGTCTATGTTATCCTGCGTTTTGCCTGCTTTTAAAAGCTGTTTCTTATAAAAATTTTCAAAATCTATTATTTCATAATCACCGGGTATTTCAAATAATTTTGACGATAAAATAAAATAACATTTATAATTTTTAATTTCGTATGTTTCCTTTATAGGTCCTACGTATTTTTTTTGTTTGTTGAATTCAAATTCCGTCCTGAAAACTTCCGTTTCCACATGCGTTATCATGTCTTTTTTGTCAATCCATTCCATCACTTTTGCCTTACACAAAAGTCCGTTTACGTTTCTATACATCTCATACTCGTAAATGTCGTGTTTTTTCCGGTTATAAACTGCGTCTTTCACTGCCATTTTTCTGTTTTTTTTGTCAAATCCAAGATTGACGAAAACTTTTCTCAGGAATATCTCGGTATTTTCGTCATTTACGTCGTATTTATATACTTTTTTATCCTTCGTAAAAGTATAAAATTTTCCATCCCTGATTATTATTATCTGTTTATCTGACATATCGGAATTATAGATTTCAATGCGGTAATCGTTTTTTTTATACCAGATTCTTGAATTTGTAATCCGCGTGTTTTTATTTTCGTCAATGACATAAGTAACCGCATCCCATGTTGCTTTTTTACACGAAGGTTTATTGTCATCCAAAAATTTATAATTTAAATTCTTTTCAGGAAAGCATGACGTCAATAAAACAAAGGAAAATAAAATTCCTGTTTTTATGTAAAATTTTATGTTTATTTTTACCATTGCTTTCCTTCAAAAATGCTGCCTGATTCAAAGTCACCGGTAACGTTACGTAAATAATTATATGCCGCCGTTTCCAGTTCGTTACGGTATAAATTTATCAAAAAGAAAAAAAGAGGCACGTTCAGCCCGAGAAACATGCAAAAGAGCTGTACGTATTCGTGAAAAAAAATGTCTATTCTGTTAAATATCAGATAAAAAACAAAGAACATAAAAAATACCCACACAAAATTTGAAATTATAAAACCAGTCTTATGAAATTTCATTCCGATTATCCTCACGAAAATAAAATGAACAACAAATGGAAAGTAAAAGAAAAAAGATACCGGTTCAAAATTAAAAAGACCGATTATTTCGGAAAATACCGGTTTACAGGACAGGACGAAGAAAAAATCGTCAACGACGATTACCTCTGATTTTATCCTTCTTATCTCTTCCTTTGAAAGCGTATCTTTTTCAAGCAGATATACTATGCCACCAAGAACTTTGCCGAGAACACG
The DNA here is from genome assembly GCA_018000835.1 of Candidatus Goldiibacteriota bacterium. Classification (GTDB taxonomy): domain Bacteria; phylum Oederibacteriota; class PGYV01; order PGYV01; family DSYL01; genus DSYL01. Next base: position 831 of record JAGNJD010000013.1, on the reverse strand, counting down.
GGCTTCACTTATATACCATCTGCCGAGGAGTGAACGCAGGACGTCGTCCTGCAGAATTTTTAGATATTGTCCGCCAATCCGGTTTTTCAAGTCATCTGTAACCAAAATATATCCTTCTTCTTTTTTTGTTCCAATCCATATAAGTAGTTGTCCTTTATCGTCCTTTTCTGTAAGTTTGTTAAAATACTCCTCTGCTTTATCATAAATTTCGTCATTCTCGTTGCCTTTGTATTTATAAATATGAACTTTTACGTTGTGTTTTTTCTCAAGAACGTCGGCATTATGCGGTAAAATGTTTTTATTTGCCATTTCATCATAATACCAGGAATATTCGCGCGGGAGATTTACGAATTCCCATGCAAAAATTCGCATGCATGTAAAAAAAATCAAAAAAATAAACAAAAATTTTTTCATATAAACATTATACATCATCAAAAAAGTTTTTAAAAGCCGGGATTTGGTTAGTTAGTGTATATTATTGTGTGTAAATTAAGAAAAAAGGAATTTAACAGAAAAACTTATGATGCGGGCGTCTTCCCTAATGTTTACTTGGCTTAAAAGAATCGTTTTTTTACTTGTTCTTGAACAAAATCTTAAAACAACCGGTGAGAATCCATTTTATGCTTAATTTATTTTTAAAGATTGTAAAATGAAGTGCATCAAGTAGAAGCCCCATCGTTCACATGTGTTAAAATGTAGATTGTAAGAAAAACATCAAACACAGAGGTGAAACGATGGGACCGAATAATTATGACACAAAGAATGGGAAATACAAGCAATTAAAGGAAAGCGAAAGATGGAAGATAGAGGCGTATTTGAAAGTAGGATTGA
>JAGNJD010000051.1 GCA_018000835.1 Candidatus Goldiibacteriota bacterium | reverse complement strand
TGGGATATTGTTAAAGAAAAAAATCCTGACCTACCAAAAAAAATTTGTATGTTGCCCCCGATTATTCTTGACAATATGATTCACAGAGAGTATATAAATAGTGTTTACCATCTATGTCCTGCTCCCTGTCTTTAATGTCAATTTAAGGTGGCAAATTGCAAGTTTTATTGCACCACACCCAAAATTCCACATGTTTTTTTATAAGAAAACAACTTGTTATATTATTGGATGTTTTATAGTTTAATATTGCTCCGCGGTAACTATTTATCCAATTTTGTATTGCCCTCACTGTCTTTCTCGTTACTTTTCCTATATCTATGCCCTTTTTTATGAATCTTCTTATCATCCGGTTCTGATTCTCGTTCGTTCCTCTTTCAAATGCTTTTGCAGACTGGACGCCTTCAACAATGTAAATGGAAAAATCCTATGCCTTAACTCAATAGCAAATCATACGACATGTATCAATTGTTCAATGTTAAATTCTTTGATTCGAGAACACAACATTGTTGACAAGTGTCTATGCATCGGTTACAGCCACGCTCCCATTTGGTAAAAAATCATTGCCGTCCGGTAAATTTAATAGAAGAATTGCTGTATTTACATTAAAAATAATTGTTTTAAATTATTTTAAATGATATATTTACTACTGATAAGGACAATTTAAAATGATAACGAACAAAAACATTGATAAAATAATAAAAAAAGTCAGAGAGAGCGTAAAAAAATACGGCGACCCGGCGCTTGAACGATTTAACGAAAAATTAAACGACCCTTACCGGGTTTTGATTTCCTGTCTTTTGTCTTTAAGGACAAAAGATAAAACAACCGAAAGCGTTACAAAAAATCTTTTTAAAGCCGCAAATACGCCTGAAAAAATATTAAAATTACCCGTCAGGAAATTAAAAAGAATAATATATAAAACCGGATTTTATAACAATAAGGCAAAAACAATAATAAACGTAACGAAAAAAATACTGGATGAATTCGGCGGCAGGGTTCCTGATAACATGGACGATTTACTGTCTTTGCCCGGAGTAGGAAGAAAAACTGCCAACCTCGTATTAACCGTTGCTTACGATAAAATGGGAATATGCGTTGACACGCACGTCCATAAAATATGCAACCGCTGGGGATACGTCCGCACAAAAACGCCGGATGAAACTGAAATGGAATTAAGGAAAAAACTTCCAAAAAAATACTGGAAAAAAATAAATAATTATCTCGTTTTGTTCGGACAGAATATCTGTTTGTCCGTCTCCCCTTTTTGTTCAGGATGCCCCATTGCTTCATACTGCCCGAAAATAAAAGTCAAAAAATCAAGGTAAAATGCCGGAATTTTGGCTCATACACTGACAGTAATAAACAGAGCTCTCCTATCGTTATGGACGTTGGGATTTTAATTTGATGACAAAAACATGGGCATTTTGTGAATTGCCCTTATAAAAGCACTCCCGCTATTAATTATTCCCGAATATAAAATCAATCAAAAGGTCAAAAATCCAGCCAATAATAAAATACTGCAACGCACATACTATCACCATCAGGTATTCAAAATTCATCAAATATTTGCGTAGTAAAACTGCGGGCCATGATAATCTGACTATTTCCGATGTTCCGGGTTCAAATGCTCCATGCACCACCGGATTCCAGCCATTTATAATGCCATAACCAACAAGGGAAAAATAGGCAAGAGTTAATGCAATCGCAGTGCTTTTAATTTTAAATAAACGTAGAATCAATATCCAGAAAAGTATGGCTGCAATAAAAGCGCTGGCATAAATCGCAAAAGCATCAATGTGAAAATCCATGTTTACCTCCTGCAAAAAATTAACGTTTCGTTAAAACGTTAACTGCAATTTATGTTTCCGGATTCAATCCGCAGACATTTTTAATGATATTAAAAATACTTAATTATTTTGCTTCCGGAACTTTTATCATTATTATCTCTCTTTTATTGGCCGCCCTGTTATACCTGATACAATCATAATACACCACGTTTTCCTTTCTATCAAGTCCTTTGTTATCAATGTCATACACTTCAAAATCGCCGGTTTCCGTATTTATTATTACCACGCTCCTGTTTTTTCCATCGCTTCCGCTCGTCATGTAACCAATGTAATTATCAGCCAAAATCGCAAATGTAAAACCAATAATAAAACAAAACGCCATAAAAAACTTTTTCATATACGTTACCTCCTGTTAAATTATTATCCGTTTCTGAAAACAGTATTTACTGTTTTTTACGGTTGCACGTCCTTTACATCAAAAGTCAACTGTTCTTCGCCGTTCCATTGATTTATAACCGGAGTAAAAGCAACGTTTACTATTGCACCCGTCTTTATCTTTTCCTTATCTTCTTCACAATAATTATATAAAATAAAATTATAATATTTCCCGCCAAAAGTGCCATAAAATTTCATCGTATTATTTTTATAATATCTCACTTCTTTTATGAAAACGTTTTCCATCGCAAAAACCGGCTCCGGATTTCCAGCGCCCCATGGTTTTAATTTATCAAGTATTTTTATGTCCCTGAAATTTATATTTTCCTTTATGCCTGCATCAACGGACAACCGTGGTTCAAAATCCTCGGGTTTTTTTGTTGATTTCAGATAATCGTTGGAATATTTTTTAAAATTTTCCATGTCCTCTAATTTCAGTGAAATGCCGGCTGCAAATTTATGACCGCCATATTTTATCAGATATTTATCAACATTCCTTAAAACGTCATAAAGGTCAACGGTCGGTATGCTTCTGCCGCTGCCATGAATCAGTCCATCGTCGCTTTTTGTCATGACAAAGGCAGGTCTGTTGTATTGTTTCGTTATGTGCGAAGCAACCAGTCCAATTACGCCTGAATTCCACGATTCACCATAAACGGTGATTATGAAGTCATCTTCCTTTTTAAAAGTATTATTTAACAATAAAACCGCCTGCTCTTCTATGTTTTTCATCTGCTTTTTTCTTTCTTCGTTCGTTAAATTCAGATTTTTAGCAATTTCTTTTATTTCTTCCGGCTCCTCCGACAGGAAAAGACGGACTGCCTGATTTGCATGTTCAATCCTGCCTGCTGCATTTATCCTCGGGCCAAGTATGTAACCTATGTGATAGGTCGTTATGTCCGTTTTGTCATTAATCCCTGATACGTTTTTTAATTCAATGAGCCCCTTGTTGCTCGTGTTTTTTATTTTTTTCAAACCCCGTCTTATTATTATCCTGTTTTCGTTTGAAATGGGCACGACGTCTGCAACGGTACCAAGTGCAACAAAATCAAGAAATTCATCGTTTAAATTAATGTTTTTATCTTCTGCCATGCCGCACAGTAATTTATACGCAACCCCGGCTCCGCTTAAATCCTTATCCGGATATTTTTCTGAAACCTTTGGATTTATGATTGCCGATGCTGCATACGGGATTTTATCTTCATCAGGTATGTGATGGTCAGTAACTATTACATCCATTCCAAGTTGAACGCAGTAATTGATCTCCTCTTTTGCGTTTATACCGCAATCAACGGTAATAATAAGGGATGCACCTTTGTCTTTTAAAAATTTTACGGCATCATGGTTTAGTCCATAACCTTCTTCCTGCCTGTGTGGTATGTAAAAATCAACGTTGTCGTATTCATAATGTTCCTTAAAAAATTTCATAAGTATTACAATGGCAGTCACGCCATCAACGTCGTAGTCGCCGTATATGACAATTTTTTCCCTTTTATTCACCGCCACGTTAATGCGTTCAACTGCTTTTTTCATGTCTTCAAAAAGAAAAGGTGAATTCAGGTTTATTTCATCAACGTTAAAAATCTGATTTATTTTTTCGGTGGAATCAAAACCCCTGTCAACAAAAACTTTTATCAGATAACCCGGTAATTTCATTTTATCCTTTAAAAACGACAAAAAATCTGCATCTATTGCCTTATCATTAGAAAAAATCCATTTCATTTTTTAAGTCCTTTTTTTACCATTAAATTATTTATCTCTCGTGCCTGCATTGCCGTCCGAAAAAATTAATTATGTCCATTAAATCAATAAATTTCATACCGGCAGTAACATACAGCAAAATTACGTCTTTAATTGAACAGTCTTTCAACAAACGTCTTTGCATCAAATTTTTCCATGTCTTCAACGTCCTCGCCAAAAGTTACGAATTTAACCGGCAGATTAAGTTCCTTTTTTATTTTTACGATGGCGCCTGCTTTTGCGTTTGAATCAAGTTTAGTCAAAATCATGCCGTTTAATTTCAGAACGTCGTTAAACATCTTCGCCTGGTTATACGAATTTTTCCCGGTATTTGCATCAATTACAAGAAAAGTAACGAGTTTTTTTTCGTCAACGAATTTTAATATCGTATTTTTTATTTTACCTATCTCCTGCATCAGGTTGTGTTTTGTATGAATTCTGCCGGCCGTATCTATTATAACCACGTCGTAATTTTCTTTTTTTGTATGTGATAATCCGTCAAAAATTACTGCCGACGGGTCATCTCCTTCCCTTCCTTTGATTATTTCAACGCCGGTTTTTTTTGCCCACGCCGAAAGTTGTTCGACTGCAGCAGCACGGAAGGTATCTCCTGCAACGAATAAAACCTTTTTGCCGGATTTTTTATAAAAATATGCGAGTTTGGAAGCAGTCGTGGTTTTTCCGGAGCCGTTAATTCCGACAAGAAGCATTATGACGGGCGTTGATAAATAATTTTCATTTTCTTCAGGTGAAGAAAGCCCTGTAACAAAAAAATTTTTCAGATAATCCGCTGCTTCCTGATAACTGTTTATTTTTCTGGACTTTAAATCGTCAATCAAAGAATCTACTATTGCAACGTCAATGTCCGCTTCTATCAGCGTTTGTTCGAGAGAATCAATTTCAGAAAAGTCGGCAGTTGAAAAAAATCTTTTTATTTTTTCAACAAAAGAAGGTTTTTTTATGATTGTTTTATCCATTTTTCAGTTCTGCGAACTCATTTCAAGTGCTTTATCAAGTTTAACAGATATTATTCTGGATACACCTGCATTTTCCATGGATACGCCATAAATAATGTCCGCCGTTTCCATCGTTAATTTATTGTGCGAAATTATTATGAACTGCGTTTTTCTGAAGCCTTTTATGAGGTTCGTAAACCGGACAACGTTTATGTCGTCAAGTGCAGCTTCCACCTCATCCATGATGCAAAATGGGCTTGCTTTTATAAGGAATAAGGCAAACAAGAGGCAGATTGCCGTTATCGTCTTTTCACCGCCTGATAAAAGCGTGATGCTTTGTAATCTTTTTCCAGGTGGTCTTGCTATTATGTCAATGCCGGATTCAAGTATGTTTTCGCTGTCTGTAAGTATCAGGTCTGCATCACCGCCGTTCGTCATTTTTTTAAACACTTCTGCAAATCTTGACCTTATTTCAACAAATGCCTTGTTAAAAAGTTCCTTTGATTCTTCGTTTGCCTTTTTAATGACTTTATGCAGATTTTCTCTTGCTTTGATTAAATCATCATACTGGGATTGTAAAAATTCCTCCCTTTTTTTTAAATCGTTATATTCCTCTATTGCAACAAGATTTATGTAACCCAGTTTTTCCATCTTTTCCCTGTATTCGGAAACTTTCATTGAAAGTTCCCTGTATTCTTCTTCCGGCATCTCCAGTGAACTTAATTCATCCTCAGAAACTGAAATTTTGAATTCATTTTCAATTTTCTCGTAAATCGTCCTTATTTCCACGGAAAGTTCATTTATCTTCATCTTTAAATCATACAACTGTTTCGTTAATTCTTCCCTTACGCTGCCCATTTCCTTTAACTTCTGATTCAGTGTCTGTATTTCAGTATTTATGGATTCAAACTCGCCTGTTTTTTGTTTAAGTTCGTTTTTCTTTATTACAAGATCTGTTTCTATCGACATCTTATTTTTTTCCATTTCAATTCTTTCGTTTTCAATCCGGCTTATTCTTTCGTTTAAATCCCCAATCTCTTTTAATATTCCATCGTAGTGATTCTGTATTTCTGTTATTCTGCGGGAAATGGTTTCTTTCTGGTTTATTTCAAATTCGTTGTCGTTTTTTAATTTTAATATTTCTATTCTTTTTTCTTCCATGATGCTTTTTTTTACATTTAAATCCTGTTCCACAAGATTGATTTCGTTTTTTAAAGAAAATAATTCCTGGTTTAATTTGTCGATTTCTTCACTCATATTTTTTCTTTCATTTTCACTAACTTCCTTTTTTGTCAGCATTTCTTTTATCAGAATTTCCAGTTCGGATTTTTCTTTTTTTAATTTATCCAGCGAATTGCACAACAATTCTTTTTCTTCTTCTTTCTGTTTTATGCGTTCGTCGTCTTTTATGACTTCAATATACTGGTTATGATAAATGGCAGACAATTTTTCTATGGTTTCTTCAATCTCCTGAATCTGTTTTTTTCGAATTTCCCTTTCTTCCTGCATTGATTTTAAACGCTGCCTTGACGTAACTACTTCCTGTCCTATTTCGTTAATAAGTCTTTCCCTGCCGAGTAATCCTATGCCGGCTTGCATTTCCCCTTCTCCTTTTTTATAAATGCCGTAGTTTGTAATTATCTCCCCGTTTAAGGTGAGTAATTTATATTCCTCCTCCATCTTTAAATCATTTATTACTTCCTTTGCAGCAGCAACGTCCTGGACCAGAAAAACGTTTGCAAAAAATAATTTGATAATTTCAAACTTTTCGGGTATTTCAATCACAGATAACAAATGCGCTATAATTTTTTTGTGTTTTACCCCGGCCTGCCATTTACCAATAATATACTTACAATTGATGGAGTTATCCATGTTTACGATGTTTATCGGATCTTTTTCTTTTTCATAAAGAGTAAATATTTCTTCTACGAGCGAATCGTTTCTTACGATTATCGTCTGCAGAATATCTTTCAATGCCTTTTCCACTGCTTTTTCGCAGTTTTGTTTTACTTTTACGATGTTTCCTATTACTCCGACAATGTTTTCTTTCTGCGGTTCGTCAAGTTGTGCCTTAAATTCAAATAGTATTTTTCTGACTGCTTCTCCGTATCCTTCAAGTTGTTCGTATAAATTTTTTAAAAAAGACAATTTGGTCTCTAATCTGTTCAGGTTCATGGAAAAATCTTTTATGGTATCGTCAAAAGAGGCGAGCGTTTCCATCCGTCTTATCTTGTCTTTTATTAACGTTTCTTCCCTGCTTTTTATCTGCTTTGCTTCGTCTTCCTTTAGGATTTTTCCTTTCATTATGTTTTCAAGTTCCATGTTTAATTTTTTTAATTTTTCTTCAGTTTCGTTATTCAGGGTTTCGTTAAATGCTATTTTTTCCTCCATTCCTTTTATCAGCGTATCCTGGACGGATATATCATTTTTCAACGCGTTAAATTCCTGCATAATTTTATTAAGAAAATCCTGCTTTGTCTCGTTTATCTGTTTTGTTTCTTCGTATTTATCCTGTGTTTGTCTTAAAATTAATCCACATTCCGCAAATTCTTTTTCCTTTAATTCTATCAATTCCCTGCTCTTTATAAGATTTTCTTCTTTTATTTTTAATTCTTCCCTTAACTCTTCCATTTTTCCAACATTTTCAACGTTTTGTCTGTTTAACTCCTCTATTCGCAGTTTAAATTCGCTCGTTTTTTCAAGGTTAAACTGCAGATTGTCATCAATTCTTTTTACCGTCTGCTCTTTTAAAAGGCACGTTTCCCTGATACCTGAAATTTCCTTTTCCATATCCGATGCTTTTGCTTTTAACTCGTCCAGATTTTTTTCAAACGAATTTAATTTTATGTTTTCATCTTCTATCCTTTTTTCTATTTCTTCCCTTTTTTTGTCGTTTTCGTTGTATGCTCTGTATTTTTCTTTTAACTCTCTTTTAATAATCCTGATTTCCATGTCGCTGCATTCCTGCTTTAGTTCCCTGTATTTTTCCGCTTTTTTTGCCTGGCGTTCGAGAGCAGACGCCTGTCTTTTTACTTCGGACAAAATATCGTTTATCCTCATCATGTGCTGTTCCGTGGATTCCAGTTTATTCAATGCTTCATCCCTTTTCGTTATGTATTTCGTTATTCCTGCTGCCTCTTCAAATATTTCTCTTCTTTCAAACGGTTTGTTGTTTATTATCCTGTCCACTTCCCCCTGACTTATTATGGAATACGCATCAATGCCCACGCCCGTATCCATGAACAATTCAACTATGTCTTTTAATCTGACGGCGTTATCGTTGATGAGATATTCGCTCTCGCCCGACCTGTATAAACGTCTCGTTATCTTTATTTCATTATATGGAATGTTTAACGTCTTATCCTGGTTGTCAAAAGTTATTGACACTTCAGCCATGCCAAGCGTCTTTTTGGAATCAGAACCGTTGAAAATGACGTCTTCCATTCTGCTCCCTCTTAACGATTTTGCACTTTGTTCTCCCAGGACCCATCGTATCGCGTCTACAATGTTTGATTTTCCTGAGCCGTTTGGTCCCACAATTATTGTAATTCCTTCACCAAATTCCATGTGAGTTTTGTCTGCAAAAGATTTAAAGCCGAATAAATCCAGATATTTTAATTTCAATTTACGTTCTCCCTGAAAATTTATAAAATGCTTCTTCTACGTATTTTAAATCGTCTTCCGTCAGTCCCGGATGAACCGGTATGCTCAGCACTTCTTTACATGCTTTTTCCGCTTCCGGCATTGACAGGTCCGGATAAATTTTTTCATACAAAGGTTGTTTATGCAAAGGTATCGGATAAAATATTTTTGCACCTATTTTAACTTCAAATAAATATTTTTCCAGTTCGTCTCTCTTTCCGTTTTTTACGCGTATCGTAAACTGATGATAAACGTGAAAATATTTATCATCGCAACGCGGCAGAATGAGCCAGTCATATTTTGAAAATTTTTCCATAAACCGTTCTGCATTTTCCCTTCTTTTTTTGTTAAAATCATCCAGTTTTTTTAACTGGACAATACCCATTGCTGCTTCTACGTCGGTAGTCCTGTAATTATAACCGAGCATGGTATGATAATATGTTCTCTCACTTCCATGATTTATGAACTTCCTGATTTCGGCGGCTTTTTTATCGTCATTCGTTACGACCATACCGCCTTCTCCAGTAGTCATGTTTTTTGTTGCATACATTGAAAAAGCTGCCGTATCCCCGAAAGTCCCTGCCATCCTGTTTTTATACTTTGCACCATGTGCCTGCGCCGCATCTTCAATTATTTTTACGCCGTATTTATCTGCAATGTTTTCTATTTTATCCATGTCACAGCAACGTCCATATAAATGGACAAGCAAAATTGCTTTTATTTTTCTCTCCCTGTCTGCTTTTAACGCTTCTTCTATTGCTACGGGAGAAACGTTGAAACTGTCGTACTCTATGTCTGCAAAAACCGGCTCGGCTCCGATGTGTAAAATTGAATTTGAAGTGGCAACGAAAGTAAACGGAGTCGTAATTACCCTGTCACCTTTTTTAATGCCCGCCCCAAATAGTGCTGCATGCAATGCACACGTGCCGTTCGCAACGGCTATGGCATTTTTCACCCCGAGATAATCTGCAAATTTTTTCTCAAATTCCATTACTTTAGGGCCTGATGCAATTATACCCGATTTTAATACTTCCGTAACCGCCTGTATTTCTTCATCACCTATCTGTGGTTTTGATATCTGTAACATACACCTCTCCTGAATTTTTATGAATTTATAATTTCTGAAATTTTTCTTTCATTTCATACCATATACAAAAATGTTATTCTCGTCTGCAACGGAAATTAATTTGTCCCTGTTTAATAAAAACGTTTTGCCCGCTTCTATGGCAATGCCTGCTGCCTTGCATTTTCTCAACAATGTAACGGTTTTTAGGCCTATCACCGGTATGTCAAATCTCATGTCCTGTTCCGGCCTTGAGACCTTTACCACGACGAATCCGGGGCCTGCCAGTTTAGCTCCGCGCTTTATGCACTCATCGGTTCCTTCCAGTGCTTCAACTGCTATTACCACTTTGTTTTTTATTACGACCGTCTGACCTATGTCTGCGTTTGATATTTTTTTTGCAATGTTACGTCCAAAAACAACGTCGTCAAAATATTTTTTTACAGGACGTTTTTTTGTCAGATATCCGCTGCCAGCAAGTAAATCAGACATCAAAAATCTTGAATCAATTACTTCTATGCCTTCGTTCTTTAATTCATTTATTGCACCCTTTAAAACACTGGATGCCCGTCTGTCTTTTATTTTCAGTAGAATTTTTAAAGTCCTTAAGTCAAATTTTATTTTATTTATGAGATTTGAATGCCCGACGTAACCAAGCATTATAATTCTGGTTACGCTTTCTTTTTTACAAATTTTAATTATATCGCTTAAGGCGGTTAATTTTACGTCGTAACTTTTATATGCCAATTTTGATAATTTATCGTCTGATTCTCCTTTTATTTTCATTAAAACAACGTCTATTTTGTTTTCTCTGGCTTTCCTTAAAAATCGGACCGGGAGTTCTCCTCTGCCGGCCAGAAGTCCTACTTTTCCTGATTTCATCTTAAAATACCACGTTTGGAATTTTTTATAAAATCAATGAAATATTTTACTTCTTCCGTTGCCGGCAATTCGTTTTCTATTTTTTTCAATGCTTCTTTTAACTGTAGTCGTGATCTGAATACAATACGGTGCAGTTTTTCAATCAATTCAATTTTTTCCTTTGTAAACCCGCGTCTTTTAAGTCCGACCTTATTTACGCCGATTATTTTTGCCGGATAATCAGCAACGAGCATAAATGGCACAACGTCCATCGCAACCCTCAGTCCTCCGCCCAGCATGCAGTAACTACCAATGTGAACGTTTTGATGTATTGCAGTCAATCCGCTTATAAAAGCATAATCGTCAATCTGTATGTGCCCTGAAAGACCTGCATAATTAACTATGATGACGTTATTGCCTATTTTACAATCATGTGCAATGTGTGCCATCGTCATTATGAAATTACCATTACCTATAGTAGTTGCTTTTCCCTCACCAGTTGACCTGTGTATTGTAACGTATTCCCTTATAACGTTATTATCACCGATATGAACGTAAGTTTTCTCTCCCTTAAACTTCAGGTCCTGCGGATCATTTCCAATCAGAGTTCCCTCTCCTATATAATTATTATTTCCAATCTTTGTTCCATTTAACAGGTGAACTTTAGGGCCTATTTCACAGTTGTCGCCTATCTCAACTTCATCATCTATGATTGCAAACGGGCCTATCCTTACGTCTTTTCCCATCTTTGCCTTTTTTGAAACAAGTGCTGTCTCGTGTATCATGTTTTATCCTTTACCTGCGCCAAGCATTGCCATCATGTCTGCTTCTGCTGCTTTTTCATCACCCACATAAGCATCGCCATGAAGTTTTGCAATGGCTCCTTTTAATTTTATCGGGGTAACTTCCAGTCTTAAAACGTCTCCTGGAACCACGGGTTGCCTGAATTTAACCGAATCTATCGTCATAAAATAAATCACTTTGCCTTTTGCATCCTGCATCTGTTCCAGTATCAATATGGCTCCTGCTTGTGCCATTGCTTCAATTATCAAAACCCCCGGCATCACGGGGTTCCCCGGAAAATGGCCCTGAAAAAACCATTCATTTATGGTGACGTTCTTGATTGCAACAATTTTTTCTCCGGTCTTTATTTCCTGTATCCTGTCTATAAGTAAAAATGGGTATCTGTGCGGTAAATACTCCTGAATTTTATTTATGTCCATCATGTCTGCCTCCTGATGTTGTTTATTAATTCTTTAACAGTTCTTTTACCATCATTATGTTTTCGGTATGCCCGGTTTTATATGCTATTATACATATTTTTAAATATCCCGGGACGTAAGCCATATCGCCTATTATGTCGAGTATCTTATGTCTTAACAATTCGTTTTTAAAACGTAACTTCGTATTTACCGGCTTGCCGTTGTCAATCAGCACTGCATTTTTTAACGTCGCACCTTTTATGAGTCCTTTTTGTCTTAAAATTTCAATCTCGCTTTTAAATCCAAACGTCCTGCTGCCCGAAATATTTTTATAAAAAAATTCCGGAGTAATTTTTCCACCCCAGAAATCGGGTTTAATTCCATAATCACTGAAATCAGAAAAATAATAAACTTTAAAAGAATCCGAAGGCAAAACGGCAATGTATTTTCCGTTATTGCTGATTAAAACTGATTTTCGTATTTTAAATTCTTTCCTTGCTTTGTTCTGACTGATTATACCATTTTTTATTAATTTTTCACAAAAAATTTTACTGCTGCCGTCCAGAATCGGGATTTCATTTCCACAAATTTCCAGAATAACGTTGTCTATACCTAGCCCTTTTATGCCTGCAAGAAGATGCTCAACCGTTGAAATCCTGGAATTGTTAAAACACACATCAGTCCCCCTTTGCGTTGATATAACGCTACTAACGTCCATGTGAAAATTAATTCCGTTGATTTTTATTAAAATACCGCTGTTTTCTTCCGATGGATGAAAAATAATTCTTGTCTTTCCCCCGTGATGAAGTCCCGCCCCTGATATTTCAAAACTTTTTTTAATCGTTTTTTGTTTCATTTATTTAGTTTATTATTAATTTCTCTGACCTGTCTAAATAATTCTTCCAGTCTCATCATATATGCTTCTGCTTTTCTTAACTCTTTTACAGGTCTTGCAGGAGAGCCGGTTACTTCTGCTTTATCCTGTAAATCTTTTGCCACGCCGGCCTGGGCTCCTATCTTTACAAAATCTCCTATGTTAACATGGTCTACGAATCCGACCTGTCCTGCTATGATGCAATATTTACCTATCGTCGTTGAACCTGCAATCCCGGTCTGGGATGCTATCACTGTCCCCTTACCAATCCGGACGTTATGTGCTACCTGAACGAGATTGTCTATTTTTACGTCGTCGTCTATAAAAGTGGAACCAAAAGAAGCCCTGTCAATGGTTGTATTTGCCCCGATTTCAACGTTTTGTCCTATTTTCACGTTTCCTATCTGCGGTATCTTTATTATCTTACCATTATCCTCAAAATAGCCAAAGCCATCCGCTCCAATAACAACGCCTGAATGAACTATAGTATTGTCTCCTATGATTATCCCGTCATAAATGGAAACGTCCGGAAAAA
>JAGNJD010000050.1 GCA_018000835.1 Candidatus Goldiibacteriota bacterium | reverse complement strand
CTTTTTCTTCTTGTATCTTCTCTTTTCCCTTTTTAGTTTCAGCAATTACGTGCAATATCTTACTATGTAAACTTTTAAAAGTATTTTCAGTAATCTTAAAATCTATTTCAATTGGCTCACGATTATGTGGTAATGGGTAGTAAGATTTATGTATGATAAGATATTAGGCACTACGAAAGGAGGTGATAGATATGTCGTTTTTTAGGAAAAAACTGATAATCAGGTTTTTTATCATTTCATCAAGCTTCTTTTTCTTTTCCTCTACTTCTTTGCCCCTATACTTTTCAAACTCCGTATATACCTGCGGCTTTAGGTCCTCCTCCAGGTACTTTTCTATCTCCGCCCTTTTGGCGTTCATGATGCGGTATATGCCAAAGTCCAGGTCTGCCTGGTCCATCTGGAACATCTCTCTTAGGATATCCTTGAATTTTTCGTATTGTTTTTGCATGGTTTACACCTCTGAATTTTGAAATACAAGTTTTAACAGTTCGTCAGAACTCATCCAACACATATTTTTTTGCCATTTTTTCCACAACGTACCGACTCTGTGCGGTTTATTAAAAGCAGGTAAATACCGCTTCATCTCTGCTTTACAACGAATATACTTAAATGGGTTCTGTTTGTCTTTCGTTATTGATAAAAAGTAAACATTGTCATGATTTTTCTTTCCAACAGTACTTATATGCTTATCTATTAGTTCCTTGACCGCATTTAGAAGTTTTAGCGTTTTGTCCCCGCTTTTTATTACTTTTTTTTCGCCCATTAAAATCTTATTTGCCAGCCTCATTTTTAATTCAATTTGGTTATTAATGCTTGAGTTATTTTTTTTGTCACAACTTTTTTTATACGACTCATCGATTTTCATTTCGATAAAGATTACAACATTGCTATTGTCATTCATTTCCAGCCTTAACAACCCGTCAGGACTGCCAAATCCTTCTTTATTTCCAAAAACAACCTCAGTAGCAGCATAAAATTTTTGAAACGTATTGGGGAATTTAATTTCGTTCAAGAATCCGTCTTCATTAAAAGCATTACGCTTTATCAGTTTAATGAAACGATCAATATTTCCATCCTGAAAAATCCAATTTGTCATTATATATGATAAAGCGCCCCTCTCGCTATAACACAGAAGCTCGCCATTTCTTATTACCTTTGAAAATAGCTGCGCCAAATTAAACCACTCTCCATCTAATAATGAACAAATTTTCATTTCTTGTTTTCTGCTTCATTCTTGCCTCAAGCGCCGATATTAGCGCGTCTCTTTTTCCTTTTATCTCATCTTCCACATCAAAAATCCTTTGTCTTAACGTTCTTTTTGTCTTTTCAAGTGCAGCTATAGACTCCTGCAACTGCTTTTGTTCATCCATGGTCACTGCCTGCCTCGACTTTCTCTCCTGCTCTTTTATCTGCCTTTTAACGTCATCCAGTTCTTTTTCCGTGGACTTTACCATGTCATCAGCCCACTTTTCCAGCTTATCACGTTCTTCCATAAAATGTTTGTTGTTTTCTTCCAGATTTCTGGCTATCACTGCCATAACATGCCGGTCTGCATCAGCTTCAAGCTTTGCCTTTGCGTCCTGTGGGATTTCCCCTGCATGTTTTACCCTGCCTTCGCAGTTAAACATCTTTATACAGGTTTCCATGTCAATATTCCCGCCGTTTTCCTCAAACCCTGAAAAAAGCAAATAATCCTGTTTGTCAAAGGACTCTATGATAAGTTTTTGGAGTATCATGTATCCTGTCTTGCCTTTTAAAAACTCAACCATTGATATTTTCACAGGTACGTGCGTTACATCAAACTCCACTTCTGCATAAGGGCAAGCTTTTTTCAGCGCTTCTGATATCACGTATTCACCCAGGGGATGGCTAAGACGGTAAAGGAAATCGCCAAACACGTTTTCCCTTACCTTTGATATCAGTTTATATCTGCCTGTCTTTATTCCAGGCAACGGAGCTTTTTCCAGGTCAAAGGAAAGCTCATTTTCAATAAACCTGGCAAAATCTTTCAGAATATGCTTGGTCGTTTCCCAGAACATGCGTTCTGTTTTGCCTATGCTTTCTTTGGCATTGGTAAGGTTAATTTTTAATTTCTCGTGAACATCCGCGTCAAAGTTCTCAAGCAGCTTGCGCCTTGTATCCTCCATCCTTGCCTGTATCTGCTCATCAAGTTCTTTTCTCAGCCTGTCAAATTCCTGTTTTATTTCGCTTTCTGTCCTGCATTTCTGGTATATCTCAAGCACCCGTTTTTCAAAATCCATTCCTGCTTCTATGGAGCCAAGCACCTCGTCAGAAGCGCCAAAAACCCCGGAAAAAAGGTTAAACTTGTGTTCCAGCAGTTCCAGAACCCTTTTATCCGCCTGATTCTTCTCATTAAGGAAGTTGATAACTACAACATCATATTTCTGCCCATAGCGATGGCAGCGGCCTATGCGCTGTTCTATCCTCTGCGGGTTCCACGGCATGTCAAAATTCACCACAAGCGAACAAAATTGCAGGTTTACGCCTTCTGCTGCGGCTTCAGTGGCTATCAAGATCGTACCGCTGTCTTTAAAAGTGTCTATAAAACATCAAAAAGACTCACATGCTCGTCGGAATAATCAACAAGGATATCAATATCGCTATTCTCGTTTTGTTCTTCATGCACGAAGGAACCGAAAATACCGATCTCCATGATTTTGAATCTGCTTTTTAAGTTCTCCTTTTCTGCTTCTATTATCTTTTTTATATCGTTGAATGTTTTAATGTTTTTTCTCCATTTTTTATAAGTATATCATACCCGCAAATGAAAACAATGCAAAAAACGGCACTTCGCGAATCCGTGCTGATTTGGACAACATCATTGCCATGCCATTTACAAATCCTGGTTTTGCCCCCTGTCAATCAATCCATTGCGCTTGCATGTGTCCTGTCTTTTGTCATGATAATACGTCCGGGCAGGCACATAAGCCACCTACCTCACAATTGCGAATTTTCCAGTTTTATGGTTGTTTTCGCCGTCAAAAACCACGTAAATGTATATGCCGGGAGCCAGGTTGCTTGTTTTCCGGTTCTTTCTTAATTTTACAAAAAAGGTGCCTCCCGGGGTTTTCGCTTCGGCAGAATACACCTGCTCGCCAGACAAGTTGTAAATCCTGACCTTTGTATGTGCCGTAAGTCCGTAAAAAGTAATTCCCGTGCACGTTGCACAGGACATATTTATAAGCGAAGGATAAACATAAACTTTGTTCAGGTCCAGCATGGCCGATATACCGGTTGGCGTTACTGTCGGCGTCGGCGAAGCAAAAACGTTGAATGAATATACCTGTATATCATCCATGTAAAAATCATAGTCCTGTCCCTCTGCGATAAAACTCCAGTGTATCTCGTTTATCTTGTCAAGGTGCAGCGGCACAGAATGTCATTTAAGAATTAAAAGTGGACACCTCTTTTAGCCGTATAATTAAGGCAAAAATGAGGTGTCTTATGGCACAGTTACACAAGAAATTCACATAAACAACTTGCTTTCCAAGGTGAGATTCTGGTGTGACGGAATATTAATTGACGTTTAAAAGGTTAAAAACAGTGATTTAAACATTGTCCACTTTTAAATTTTAGATAACAATCCCGCAATATCGGTACCGTAATCAATATTTATGGTCGCGGTAGCGGTGAAAATGCAGACAGGAAATAACGCGGGAAGGAAAAGCAGGGATATTTTTTGGCCATTCAATTCTCCTTATATTGTAAATCATATCCGGCAACATACTGAAAAGCAAATAAAAAACGATAGAATCAAGAATATTATAACGTTTCCCCCGGTAAAAAGTTGCGCGTTTCAAGGCGATTATTTGGATTTCCAGGGTAAATAGACATCCTGGAAGTAATTAAGGATTAGGAATCGGGATGGGGAGCAAGGAAATTTTCCGGTATTTGCGGCTTATAAACCGTTTACTTTTTCCTTATCCTCCCAAATTTTCACCAGAAAATTTGGCTGGGCGGGGTGGACTCGAACCACCACAATGTCAGGACCAAAACCTGATGCCTTGCCAATTTGGCTACCGCCCAAAAATACAATAAAACTTTATTGAAGTTCCAAAATTTTGTGACAAATTATTGCGCTCTTGTATCGTTGCCCTGCTTTGTTTCATAAAATTTTTCAAGAACTTTTTTTTCTATTATCTTGCGAGTTTCGTTATTTAACGGATGTGCGATGTCTTTATATACTCCATTCGCAAGTTTTCTGCTAGGCATAACAACAAAGAGTCCTTTTGTGCCTTCAATTACTTTTAAACCCCTTATAATAAATGAATGATTAAAAGTAATTGAAGCATAAGCCTTTAACTTTTGTACCTTGTCTTCTTTACCCTGTATGGGGTAAATTTTTACGTCTGTAATGTCCATTGCTCACGCCTCCATAAAAAAACATTATATTGAATGAACCAGAAATAAGTTACAATTCTTAAATGTTTTTTTTGCTTTGTTAAAAATTTTCCTGGCATCCTTTTTTGTTTCACAAAACGAAAAAAGTGCCGAGCCGCTCCCGCTAAGCGAAACATTTTTTTTATTTTGCGTAATTAATTCCAGTTTTTCCTTTATAGTCCTTAATAAAATCTTCCTTTTTAGAACGGATGGTTCTAAGTCATTGCATAAGAAAACGTTCCTGTCAATTTTATTATAAGTCATTGTTTCTGTCAATACAAAATCAATGTCATACCATTTATAAGCAAGAGACGTTTTTACTTTATAATTTTTGGGGATTACTATCACGTACCAGTTTATTTTTTTCCTCTTTAAAATCCTTATCTTCTCACCTTTTTCAGTTATCTGACCATATTTTGATTTAATAAAAAAAGGGACGTCAGAACCAATTTTCATAGCAAGTTTTTCAAGCGTTTTAACTGGAACTTTTAAATCCCATAATTTATTAAGAGCTTTTAACGTCGTAGCTGCATTGCTTGACCCACCGCCTAATCCAGAACCATCCGGTATGTATTTATAGAATTCTATGACCGCACCTTTTTTTACTTTATATTTCTCTTGCAATAATTTTGCTGCTTTATATATCAAATTTTTTTTTAAAGGAATTTTTAATTTATGTAATTTATCTTTTAAAATAATTTCCGGTTTATTTGTGATTTTAACGTCAATTAAATCATACAAAGAAACCGCGTCAATGATTGAATTTAAATAATGATAACCGTCTTTTTTATCCCTGCCGGTTATGTGTAAAGTTAAATTAATTTTCGCGGGCGATAAAAATATCATTTCACTGTTGATTTTAACTTTTCTTCCAGAATGGCACGTCTATCTGCATCTGCTCCTTCCATCGCCTTTTTAAAATATTCCGCAGCCTTATTCGTCTCGTTTTTTTTCTTATATACGTCGCCAATGTGTTCGTAAACTACGGAATCCCCTTTGCCATTCTGTTTTTCAAGTTCTTCTATTGCTTTTAGTAATTCTTTTAACGCTTCAAAATACATCCCCTTTTTATAATAAACCCAGCCCAAACTATCAAGGAAATAGCCATTGTTTTGTTCGTATTGTAATGCTTTTTTTATCAATTCCTGTGCCTCATCAAGTTTTTCTCCGCGTTCCGCATAAGTATATCCTATATAATTGTATGCTTCCGCATTTTTTGGATTTATCTCTATCACTCTTCTGAATGCTTCAATGGCTTTGTCATATTCCTTTAATTTGTCGTATACGACGCCGAGATTATAAAAAACTCTTTCCGAATTGTTAAATTTTTCTGCTGCCTGTAAATACGTATCTCTTGCCTTTTCATAATGTTTCGCATCGGAATATGCTGCAGCGAGTAAAAGATAAAATTCTTCCTTGTCTTTATTTTTTTCAAGCGTTTCTTCAAAAAGCTTAATTGCTTTGTCAATCTGGCCCATCTCGCCATATATATACCCTATATGATAATATCCATTAATAAATCCTTCATCTTCTTTTACGAGTTCCATAAAAATATTTAAAGCCCTGTCATATTGTTTTAATTCTTCGTATGCAACGCCTATATAATATGTATTAAGCGGTATTTTTTTTATTTTATCTACCTTTAAAAACTGGTCCAATGCTTTTTTATAATCCTTCGTTTTAAGATAAAGCAAGCCAAGAGAATAAATGTAATCAACGTTTTTTTTATCCTTCTTTAATAAATCTTCGTAGATTTCAATTGATTTTTTATAATTCTCCTGCCTGTAATACAAATCTGCCATTGACTTAATTATGTTTATGTCGTCCGGCTTGATTTTTAAAAGGTCGTTATAAACGCCGGCTGCTTTTTCAACGTCTCCCTTTATTTCATAAACCTGCGCCAGTGCATCATACGCCTTGAAATACAACTGGTTTGATTTAATTGAAGATAAAAAATATTTTTCAGCCATGTCATAATCATCCCTGCTGCCATATATCAAACCAATGTTATAATACGTTGCTGCCGGATTGTCAGAAATTGATAAATTTTTCTGAAAGTATGATTCCGCTCCGTCTTTATCTCCCATTTTATAGGCAATCACTCCAAGGTAAAAATATGCGTCTGCATAAAGCGGATCTATTTCAATTATGCGTTCAAGCAGTTTTTTGGCATCTTCGTGCTTTTCATTTTCCATTCTCATACGCGCAGCAATTAATAATATTTCCGGATTATAAGGGTCTTCCTTTAAACCTTTTTCTATCATATTAATTGCTTCTGCATTATCCCCTTTTAATCCATAAATGTATGCCATCTCTTTATAAATGGAACCTGGGGTATACGAATATTTTGTGCTTAAATTATAATATTCCAGTGCCCTGTCAATCTCGTTTTCCAGTTCATTTAAATAACCGAGTGAATAATAATAAAATGATTCTGCTTCCTGAAAAGGATTTTTATTAATTTTAGGTCGGTTTAACGTCTGGACCGAAGCACAACTATTAAAAAAAATAAGACAAGCAGTGAAATAAAAAAATAATTTGCTGTAATTCATATAAAGTAGCCTTTTTATGTGTTTTCAAATTTTTTATCCGTGACTCTTAATCTTTTATTTAATACTCTTAAAAGTTCCATTAAAATTTTCGCGGCAATCTGCGGATCAGACTCAAGTATTTCATTAAACGATTTTTTCGTAATGACGACAAGTTTGGAGTCAACTTCGGTTTTACCGGTTGCCGTTCTTGGTCCTGCGTCAATCAAAGACATTTCACCCACTATTTCGCCATACCCAAGTTTTGCAATTTCTATTTCTTTGCCTTCTTTTATCTTTTTTGAAATGACAATGCTACCTTCCATGACAATGTATAAAACTTCGCCCGGCATGCCTTCAACGAACAATATAGAACCCTTTTTGTAAAATTTCGTAAAAATTTTTTTTAAAATAACGTCCATCTCCTGGTCCAAAAGGTTCTTAAAAAAAGGCAATGCCTTTATCTGTTCATATTCATTTTGTTCCAAAAACTCTCTCCTTTATCCTTTTTATAATATTATAGCAGAAATTTTTTTTAATGTTAATTAATAATGTGCTTTTATTCACCGCCGGCTGGTTACGTCGTATAAAGCATAAATTATTGAGAATATGATAGTAAAGGGAACGGACTCCATCATCATATCTGCATTTCAAATCCCTGCTTTACTACAATTGACGAAGGAAATTTTGCCGTTGCAGCAATCTGTATTTTGTCAAGATCATCGTCCGTATGCTCAGGGGCATGATGAATAAGGTGTAAATTCTTTACGTCTGCAAGTTGTGCGATTTTTATGCCTTCCTCATAGGTTGAATGCCCCCATCCGACGAATTTTGGATATTCTTCCGGCGTATATTGTGAATCATACATTAAAACATTTGCATCCTTTGCAAGTTTTATAAGATTGGCATCCGGAACGGAAAAATGTTCATAGTCAGTGGCAACGACAAAAGAAGAATTGCCGCTTTCTATTCTATATGCAATACTTCCGCCGGGATGATTTATTTTTATGTAACTTATCTTAAACGGGCCTATTTTTATTTCTTCACTTCCCTGTAATTCGTTGAAAATAAATTTTGCAGCCATACCGCTTAATTCAACCGGAAAATTAATAAATTGCTGTTGTTTTTTAAGAATGTCCATAACCGTCATGTTATATTTTGTTTCGCCATAAACGTTCAATTCGTTTGTTTTAATATAGGCAAGAGAAAAAAACGGGAAACCCATCAAATGGTCCCAGTGATAATGAGTAAAAAAAAGATTAAATTTATGACCCGTTGGACCCGTATCTTTTATGATATCCCTGCCAAAATTTCTGATACCGCTTCCGGAATCAACGATAATTGTCGTATTGCCTTCGTATAAAACCACGCAGGTTGTATCTCCGCCATATTTAACGAATTCCTGGCCGGAAACCGGCAACGAACCTCTTACTCCATAGTATTTTATTTTCATAAGCACCAACCCGTTACGAATTAAAATTTCTGTTTAACCTATGTTAGTCAGATTAAAAGTTTCACCATATTTTAATTTTATTATATCAAATAATTTCCTGTTTTTGTCATAATTTGTATCGCCCCGGCAGATAAAATTGTATGCTGCTTCTTTTGCCATTTCCATAACGTCTTTGTCTTTTATGATGCTGGCTATTTTGAATTCCGGCAAACCATGCTGCCTTGTCCCGATAAATTCACCAGGTCCTCTTATTGCAAGATCTTCCTCGGATATTTTAAACCCGTCCTGCGTGTTTATCATAACGTTTAGCCTCCTGAAACCATCCTCTGTTTTCGGGTCGCCTATTAAGACACAATACGATTGAGTTTCACCCCTGCCGACTCTGCCACGCAATTGATGCAGTTGAGATAATCCAAACCTTTCTGCATGTTCAATTACCATAACGGAGGCAGTTGGCACGTCAATTCCAACTTCAATTACCGTAGTTGCTACCAGGATGTCTATTTTTTTATCCT
This sequence comes from Candidatus Goldiibacteriota bacterium, assembly GCA_018000835.1. Taxonomy (GTDB): domain Bacteria; phylum Oederibacteriota; class PGYV01; order PGYV01; family DSYL01; genus DSYL01. Next base: position 4,489 of record JAGNJD010000050.1, on the reverse strand, counting down.
TAAAATCCTTCATTATTACGTCACGCTCATCATTTTTCATCTGGCCATGAACCAATGCCGTCCTGTATCCTGAAAAAACCCTTGACCATTCTTTTTCCATTTCAATGGCACTTTTTAAATCCAGTTTTTCCGACTCCTGAACGAGCGGATAAACGGCATATACCTGTGCCCCTTCTTTTAATCGCTGACTTATAAAAGAATATAACTTTTCTTTCCTGTTGTTTTCAAACAAAACCGTTTTTACCGGCTTTCTTCCGGGAGGTAATTCATCAATGATTGAAATGTCGGTATCTCCGTAAACCGTCAAAGACAACGTCCTTGGTATGGGAGTTGCCGTCATAATAAGGGTATGCGGGACAAAAATGCCCTTTTCTATTAATTTTGCCCTTTGCATAACGCCAAATCTATGCTGTTCGTCAATAACGACAAGTCCCAGATTTTTAAACGATACATCTTCCTGTATCAGAGCATGCGTCCCGATAACTATGTTTATTTCCCCTGTTTTTATCTTTTCAATCAAATCCTGCCTTTCACTTTTTTTAATGCCGCTTATCAATAACCCCGTCCTGATTTTTGTATCTTTTACAAATTCCGACACGTTTTTCATGTGCTGCATTGCCAGTATTTCCGTCGGCGCCATTATCGCCGATTGTAAGCCGGAATCCGCGGCAATAGCGCAGGTTAGCAGTGCAACTATAGTTTTCCCGGATCCCACGTCACCCTGTATCAATCTGTTCATCGGTTCTCCTGATACAAGATCCCGTTTTATTTCGTTTAACGTTCTTTCCTGGGCAGAAGTTAATCTAAAAGGTAAGTTGTTTAAAATTTTATTGTATAATTCGCCGTTAACGTTTAATCTCTGTGCCTTACTCTCCTTAATCTGTTTTCTTTTTATTGCAAAAGCGGACTGCAAAATAAAAAATTCGTCAAATTTCAACCTTTTCTTTGAATTTTCAAGCACGTTAAAATTTTCCGGAAAATGTATGTTATAAAGGGCTTCTTTTAAATCCATAAATGAATATTTTTTCATGATTTCGTCGGGCAAATACTCCTCTATATAATTCAGATAATTGTCAAGCGTGTATTTTATTATTTTCCTTAACTGCTTTTGTGAAATCTTTTCGGTCAAAGGATATATCGGGACTATTCTGTTGACGTTGACCATGTCATCCACGTCGTTTCCGTCTTTTTGTTTTATTATTTCATATTCAGGCGTTGATATCTGGAAAGAACCCCTGAAAAATTCAACTTTCCCAAAAAACATTATGACGTCTCCCTTATTAAAATTTTTTTCCATGTAAGGCTGGTTATACCACACTCCGTTTATGTATCCTTTTTCGTCTTTTATAAGCACCTGCGTAATTTTTAATCTGTTCCTCGTCATTATCGTGCCTTTATCAACGACGACGCCTTTTACTACTTCTTTTTCTCCAATCCGGACTTTGTTTATCGGGGTAATGCTGGATCTGTCCATCCATCCATAAGGAAAATAATATATAAGGTCAAAAACCGTTTTTATGTTTAATTTGGCAAGTAATTTAAGCCTGTTTGGACCAACGCCTTTTACATATTGAACGTCTTTGTTTAATGCCTGATTGTCAGTAAACATTTTGTAAATTACCTATTATGCTCATATAATCAGGCACGGCAGTAGTTGGTTTGCTGAACCGGAATTGAGGAACTGCCGATATTGAAATGGTAAATCCAAACTGGGAAACGTTATCCTGCCTTACCCCCCACGTAAAGTCCGCACGCCAGCAATGGACGTACCACGTTAATGCCACGTTTTGCTCCATTATTTTTTTATCCATCAAATCATATTTCCTGTATATTGAAACGTCAAAAAGATCGGTAATTTTGAACGTTAAGGCAGTGCTGAAAGTTATTGAATCCGGAATTCTGCTTCCTATTACCGGATAACCACCTGCATTTATTAAATTATTGACAAAATCGGCACTTGCAGAAATTTTCCATAACTGATTTCTTGAAACGTCGGTTAAAGCAAAGTCCAGTGAAACGTTCTTAATTTGCTGGGATATTATGCTTATCAGCGAATTTACTCCCAGATAATACATCGTATATCTTATGCTTCCATTCAAATTTAAAAATGAAAATCTGTCAAGTTCTGAATTGTTATATAATTCATCCGCCGTCTTTAACATATTATAACTCGTACTGGCATAATAATTGAAAATACCGTATCTGCCCGATAACGATGATGTAATCTGATTTGAAGTAATTCCATCTTTTGGCAGTCCTTCCGTTTTACTGATTTGTTTTGAAAACAAATGCGTAATGTTGGAATCCAGGATGCCGCGCGGAATAATGTTTAAATTTACATTTTCTGTCGTATTAATACTGCTGGTATTATCACCCCATCCCTTTTCTTTTTCACTGTTTTTTTTCCATAACGAAGAAAGTGCCAGATTTCCTGAAAAAGCCATAAAATTCATTAGTTTGGGCGTATTCATTGATACTCTTGGAGAAAAAGTCCCGTTATATGAATAATCATCGTCTAAAGGCAAATAAGTCCGGGTAAAATCCAGATTATGGGAATAATATAAAAATGGGATTAAATTAATTGAAAATACGTTATACCTTAACTTTGGCAATACCCTGCTTACGGTTTCGTATCTTGACGTCGTTGTATTTAATTGTTCCGTATCGCTTAAATCTATGCCTATTGATTGATTGGAAAAAAGAGTCGTTGAAAAAGATAAATTATATTCCTGTCTTAGCATATCTGAATTATCAAACGCGAGAAAATCCTTGCTTAGCAGACTGTCGCTTTTAGAGTCTATGCGGGTTCCTATTCTCGTGGTATCGTTAAAATTATGATTATATCCAAAAATGAGCGACCATCGACGTTTATTTGTCATTTTATCTTCTGCATATCTCCATGCCAGATTCCCGTTTGACTTTGGATTAAAGCCATAGATAAAATCCATTGAATATACCGGACCTATTTTTTCAACGTAATCAAAACCTATGTATCCGCTTAAAGCAAGTAATTCAAATGGTTTTAAATAAAAATTATATTTTGAATAAAAATAAAAGCCAATGTCGTCATTGTGTCCAACTCTGATTTCAAAAGGGTCTTTTGACCCTTCAAGAGACTGCGTATAATAAGGAAAATAAAAAATAGGCACGTTCCCAAGATAAACCCTCGTATGCCATGCTTCTATCCTTTTCTTACCATGTATAAATATCATTGCTGCTTCCATCCTGTAGTGTGGCGAAACCTTATCACACGTAGTAAAAACCGGATTTTCAAGGTCTATTCTTTCTTTTTCCTTTTTCAATTTTTCACTGATAAATATCCATGGTGGGATTATTATATGAGCATTCCTGGTATATGCACTTTGTGTCTTTATGTTATAGTAAAATTTATCCGAATAAATGCGGGAATCCTGGTCAACAGCCATTACGTTTCCTTCTGCAGAGACGTCCCCGCTTTTATAATTTATATATATAGAATCAGAAAATATCGTGGTAGCAGCCTGCCTTAAAACGATGTTCCCTTCCCCAAAAACTTCGGATGTTTCATCATTGTATTTTAAATCATCACCCGTTATTATAATTGGAGACGATTCATTTAATAAATCATTATTTTTTGATTGAGTTAAATTATTTATTGTTATTGACTGCTGATTATTCCGGCTAACCGTCAATGAAGTTATTGTTGAATTAAGATAAGTCGCGTTTAAATCATCGTCCGCAACAAGAAAGAAACAGAAAATTATTAAAAATAAAAAAATAAATAAATAAAATTTTTTTTTAACATTAAACCCTCTTTAAAATTTTAAACTATTACTTTTTCCGTTTTAGGGTCAAAGAAATGTGCTTTATTCATATCAAATACCATCTCTACTTCCTGGTTTATCTCAAGTTCTATGTCTGCCTCTCCTTTGGATATAAACGGCGTCTTTCCCGTCGTTAAATATAACAAGCTCTCATGTCCCAGTATTTCTATTACTTCCACCGTTGCCGTTACTATCGTGTCTGCTCCTGCATTCGGCGCATACATCTTATCATATATGTCTTCCGGCCTTATCCCCATTATTATCTCCTGCCCTATGTAACCCTTTAATCCTTCCCTCATCTCTTCTACCACCCTCACTTCAAAATTCTCTTCGTTAAAATACAGCCCCCCTCTCTTCTCCTCAAGCGTCCCTTCTATGAAATTCATCGCCGGACTTCCTATGAACCCTGCCACGAATTTATTTACCGGCTTGTTGTATAACGTCTTTGGCTCTGCTATCTGCTGCACTTCTGCATCCTTCATCGCTACTATCTTTTCCCCCATCGTCATTGCTTCCAGCTGGTCGTGCGTTACGTATATCATTGTCGCCTGCAGCCTCGTATGCAGTTTTGACAACTCTGCCCTCATCTGCACACGTAACTTTGCATCCAGATTTGATAACGGCTCGTCAAATAAAAATACCTTTGGCTTCCTTACTATTGCCCTTCCTACCGCCACCCTCTGCCT
>JAGNJD010000049.1 GCA_018000835.1 Candidatus Goldiibacteriota bacterium | reverse complement strand
GAAAAAGAAAAATTTTGGAAATATCTTAAAAACACAGGGGAACCGCCGGAAGATGCCACAAAACAACTTTTATCCCAGGCGTTAAATGCATGTTCTGCTTCAAGGTCTATTTATTGCATACAATTAATCCAGGATTGGCTGTCAATCGGTAATTATTACGACGTTGATAAAAAAAACATGCGCATTAACGTCCCCGGAACGTTTTCAGAGAAAAACTGGTCGGTTGTTCTGCCTGTTTCACTTGATGAATTACTTTCATCGCCGGTAAATGACATAATAAAGGAAATTAATTCAAAAACTGAAAGAACATAAGAGGTGAATTATGGTTGACCGCAGGAAAAAAGAACACGGGAAATTAAGCATCAGGGAGATTGCAAAAAAAACAAAAGTATCCCCTGATATTGTCTCAAGGATAATAAAAGGCGAAACAAATATTCCTGAAGATGTCAGGGTAAAGGTATTAAAATTCATAAATAAGGCACATTATAAAATCGGCATGGAAATTATAACCAGGAGGACAAATACCATATCCCTGATGGCGCCGTTTTTTTACGCTCCCTTTATAAGTGAAATAGTGGACGGGATAGAGCACAGGGTAGTAGGAACGAACTACAATTTAAGCCAGTATTCTACCAAAGGCATTCTGGAAAATGAGAGATACATATTCCAGCGAGTCATAGGAACGGGTCTTGCCGATGCTTTCATACTTTTTAACATACCTGTTGATAAAGACATTCAGGATTCTTTAAGAAGTTCAAACATACCGGTTGTTTCAATTGAAAAATATCTGCCGGGTCTTGGTTACATATCAACTGATAATTTAAAGGCGTCTTATGAAGCAACCGAATATCTGATACACAGCGGCAAAAAGAACATAGCGATTGTGATTGGAAAAAGATACATCCCCGACATCCAGAATGACAGAATAAAAGGATACATGCTTGCACTTGATGCAAATAAAATTGATTTTAACGAAGACAATATATTCGTCGTGCCTTTTCATGATTTTAATTCAGGCATAGAGATTTTTGAGACGACCATCAGCAAAAAAAAAGACATTGATGCAATATTTTGCATGGCAGGGGACGTCGTTGCAACCGGCATACTTTACGCTGCAAAAAAGGCGGGTATAAACGTCCCGCAAAATCTCGCGGTAATAGGTTATGACGACCTGGAACTCGCAAGTTTTGTGACTCCCGCACTCACGACCGTAAAACAGCCGACGAGAAAGATGGGTGAAGCAGCCATTGACATGATAATCAACGGACTTGAAAACAAGGGTAAAAAGTATGCAAAAAAAATAGTATTCCAGTCAGAACTGGTGAAAAGGGAGTCGGCATAAGAACATTGCCGTTTGTTGATCGCAGGTCGAAAATAATAAAAAAACAAACAGCAATAGGCAAAAAGCAAATATAAAAAATATTGAGATGGAACATGAAGCATAGTTTTTTATTTGAAGAAAAAAAATAGAAGGTAAAAGGCACATATACAGACGAAGGCGGCAAGAGAACAAAAGCAACGGGGGCAACAAAAATAAAACACAATTTTTTTAACCGGGTAATTGAGGCTGAATTATTTGTGCCTTTAAAAGGCAACAAGACGATTGACCTGAGAAATATTTATAAAGTAAAACCAATAAAACAGTAGGATGTTGAAACATCGTAGGTGTCATATAACAAAATAATCGGGAAATTTGTAGGCAGATTTTTTATTGCCGGGAATATTATATTTTCATCGTATTATTCAAAAAATAGGGTGAGCTTATCCCAGAAAACTGAACCACTTGAAATTAGAGTTTGGGTGTGTTAAAACTATTAATTGGCGAAGCGGATATAACTCTGAAAGGCCACACAGTTCTTTAAACTATATGACGCCGGATGATTTTTTGGCAAAGCATTTGGAATTGACAGAAACAAAAAAATCGTTAAACTCTGATTATGAGTGGTACAGAAAATGGGATATGGTCAAGAGATTAATAGGAGTTAAATATGTCCTGGATTTTTTCTGAAAGATGCAAAGAAGATTTGAAAATAAAAAAATAAAAGCGAGCACTCTTCAGAATGTTGCAAAACGTATTTTTAATTATTGGATAAATATAGTGTAAACTTTTATTTTGGAAAGTTGAATTTTTTATAATATAGACAAGGGAACTGCCATGGAAAAATTAAAATGTTACACTATAGGGCATTCAAATCATACTATAGACAGATTTATTGATTTGCTGAAAAAAAACGGAATAAATTGTATCGTGGATGTCCGTTCGGCACCGTATAGCAAATATACAGTTCAATTTAACAAAGAAACCATAGAAAAAGAACTTAAAAAAAATAATATCAAATATATCTTTATGGGGGAGGAACTTGGAGCAAGGCAGACAAGGCATGATTTGCTTTTCCCGGATGGTAAAGTTGATTTTGAAAAAGTCAAGGAAGCCGATTTTTTTAAAAATGGAATTCAGCGTATAATCAACGGGATAAAAAAGGGATTTGTTATATCTGTTATGTGCACGGAAAAAGATCCATTGGTATGCCATCGATTTGCACTTGTTTCAGCTGCATTAAAACAACACGGAGTGGAGATAGAGCATATACTTGAAAATGGCGATGTAATTTCACAATCCGAACTTGAGAAAAAAATACTTGATAAACAGCTTTCGTTATTTTATTTAAAGGAAGATGCAATTGCAGAAGCATATAAAAGTATAAATAAAAAAATCGCATATAAAAACGAAGAGGAGGAATAATGAATTTATATACTATAGGTTTTACAAAGAAAACAGCCGAACAATTTTTTGAAACTCTAAAGAACAATGGCATTAAAAAACTCATAGATATAAGATTGAATAACAAGTCCCAGCTTGCTGGTTTTACTAAATCAGAAAATTTGAAATACTTCCTGCACAAATTATACGGCATTGAATACTCATATATGAAAGAATTTGCACCGACAAAACAAATCTTAAATGATTATAAAAAGAAAAAAATAAACTGGGATAATTACACACAACAATATAATGAACTTTTAAAAAAGAGAAATATTGAGATAACACCCGAGTTTTTTAAGGACGCTTGCCTGCTTTGTAGCGAGGATGAGGCGGATAAATGCCACAGGAGGCTTGCTGCAGAATATATTGCCGGAAAAGTTCGAGGTATTAAAATAATTCATTTGTAGGAGGTGTTATGAAAAAGGTAATAGTTTTATTTGCCATTTCATGGAAAAAGAATGGTTATTGTGTAGCTGGCAAGGATATAAATACAAAAGAGTGGATAAGGCCTATAACAGAAGAAGGTCCGGTTCCGGCACAGCAGGTTAAAGGATTAAAATTGCTGGATGTGGTTGAAATTGAGGTGGGTAAAAATATACCGAACGGACACCAGATAGAAAATTATGAGATGATAGAAAACCCATGGAAAAAAATCGAAACACTTACAAAAAAAAATATTGCAGTATTCCTAGATAATCCGTCAAATATCTGGGATGTTGGTGAAATTAAGGGAAAAGACAGGTTGACTCCGCAGGAAATAACTACTGGAAAAATTAATAATTCTTTGTGTTTAATACATATTAATAATTTTACCGTCAAATATGAAAAAAGAGAATTTGATGGGAGAACAAAAAGCAAATATTACGGGTTATTTCAATTCAAAGGTGTTGATTATAAATTATCAATAACAGATCCAGAATTTACAAAACAATTTTACAAAATCGGCAATTATTCTTTAAATGATGTTATAATTTGCATAAGTCTTGCCGGTATATGGGAAGAAAGAAACGAAAGTTATAAACTGATTGCCGGAGTAATTCAATAATATTTAGTTCATGGAGCATTAGTGAAAGCATTTTTTGAATCTGAAATCGAGGGCTTTTGCATAGACGAGATGAAAAAATAAGAAACAAAATAGATATAGCCGGAGATGAGGTTGTTTCATCTCCGGCAGTATTCTCCAGGCATTACCTCAGGCTTAACTGAAACGCTTCAGGCTTTTCGTTGAAGTCAGATTTAAGTTCCGCAGACAGTCTGTCCCAGTTTGTCAGTTTACAGCATGCTGTTCTGTCCTTGCGAAAATACATATACTCGCCGTACTCGATTTTATCACCAAATACGTCATTCGTTATCTGCATTGCGGTTTCCTCCTTTCTTTTGTTTTTTTTTAAATATGACTTTATAACTATATTTTTTATGAAATTTTGGGTGTGGTGCAATAAAACTTGCAATTTGCCTTTTTTATTTTCTCGTTTATATAAACTTGCTAAAATTTTTAAAATATGTTATAATTCTATTGATTTAATCGCTTAAAATAAAGCAGGAGTTTAAATGAGAAATAAACTATTTTTTAAATTATGTTTATTACTGATAACCTTTTTCCCTTTTAAACTAATTTCAGATACCTGTAATTTTCCTTTCCCACAGCAGGTAAATTATCCTTATGGAATCAAACCGACTAATTATACCCAGGCACAGATGAACCAGCATTGTCTGGACTGGTTTAACCAGTGGCGCGCACATTATGTCCATGGTCAGGCACAGGATTCATGGATGGCGTCGGACGAATACAGGGTCGTCCGTTACGAGACTGGTGATGGCAATACGGAAGATACGGTTTCAGAAGGAATAGGATATGGCATGATAATTACGGTTTACATGTCTTCTGCAACGAACAATACAAAACAATATTTTGATGGTATGTGGAAATTTTACAAACGATATAGAAATGGTAATGGCCTGATGAACTGGAGAATAGGGGATGGCGGTGGTGTAGTTGGCTCTGGTGCTGCAACGGATGCAGATGAGGATGCTGCATTTGCTCTTATGATGGCGCATTATCAATGGGGCTCCAGCGGTGCAATTAATTACAGGCAGGAAGCATTAACTTTAATGGCTGCAATTTTAAATAATGAGATAACTTCAAGCAACGATATAAGGCCTGGAGATGGATGGGATTTTGGAAATATAAGTTATTTCGCACCGGCGTATTACAGAATGTTTGGCGATTTCACTGGTAATACGAGATGGTATAGCGTTGCGAGCAGAACTTACAATACAATCATTAATTATTACAGAAATCATGCAGATACCTATAATTCCGCAACCGGACTTTATACGTGGCTTATGCCAAACTGGTGTAATTATGACGGGACAAGAAACGACGGTAACGACGGATGGGCAATGGATTCATATTCATACTGGTGGGATGCATGCAGGACGCCGTGGCGGCTGACTTATGACTATTTATTATACGGCACTCTTAATCATCAGTATGCTTATGAATGCCCGTCAACTATTTCCCGGTTTTTCAGAACCAGATATGCGGGCAATCCGGGAAACATAAAATCACACTATAAATTAAACGGGAACGAAACGACGTATTGCAGGGGAGACAGAACTCCTGATTTGTGCGATGAAGACGTCATGTGTCTCCCGCCCGTTGAGGGTGCAATTGCCTGTGCTGCAATGGTAGAAGGCAATCAGGAATGGCTTAATGCTGCTTATGACAGACTCGTCCAGTTTACTTTTCCTACGGATACGGGCGTAAACTGGGGGACTGATTATTTTTCGGACATTTTAAAGATGCTTTATCTGCTCGTTTTAACCGGTAACATGAAAAATCCCATTGGTGATTATCCGACGCCAACGTCAACTTTTACATGGGACGTAAGAACTCCTACTTTTACTTTTACTCCTACCGTGGTACCAAACGTTTTTGACGATTTTGAAACCGGAACTCTTGTTAATCTTGATTTGCCTTCAGGGCAGGGCGGCTTTACTGCAGTTGTAAACAGTTCTGCAAATCCGAGATATGGGGCGAGGTCATGCCAGATAACTTCCGTAAGTAATGCCGGTTGGGGAGGTTTTGGCATTGATACTCCTTATGGCGGAGCAAAAGGATACAGGGATTTTACCGGTGCAACGACGATTGAATTTGACATATACGTTCCTTCAAACATAACTGCTTTTATAAAAGTAATTGAAGCAGTAAATCCGGGGGATTCGGGTGGTCAGGACTGGTCAAACAGGAATAACCAGTTTTCAGTGCAGTCGGGTGCATGGAGACACATAACCGTAAATTTAAGTTCTCTTACCATTGATTCGTATTCTCCTTCCGGTGATTCGACCCTTGACCTTGCTTACATAAAAAAGTTTTTTTTTCAGGTTGATAATCCTCCGTCAGGAACGATTTATATCGACCACATTATTTTTGGTGGTTCTGTCGTTTCTTACACGCCTACGATTACTGCTACGCGCACGAGAACACCGGCCGGGACTGCAACGAATACTCCTTATTATTCACCTACAAGGACGTGGACAAATACCCCGTATCTTTCCCCTACGTGCACAAGAACTCAAACCCCATATTTAAGTCCTACCATAACCGTAACTTTTACAATATCGCCGACTTCCAGCATTACTCCGGTTTTTACTCCTATACGCGTTAACTGTGCAGGTCTTTTATATACCGGAAGTGGCATAACGTGGTCCGCAGATAAAGCGTATACTACCGGAAGCTGGGGATATGAAGGAGGAAGCGTTGCAGACAGGGGGACGATTGCAATAGCAAATACCACGGACGATACTTTATATCAGACGGAAAGATATGGTAATCCAACATACAGGTTTGACGTTCCTGACGGCACTTATGAAGTAACGCTGAAATTTGCAGAGACATACTGGACGTCAGCCGGGTCGCGCGTATTTGACGTTTTAATAGAAGGAACGACAGTGCTTGACAACCTTGATATATATGCTCAGGTTGGTGCGAATTATGCATACGACAGAACTTTTGTTGTTACTGTGACGGACGGACAATTAACCATTACAATGACGAGCACGGCAGATACAGGAGAGATAAATGCGATACAGATAATAAGATTTGTTCCTACTCCGACGCGCACGCCTACTTTTACAAGAACAAATTCACATACACCTACGTATACCAGAACACTGAGTCCTTCCAGAACTGGAACGCCTACCTTGACGGGGACGCCGACCGGGACGCCAACGAGAACGCAAACGTGGACTTTAACGGTCTCAATTACGCAGACGAACTCTCCATCGCCGTCGGCAACGTCAAGTTCTACGCCGACGCGGACATGGACAAGTTCTGCAACGCGGACAATGACGGCAAGTCCGACGCGGACAATATCGCCAACGCATTCAATATCTCCGACAATCACGCAGACGTGGACTGGAACGCCGCCAACCGCGACAAATACTCCCACGGTAACTGCAACTGCAAGCATAACATCCACTTATACCCGGACAGGGACCGGAACGCAGACAAGGACAAATACCGCGACTGCTACTTATTCTCCGACAGAAACGGCGACATTACAGCCGACAAACAGCCGGACGCCGACCGGGACTCCGACGCAGACGCAAACGTGGACTTTAACGGTCACAATTACGCAGACAAGTTCTCCATCGCCGTCGGCAACGTCAAGTTCTACGCCGACGCTGACAATATCGCCAACGCATTCAATATCCCCGACAATCACACAGACGTGGACTGGAACGCCGCCAACCGCGACGAATACTCCCACGGTAACTGCAACTGCAAGCATAACATCTACTTATACCCGGACAGGGACCGGAACGCAGACAAGGACAAATACCGCGACTGCTACTTATTCTCCGACAGAAACGGCGACATTACAGCCGACAAACAGCCGGACGCCGACCGGGACTCCGACGCAGACGCAAACGTGGACTTTAACGGTCACAATTACGCAGACAAGTTCTCCTTTACCTTCGGCATCAGCAAGTCCTTCACAAACATTAACGCCAACGTATTTAACAATGACACCAACGATAACTATTCCGGCAGACAATAACCAACCTTTTGAAATCAGTGACGTGGTAATATACCCAAATCCATATAATATGAAGGATAAATTAAACGTAAATTTTATGGTAACGCAGAATTGCAAGACAATCCGGGTTGCAATATGGACAAACGGCTTCAGATTAATAAAGAAGATAAATTATTTACAGTATCAGACGAATAAAAATGTTAGCACCATAACGATAGATGCCGCACAGATAAATAATATTTCAAACGGGGCATATTTCGTTACAATTGAAGCGGTGAGTATTAAAAATGACAGGGCAGCTTCAAAACCGCAGGTTTTGATAATAATAAAATAGTTTGTTGGAATTTATAAAAAGACACGGGGATGATGCCGCTCCTGCCCGGTAAAAAAACATAGATTCCATATAATTACTTTCAAATTATGCGTTTTTATAAATTTTATGATTGGTAAGACATCAAATAAAAATAATTGAAAAGCATGTTGTGGCATTGCGAGGACACTGAGGCAGACGCTGTCGGGATGAATGATGTGTATAAAGCAATCCTGCAGTTAAAAAACGATTGCCTGCAGAATAAACGTAGAGACGGGTTTGTAACCCGTCTCAAAAGGACATGCACCACAGGACGTAATCCTTACCTAAACGAAATGGACGCCCTGCGTTTTGAATGCATGAGACAGGTTTAAAACCTGTCTCTACGAAAGAAAATAATATATCTTTCCGTTGTCTTCTTTTTTTCCCTTTGTAAAAGGGGACAAAGGGGGATTTTGGTAAAATAAAACCCAGATTGCTTCGCTAACGCTCGCAATGGCCATAAATAATTAAAGTTGTAAAAAATGAAATAACGATGATTTTGTTACAAACAATATCCTGTAAGTTTACCGGCGGGAACGGCATGCCGGAAACGTTTTTTTTTGTATGTTTTTTCTTGAAAATTATTTATTAAAGAGATAAAATGTTTCAAAATTTTTTTATACGGAGGTTGTTATGGAAATAGCAGGTCTTTTTACCATACTTGTCCTGGTTTTTATTCTTCCTTTTATATTTAAAAAGGTAGAGGAAGAACTTGAATTATTTCTTTTTATTATGGGCGTCATAGCGGTAACTATTACAAAGCAATGGAATATGCATTTGATTCAAAATGGATTAATTGAGCCAATTAAAATTACTCTTGCGGTTTTAATTGCAGGAATTTTATTTAACAAATTCCGGCATGTTCTTTCTAAAAACGTAAATAAAATAGAAAACAAAATAGGCCTTGGATGGTTTGTGTTTTTTCTGGTGGTTCTGGTCGGGCTGTTTTCAAGCGTAATAACGGCAATAATTGCATCTCTTGTTCTTGTTGAAATCGTATCTTTTTTAAAACTTGACAGGAACAGCGAGGTAAAACTCGTCGTCCTTGCATGCTTTTCCATTGGAATGGGGGCTATTCTAACCCCTATAGGCGAGCCTCTCTCAACTATAGCAATTTCAAAATTAAAAGGCCCACCGTACAATGCCGATTTCTTTTTTCTCCTGCGCAGGCTTGGATTATACGTCGTTCCTACAGTACTGATTTTTGGCGTTCTTGCAGTTTTTATAACAAGAAAAGCAAAAAAAACAGAATCCGTATTAAAGGAAGATAATGCAGAAGGGACAAAAGGCATAATAATAAGAGCAGTAAAGGTTTATTTTTTTGTAATGGCACTTGTATTTCTTGGAGAAGGATTTAAACCGCTGATTGATAGATACATTTCAAAAATTCATTTTTATGCTTTATACTGGATAAACATTATTTCTGCAGTCCTTGATAATGCAACTCTTGCTGCCGCAGAAATCGGACCATCGATGGACATTAAGCAGATAGACGGGGCGTTGCTTGGTCTTATAATTTCCGGTGGTATTCTCATACCGGGAAACATTCCAAACATAATTGCTGCATCAAAATTAAAAATTAAAAGCAAAGAATGGGCAAAAGTAGGACTGCCGATTGGTTTAAGTTTTCTGGTGATTTTTTTTGTAATTCTGATTTTCATGGAGAAATAAAATTTTTCGCTTTTAACGGGTTGCTGAAAAATTTTGAAAAATGCAACGGGCGGGCCGCCTAAAAAAACAAAACAATTCTATTTTTTGCCTGTAATTATAACATTATTATTTCCCCACCTGGTATTTTGTCAACACTCCAGTTTTATTTCAAAAGTATTGTAAATTTTAAAAAAAAATATTATAATAAGATGTGGTGGTTAAGTAATATATAAGGGATTATATATCAAAAAGGAGATGATTTTTTATGTTAAGGGATCCGGTTGTTGCAGGAATGTTTTACGATAAAGACGTGCCGGCGTTAAAAAAGCATTTATCGCAGTACGTCGTTCAAAAGCAGGAGAAATATAAAGCAAAGGCAATAGTGGTTCCGCATGCCGGCTATATTTATTCCGGAAGCGTTGCAGGGGAAGTTTATTCTTCCGTGTATATACCGGACATAATAATTATTATGGGACCAAATCATACCGGAGCGGGGAAACCGATATCGGTAATGACAGAAGGTGTATGGAGGACTCCGCTTGGTGACGTAAAAATAAACGAGCCACTTGCAAACGAAATCGTAAAAAAATGTCCGGCTGCATCAAAGGACGTTTATGCACATTTAAAGGAACATTCAGTGGAAGTCCAGTTACCGTTTCTGCAATACGTAAAAAAAGGTTTTAGTTTTATACCAGTCGTGCTTGGTGAATACAACGTAAACAATTTACAGGCATTTTCAGATACGATTGCAGAAGTATTTAAGGAAAAAGAATTATTAATGATAGCATCCACAGACCTGACGCATTATGAAGACTCGGAATCTGCAAAAGAAAAGGATACCATGGTGTTAAAAGCAATAGAAAAACTTGACGAAGAAGAAATGCTTAAAAAAGTAGAAGATAACGACATTTCAATGTGCGGCTGGATGCCTACCTTTGTTGCAATTAGAACTGCTAAATTGTTTGGTGCCACGAAAGGAATAATCATAAAATACATGAATTCCGGAGACGCAAGCGGAGATTACAGCCAGGTTGTAGGTTATGGCGGTGCCGTAATAATATGACGAATTTTTCGCTTATTTTTCCTCCATCCGTTCATTTTGGTTTTGGTTCAATTGAAAAATTATCCACCATTGAATTAAAAGGGAATAACTGTCTTATCGTTTCCGGTAAAAATTCAATGAAAAAATACGGATTCATTGACAGGGTTACCGGCATTTTAAAAAAGAGAAAAATAAATTCATTTTGTTTCACGGAAGTAGAACCTGAGGTTTCGGCGGATACCGTAAATAATGCCGTTGAAACCGCAAGAAAAAACAAGGCAGACATAATAATCGGCATTGGCGGTGGTTCTGCCATTGATTGTGCCAAGGCAGTTGCGGGACTAACTTCCCAGGAAACGCCGTCGGACGTAAGAAACTACATTGATGGTAAGGAAGAAATAAAAAAAGAACCGTTATTTTTTATTGCCATTCCTTCAACTGCCGGCACGGGCTCAGAGGTGACGAAAAATGCCGTCATCTTATATCCTGAGAAAAACAACAAATTAAGTTTACGCTCGGAAAAACTCGTTCCCAAATCAGTAATACTCGATCCGGAACTTACCCTTACCATGGACAAAAACGTTACAGCATACAGCGGGCTTGATGCATTATCCCATGCGGTTGAATCGTATTTTTCAAAAGGGGCAAATGACCTGACAAAAGTTTATTCCGAGACGGCAATAAATCTGATTTTTAAATATCTTCCGACTGCTTATAGAGACGGAAGAAACAAAGAAGCGAGATATTACATGCTTTTTGCATCTTTTGTCGCAGGGCTTTCTTTTGCAAATGCAGGGCTTGGTGCAGTTCATGGGATAGGACATACCATAGGTGCGGTTTGTAAAATTCCGCATGGACTTACAAATGCAATTCTGCTTTCTTATGTGCTTACGTTTAATGCAAAATTTTGTCCGGAAAAATTAAAAAATCTGGAAGAAAAAACCTTTAAAAATTTCATAAAAGAGTTATTTCTTTTAAATAAAAAACTGAAGATACCCCCAAAATATTCCGACGTTTGTCCGGACATAAAAAACAAAATCGGTGTTATTTTATCCAACGTTTCTTTTTCCGGCTCAATGTCTTTTAATCCCGTTAAAATTACCATAAAGGAAGTAGAAAAAATTTTAAAGGACGTCATTTAATGGATGAAAACAAAAAAATTGAAAAAAAAGAATTGTTTTTTCTTTGCCTCCTGATAACATTTTTTTTGTTGGTTACTTTTAAATTTTTTTTCATCCAACCATGTGATTTTGAAAATAAAATGATAAGGATTATAACTGCAATACAAAATGGCAGCGTCCCGTATAAAAACTTTTATGACAATACGCCGCCTCTCAATTATTACATGTATTTAACCGCATATAAAATTTTTAATCTCTCCCCTGATTATGGTAATTTGAGAACATTTGCGTCTGCATACGTCATTTTTTTTATTTTGCTTATTTACATTATAGGCAGACTGACGGCAGGTCAGACCGCTGCAATGCTGACTTCTTTTTTTTACGTTATTTTTATGTCCACCAATAATTATAATTGCATTTATTCCCTGCCAGGTTTGTTTGCACAGTTTCCGATTTTTCTGTGCCTGATGTTTTTATTTTTTACGGAAAAAGGATATGAAAAGGTAGATTATTTTTTATCGGGATTTTTTTTATGTGTGGCTTCATACGCGGTGTTCCATGTTAAATTTCTTGTTTTTATTCCGATAATTCATATTTGTTTAATGTGGAAAAAACCGGGAGACAAATTGAAATTCGTAACGTTTTTTTTGTCCGGGTTCATTTTTATGGAACTACTTGCGGTTTTATGGGCTGTAAAAAACTCAGCATTAAGGGAATTTATACGGATGTATTTTGTCAATAATTTTACCGTTTTTTTCAACGGTGATAATTTAATAAAAAACATCAATGAAATAGCCGCGTATAAATACTATTTGACATTGATGATTTTTGTTTCTTTGTATTGTGTTTATAAGTCATTATCAGGGAGAAAATACCTTTATAATCTAACGTTGTCCCTGACGGCAATTACGACGGGCATCATTGCAGCGTTTCAAAAATCAACGGACAACGGATATTTTTATTTTTTAATTCCTTTTATTTCTTTGATGTCCGCTGTGTTTATAAAGGATGCAGCGGCGCTTGTATTTAATTTTGGGAAGACAAAAATACGAAAGACATAAAAAAAATTATATGATTAACTGCGAATATGCTTTTTTCACAAAAAGCAAAAAGTTCCATAGTGCATTATCTGTTAAATATATGTATTAATATATTACGATTCCTGTAAAAGGAGGTTTTATGAAAAAGATAAACGAAAAGGACGTTTTGTTTAAAAACGAAAAATCCGGCTCAAAATATCTTTTTAATGAAAAAAATTTTTCCGGTGGGGTTGCATATTTAAATCCGGATGATGAGGTGAAAGTTCATTTACATGAAGACGAGAGAGAACTGTTTTATTTTATAAGCGGGATGCCTTTGTTTATTGCCGGTGAAGAAAAGATAAGGGCAAACGCTGGAGACGGTTTTGTCGTGGACGTAAAAGAACTACATGGAGTTTTAAACGATACTAAGCAGATGGTAAAATACGTTTTCATAAAAATAAAAGAGAAATAAATTATGAAATCCAGGGATGCAGGCATTTTACTTAAAATTTTGTTTGGGATTTTCCTGTTTTCTGCCGTTTTTGTTGCGTCTTTTTCAACAGTAATTGCTCCTGATGCATGGTCACATCTTGCAAACGGAAAAGAACTGGTAAAAAAAGCAGGATTTCCGGATTATGACGGATTTTCATACGCAGAAAAAAACAACTGGGATTATGCCACATGGCTTTTTGACGTATTTTTATATTCCGTTGCATATAATGTGGGACCTTTTAATCTTTTTATCGTTAAATTTATATTGTTTTCTCTTACGCTGTTTGTCCTGTTTCTTGTTATTTTCAGGCGGCAGGAGGGAAAATACGTTTCAATAGTCCTGCCTTTTTGTTTATTTGCATTGTTTTTACTTGAGCCGCTTCTGAATTATTCCCCACAGCTTTTTACACTGCTTTTTCTGTCTTATTTTTTATACGTCCTGGAAAGAATGCCAAGAAAAAGGAACAAAGGCCTTTATTATTC
>JAGNJD010000048.1 GCA_018000835.1 Candidatus Goldiibacteriota bacterium | reverse complement strand
TATTGTTAAAGAAAAAAATCCTGACCTACCAAAAAAAATTTGTATGTTGCCCCCGATTATTCTTGACAATATGATTCACAGAGAGTATATAAATAGTGTTTACCATCTATGTCCTGCTCCCTAAAATTGACAGAACAAAAATGGGGATGAAGGAGTTTTTAAGATTACTTGCAGCCCTGGAGAATTCTTTTTCTGAGATAGTCGGCCAGACAAAAGCCAGAACAATTATAGAAAAAATCTGGGAAACGACAAAATAACGGGAGATTAATTATGGAACAAACGCTGCAATTTTATTCATACGTCGTGGCAATCATAAGCGGACTGCTTTTTTGGGCCGGATTTTTTATTTTTGGAATTATAGCATACAGATATTCAAAAGTATTCAACAAGCAGACCTTTTATCTGTTTATGATGACGGCCCCATCCGGAATACTTCTGTATTCCATATTATTAATAATTAAAATTACCGTTGGACCTGGAAATTTTGGATTGAATAACGTCATCCAGATTGCCGCTTATCTGTTTTTTGCGCTTTCTGCTGCCCTGACTTTGATTTCCGCCGTCAAATTCAACGACGTCCTTAATGCTCTGATGAAATACAGGGAGGAAAAACAATGAAATACGACGTGATTTTATACGAAATTGCAGTCCTGCTATTGATTATAACCTGCATCTATTGCGGGATTATTTTATATAAACTTACGTTGATAATAAAAGAAAAAAGTCATATCTGGCTTTTACCTGTTTTTGCAGCGGTTGTTTTGCTGATTACTTTGTTATCACATATTTACGCAAATTTTATTTTAATGCCGCAACTGACCGGTTCCATAGAATTTTTGACTTCAAAGGATGGTCTGATGGACGAAAAGATTTTTGAATCAACCGGGCAGGTAATAGAGAACTTAAAAATGGTTTTAATACAGTTAAGGGCTTTTTCATTTACGTCGTTTCTGATTGCAGCTGTTTTATTGACCTTTTCCGGGTCAATTTACATACGTAAAATTTCAAAATAAAGAGGTGATTTTATGGGTGATAAAAATGTTGTTATGATTGTCGATGACGAACCAGACATAGTAAAAATTATAAAAATATCAATGAACATTGCAAACATTGATTCCATAGAATGTTATAACGGCGAAGAATGCCTGGAAAAATTGAAAAAAGGTCAGATACCGGATTTGATTCTCCTCGACATTATGATGCCGGGCATCAGCGGTTACGACGTTTGCAAAAAAATCAGGGAAAACAAAGAATGGGATAAAATAAAAATAGTCATGCTTACTGCAAAAGGACAGAAAGGCGATGCTGAAGAGGGCCTAAAAATAGGAGCGGACGATTACATCATCAAACCGTTTGACCCCTATGAACTTATTGAAATGGTAAAAGAGATTCTCGAAAGATAAGTGACGGATATGGCTACTGAATATAAAATGGAAGAAACAAAAAAGTACATAAATTACATAAGAATTATTTTGTCGTTATCTTTGATAGTTGCATGGATATATAGTTTTGACATGCTGCTAAAAAATCTGATTTTAGCAGTCATCTTTATTTCACTGCTCATAATCAGTAACGTTATTTTCATTATCATCCCCGACAGATATTACAGCGGCGTAAAAATAAATTACATAGTTTTCATTCTGGACATGGCGTTTATCATAATAGGAGCACAGTTATTTACGGTTAATGACCTACGTTTTATAATATGCATTTTTCTTGCCATATTCATTTCTGCCTTATCCCAGTCGGTTAACATGAGCATCCTGATAGCAATTGTAGTGGATGCCCTGTATGTTTTCATAAATACGGAACTTTCCGGGATGCAGCCGTTGCCGTACGAAATGATCCTTCTTAATTTGCCTTTTATTTTCATCGTTTCCATTCATAGCAGTTTTATAGCTGAAAAAGCAAACATGGAAGTAATAAAAAGAAAAGAAATAGAGAGGATGAACGATTTACTAACCAGAGGCGTTATTACAAAATCGAGAAAATTATCTGACATTACCAGTTTCCTGGACGATTTAAGTGAGAGTTTCCTTGATGCTTTGATTGTGCTTGACATAGACGGCGTGGTCCTGATTTTTAATTCTGCGGCAGAAAAGATGTTTGATTTGGAAAAAAGCAAGGCAGTCAATTTCCCTTTAAAAGACCTGGCAGGACTTTCCGCGGCAAAGGACATAATAATGAAATTAAAATTTGAAAATAAAATAACAAAAGACGAACTGATTGATGTGGGCTACGACAATAAAAGCATAAAGGTATACGCTACCGCAACTTTTATAACGAATAAAGAAGGAAACAAGATAGGCATTTTACTTTTATTGAGGAAGACGGTTTAATATGAGCAAAGAACTGGATGAAAAATTATTTTCGGCAGTTTACAGGGAAGATATGGAGCAGATAAAAAATTTAATAAAACAGGGTGCAAACGTAGATGCAAAAGGTTTTGGTGCATATACTGCGCTTGGGCTTGCAATTGAAAAAGGTAACATAGACATCGTAAAGGAACTTGTCCAGGCAAAAAAGGCAGAAAAAAAGATTGACGGTTTATACGGAGAGGAACTTATTTTTGCAATAAAAAAAGATGATTTTGCCCTCGCAACTGAACTTTTGCACATGGGAGCAGATCCGAATTACGTTGATTTTGAACGTAACAGTGGTTTTATACTTGCAGTTGAAAAAGGAAACGTTGATTTAATAAAGGAAATGATAAAAATGGGAGCAAACGTTAATACCAGAAATTCAAATAACAATACTGCATTATATATAGCGGTTCAAAAGGAAAAAGGGGACGTCGTATCGCTTCTTTTGCAGGCAAAGGCAGACCCTAAAATAAAAGGTCAGGGAAGAAAAACGCCGTTGATACTTGCCGTTGAAAAATCAAATCTGACTATTTTCCGTTTTCTTTTAAATGCGGGGGCAGACGTAAACGATACCGATTATGACGGTAACACGCCTTTGATACTCGCTACAATGAAAGGTGAAGAGGTTATGGTAAGGGAACTATTAAAGGCAGGTGCAAACATCAATGCAAGGGGATTCGGAAATTATACGGCAATAATGCTTGCTATAGAGAACAATTATAAAAACATTATTAATCTTCTGCTTGATGAAGGTGCAGACGTTAATTTGGAAAATAACGATGGCGAAAATTGCATAATAATTGCAGTAAAGAGAAAAAATTCTGAAATGCTGAAAAAACTTGTTCAAAAGGGGGCATCTCTCGAGTCCTGTGACATACAGGGAAACAATTTGTTAAACATTGCAATAGAAGGAGACGACGTAAAAACCTGTCTTGAACTCATTAAACTTGGGATGAACGTTAATTCGCGTGATAACAAAAAAAATACACCATTAATAAATGCCGTAATAAAAGGAAGAAGAGAAATTGTCCGGATTTTACTGGATTCCGGAGCAGAAATCAATGCAAAAGGGTTTGGCTCGTATTCTGCAATTTGTTTTGCTGCCAGGGGTAAAGATATTAACACGATTGACCTATTAATCAGGGCAGGCGCGGACGTAAACGTAAAAGGATATGGCAGATATACGCCGCTTCATTTTGCAGCAGAGGCCGGATGCACCGAGTGTGCATTGAAATTGCTGGAAGCAGGCGCTGAAATTGACAGCTTTAATTTATTTAATAAGACGCCTTTATTGATAGCTGCGGAAAACGGATTTCTGGACATCGTTAAATTGCTCATAAAAAAAGGAGCAGACATAAACGTAAAGGATAACAACGACAACAACGCTTTAATACTTGCTGCAGAAAAAGGTCATTATGACGTCCTGCGTGAGTTGATTAATAACGGAATTTATGTTAACATAAGAAATAAACAGGGCGAAACTGCGTATATGCTTGCAAGAAAAAAAGGTTATGATAAAATTTGCGATGAATTAATAAAAGCAGGTTCGGCCGACGTAGTTGAATAATTTTTTTTAAGGAGGAGTGAAAATGGCAAAAGAAAAAAAAGCAGGAACGTCAAAGGTCTCTCTGGAAAGTTTCCAGGAAGAAATCCGCAAAAGAGCAGAGGAAATTTACAAAGATAGGGTTGTAAAAAACAAACCGGGCGATTCTTTGTCTGATTGGCTTCAGGCAGAAAAGGAAATAAAGAAAAAATACGGCTTATAAAGATATTAATTACAAAAGATAAAAATCTAACACGGGAATATTTGACATGTATATAATTATGCCTGTAAGGTGCATTGTTTTTGTATTGCCCGATAGTTCCGTATGACCGTCCATAATGGGTTAACATCAATTACTGCCATGTAATTTTAATGGAAGATTACAAGTATAAACGCCGAATAGCGTGTATAAAGTGCGGAATTTAAAACGAAGAATGCAATGTAATTATTAATCCATAAACAGCAAAAACAAACTGCAATTAAAAGGTATGAGGTATTTTTAACCGCATCAGATATCCGGCATCTGTCATTTGACGCTTATCAATTATACTATTCTGAAATTACGCTTATTTTATCTTTCTATTTCAACGTAATAATTAAAAGCCTTTGAATTATTGTCGGTTTTGATTTTTATCGTATTTTTTGAAACGATGGTGACGTTGTTATAAACTTCTTTTACGTAATTGTTATAATCAAGCAGGTAAACTTTTATTGATTTAAAGTTGTTTACGTTAATTGTATATGTCCCATATACCGGTTCTATCATTATCGGCGAAGAACCACCGTAGATTACGGAAGTATGATTTGGACTGTATTTTGAATTTTTATTGTCTATCCTTGCCGCGACGTTTAAAATCAGTTTGTCTGAATTTGATATCGGTTTATCATCAAGGGAATACAAAAAAACAGATGCATATTTGTTGTCTGACAAAACCCTGAAATTTTTGAATTTAAAATTTTCGCCTTTGACAAAACCAAGAACTCCCTGTATTTTCAGGTTGTCTATCTGAAAAATTCCTTTTTTTAGATTCCAGTAAAGTTCCTGCGTGATTGAAAGTGCAGCGCCTTTTTTTAAGACCGGATTAAAATCCTTGCTTTCCTCGGATTTGTTAAAAGTTTTTGCAATTTTTATCATCAGAGGGCTGTTATAATCCCCGTTTACGAGTTTATAGGAAAGATTTTTCGTTTCAAACATGTCCTTTTCAGATACGTATTCAACCAGTTTTTGTTTCGACGTGGTTACGTAATTATTGTGGAATATTTTTAATGCAGGTGCCCACTGGGATAATATGTCCGGGGAACGGGAAAAGTCACAGAATTGAGTAAGGAGATTTTTCCATTCATAGGTTCCAAAACTAAACTGTAGTAATCCGTTCCAATCCTGCATTTTTCCGTAGGCAGCCATTATTATGGGAGCACCTGTCCTGTATTCGTTTGGAAGTAAAAAATTCCATTCAGATACGGTAAATGGTTTGTCGTTTATCCGTGAATGTGCAAGTTCTGCTATACAGTTGGTTTTCATTTTAAGCATCGGCGTATTCGTAAATGAAATGTTTTCCTGCATTGACCAGCCACCAGACGGATGGTCCCAGTAACTGTGTCTGTCAATAAAATCAAATTTTGAATTTGAATAAACGTCTGCATCCCATTTTTCCCAGTGGTTTGACCCGGTTATAAGTGCTTTTACTCCTATAGATTTCATATAGTCATACATCTTTGTATAAAATTTGTCCTGATAGTAAAAATAAAATCTTTTTGTATCTGCACCACGACCGGTAGAAAGTGCAGTGGCAAAACCGCTCCAGTCCTCCCAGTTTATCTGAAACGACTCGCGTTTTACGGAATTATCGTTAAAATTTTCATTTTCCTGTAAATTACTATCACCGTATCTGCTCCATTCTTTTTTTAATTTATCCATTGTCCCGTATTTTTCCTTCAAATACTGATTAAATAGCCGGTTTAATTTTATAGTATATTTTTCTGGTATGTCTTTGTTCCTGTCCCAGTAAAACAAGGAACTTTCATTGATTATTTCCATGAAAACAATTGAAGGCTCGTCAACGTATCTAAACCCTGTATATTTGTTTTGATGTTCAAGCAGATTTTTTACGTATTCTTTCGTCAGATCTTGTAATTTTTCGTCAATGAAAATTATTTCTTTCATTCCATTGGGTATTTCACCGGGATTTTCAATTCCGTCGCCCGGAAGTATCTTTCTATGAACGACCATGTCCATAAACACGTAAATGCCCGCTTCTTTTAATTTATATATGAGATAATCCAGTTTATCAAGGGATTCTTCCGAAAGCATTCTCGTCGTTTCTTTTGAATTCCCGAAAATGTTTGGCTCTGCCCATGGTGCATCCATGTGATGTAATCTTACAATGTTGGCGCCGAGTTTTGCAAGACGCTTTACCATTTTATCGGTTTCGTCGTGAGTTAAAAATACGTCCCCTCCAACCAGATTTGTGCCCCAGAAACGTGCCGGCGTTCCATCTTCAAACGACAGGGATTTATCCTTTTCAGATATTTTAATGAAACCATGTTTACCGGCAGGTTTATCAAGTTCGTCGGTCCAGTCAATAACTGCTTTTTTATCATAGGTGTCCTGCTCAGGTAAAAATTCATACCAGTCAGACCTGTCTTCTGATTTGAATTCAGACGTTTTTACGGGTTTACCGCTTGCATCCTTTGCGGTGACTTTTATTTTGTCAAGCCACATTGTGCCTTTTGCATTTAATAATCCTGCAAATATCTGTATTGATCTGGTTTCTTTCGGGACAAAATATTCACGCTCCATATACGTCCATTCGTCTATTGTGCCTGCTGCTTCACCAACTACCGGAGGCCAGTCGCCGAATCTGCCGGTCTCATTGTGAAATTCAATTGAGATACGTGCTTTTTCCCATGGATTTACACCTTGTTCAACGTCTTTTATTTTATACCAGCCGGATACGTTGATTGACGATACTTTTGAAGTGTCAATTGGAATTTCCTGGATTAGCATTGAGAAAACAGGAGATGTGTTTGTGATTTTAAAACACGTTGATGATTTATAGCCGGGAGATTCAAAGGAAGCATCCCCGTTTATCCAGCCCCCCCAGTATAATGGTTTTGATGAGCCAAATTCCATGTCGCCGTTCATCAATAAATCGTCTTCATCGCGTGGAATGTTAAATTCAACGTCCGGTAGTATCTGCAAATCGTCTGCCCACATCTCGCCGGTGCAGTTTGACAATTGAATCTGAATCATGATAGAACGAGCATCGGATGGGACGTTTATGACGTTCATCTTTTCAGACCAGTCAAAACTGCCTTTCCATCTTCCGAGTTCTGGCCATCCGCCAACCTGAACGCCTTTGGCATCGTAAAATAAAACCATAACGCGTGCCCATTCCCATTCCTGCTGACCAGGCACAATGTTTTTTATTTTAATTCTGCCTTTTACAAGAACTGATTTTATTGAACCCGGTTCTATTAAAATCGTCTGGTTGATTTCTTTATATTCGTTGTTTTTGTTAATAAGATGGATGAATTTATTCCCGTTTTCTTTTTCAAGCGTTATCCCTTCAATTTTTGAATAATTCCAGAAATCAGGCACGTTGTCATTATTTGTATCAAGTTCAAAGTCACCGTTTTTTAATATGTTTTCAGCGGCAGATAAATTAAAAGAAAGAATGAAAACGAGAAAAAAAAGGATTGAGATTTTTTTCATGGTAGACCTCCATTTTTAGTAGTTAATCAAAATTATAAATTTATGCACATTATAAAACAACGTTTAATGATGTCAATGTTATAACGCAGTAACGGCAGTAAAGTTGCAGTTTATTTAATTCGGGTTATAAATGTAATATGACGGAATATGACGGGACTTTTATCCATGACAACGGTTGAAATCAATTATAAAGATAGAAATTTTACTTTTTTTCCCTGAATATTTTTTTTAATTTAAAGGCAGTATCCTTTATGACGTCCGACATAAAAAGTTGTTCCTTTTTATTCAGGGAATTAATCAATGGTTCGTATTTTTTTAATATATTATTCTGGGGTTTATTATCGTTAAACTGAAATAAAAGAAAAACCGGCATTTTAAGGATCTCGGAAATTTTAACGACCGTTTTAAGAGAGGGGGCACGTCTGCCATTTTCTATCTGGCTTAAAAAGTTCTGGCTTATATTAACAAGTTCGCTTAACTGTTCCTGCGTAAATCCTGCACTTTCTCTGTAAAACCTTATTTTTAATCCTAAATTTTTCAAATATTCTTTCACTTTTTACCCCGGATAATTTAAAATTTGTTTAAAAATTATAACATACTTTTTTGAAAATATTATAAACTTTTGGCAATAATTAATATTGACAAATAGTAATAATAATATTAAAATATACAAAACAGTAAGATATACCAATTATATTTTACATAAATACGGAGGTTAAATATATGGGGAACTGCCCTGACGGTCAGATAGACAGGAGCATAATAATTAATATTGTAAAGGAAAGATTAGTTCAAAAAGCAGAAAAACAGGAAATACTGAATTCTCTCATAAAAATCGGTTATTCAAAACAGCAGGCAAATGACATTGTCAGGGAAGCAATAAAGGAACTTAAAAACGCTGGAATTTATTTAAAATCAAATAACGTTTACTATATTACCGGCCTAATTATAATTGCATTAATAATATGTTTTTGTCTGATTCTTAAGTGGGGTTAAATTAATACCCCAAAACACTCTTGTATGGTAAAAAATATAAAATTGATAATTATCAATTAAAGGGACGATTTTTTCATTATAATGAGCGGATAGTAATGACTTTACGCCGCCATAATAAGATAACTACAATCGTAATATTCAGAATACTTGTAATTATTTTCCTTTATTGTTATAATGATAAAAAATGGAGGAGCAAATGAATAAAAACAAATTTAACGTTTACATAACTTTTTTTTTGATTTTAAATTCTTTTATTTATGCAAGGGAGAACGTTATGGAAAATGAAAAAATAAAACTTCCTGAACCCGGGATAAAAGGACATATATCACTTGAAGAAGTAATGTATAAAAGACGCTCAATAAGGTATTTTGAGCAGGGATATTTAAATTTAAAGCAGGTATCCCAGTTATTATGGGCTGCCCAGGGTATAACCGATAAATCAAGGAATCTAAGAACAGTTCCTTCCGCAGGCGCTACTTTTCCTCTTGAAATTTATTTGTTTGTCGGAGACGTTAACGGAGTTAAAAAGGGTATTTATAAATATGACGTTTTTTCTCATTCCATTATCCGTATTATTGAAGGGGATAAAAGAAATGAATTGCGTTTGGCTGCCTTAAATCAGGATTCAATAACAAAAGCGCAGATTGTCATAGTAATTACGGCCATATCCGACAGGACTACAAAAGCATACGGGAACAGAGGTATGATGTATGTTTATATGGAAGCAGGACATTGTGGGCAGAATATTTATTTACAGGCAGAAGCATTGGGGCTTGGAACCGTTGCAATTGGTGCATTTAAAGATACGGAAGTCAAAAAGATTTTACCTGCTGCCGAAAATGAACAGCCGCTTTACATTTTTCCAGTTGGTATAAAACGATGAATTTATATCTTGTCCAGCATGGTAAATCCAGATCCAAAGAAGAAGATGTTAACAGGCCTTTGAATGCGGAAGGCATTAAACAGACAGAAAACGTTGCCGGAAAATTTATTCAGAAAAAACTTGAAAATCCTGCAATTATTTTCTGCAGCAATAAATTAAGGGCAAAACAGACGGCGGAAATACTTGGACAAATTATAAATCCGGCAAAAGGCATAAACGTATCGGATGATTTAAATCCTGACGACAATCCGTTTGTATGGTTTAAAAAAATAAATAAAATTGATGAAACTGTAATGATTGTGGGGCATTTGCCGCATCTAAAAAGATTGGCATCCTTATTAATTCCGGATAACGAATCAATAAATTTTGTTAATTCAGGCATTGTATGCATTGCAAAAGAAAAAAGTAAATGGATTTTAACCGACGTTGTTTTGCAGGATTAAATTACTTTACAAAGAAATAAAATTTGATATGATTAAAATGATAAAATTTAAAATGAGGAAAAAATGGAAACATCAACGAGAATGCTTGCGTTAATTTCTGAGTTTATTATGGTTCCAGTGGAAATACAGGAAAAAAAACATAGATTAATTTTTGATAGAATTTCTGACACTCATTCCATCGGTTCATATACGTCGCTTGCGGATGGCTCAATACAGATGGTATCCAAAAGCCAGAAAACAAACGTTACGCGTTATATAATAATGAAAGACAGGATAGTCCTTTCGTATGAGTTTTGTGAAAATAGTTTAAATTATTATCTTGGCCAGATGGATGATTTTTACAGAGTTTTTTATGAGGAAACAAACATAAATACTTTTTTAATGCACTCGATTACGATAAGAAAACTGGTTAACCTTTCAGGAATAGAGGATTCAAGAAAATTTATGTTGGAGAAAGTATTTTCCATAAAAAGTGAAAATTTACAATGCTTTGAAAAGCCGCTGCACATGTTTGGTACGCGTTTGTTTTTCCCGGGGACTACGGATAACAATACCGCTTTTGACATAAGAATAGAAACGGTTATGGATGATTTTAAAACTTTTTTTATTGAAAACAAGGGGATTTTCCCCCAGCCCGTTGACATAAACAGAAATGCAGCAATAATTTCTGACAACATAAAGGCGGTAGATGATTTTATTAACAGGAATATAATTAATTTTTTGACGCAATTTATTTGAGGAGCGTTGTATGGTTGAGATAAAATTCAGTGGCAAAATTTTTGACAAAAACGTTGATTATTGCATATTGCCGATTTGTAAAAATTTTAATTACGGCAAATATTTATCGCACGAAATCGTAAATGAAATTTTATCTCTTATAAGGAAAGAACAAATTAATTCCGATTATTGCGGGAAAACGATGTTAAGTTTTAAAAATAACGGAATTAAAAAGTTTTTTTTCATAGGGCTTGGAGAGCCCGACAAATTAACTACGGAAAAAATAAGACAGGCAGCAGGTTTTGTAATTAAGGAATTAAAGACATTTAATGCAAAAACCATTTTAACCATTCCATGGTTTGACGAAAAAGAAAAACAGATAGCCCAGGCAGAAGGATTGATACTCGCATCCTATGACTATCAGGCTCCAAAGAAAGAAAAGAATGAAAATGATATTAAATGTATGTGTTTTTACGGCTTTAAGAAAAAAGTCATAAATCCGACGATAAAAGTATGTAAGAATGTTTTTTTGTTAAGAGATTTAATGAACATGCCGTCAAACATAGTAACCCCTACTTATATTGAAAACAAGGCAAAAGAAATTGCCGGACAACACAAATTAAAAATTAATTCATTTACAAAAGAGCAGGCAAAAAAAATTGGAATGGAGGCGTTTTATTCGGTTGCAAAAGGAAGCAACGAACCCGCAAAATTCATAACTCTTGAATATTATGGCAACAAAAAATCAAAAAGTAAAACTACATTCATAGGAAAAGGAATAACTTTTGATTCAGGCGGAATTTCATTGAAACCGCAGGCAACTCTTTCCTCAAAAATAGAGGACATGCGGTTTGACATGAGCGGCACAGCCGTGGTTTTGTATCTTATAAAAACGGCAGCGGAATTAAAATTAAAATTAAACATTATAGGTATTATGCCCGTTACGGAAAATTTACCATCAGGAACCGCTTATAAACCCGGAGACGTATTAAAAACTTTATCCGGCAAAACGGTAGAAGTAGTTTCTACGGATGCAGAAGGCAGATTGATTCTTGCCGATGCAATGACTTATGCAATAAAAAATTATGCTCCGGATTTATTGATAGACATTGCAACTTTAACCGGCGGTTGCGTTACTGCACTTGGACATTATGCCACGGGACTTATGGGTAACGACGAAGAAATGGCGGACGTGATGAAAAAAGCAGGAGAAGAGACGGGCGAGCGTATGTGGGAACTTCCTTTATGGGATGAATACAAAGAGCAGATTAAAAGTCAGAACGCTGATTTAAAGAACAGCGGGGGAGGTGATGCGGCAACAATAACTGCTGGATGTTTTTTAAAAGAGTTTGCAGAAGACGTAAGATGGTTACATCTCGACATTGCAGGAACTGCCTATGGAGTTTTAAATAAAGATTACATTCCAAATGGTGTAGCCGGAACGGGACTAAGAGTATTTATTAATTTTTTAAAAAAACTGGAAAAGGAGGATGAAAAATGAGTAAAAAAGTTTTTACAATGTTTTTAAGTTTTATGTTACTGATTGGCTTTGTATCAATGACTTATGCAAAAAAGGAGACAAAGGAAGAAAAAAAAGCGGTAACGCAGGAAGAGAAAAAAACGATAAATAAAAAGGTGGTTGAAGAAAAGGACCCGTTAAAAGAAAAAACGTCGGTAGCCATTGATATTTTCAACCAGTGTGCATCAATGAGAACCTGGATGTCAGACAAAATGGGCATTGATTTTTCAGCAGGGCTTGGGTTTCATACTGAACCTTCTGCTTTTGCCTTTAATCTTGGTGCGGGGCTGGTGTTCCCGATGATAGAAACAAGCAGATTAAATGCCTACATAGTTCCGGGATTAAGGGTAGGTTATGAAAAAGTATCATATGATACGGGATTTGGTGGAACGGTTGACACAGATGTTTTTACGTTTTTGGCAGGTGCAGGGTTTGAGATTGAGGGATTTATCGTTCCGGAAGTATTAAGCATAGCGAGTTCTGTCGGGGTCTTTCTCGGCATTCAAAGCATAGAAGACACAACGTCGTTTATCTTTGACGTTGCAAGAGGCATAGGCATAACCCCATTAATTGTAAGATTTTATTTTTAAATAGAAAACAAGAAATTAAATTTAAACGGAAAAGCCGGAGTTTGATTGACTCCGGCTTTTCTTATTTTATGGAGAAAAATGCATTATTTTCCCGTGTTGATTTTATTCATTGTTTTTTTTCTTATTATAATAAGGCAGATTGGTAACGTTAAATTACAGATATGGCAGATAATGCTTGGCGGAGCTGTTTTTGTCATCTTATCTGGTTCAATATCAATACAAAAGGCAGTTAACTCCATAAATATGGACGTTATTTTGTTTTTATCTGGCATGTTTATTATTGGCGAAGTGATGGAAGAAAGCGGTTATCTGTCTCATCTGACTTATAAGATTTTCAGGAAGGCAGGGAACCTCGATTCGTTACTTTTGATGATTTTATTTGGTATGGGAACGGCATCTGCAATACTGATGAACGATACCATTGCCATCGTAGGAACCCCCGTTGTTTTATTACTGGCAAAAAATCACAGGATACCCCCTGGAGTGCTGTTGCTTGCCCTCGCTTTTGCAGTAACGACTGGAAGCGTTTTAAGTCCCATAGGCAATCCGCAAAATCTTTTAATTGCATTGCACGGGGACATAAAAAATCCATTTGTAGTTTTTTTTAAATTTCTTGCACTGCCAACGATATTAAATTTATTTACGGCATTTATATTGATTAAAATTTTTTATCGTGGACATTTTCATAAAGAAACATTAATACATACGCAGGAACCAATTAAAAACAAAAATCTGGCAAATCTTTCAAGGATTTCGCTTATTTTGATTTTAACGATGATCGGCATAAAGATACTCACGGTAATGGTTAAAATTCCTTTTGAAATCAAACTAACTTATATATCATTAATATCTGCATTACCAATAATTGCATTAAGTCCAAGAAGGTTTAAAATTTTAAAAAGGATTGACTGGGCAACTCTCGTTTTTTTTGCTTCAATGTTTATCCTTATGCAGAGCGTATGGGATACCGGTTTTTTTCAGATGTTTTTAAGTTACGATAAAATAAAGTCACTGCCTGCAATTTTTTCAATAAGCGTTATTTTAAGTCAGTTTATTTCAAACGTTCCTCTCGTTGCCTTATATCTTCCTTTGTTATATAATTCTGGTGCCGGAATAAAAGAATTAATGGCACTTGCAGCAGGAAGCACCATAGCAGGCAACATGACGATTTTAGGGGCTGCCAGCAACGTCATAATAATACAAAATGCAGAAAAAAAAGGATATTCCGTTACGTTCCTGGAATTTGTCAGAATAGGCATTCCCCTTACCGTTATCAACGTTTTTATTTACTGGTTATTTTTGCATTAATCATAAACAGGAAAAGTTATTTTATGGAAATCGTAATTTTACACATGAGGACGGTTTAATAATTGTTGCCTGATAAACTTAAAAAATAAAAAAAATACTTGCAAAAAATATTTTTTTTGATATAATTTATCAAAACGGGGTTATAAAACATACGTTGATGCTTAGATAGGTTTAAATAAACAGGTAAATATCTAAAAAAAGTTAATTGAAAAAAGGGAGCAGGACATAGATGGTAAACACTATTTATATACTCTCTGTGAATCATATTGTCAAGAATAATCGGGGGCAACATACAAATTTTTTTTGGTAGGTCAGGATTTTTTTCTTTAACAATA
>JAGNJD010000012.1 GCA_018000835.1 Candidatus Goldiibacteriota bacterium | reverse complement strand
CAGTCGTAAACAAAGAATTTGCAGCAGACAAAGGCCATGGGTATTTTGCATGTTCACATCCGCTTTCACAGATTTTTCTATAATAAAAATATGGATTTTGTTTTGAATAACTCCATTTCATGGTTTTTTTATAATATGGTCGGATATCGTTGTCAATAAATCCATAAAATTCAAGTAAACGTAAACTACCCGGAGGTTCTTCATATAATATATGTTTTCCTTTCGTATCAAATTCATAGGAAATTATCCTGTTTTTTTTGTCGATTGAAAATTTTTTTAGATCGTTCCTCGTCGTTTGCGCAATTTTTTTCCACATCATGGATTCTTTATCATTTTTTAATAATTTATGAAAATACGACAACGTTATAAAAGTCTGCCACGTTAAAACATTATCATACGTATTGTAAAAACAGGAAGACATGTCGTCAGATGGTCTTAATTCTGTCTTAAACAGCATATAAACTTTATGTTTATGTTTAAAAAATTTGTCTTTTATATGGGACAGAATAGTATTAACTTCTTCTTTTTTTAATAAACCTGTATCCCCTGTTTTATTTATATACGATTTCAAAGCAAGAAAAGGTGCACATAATTCATCAAGTTCAAATCCGCATTCAAGCATATTCCCGTTTATTTGACGGGAATGGACTCCAAAATTTTTGCCCTGTATTTTAAATGCATAATCCAGCATTTCACGTGCCCTGCGGTCGTCTATGATAAGAATGGCAGGAAAACTCCATAAAAAAGCATCCCTGTCCCAGTATGCTCCGGATACGTAATATTCAGGGCTGCGTGACGTAACGCAGACGATCTCATCCGTATCTATGGTTTTACCATTTGAAAAAAAATAATTAAAAAATAAACTGGTATTATAAATTTTTTCTACGTTTTTATTTTCATAACGGCTTACTTTTTCCGACAACCAATTGTTTAATTCGTCATGAAAATAATCATAACCGAATCTCCTGAAATGAACGCAACTTGAAATTGCACCCATGTCTTCCGTGCTTATTCCCACGTTAAAATTAATTTCGCCACTTTTACCTGAACAAGATGCAATTATTTTATTTTTCATGATTTTATACGTGCCTTTTTTACCCGCATCAATTGCAATGCAGAATAAACTGCTGCCATGTAAAAATTTATAAACTGCCTGATTAAACCATTTATTGTCATAAATTTCACAAAGCGGATCTAATTTGTGAGAAGCATTTATGTTTAAAAATAGGTTTTTATACTCAAAATGTAATTCTGCACGTATGTTTTTGCCGGTTATGTTATAGATGAAGCCCCTTTGTTCCTTTGGCGTTAAAAGATTAATTCTGATTTCTTCTGATCCTCTGGTTTTTATTATAATTTCTGGAATCCAGTAATTTACCATGTTAAAACTGGCATTTTTAAAATCAACGGGGCCCGCTTTGTTAAAAAATTTAAGGTATATTTTACAATCAATGAAAACGTTTCCGTTTAACCCCATCGATAAAAACGTCAGTCCATTTATGGAAAGATTTTCTTCTATATTTATTAATGATATGTATTCGTTTCCCGAATAATAATAATTCATAAAAAAATTATACAATAACGTAATATTTTGACAAGGATATTATTTATTAAGAATTGCAGTTAATAATTTGCATTGCCATCATAAAGATTTTCTTTTATCAAAAAGTTCCTCATTTTCATGGCGTTTTTAACGGCGGAACCAGCATGGCAGTTATTGAAAAACACATACGTTTTTGCACCCGATAACGTCATTTTTTTTATTTCAGGAATAAATTTCTCTAATTCTTCATCAGAGTATAAATAATCATATCTTTCGGAAACCGGCGAATTAAACCAGTTTTTATTTCTGCCATGAAAACGGATATAAGCAATGTCCGACGTAACTTCGTTTATAAACGGCATGAGCCGTGGCAATCGTGGTTCGTCAACTGCACAATATCCGATATTATTATGTCTTAAAAATTCAAAAGTTCTTTGTTTTGCCCATTCATTATTCCTGAATTCAACTACAATTTTCACGTCATCAAGCATTTTTTTACATTTTAATATGTAATCCTCGGACTGTTGTGAAGGATAAAAAAATACCGGGAACTGGAGTAAAACACAGCCGAGCTTATTTTTTTTAATAAAAGGATTTAACGCTGATTTGAATTTTATTATGTCATCCATGATTTTTTCACTGTTGGGTTTTTTTTCTATTCTGTTGTCAAAAGGGTCGTGCGTAAATCCTTTGTATCCCTTGACTACAAATTCAAAATTATCATCCGTCTTCTTTTCCATGGCAATGGCAGATTTTTCACTTATTATTGTATAATATGTAGCATTTACTTCGAGACAATCAAAGTTTAATTCATGACAATAATATCTCAATTCGTCTTTTTGTGGTAAACCTGCCGGATAAATATTATCCCTCCAGTCAGGGAAAGAAAAACCGGACGTTCCTATCTTTATTTTTGTCATGCTTATCCTTTTATTTCAGATTTTATATATTAATTAATCATTATATTTGCTGCTTTTCCACGTTCTGGAACCAAGAACTCCACATCTATCCAGTATACCAAAATTTTCGGCTATTTTCATTGATAAAGGTTTTATTGTAAATTCTCCATACTTTGAATTTATTTCATCTACGGTTTTTATAAGATTTTGCGTTTTTTGTGGTTTTTCCAGCAGATACCCCTGGGTGGTGATTTTATATAATCCGCTCACACTAACGCCAACAAGTCTTACTTTTTTACTTAAAGGAAGCAGGTTTTTACCAAATAATTCAACGGTTTTTTTAAATATTTCAAGCCCTGAATTAAAATAATTCTGGTAAGTTTTTCTTTTCATAACATGAGAAAAATCAAAAAATCTTACAAAAATACATATTGTTTTGCAAGACATTTTATAATCTCTAAGGCGGACACCAACCTTTTCACTCAACATTAAAAAATATGATTTAATAACTTCCACATCCTTTGTATCCCTTGGAAAAGTGTAACTATGTCCAACGGATTTTACCGGGGGTTTATCATAATAACTTTTTACAGGGGAATAATCAATTCCCAATCCTATATTTTTATACACATGACCCATTATGCCAAAACATGCAGTTAAAAGCATTGAAGATGCAGCACCAAGTTCTGCTGCTGTATTAATGCCAAGTTTTTTCAATTTTTCCGACAATTGCCTGCCAATGCCAATTCCCTGCATTTTTTCTACTGGTAATTCTTTTAAAAAACAATGAACATCTGACTGTCGCACAATGATTAATCCATCCGGTTTTTTCATTTTTGCTGCAAGTTTTGCAATAACCTTGTTTGGACCTATTCCTATTGAGCATGTTAACCCAAAATCATTTTTTAATCTTCGTTTTATTGCCACTGCTATGTTTTCCGCACCTCCAAAACGGTTCTGCACGTCAGTTACGTCCATAAAACATTCATCTATGGAGAAAACTTCTACCCTATCTGTAAAATCAAGAAATATTTTATGTATTTTAAGAGACGTATCTATGTATTTATCAAGATTTGCATGGACGATTTTAACGGATGAGCATAATTTTTTTGCTTCCGGGATCGTCATGCCCGTTTTAATGCCATATTCCCTTGCTTCATAAGAAGCGGTTACAACAACGGTTCTGCCTCTGCCACATACGACAACCGGCTTATTTTGCAATCCCGGATTGCAAACCTGCTCTACGGACGCAAAATAAGAATTCATATCAATCAATAATATTGTTTTTTCCGGATAAGATGCCATATTAAAACCTCTTTAATCAAAAGCGGCCTGCTCAAGCATCCAGTCCATTGTTTTTTGATTATACGAAAGTTCGTATAAACCACTGCTGCATTCAACGGAAAAATGCAGCAAAACGCTGTCGCCTTTAACCGTCTGCCATTTATACGTGATTCTTTTTACGTCCATTTTTTTATTACGCCATTCAAACCATCTTGGGATGGCGTTTCCATTTATAAAAACAACGCCTGTTTTTATTTTTTCTTTTATTTCTGTCGTGCTCATGATTTTAACACGCTCTTAAATTTATTTTTGTGGTCTTTCAGAGTAAAACTCCTGCCGCCTGTTTTATATAATTCACAATATTTTATGACTTTAACCTAAACGTTAATCTTACGTTATTTTTCTTATTACGCCTATTACCTTTCCTATTATCTTTATATCGCGCGAAACTATGGGGGTATATTTTGAATTTTCAGCAACGAGTTTAACGTAATTTTTATCCTTATAAAATCTCTTAACGGTTGCCTCGTTTTCAATAAGTGCTGCAATTATTTCACCGTTTTCTGCACACTGTTGTTTTCTAATAATTACGGTATCGCCATCAAATATGCCTGCGCCTATCATGCTATCGCCCTGAATTCGCAGACCAAAAACGTCCTTTGACCCGAATAAATCCGAAACGTTATTTATGTATTTTTCTACGTTTTCCATGGCTTCTATCGGCTTACCCGCACTTATTTTGCCTAAAACCGGAATACCGTAACCGTTGGTTAACTCTATACCCCTTGATAAATTCTTTTTTATGTTTACGTATCCATAGTCTGCCAGTTTTTTAAGATGATACCTGACAGTCCACGTTGACTTTAATCCGCTCTCTTTTGCAATCTCACGTAAAGTCGGCGGATAATTGTATTCCTGCTGCCAGATTTTTAATATCTCCAGTATTTTTTTTGTCCTGCCATGTAATTCCATGTTTCATTTCGTCCTTTTTTATTTAATGTAAAAATAATAATTTATCATTCCACTACAATATAGCACATTTGTGCTAATATGTCAATTAAAAAATAAAGAAATGCTTGCTAATCAGGATGAAAGGAATGTACCATTACTGGTCAAATGAACTTAATAGATGCCCATAATAAAAACATATAATTTAAAAGAAATTATATAAAATCCATGTTTTTTTTTTACCGGACAGGAGTCATACGAACAGTATATAATTTTTTATTTTTATACTTTTTCTGAAATGTTTACTAAAACCTTACATGGTGCATTCTTGGCAACGTAATCTATTGTTTTTCCGGAAAATATATCCGTTGCCTTGTTTTTTTCTGACCGGCCAAGTAATATAAGGTCTGCTTTCCTTTTTATTGCTTCGTCAACTATTGCTTTTCCCGCAGAACGAGCCTGGATAAGTTTCGTTTCAATCGGAACGTCATATTCTTTTGCTATCATTTCTGCCTGGTCAAGTGCTTTTTCACCTTTTTCTTTTTCAATGGGCAGCGATGCATCCACCGGCAACGTCATCGGAACTTCAATTATATAAATGGCAAGTATCCTTGATTTATCGCGTAATGCAATTTTACATGCAGTCTGCAGCATTGATGCTTCTATGTCACCTTTTGTTGGAACTATTATTTCATAAAAATCTATCGGCTGATATGCACCTTCAACGACTCTCTCTATGGTAACCTCTTCGTGAACCGGCAGTTTGTGTTGTTTCCTGTAAATAAGATAAAATACGTAACCTCCGACAAGCCATGCGAGAACGACCATTCGGGTCCACATCTGGCCGAATAAAAGGACGATCAAAACGGCAAGATTTACTATAAATCCGATAACGGCACTTATTGGAATCTCCCTTGATCTGATTTTTACGTTACCTCTTATTTTATATGGTCTTTCCATATCCGGAGATTTTATGCGAAGCATAATTACTGACAGATGTGCCATTGTAAAAATAAAAACAGAAGATAAACTGTAAAGATTTGCAAGTTTTAAAAAAATACCCTTGAAAAAGATGCCCGTAAAAAGCAG
Source organism: Candidatus Goldiibacteriota bacterium (assembly GCA_018000835.1). Taxonomy (GTDB): domain Bacteria; phylum Oederibacteriota; class PGYV01; order PGYV01; family DSYL01; genus DSYL01. Next base: position 50,357 of record JAGNJD010000012.1, on the reverse strand, counting down.
TATTATGGAAATCAGTGAAAAAAATATAATTGCAACATAAGGAGTGTTATATTTCCTGTGAAGTTTAAAAAGGAAATCCGGAATTTGTCTGAATTGCCCCATTGAATAAGAAAGGCGGGACGCACCGATTATGCCTGCGTTGGTTGCCATTAAAAGTATGGTTAAAGCAAGAAAAGAAATCCACGCTCCTATTATGACATTTAATTTGATGACAAGTCCAAAAACATTTATTTCCGGCATGTAAAAAGCTATGCCTGCAATCGCTTCCGTGTGCCAGTCCTTTACAAGAACAGGCGGCGGCATTGCAGAAATTGCAATTATTGGCATGCATAATGACATTATGATTACTACAGCAGCCATCCAGATATATGCTCTTGGAATTTTAACTTTATAATTTTCTGTTTCTTCCGCCATTTGTGCAATCGTTTCAATGCCCGTATATGAAACCATTGATATTGCAATGGCAAAAACGAAATTTTTAAAATTCGGCCAGTATTCAGGTCCCATGGATATATATTTAACAACTTGGTCAAAATTAAGAAGAAATACGAAACCAAGAATTATTATTAACCCCTGAGTTAATATGTCAATTATTGCAAAAATGATATTAAAAGTGGTTGCTTCCTTTATTCCAATGATGTTTATTATCATCAATATCAAAATAAAAAAAACGGCAATAAAAATGGCAAATACATTGGGGTCCGTAAAAAAATGAACGCTGCCTATTGATACGGGAATTGGTTTTGCAAGAAAAGGTATGAAAAACCTAAGGTAATAGGCAGCAGTAATTGATGAAATTGCTATCGTAGCTATGTATGCCAGTAAATCAATCCAGCCGGTTAAAAAACTTATGGATTCGTTAAACGCTCTTCTCGCGAAAAAAGCAGTGCCACCGGCATAAGGCATCATTGTCGTTGCTTCCGAAAAAGTAAGGACGGTTAAAATGAAAAATATGCCTCCGATAAGTATTGCAAGAGGCGTTGCCCCAAGAGCATATACGGCAGTAGCGCCAATTCCATAATAAATGGATGAGCCAACGTTACCATAACCGGTTGCAAATAAAGCAGCAGCGCCAAGGTCTCTTTTTAATTTTTCTTTTTCAATAACGACTTTTCTGCGGATAGAACGTAATTGTTCCGGCATTTATCTCACTTGCTTTTTATTTTGAAGCAACTGCGACGTTTTCTTTTGCAATATCAACGAGTTTTGAAAAAGCATTATTATCGTTTATTGCAAGTTCTGCAAGTTGTTTCCTGTCTAATTCTATGTTTGCTTTATGGAGACCGTCAATAAAACGGGAATAAGAAATGCCGTTTTGTCTGCAGGCAGCATTTATTCTTACTATCCATATTTGTCTGAAAGTTCTTTTTTTATCCTTTCTTCCAACGTAGGACGCCTGCCATCCTTTCATCACCTGTTCCATCGCGCGGGTATAGACGTTTTTCTTTCTACCGTAAAATCCTTTTGCAAGTTTTATATATTTTTTGTGTTTCTTTTTTGTATTAACGCCTCTTTTTATTCGTGACATTTTATTGCCTCCTGATTATATGATTTTATGCATAAGGCAGCATTTTGGATATAGCATCTTTTCTATCAGAACCAACGTATACATTTTTCCTTTTTGGCCTTTTTATTTTACTTGGTTCCTGATAAAGAAGATGCCTGCGACCCGGGGATTTGAATTTCCATCTGCCCGTTGCCGTTTTCCTGAATCTTTTTTTTGCACCTGAATGTGTTTTAATTTTTGGCATTTTGTTCTCCTTTAAAACATAAATATAATAATATATTAAAAAATGTCGTTTTATAAAAGGATGGAAAAGAAATATTCCTATTTTTTCTTTAAGGGCATCATCAAAAAAGTAATTGATTGTTCATCTCTTACTGGTTCTTTTTCCATTTCGCCTTTTCCTGCGAGATATTCAATTATTTTTTTGCATATTTCCTGTCCTTTGGTTTCCTTATATTCATTCCTGCCGTCTCTACCATGAAACTTTATTACGAATTTTACACGGTGTGATTTATCAAGGAATTCCATGGCATGCCTTAATTTTATTTCCAAATCATGTATATTGATGTTCAACCTTATCTGAATTTCCTTAACTACGATCGTGTGCTGCTTTTTCTTTGCTACTTTTTCTTTTTTTATCTGTTCATATTTATATTTACTGTAATTCATCAATTTACATACCGGCGGATTGGCAGTTGGGGATATTTCCACCAAATCAAGCCCTTTATCATCCGCAATTTTCAGAGCATTTACGGTTGCCATTATTCCCAACGAATTACCATTTTCATCAACAACCCTTACTTCTTTAGCAGGAATTTCATTATTAACTCTAAGTTCATTAAACGAAATTTTGAATCACCTCCATTTAAAATATAATGTATAAAATTTAAAAAGATGGCTTAAGCCATCTTCGTTTTAATATTATTTTTAACCCGGGCAGCAATCATTCTCCCCAGGGTGAGAAGCCTGGCTTCCTCTTTCTTTGCACATAATATTACTATAAATATCACTCATTGTCAATTAATTTAATTTATGAATCAGATAAATCTTATAATTTTGCAAAATCCAATCCGGGCATTCATGTTCTTGTCCATTATGTTTATCGGACAGCAATCAGACGTTCATGAATTTTTTATTTTTTCAGAGCTTTTATATACTTTTTTACGTAAATCATAGATGATTTTACATTTTTTATCGCTTTTTTTGTAGGCGTTTTATTTATTTCCCATTTATATCCTTTTATGGTCAATAGATAACAAACCGGTTCTTTGTTATACAATTCCTTTGACAGGAATAGAATATTTTCAGGCATAATTTTATGCATCGTATAAAAGTTGATTTTTTCAGGGTAAATGCGGTTGAAATTATATCCGTTTTTAACGTTTTTTGCAGCGTCAACAAATATTATTAAATCATACTTGGTTATTTCAAGAGAATCTTCTATATTTAATTGATAATTTGAATCAAAAAATATGTGTTTTATTTTTTTTTTCTCAGCCCATTTTTTTAATTCATTTACAAAAAAGTTTCCCACACCATCATCCTGTCTGCCAGGATTACCATATCCATAAATAAGTATTTTCATTTACTTTTTTTATCTATTACGTTTCCTATTGAATCAATAAGAGTTATTTCCAGCGGCATTTGTCCATAAGCGTGAGTGGCGCAGGATAAACATGGGTCGTATGCCCTTATTCCTACTTCAACCGCATTTAACAAAGATTCGTCAATTTCCGTTTTCCCGGTCATTAATTTTTTTGCAATGTAATTTACCGTTTCGTTCATCGGCTGATTATTATTTGTCGTCGACACTATTAAATTACATTTTACTATCTGGTCATCGTCATTTATCTGATAATCATGGAACAGAGTCCCTCGTGGGGCTTCAATTATACCTACTCCTCTTTTTGTTTTTCTGCCTTTTCTAACCAGATCGTCTTTTTGTAAATCCGGATCATCCAACAATTCCTTTATCATTTCTGCCGCATGTAAAGTTTCTATCAATCTTGCCCAATGGGTGTGCATGCAGGTATTGCTTACTTTGCCCGTTATGCTTTTATATTTTTCAAACTCTTCCTGGGCAAGCGGCGTTGGTATAAAATCAGCGGTATTTAAACGGGCCAAGGGGCCAACCCTATACCATCCTTTTTCCGGTCCTAAATTTTTCAAGTATGGAAATTTCATATAACTCCATGGACGGACTTCCTCTCTTATGTAATTCAGATAATCCTGACAATCAACGTCGTTTAATATCTTTTTACCATTTGAATCAACCGCACGTAAAACGCCATGATACAAATCAAGGGCTCCGTCTTTTCGTACCAGAGATAAATGGTTGGATGGAAATTTTGAAAAATCATCAATAAAACTTTTATTTTTTTCATAATAATTTTTAAAAAAATCAATTGCGGATTTAGCCCATGTAATCATCATGTCGGCGTTTAATGGATCTGGTGCTTTTAAAAGTTCATCCCGCTCCTTAATGCTTAAATTTTTATTAATGCCGCCTGGAATTGCACCCGTTCCATGTATCTTTTTGCCTGCAGTTCTTAAAATAACTTCCTGGCCGAATTTTCTCATTAAAACTGCCTGTTTTGCCAGTTCCTTATTTTCTACGACTATATTAATTACGTTTCTTTTTTCAGGAATAGCATCATAGCCGAACAACAAATCAGGTGAAGCAAGATGAAAAAAATGCAATGAGTGTGACTGGAAAATCTGTCCATAATGCATAAGCCTGCGCATCTTTTCTCCAGCAGGTGTAAGACCGTCGCCGGTTCCGGCACCTACAATAACATCCATTGCTTTTGCAGCAGCAAGATGATGAGATACAGGACAAATGCCACACAACCGCTGAACTAAAACAGGCACTTCCCAATAAGGTCTGCCTATTACAAAACGTTCAAAGCCTCTGAATTCGACGATATGAAAACGCGTCTGGACAACATTATTTTTATCGTCAAGATTTATTGTTACTTTTCCGTGTCCTTCTACGCGGGTTACAGGTTCAATTACAATTTTTTTTGCCATATTATTTACACCTCTTTTAATTTAATCATATTTTAATACTTCATAAGGTATTTTTAATTCACTCCCTGTTACGAGTGCATATAATGCATTCCATATCAAATCAGCCCTTGGCGGACAGCCCGGTAAAAAATAATCAATTTTTACTATTTCATGACATGGGTAAACTTTATTCAAAATTTTAGGTATGTCTACGTCGTTGGGTATTATTTTTTTTGGATTTGCATCTTTTACGGTTGGACCGTTTAAATATGCTTCTTCAAGGCATTCTTTTAATGGAATCCCATTACGCATGGCAGGAATGCCCCCCATAATGGCACATTCGCCAAGAGATACAAGAATATCACAATTTTTTCTGAATTCTTTCAATATGTGGACATTTTCGTCATTGGAACATCCGCCTTCTACGATTCCTATATCGCAATGTTTCGTAAATTTTTTAATATCGTTTATGGGCGATTTATTAAATTCAACAAGTTCTATTAAATCAATAAGACGCTCGTCTATGTCAAGGAACGACATGTGGCAGCCAAAACAGCCGCAGAGAGACGTCGTTGCAATTATTTTTTTCCTGTTTGTCATAATTTTTTCTCCTCCGGTTTTTTTTCAATATCGCTACCTATTACATTATGGTCATATTTTCTTTTACCAATGGGTATTGAAAATCCTTTTTCTTTTACAAGAATTGCACCTACGGGACATATATCCATTGCTTTTTGGGCAAGTTCATCACTCATATTTCTGGATGTTTCATTATCAATTATTATTTCAACGTGCTGTGCTCTTCTGTTATATGCAAATATTGACTGTCCTGAACTGTTTTTTATACCCCTTATACATCTTTTGCACAATATGCATCTGTTATGATCCAATATAAGTTTTGGATGCCATGCTTCAACGCGTCTAACGGGAAACTGATACTGAAATTCCGAAACCAATATGTTATATCTGTATCCAAGTGCCTGTAGTTCACAATTACCGCTTTTTTCACAGGATGGACAAAAATGATTACCTTCCGCAAAAAGCAGTTCAATAACTTTTTTTCTGAATTCTTCCAGTTCCGGAGTTGACGTTTTTATATCTAGATTTTCGCCAACTTTTGTCGTGCATGCCGTTGCCGGTCTGCCATTAACTAAAACAGTACACATCCTGCACGATCCTTTTGGGGGTATTCCGGAATAATTACAAAGTGTAGGAATGTATATGCCATTTTCTTTTGCTGCATCTACCAGCAATTTACCTTTTTCAGACGAACACTCTTTTCCATTTATTGTAAATTTAACAATCTGAACCATAATTTTTTCTCCTTATATAAAATTCACTTTGTTTTAACTGCATTTACATAGTCAATAATAGCAGTTTTTTCATCAAATTCAGTAACAAAATCTCCGTTATCTTTTACTTTTTTGTCGTATAATTCCCTGAAATTTTTTATTGTAGTTACTGTCGGGTTCATTGCCGTTTGTCCAAGTCCACATCTGTTATTTTTCATAAATGAAGACCACGTTAAAAGGTTTTCTACATCTTTTTTTGTGCCTTTCCCGTTTATAATTTTTTCTATTGTCCTTTTATATATGCCTGTTAAAACCCTGCATGGGACACATGAGCCGCAGGATTCTTCCATAAAAAAGTTCTGAAAATTTAAAACGACGTCTTTAATTAAATCTCTTTTTTTGCCTATGATTATAAAAGAACCGCCGGTTGCCATGTCTTCGTATCCTAATTTTCTGTCAAATTCCTTTTCTGATATGCATGTGCCGGATGGCCCTCCGACCTGAACCGCCTGTGTATCCTGAATTTTAGCACCAGCTTTTTCAATTATGCTCCTTATTGAAGTACCGAATTCCAGTTCATAAATTCCAGGCTTTTCACAATCTCCCGATATACTTAAAACTTTCGTTCCCTTTGAATCTTTTGTGCCAAATTTATTAAACCAGTCCGAACCATTAAAAATAATTTTTACTACGTTACAGTATGTTTCAACGTTGTTTAAAACGGTAGGTTTGCCCGAATAGCCGCTTTCTGCGGGGAATGGTGGTCTGTCTCTTGGTTCCCCGCGTTTGCCTTCTGCTGATTCAATCAGTGCAGATTCCTCACCGCATACATACGCACCAGCACCGCACTGGATTCTGATGTCAAAATTAAATCCGTCCATACCTGCAATAGATTTGCCGAGCATGTTATTCTTTCTCATTTCATCAAGTACGTGTTCCAGAAAGTTACGCATGTATCTGTATTCGTTTCTGAGATAAAGAATTCCTTGTTTTGCACCAACGGTATATCCGGCTATCACCATGCCTTCAAACAACAGATATGGTAGTTCAGTCAAAATAACCCTGTCTTTAAACGTTCCTGGTTCACCTTCATCTGCATTACAAAAAATGTATTTCGTACTATCCTGCATTTTTCTTGTAGTTTCCCACTTTAATCCTGTTGGAAATCCGGCTCCCCCTCTTCCTTTCAACCCTGATTTTTTTAATTCCTCTATTACATTTTCTGGTTTAAAATTTTTTACCATCTTTTTTATAGCGTCACCACTGGTATATTCCGTAAAAAGAACTGATCCTTTTTCTCTTATGTTATTATAAACAAGTGAATGCATGTGAACATGGGCATTATTTCCGTCTCCGTATTTATTCCCTTTTATTTCATCTATTGATTTTTTTTGTTTTATCATTTTTATTATTTCTTTTACCCTTTGCGGAGTAAGTGAAGGAAATACTTCTTCATTAATAAGAGCAGCCGGCTCCTGATCGCTCATTCCAATGCATGCCGTCTCAAATAAACCTATAAGACCGTCTGACGTTACCTGTCCGAATTTTATTCCGGTTTCCTCTTCAAATGCTTTTTTTACGTCATTATAACCGAAGAATGATGATACAACACTGTTATTTAAATAAATAGTATATTTTCCTTTTGGTTTTCTGTGAAAAAAATGATAAAAACTTAACGTCTGAATTATTTCAACCGCAGGTAAATTAATCATTTTTGAAATGTCATTTACTGTTTCGTCTGAAACATAACCAATCTCCGTTTGAATATCAAGCAGTATATCCATCAATCTTGTCTGGTCTTTATCATATTTTTCAATTACGTTCTTTATTTTTTTATCCATAAATTATTCTCCTTTATTAGTGAATTTTATCACAATTAAAAATACTTTTTATCACCAAATTATTATTTTGTCAAGATTATTATGTTCTTCTTTTTAAAAATTTTTACAACCATTCATATAGTTTCAAAATTAATACTATTTGTGCGTCCTGCTGTTTCCATTGTATAAGATACCAGCACCGAAAGCCTTTAATACGTTCTTTATCCTGCCAGGCTGTTTTCTCATCAGCCGGTTTATTAATACCCCAATAAATCCAAGACATACAAAAGGTAAAAAAAGAGGAAAATATTTTTTAGTAAAAAATATACGATTCCGCAAACCATAAAATTCGGCAAGTTCACTGTTTTTACCGCCACTTGAGCTTGAACCTATGGTTGCCCCCTCTTTATGAAAAACAACACTTTTACAGCAATAGCCAAGTTCAAAGCCCATTTTCTTTCCTCTTAAGGACCAATCCATCTCTTCATAAAACAAAAAATATTCTTCATTTAACAATCCGGTTTCATTTATAAATTTTGCAGAAACAAACATAGCTGAACCAGGGACATAATCAAGCTTAACATTACAGTTATCATATTGCCCCTTATCTTTTTGAAACACGCCAATAAGTTTCCCGTCACCAAACATCTTATTATATCTGCCTCCTACGCCATTAATTATTTTATCGGTTCCATAATAATATATTTTTGAAGCAGTTATCCCCAGCTTTCTGCCGCGAGCGGACATTTCCTCGCAATATTCAACAAGCATATCTATGCTGTCAGGCATAACAACAGTATCATTGTTAATTATCCATAAATATTTTGCGTCCCCTTTTGACATAGCATACCTTATGCCTGCATTATTTCCCGCAGCATATCCATTGTTTTTTTCACTATTAATTATATGAATATCCGCATCCGGGAATCTGCCTGCGAAATCTTTTATTTTAATGTATGATTGCGCATCCGCCCCATTATTTACTACAATAATGGATTTGTCTTTGTAATACGTATTAACCACACTTTCCATGCATTCTATAGTATCCATCCAGTTCAGATAATTAAGGATAATAATATATACTTTCGGTTTATATGGCATTTGCATTATACACCTTGTATTCAAATATAAATTTACCCGTATTTTTCTTCATGCCGTTTGATAAATATAGCGTCTTTTATAATATCAACTTCATTATGTACAAAATATCCTGTCAATATGATTGCAGTCAGATAAACAAAAATTCCTATAATGCTTGCAAGTAAAAAATGTACGCGATTTGTCAGTAGCATTACAGCTGCAAATTCTGCCGCCATCGAAACTATAACTTTTGGCATATATTGTTTAAGTCCGGAACTGCCTACTTTCACATTTGTTATAACTAATATTCCGCAAAATGCAAGAAACACACACATAAAATTTATTAATGTCGTGGCAAAATAGCTGTACCGCGGTACTAAAATTATATTAAGAACTATACTTAAAACCATATTAAAACAGTAAATGCATGCAACAATCTGCGTCAGTCTTGCCGCATTTACAATATAACCAAGAGCAATCGTAATAGAAAGCAGGAATACATTCCATACAAGCACAGAAAGCACAAAAGAAGACTTCAAATATTCGCGTCCAAATAGTATCTCTGTATAGTCTCCGGCGAACATAGATACCGCAAGCACAAAAGGTGCCGTAAATGCAGCCATATATTTTGAAAAAATACGCATTGTCTCCATCGCTTTGTCCTTTGATACGTTATTCATAAGGTATGAAATCCGCGGATAAAGCGGAAGCGCTATGGATGCAACTATAGCGATAAGTATGTCAAGTATTTTTGTAACAGCAGTATAATATCCTGCCTGCTCAGGATTTGTCAACTTATATAAAATAAGCACATCAAGCCGTGTATAAACATAGTTAAAGACTCCTATCAAGGCGAAAGGAACCGACATCTTAAACATCCATTTGATAACTTTGCCGTCTATAACAAAACGCGGCTTGACAGCTTCCTTTGTGCATAGGTATCTTGAAATAAAATAATTAGCCATATTTGCCATGCCGATCATAATTATTATGCCTGTAATCTGCATTTTCATTAAGACTGCAGCAAAAATAAAGAATGCATTAAGCACAGACGCAATTGATATCGCTAATGCGGAAACATGCATCTTTTCATAGCTGTTTATGACACCTATATACGGTTGAGCCGCAAAATTTACCGCAAAAGCAAGAGATGCTATCATGAGATTATGCCTTGTAACAATATCATGCTCAAAAAAAACAGCGTAAATATTCACGCAACATACTGCAACAATTATCTGTATAGCCTGGACAACTATTGCATTACCAAAAAGTACTGAAGCATTTTCACCGGAGATTTTGGTTTCACGTATGAGAAAATTGTTGATGCCAAGGTCTGCAATAAATCCAAATAAAGATACAGTCGTAATTATATAAGCATACACACCCTGTTTTTCCGTGCCAAGGTATCTTATAAGCACAATACTCGCAATTGCTCCAAAGATGCGCCCAAAAAACATCGCCCCAAGCTGGCAGAAAATATTTTTTACAAGGATCCTTGATGTGCTGTTCTCTATGTTGTTCCTCCATATAAATAATTATCGGGCATTTTTTTTCATAAGTTCTATATATTGCTCTGCTATCATCTTTACCTCGTGATACTTAATAACATGCTCATGCAGTTCTTTGGCTGTTTCAGGATTGAATTTTCTTATCTCATTCAACAGCCATTCACGCGTAGCCTCAAATCCATACGCGTTGCCGTTATAATTATATTTCATGGAATTTTCCGCTTTAACGCCGTCAAGATAGCCATCTCCCTTAAGCCCTATATTGCGTCTATTGTCCGCCACAATAACGCACCTGGACAATGCCATAGCTTCAAGAGCTCCTCTGCCGAGTGAGATAACAATCTTTGCTTTTAAAATCTGCTCATTTATCGGCACGTTCCTTTTTGCCACAATAATATCTTTTATACCCCATATCTCACTCTCCCTGAAAAATCTGCGTATTTTGGGGATATTTTTCCACCATTGTAAACAGTCCGTGCCGTTATTTTTTATAAAAAGTATATTTCCTTCCCGCGGCAAATCCATAAAATCAAAAACTTCTATCGGCTGTCTGATAACTTCAGACTCATATCCATATTCTTTAAGAAAATTTTGAACTTGCTCGCTTACTGCCACATATTTGTCAGCGCCTTCTCTCGGAGATTCCGGTCCCTCATATGCCCCATGACATACATGAATTTTAAAGGCATCCATTTGCCTGACAACATTAAGTTTTTCATGCGATGATATAATAAGATCAAAATGCCGGTTTAAAAATTTTTCAGGTTCAGAAGTAAGTACTGTTTCATGGCCGAGCAGCAAAAAGCCGTTATTTAATATTTTAAAAAAACTTCCCGACCCTCCTCCATTTCCCTTTTCATTGACAAATCTGCCTGTAAGAAGTATCCGCATTGGCCACCATAATTTATATTAATTTTAAAATTATTAAAGTTGTTCCTATTCTACACGCTGTTTACTATGCTGTCAATCTATAATACACGGGAGTTTGCGTCCCTGGAAGTGGTTTTTATTAGTTTTTCCAGAAATCATTCCAAGCCTCACGGTCGTGCTTCAATATCCGCAGTTTCAGCAGATAATTGGCACCGTCTTTACTCCAGCTCATACCCCACTTCTTGAACCTTCTGCCTATCACCAGCTCTATGTTTTTCTCTATGGCGCCGCTTCCTACTTTATTTTTTATCTCATTGCTCAACCCTGAATTCCCATAAAAACCATCTTCGTTGTGCCTTAGATATTCAAGCAGTTTGCCTATCTCTTCCTGTTCTTCACTGAGACCCGACATTTTCATGCTTAGTAGCGGCACTATTTTTTCGCCTTTGCCTTCATATAACTTACTTATCAATTGCTTGCTCAAAGCCTCGTTGCTGCCCATCGCTCGCCTGATATTCTTCGTTACATGCCACCAGTCAACCTGATAACTCGCTTCTGGAAAATTCATCTCTTTTATCCCTTTTATCCAAGAATCCCCATCGCCTATCACTAGCTGCTTCTTGGCTTCGCCTATGTTTAGTTTTTCCTCGCCTTTTAGCCATAACTTCTCCCCGAATTCTTCTGCCCCCTCTATCCCACCATACACAACTTTGTCCTTTAAACGATATTTGTTCTTTCCAAACCGCTCTCGCCCTGTATATATTATCCCAAGTTTTACATCCAAATTCTCTTTATTTCTCTGCCATTTTCGACGTTGCTGATGTATGTACGTCGCATCAATTTCAATTACCGCCAAATCTTTCCCCTCTTTTGGTCCATCTTGTTCCTTTTCCCTCATTTCTAACCATTGCTTCTTCTCTATCTCGCTATATTTTTGACCAGCCTCCCGCACAAACCTGTGCAGCGTAGTCCTTCCTATGCTCGCCCCTATTTCGTTTCCCAATATCTCCGCCGCTTTCCTGTATGGATTGTCGCAACTTAATTCAACTCCTCGCCGTTTTACCCACTCCGTTGCCCCTGTACATGCACGCTCGCAACCCAGTACTCTATCAAGCGGATAAAAACTCTTCCCGTCCTTTCTCATCCTTTGCTTTCTTATCCTAACTATCCCAACCCTTGTAATCCAGTAGCAGTTAACGAACCCTGCTCTTATGCCTTCCATTTCATCCGCTGCTTTTTCTTCTATTTCTTCCATCGCCTCAATCAAGAGCTGCCTTCCTATTTCCTGCCTTTTTTCATATACGGCTTCTTCAATTCGGTTGACATCTATCTCATTATCTGGTATTTCTAATTCGACCATTAATTTAAGTTTCATGGTCTAGGCTCACCTCCTTTTGAGATTGCTCTCTCTAAAGAGTGAGCCTATTCTATTTTTAGGACTTTTTCAACACCTATAATTTGGGACGCTTCCTACACGGGAAAAAATGGACCAGATATCTGGCTGACTTAAGGTGTAAAAAACGGTATAATATACCTTAAGGAGGCGGTCCATGATACGGAAGAAATTTGAGGCAGGATTTAAGGTGCAGGCAGCGTTGGAAGCGATGAAGGGCGAGAATACATTGGCGGAGATGAGTTCGGAATACGAGGTTCACGCGAACCTGATCAGCCGGTGGAAACAGGAATTGTTGCAGGGCGCTACCGAAATATTCAATGATAAACACGGAAAACGTGATAACGGGCAGGAAGCAACCGTAGAAAATCTCTATAAAAGCATCGGGAAACTAAAAGTGGAGAATAACTGGCTCAAAAAAAAATGACGTTTCTCCGTTAAGGGGAATAATATCGCTCATTGATAAACAGGATGAGGGTTTCAGCCAGAGGAAACAATGCCTGCTTCTGGGTATAAACTGGTCGGCGCTGCACTATCATCCCGTCGGGATAATGCCCGGGGACCGGGAAATGATGAACCTGCTGGACGCCGAATACACGCAGCACCCTTTTTACGGTGTCCGGAAGATGAAAAAGCATCTCCGGGAGAAGGGACACAGGTCGGTAACGGACACGTGCGTACGCTTTTGCGTAAGATAGGGCTTTTTGCGATGTTTGCGAAGCCGAACCTGTCAAAGCCGCATCCGGGACATATATATACCCGTACTTGCTTAAGGACGTGAAAATAACGCGGTAGAATCAGGTCTGGAGCACCGACATAACATATAAATAATATATCCGTCTGGAGCAGGGATTTGCGTACCTGACAGTGGTAATTGACTGGCACAATAGATATGTTCTGAACTGGCGGCTCTCTAATACGCTGGAAAGTGCTTTTTGCGTTGATGCTCTTGAATATGCAATCGCAAAATACGGCTGTCCTGAAATATTCAATACGGACCAGAGCAGTCAGTTCACGAGCGAAGAATTCATCTGGGCGTTGACTGTCCCAGACAGGAACTTCTCCATCAGTATGGACGGAAAAGGCAGGACGCACGACAATATATTTGTGGAACGGCTGTGGCGGACGGTGAAATACGAGAGCGTTTATCTTCACGGGGACCGGAATATACCCGAGGGCACTCCAAGTGCTGAAAAAATATTTTGAGTTTTATAACAAGGAACGGTATCATCAGTCACGGAATGACGAAACGCCGTGGTAGGTATATTCACGGGATCGCAGTATCTTCCCCTGATACACCGGGGTGAATGCGGTTTAGAAACGAGGCTCTTTAAAAAACGGTTCTTGCGACGAGAAAACATATACACCTTAACCAGGGCTAAAAGCTGGCATTGACAACCCCGACCACTTTATTAGACCCAATTCTTACAAAGAAAACAAAACCCATTATGATATTGTTAAAAAAAAATCCTGATTTACGTAGAGAAATTTGTATGTTGCCGCCGATTATTCTTGACAATATGATTCATAGGGAGTATATAAAAAATAGTGTTTTCCATCTATGTTCTGCTCCATATTATATTTTTCTTTTTAGAAGCGACTGAATAATATAATACAATTCCTTTTTTTGTTTATAAGTCAGGTCTTTACTTTCATTTATGGTATTTTCCATTTCAAACAATACTTTCCTTTTTATAATGCCGTCCACTTGTAATTTTTTTTTCTCCTGGAAATCTTTAACAGCCCTGAACGTTTCCAGATCCCACGTGTCATCTTTTTCATTTACGTTATAGCCGAGAGCTTTTAAAATTATTTTTAATTTTATTCTGTCTTTGTTATTAAACCACGTGTTATGATAATCCCTGCTTTGTTTCCATTCATACGTTTCGTCTGAATCAATCTTATATCGTTCCATAATTGTAATTTGTGCCGGTTCTGAAACGATTATAAATGGAATTCCTTTTATTGCGTTTATTTCTCCTTTAACGCAAACGGGTTGATTTAAAAAAAGGTCTGCGATTTTTTGGTCAAATTTTTTTAGATTGTATTCGTAAATTATTACCATAAATACCTGCTCCGGGTATTTTTTTTCAAAATCAAGTATCACGGGATTTCCTTTTATATCTTTGTCAGAAGTCACGGAAACGCAAAAACCGCATACTTCATTTACTTCTCCAAGATGATTGGCTGCTTCATAGGTTGAAAGATATGCTCTAATTAACCAATGAAAACAAAAAATAAAAATAAAAAAAATTTTTTTTAAAAACATTTTAATTTCCAAGTATTTTTTTTACCAGTTTTACAGCATCATAGGCATCTTTTGCATAACCATCGGCACTTATTTCATCTGCAAAGGATTCGGTTATTACTGCACCGCCTATTATTATTTTACTTTTTATTTTTTCTTTTCTTGCAATCTGTATCACCGTTTTCATTTCCGTCATTGTAGTTGTCATTAAGGCAGATAAACCTATTATATGGGCTTTAAATTCTTTTGCTTTTGAAATTATTATTCCGGAATCAACGTCTTTGCCAAGATCATAAACGTTATATCCGTAATTTTTAAGCATAAGGGCAACTATGTTTTTCCCGATGTCATGTATATCCCCTTTAACCGTTGCAAGCACAATATTATATTTTTGTTTTACTGTTTTGTTTTTAAATAATAACGGTTCAAGAACATCAAAAGCTTTTTTCATTGTATCGGCACTTGATATCAATTGTGGTAAAAAATATGTTTTTTTATCATATAATTCACCAACGTAATTAATTGCCGGTATTAATAAATTGTTTACCATATCTTCCGGTTTTACGCCGTTTTTAAGTTCAGAGTTAACCATGTCAACAATATTATCTTTTTCTCCATTAACGACTGCGTCGTAAATTGTTTTTGATTTTTTTATAATGCTTTTTTGCTCATTACCTGTTACGTTGTATTTTTTTATCCAGATAGAACAGTTCTTGTCTTTTCCCAGTAATAAATTAATTGCATCTTTATTAATAATTGTAAGATCGGCCGAAGGATTTGCTATTACAAAATTTAAACCTGCCTTTTTTGCCATGTTCAAAAAAGTCGAATTTATTATCTGCCTCTGCGGAAGACCATAAGAAACATTTGAGAGACCAATTATTGAATTATAACCATTTCTCTTTGACCATTTTATGAGATTTAAAGTTTGTTTTGGTGCATTCGGCTTTGACGATACCGTCATTACAAGTCCGTCAATTATAACGTCATTTTTTGTAAAACCATATTTTTTTGACAATTTAAGTATTTTTTTTATTATTGTTTGCCTTTTAGTCTGCGTTTCAGGTATTCCATTATCGTCAATCGGCAAAAGTATGAACATCGCTCCATATTTTGCGGCAAGGGGTAACATTTTTTTTAACTTTTTTGTTTCTCCGGATATTGAATTTATCAATGCCCTTCCAGGATATATTTTTAACGCTGTTTCAATTACGTCGGGTGATGATGAATCAATGCAAATGGGAGCGTCCGTAATCGTGCTTAACAAATTAATAATTTTTTTCATTACTTCTTTTTCGTTTATTCCAGGCATTCCAACGTTTACGTCCAATATAGATGCGCCATTTTCAACCTGTTCAACTGTAAGATTTCTTATTTCATTTGTCATGCCATTTTTTAATTCTTCCTGTAAACGTTTTTTACCGGTGGGATTTATTCTTTCTCCGATAATTATAAATTTATTTCCGGTTTCAAGCACTTTCTGATAACTTGACAATGCAGATTGTATTTTATTTTTGGTTTTAGATGTTGTGGAAATAATATTTTTTTTCATCAAGGAAATATAT
The DNA here is from genome assembly GCA_018000835.1 of Candidatus Goldiibacteriota bacterium. GTDB lineage: Bacteria > Oederibacteriota > PGYV01 > PGYV01 > DSYL01 > DSYL01. Next base: position 34,065 of record JAGNJD010000012.1, on the reverse strand, counting down.
TCAGGCGTTGTCCCGCAGCATCCACCTATAAGGGATGTCCCTGCTAAAATTAATTTTCCAGTATATGAAGCAAATTTTTTTGCATCCATGTCAAATACCGTTTTATCATTAATTAATTTTGGAAGCCCTGCGTTGGGTTTTGCAATAATTGGAACTTTTGCATACGGTCTCATAAGTTTAATTACGTCAATCATTTCTTCCGGCCCTGTGGAACAATTTGAACCGACAACGTCAGCGCCAAGTGATTGTAAAGTTACAATTGCTGCCTCAGGAGTTGTACCTGTCAGTGTTCTTTTGTTTTTATCAAAAGTCATACTGACAATTACGGGTAAATTACACATTTCTTTGCATGCAATCAAAGCCGCTCTTGCTTCCTGTATGTCCATCATTGTTTCTATTACAAATAAATCAACGCCCCCTGCCAATAATCCTTTTATCTGTTCTTTAAATATATTTATGCAATCATCAAAATTCATGTTCCCGGTTGGTTCTGGAAATTTTCCTGTTGGTCCTATATCACCTGCAACCAGAATTTTATTTTTTGCAATACTTTTTGAAATTTCAGTCAGACGTTTATTTATTGAAAAAACTTCTTTCCCGAGATTAAATTCATTTAATTTTGTACGGTTGGCACCAAACGTAAAAGTATAAATTATCTGCGAGCCCGCGTTTATATAATCACGCTGTAATTTTAACAGATGGTTTTTATTGGAGATTGCCCATTTTTCAGGGCATACGCCTTTAGGCATTCCTGCCTTTTGTAATGCAACTCCCGAAGAGCCATCAAGTAAAATAATTTTATTTTTTTTCAACATTCTTTTAAATTTTGTTTTTTCCATTTTTATTTCCTGTTTTTTATTATCCCGGATATTGCAAGAACCGTTTTTTCTGGTATCAAAATGTATTTGTTCGTTATTTTAACATTAAGTTTCTGTAGTTTGAGCATTTTATATATAATTTTCTGGACTGATATGTCTAGGTCGCCATATCCAGGGCTGTATCTCATGGTTAACTTTAATCCTTCTTTGGCAATCCGCACATTAAAAAAATCCTGAATCCAGTCAAGACCGGCATCAACGGTTTCCGAAGCGGTTGCATCCAGAATAATTCCAAATACCGGATCTCCTTTTATTATCTGTTTATCCCTTTCCTTTATTACGTCTTTGCCCGTCGTTGCCGCCATCAAAACTACCTCATCCGAATTTATTAATAAATTGCCGAGATTTTTACTCCGTATAATAATTTTATTTTCTAAAATTATTTTATCTTTGTCACGTTTTATTTTTAATCTTGTTAAAGCACCTTTTAACGAACATAAACTTTTTGATTTTTTTATAAATAAATTTATTTTTTTTTCATCGGCTGACGATATTTTTGTTATTCCATTTCTATAACCCATTCTGAACAAAATTTTTTTATTGTCGGCTTCTTTGTTTATGTTGCAAAAATAGTTGATTTTATTATCCATTTTACACATTCTCCAATTCTTTATTAAAACAATAATAACATAAATTAAAATAAATAAAATAAATTTTTTATAAAAAAAATGCTTGACAAAAATGCTATAATTTGCTATAATTTGCTATATGAAGAATAAATTAAAAACTCTTGAAATTTACAGGCTGGAGAACAGAATTTCGCAGGAAAAATTAGCCAAAGAATTAAACGTATCGTTCTGTACTGTTAACAGGTGGTTCAATAACAGAAATTTACCAAATAAAATTCATGATTATCACATAGAAAAATTATTAAAAATAAAATTTAAAAATCAGGAGGATTCAAATGAAAAAAGGGAAAGAAAAGTTGTTAGAGATGAAAGACACAGATAATTTTGAAGGAATGCAATTAGGACGCGAGCACATTGAATTATTAAAGAAAACAAAAGCATTTACAGATTTTGAAAAAAAAGAAAGCAAAAAATTGGCAAATAAACTGGATATGATTCTTACAAAAATATACCTTGCTCTTTGATGTAGTAACTGCTTTTCCCAAACTGCCGGATAAAAAAATAATTTATCCGGCAGTAATTTTTATAAATTATATTTATCTTTTAATTCCTTTAATTTTTTAAGTGCATCAAACGGGGATAAATTATTTATGTCAATATCCTTTAACTCACCTTTCAACATTTCATTTTCTTTTTCAAACAGATTCATCTGCTTTACGTCGTTTTGTTCAAAAGATACTGTGCTTATTTTTGTTTTTCCGTTCTTGTTATAATTTGATTCTTCCAGTGATTTTAAGATAATATATGATTTGTCCAACACCTCCTGAGGAAGTCCTGCAAGCTGGGCCACATGTATTCCATAACTTTTATCGGTAGAACCCTTTATTATTTTTCTAAGAAAAATTATTTTATCACCCCATTCTTTAACCTGTATGTTATAATTTTTTACGCCAGGCAATATGTCTGCTATCTCCGTTAATTCGTAGTAATGCGTAGCAAAAAGTGTTTTTGCACGTATCCTGTTATGAATGTATTCTGTAATTGCCCATGCTATTGAAATTCCATCAAAAGTGGATGTCCCCCTTCCAACCTCGTCCAAAATGATTAAAGAATCCTTTGTTGCGTTGTTTAAGATATTTGCCGTTTCAATCATTTCAACCATAAAAGTTGACTGGCCTCTTGCAAGATAATCAGAAGCACCAACCCTCGTAAATACCCTATCTACAATACTAATTCTTGCTGCGCCAGCAGGTACAAATGAACCAATTTGAGCCATAATTACAATCAAACCAACCTGCCTCATATATGTAGATTTTCCTGCCATATTAGGACCGGTTATTACCATTATCATGTTTTCTTTTGTATCGAGTTCAGTATCATTTGGTATAAATTCATTATATCCAAGAGACATTTCTACCACGGGATGTCTGCCGTCTTTTATCAAAAGAACATCATCTTCAGTAATCTCCGGACGGCTGTAATTATTTTTAACCGCAGTTTCTGCAAGAGAAAGCAGACAATCAAGCTCTGATATTTTTTTAGCGGCTTCCTGTAAATGAATAATATATTTTATAAGATTGTTCCGGACAGATGTAAATATTTCATATTCCAGGTTCTTTATTTTTTCCTCTGCACCAAGTATGATTGTTTCATATTCTTTTAATTCCGGAGTAATAAATCTTTCTCCATTTACCAGCGTTTGTTTTCTTATATAATTCTGCGGAACATTTGATAAATTTGCTTTTGATATTTCAATATAATACCCAAATATTGAAGTATATCCTACTTTTAACGAACTGATTCCAGTTCTTTTTCTCTCATTTTCCTGCAAAGATGAAAGCCATTGTTTGCTGTTTTTTGAGATGTCTTTTAACTTTTTTAATTCTTCGTTAAAAGACGGCTTTATTACGCCGCCTTCTTTTATGGTTATCGGGGGTTCGTTTTCAATTGCTTCATCTATGATTTTAAATATTTCATCAAGTTTTTGATTACATAATTTATAATGTTTAATGAGTAAATCGTTCTCAGTATCATCTATTGTTTTATCAATTTTTGAAAATAAGCCAATGGAATTTTTTAAGGCTATTAAATCCCTCCCGTTTACGTTGGAACTTCCAAGTTTACCGGATATTCTTTCAATATCAGAAATATTAGAAAATATGTCTATTAAATTATTTTTGGAATCAGGAAAATTAATAAAATATTGTATTATGTCCTGCCTTTTTTTAATTGAATCAATGTTTAACAAAGGTTGTTTCAGCCATTTTCTGATTTCCCTGCTTCCCATCCCTGTTTTTGTATGATCAAGGACATCAAGCAATGATAATGAAGAACTTTTTTGTTCAGAATCCAGTATTTCAAGATTTTTTAACGTAACAGAATCAAGTATCATATATTTATCTGAAATGTAATTTGTTATTTTATTTACGTGATAAAGAACCGTTTTCTGGGTTTCATAAAGATAAATAAGCAGTGCACCTGCTGGTATTAAAGATACGGACTTTTCCTGGATACCAAAAGATTCAACTGAAAGTATTTTAAAATGCTCTTTGATTTTACTGTAAGCAACGTCGTACTGGAAATTCCAGTCGGCATAAAAGTTTATGAATAATTTCTCTTTATCAAGTTTTAATCTTTCTATTATATTTTTCATATAAATTTTATTTTCCTTATACGATTCCGGAATTAAAATTTCGGCAGGATTTATATTTATTATTACGTCTATCAATTTATCAAAATTATCGCATCCGTTTATCTCAAGAATAATAAATTCACCCGTGGAGACGTCAATATACGATATACCAATTGATTTTTCATCCAGGTAAAATGACAAAAGATAATTGTTGTTTTTTCTGTCTAAATTATCCTCTTCAATTATCGTTCCCGGAGTAATTATTTTGATTATTTCCCTTTTTACAAGCCCTTTTGCAGTTTTAGGATCTTCCATTTGCTCACAAATAGCTACTTTGTATCCTGCATTTATTAATTTTATAATGTAAGAATTGGCAGCATGAAAAGGGATTCCGCACATTGGCATTTTTATTTGTCTGCCCTCACCTGCAGTCCTTGAAGTAAGGGATATCTGCAATATGCCAGAAGCAACTTTTGCATCGTCATTAAACATTTCATAAAAATCGCCTAATCTAAAAAAAAGTATAGTATCCGGATATTTCTTTTTAATCTCCAGATATTGTTTCATCATCGGGGTAAGGTCAGACATTAAAAATTCCTCTTTAAATATTTTGTGAAAGTATTCCGGTTTTTACCTGATAAATTTTAAGATTTATTTTTCTGTGTTTCCGATCTTTTTTTTATATCTTTTAACATACCAAGTGCTTCATTTTTCCAAATAGTATCAGGGTATAATTCCAACAACGATTCAAATGTTTCTTTTGACATATCGAGCATATTACAATTATAATACGCTTTTGCAAGGCCATATAATGCCTCTTCTGAAAAGTAAGTCGTCGTTTTCAGGATATTTTCAAAAATAGTAATTGCCGATTTATAGTCGCCCTTTTTAATGAATGCCTGCCCTTTATAAAGAAGTGACAGCGTATATAAAAAATTATTATCTTCCGTTTTTAAAACCCTATTATAACTATTAATTGCTTCATCATAATTATTCTTAATCATATATATATGCCCGGTATTTATGGCTGACCAGTTATAAAGCCACGCCTCATTTGGAAAATTACTTAAAATTTCATTGTATTTTTCAATTGCGTTATCATATTTCTTTTTTTCTTTATATAATGAGGCTATGTTAAATAATGCGACTGGTTTAAATTTGCCCTGCGGATAATTTTTTAGATATAATTCATAATATTTTATGGAATTATTTACATCATTTTGTAATGCAAATAATCTTGCAATTGCAAAAAATGCTTCTTCTGCAAAATCAGTATCCCTGTATTTTTTAATCAAAATTTTATATTCGTCAATCGCATCGTCAATTTTTCCAAGTTTTTCAAGAGATTTTGCTGTCATTAAGATTGATATTTTTGCCCAATCAGTATCTGGATAAACGTCTTTTATTTTTAAATATATTTGAATTGCTTCATTATATTTCCCCGCCTGAAAATACTTATTTCCCTGTTCAATAGGGTTCTCTGCATAAATCCACGTATATAAAAAAAAACAAAAAAACAAAAAAAGCGTGAATCTATTTGCCATATAATTTATTCTCTAATTCTTTATATTGATTTAAAGCGTTGATTTTTTCTTCAGCCTGACGGACGTATGTTTCTTTATTATAAAACTCATAAATTACTCTGCTATATGCATTTTTGGCTTCTTTTATATCGCCGGCTAGTTTATAGGTATCTCCTATATGTATTGCAGCCATAGGTGCCCAATCAGTATCCTTAAATTTATGTTTTATCATCTTATATTCATTTATAGAATTTTTATAATTTCCGGTCTGTGCAAAAAGAGATGCTAATTGAAACCGCGCCTGAATTTCCCATTGTGTATTAGGATAATATTTTATTATGTTTCTATAAATATTAACCACTTTTTTATACTTTTCCTGTTTCATGTATATCTGTGCAAGATTGAAATATGCTCTTATTGTTTCTTTGTTGTTTGGAAATTTTCTTATTATGTCCCTGTAAATTTCCATAGAATATTGATATTTTCCAATTTTTGAATAACAATTTGCTAATTTATAGGACGCTTCAATGTATAACGTATTTTTTGGGTTTTCTGCCATAAATTTTTGATAATGTTCAATTGCTTTATTAAAATTACCGATGCTTTCATAAGCATTGCCAAGATAAAATCGCACTTCAATAAACGTTTTGGATGTAGGGTAATTTTGTATTATCCGTTCCCATATCTCTATTGCTCCTTCGTAATCTTCCATGTCATAATACTTTTTCCCTTCATTAAATAATATTTGAATGTCGCGTTCTATTTCTTCTTTTGTTATTTGTTTTTGTTCCGGAGCAACGTCAGGTATAACGTTTGCCGATTTCTGTTCCGGCGTTAATGTAGATGAAGCAGCATTTTGTGCAGATGTTGTATCAATATCGGACAAATCAAAATTAATATCCGGAGTCGGATCCGGATCTATTTTATTCATTTCATCAATGCTCATTGTTGTGTCGCTGTTAAAAAAAGCATCATCCGAAAAATTATCAGATATCAAATTATTAAATGAAAAAAGAAATAATAAGGAAGACAAAAAAAGTATTTTTTTCATAAAAACTCCTTAAAATTTAAATTTACTCATTTAATTATAAAATAACATAATAATTTCAATATGTCAATATTAGGTTAAAATTATAAGTAATGTTATAAATATAATTGACATTATTTTACATTAAAATTATACTAATTAAGTTATGATAAATGAAAAAACAATAAACATACAGAAAAAAGACAATGTTATTTTATTTTGTGAAAATGTGATTTTTTATTTACTGGTATTTACTATATTCATAATTCCATTGTTTTTTAACATCCATTCCTATGACCAGTTTGAATTACCAAAATTAACCATTTTAAGAATCCTTACATTATTAATGATAATATTCTGGGGAATAAAAATAACCCGGCAGGGATACGTTGATTTTAAGCCCACCCCACTTGATTTTCCCATGTTTTTATGGGTTGTTATGAACATAGTAACTACTCTTACAAGTTTTGCGCCGCACTTGTCATTTCGTGGAGAATATGAAAATTTTGCCGGTTCTCTATCAAATATTAATTATGTTCTTTTATATTACATTGCAACCCAGAATTTAAAAAATAAAAAACAGATAATAACGGTAAATTATGCTTTCCTTTTAGCCGGACTTTTGTCCGGATTATATGCAGTTGCCCAATTTTATGGATATGATTTTATAAAATGGAATGAAGAATCAATGATAAAAGGCAGATATTTTGCTTCTATGGGAAATCCCAACTTTCTTGGAGCACTTTTAATTATGATAATACCCGTTAATTTTGCATTCTTGTTCATTAATTTAAAAAAGAAAAACTATTTTTTTTCAATCCTTTTTTTTGGCCTTTTCCTTTTATTATACATAGCCCTTTTCGGAACGCAAAGTCGAGGACCTTTTCTTGGTTTTTTAATTTCATTAATATTTTTCCTATTTTACTTTTTATATAAACTATATATAAATATAAAACACGAATCAGAATCAAAACGCGTTTCGTTTTTTTATATTTTAAATCTTTTAGTAAAAAAATATAAATACTGGATATCAGGCATAATTTTAATTATTATAATTTCTTTTGCATTAAGTTTTACTGTTGGAAAAAGTGCGACGTCAAGATTATGGAACTCAGTCGTAAATTTTAAACAAAGCATTAAAACGTCAAGATTACATATATGGATTCCATCTTTAAAAATTATCAAAGAACACCCCATTCTGGGAACAGGTGTAGATACCTTTAAATCCGTATTTCCAGGATATTCAGGTACGGATTTTGCCCAGATAGATGGTGCCAACGTAGCCTCTAGGACTGCTCATAATGAATTGTTAAATATAGCCGCAACCATGGGGCTATCTTCTCTTGGAATTTATCTTTTACTTATATGGGCGTATTTTTGTATGTGGCTTAAATCTTTTATTAAATTAACCGATTTTGAGCATAAAATTATTTCTCTTGCAATGTTTTCATCTTTTATTGCTTATTTTGTGCAAAATTTTTTCAGTTTTGGAGTAGCTGCAATAAATACATCTTTTTATATTTTTATGGCATTGCATTTTATTTACTATAATGAATCCTATCCTGCTAAAACAAAAAAAATATATCTTCCTTTATATAACGAAATGACAAAAATCATATATTTGTTTATTTTTATTATAGGCGGATTATTTTTGTCTTACCAGGCATATAACATATATAAAGCTGATACATATTATAACAGAGGAAGGATTTTAGGTGCAGTTTATAACAGATGGGACATGGCTATTTCAGAACATATAAAATCAACAAAACTTGCTCCATTTGAGGTTAAATATCAAGTTTATACAGGGCTTGCTTTTGAACGATATGCAATGTCTTTGCAGGATAAAAATCAGCAGATTGATTTATTAAAAAAATCAATAGAATTTTATAAAAAAGGAGTTGAACTTAATCCTTTTAATGCTTATTACTGGGGAAATTTGGGAAGAGTATATGCTTTTTTAGGCGATCTTATGAATAACCCGCAATATCTCGCTGAGGCTGAAAAAAATTATCTTAAAGCAATTGAAAAAGCTCCCGTTACAGGTTTGTTTTATAACAATCTCATTGACCTGTATATAAGACATAACCTGATTGAGCAGGCATTACCCTTGTTTGATAAATTAGAAAATATTGATAAAAATATGGCAGCCAATGCATATTTCATGCTTGGCAATCTGTTTTTTACCAAAAAAGAATTTTCAAACGCAGAAAAATTTTATATAAAAACCATTGAACTTAACAATACCCTTTTCCAGGCATATCACAATCTAGGCGTTGTATGTGCTGCTCAGGGCAAGAAAAATGAAGCAAAAATATATCTTGAAAAATTTATTGAAATGGCTCCCGATTCTGACATGGTGCCGAATGCAAAGAGTATTTTAAATGGGCTAAAATAATATTCATAATATTTTTTAAACATCAGTTCCGAATATTTTTTAAAACATAAGCAAGATTACATAATCGTGCTTGGATTTAATTTTCTTGCTTTATTATAAGCTGAGAGTGCTTTTGATTTTTTTCCCGTTTTTTCATATAAGCTACCGAGTCCTATGTATACTTCCGGGTCATTAGGAGAAATTGATTTAGCCTTTAGAAATGATTTTTCTGCTTCTTTATATTCCCCTTCTCTGTAATAAACCCAGCCAAGGCCAATGTATGCAGGCCCATTTTTTTCCTGTTTTTCAATTGATTTTTTAAATTCAGATTCGGCTTCCTTTAATCTATCATTTTTATATGAATACCATCTGTAATAAACCCATCCCAGCCCCAGATGTGGCTGTGGCATGTCAGGATTTAATTCAACAGTTTTTAAAAAATGTATTTCTGCTTCTTTCAGATTGTCCTGATGATAATAAACCCATCCAAGGCCATTATGAGCATCGGCATGATTTGAATTAATATTTAAGGCATTTTTAAACGCTTTTTCAGCAGATTCTATCTGGGCTTCTCCAAGCATAAAAAGATTATAATAAGTCCAACCCAGTCCTACGTAATTTTCAATGTCGTTATTTTTTATTTTAATTGCTTTTGAAAAATGAGATTCTGCCTCTTCATATCTTTCCGTAAGATAACATATCCAGCCCAATCCTGAATAAATGCTGTCTTCATCCGGTTTTAAATTAATTGATTTATTGAATTGCTGTTCCGCATCCTTAAATCGTCCCTGTAAATAGTATATCCAACCCAACCCTATGTTGGCATCCGCATACATAGGATTTATTTTAATTGCTTTCTTATGTTCTGATTCTGCAATTTTATAATTCCCCATGTTAACATACACTCCGCCAAGCATAAAATGAACGTCCGCATAATCTGGTTTTAACGACAATGCTTTCTTAAAATTAAAAATTGCTTCTGCATTTTTTTCCATGTTAAAATATAATTTACCAAGAGCAATGTACGCATTAACGTAATATGGATTTTTTTCCAAGACGTTTTTAAGTTCTAATTCAGCTTCTATACATTTTCCGAGATGGACGTAAACTTCTCCAAGATAAAATTTTGCATCAAGATAATCAGGGTTTAACAACAAGGCTTTTTTAAAATTTTCTTCTGCTTCTTTATATCTTTTTTGTGTTGCATAAACTCTTCCAAGACAAATATATGAATCGGCATATTTGGTGTCTTCTTCAAGTGCTTTTTTACAATTTTCTTCAGCTTCTCTTAATTCTTCTTTCGTTGCATATATTGCACATAAACAAGATGGTTTCTGGTTAATGTCTATTTTCGTTTCATTTATGTTTATTTTGTTAAATTTTTTTATTTTATTAAATATTTCAGACATCTTTTATTCTCCTTTTTGTTTTTATAATAACAATTTTTAAAACAAATGTAAATTATTTTAATTTTTACTATTTTTTATAATTACCGGACTAAACTGTTTTACTGTCCGGTAAATTTAATGGGAAAATTAAATGGCAAATAAAAACCTTTCTGATTGTCTTATTACTGGTTGGAAAGGAAAAAAAAACGACAGGCAATCTATAATAAACAATCTTCAATAGAATTGTGTCACTTTTCAATTTCAATTTTTACATTTTAATCAAATTCTACCCAATTAAAAATTTCATAAAAAAGAATAATTTAAAAGGAATTATATGAAATCTGTGTTTTTTACCGGGCAGATCCAATGTAATTAATCCTGTTTAATATCTTTTCCTTTATTTCTTTTCTCCATTCTTTTTCATAATAAAATTTCAACCAATAAATTTCTCTTTCTTTCATTCCTAATTCATGATACAGGGTTATTATTAAATTAAGTGCAGCAAGATCGTAATTATCAAGTTCTATTGATTTTTCAAGATAATTCATTGTATTTCTTACGTCCATTAAATTATGAAAATAAATGGAAGCAATGTTTTTAATAATATTCGGAACATCGCCTGCTACTGCTTCGGAATAATTTTTATAAAAATTAAATTCATTCGTTTTTTGATTAATTGCAGCATATTCTGCTTCCCTGACAAGATATTTACCAATAACGTATCTGTTAAAGAAATCGTTGTTTTTACAATTAAATAAATCGCGGATTGAATAAATTGACATTAAATTTTCGGTATTTTTTAAGAAAATTGTATTTTCTGTTAATTTATTCAAAATACCGTAAGGTCTGGTCATAAGATTATATTCAGGATATGACGTCATATCCATATAAAAAACATTATTTTTATTTTTTAAATACAAATCCAATTCTGCCTGTTCCTGTTTTTTTAAGTCTAAAACGCCATTTCTCTTTGCATTTTTATATAATGACGTATCAAGCACGTTACCACTCTGGTCATAAACGGTTATATTCAAATATTGTTTCTTTACCTGTTTTAAGTATTGAACGTTGAAAATGTAAATGTCTGATTTACCAATTATATAATCATTATCATTTATTGTTTTTAATATATTAATGCCGTGGTCATAAGCAAGAAATTTTCTTGAATAATTATTGTTAAAAGTATTAATGGAAATCATACCCAATGTAAAAATCATAAAAACAATCAAACAAATATTATAAATCAAACGTGATTTATTTTTTAAATTAAATAACAATAAATGGACACCAATTGAAACGTATAGCATGGATAAAAGATTATTTATTAGATAGAACGGTTTATTTACGTAATAAAATTCAGGTGAATTGCCATTATACGTAAATAAAATTATTAAAAAAAGATTCGTAAAAAAAATAAAAATATTCAATAGAAAAACTTTTATCGATTTTTTATATAAAACGACGAATCCATATATCAAAAACAATAATAAAACATTAAAATTTTGAAAATAATTTTTAAGATACCATAAAAATTTAGAAATACCCGCGGTAAAAGTAAAATTCGGATCATTCTGGTTAACGTATACTTTTCTTGTAATAAAATCAAACAAAAGGCTTAAAGAATCAATATTTGCCCAAACATTCATTGCTCTTTTATATCTTATAAAAAGATAAAACCATGATGTCATAAATGATAGTAAAAAAAATATAAGCATTCCTAAAATATTTTTTTCTTTTCTTTTATAAACGACGTATAAAATGATAAAAAGCAAAAAAAGCATTATAAATAACGAGGTTTGATGTGCAACCGGCATGAAGCCAATGCAATATAACGTAAAATATAAAAATTTTTTTTCATTGTCAAAATAATATCTAATTATTGAATAAATTGACGTCAATATTATTAAACAATTAAATACATATATTCCACCTTTTACGTTAGTTGCAACGCAGTAAAAATCATTTGAAAAAACGAAAATGAAGGAAGTCATTAAAGATATAAAATTAATTAATTTACTTTTGTCTTTATAAAAAATTTTTAACATTTTTCTTATGGTTAAAAATAAAATCAAAAAAATAAAAACAGATAAAATTATCGACATAAAATTAATTCTGAATGCTTCATCTCCTATTGGTAGTAATGTAGAGATTTTTCCAAGTAAAATGTAAACAGGATAACCGGGCGGATGTCCTATGCCCAGATTAAACGCGGCGGACGCTATTTCACCACTGTCACCAAGGCATATAGTCGGAGGTGCAGTTAAAATGAAAAGCAAAACTGTGAATAAAGAAGAAAAAAATAAAATATATTTCATTGCATATTATCTTTTTTAAGTTGTTTATATAATTCCAGTTGTTTCTTTATGCTTTTTTTATATTTTGAATCCGGTAAAAAATTATAAAATTCATCCATCCATTCAAGTGCTTCATTAAAATTATACTGAAAATATATTTTTAAAAGGATGTTTAACGTATTTATGTCATAAGGATTAAGATAAACGAGTTTTTTAAGATATTTTATGGAAAGGTCTATATCTTTTAACTCACCAAAAACAATACGTATTATTTCTTTTATCGTTGCAGGACTTTTACCGCCGATTTTTTCAACAAAATCAATCCATTTTAACGTATTTTGTCTGTCGTTGCATTTTGCAAAATTTTCTGCTTTCGCAATAAAATATTTTGCAATAAAGTCATTGTAAAAAAGATCTAATTTTTTATTGTTAAAGTAATCTCTTATTGTATATAATTGCAATAAATTTACGTTATTATAATAAGGCTCTTTATCTGTATATGTTTTAAATAATATTCCATAAGACGTTGATTTTATGTTGCTATTTTTGTCATCATAATAATCTGTAAAAAAAACGTTATTTACGTTTTCCAAAACGAATTTTGATTCTATTGTTTGCATCTTTTTTTTATCTTTTGTTTTACCATAAATAGATATATCCAGTGTTGCTGCGTCTCTGTCATATACTACATAATCCCTGTATTTATTTTTGACGTATTTTACGTAAAGTATGTTAAAACTCGGGCAATCATTTCTTGAAAAAAGTATGTTTCCTTTGTTTAACGAATTCATAATGTTTATTGGATGATCATATCCAAGAAATTTTTTTGACTGGTTGTTTAATTCATAATTGTTAAAAATCATTATAAATGGAAAAAATAAAAAAATTACGCACATAAAAGTTGTATTAATTTTATATTTATCGTTTAATAAATCAAAAAGAAAAAACAAACCGCATGCAGAAATCGTTATCGGCAATAAATCGTTTATTAAATAAAATCCTCTGCTTATATAAAGAGATATCGTCGTAAGAGAACTTAAATTAAAACCTGTGGATGTTTCTATTCCTAAAATGAGTAATACTGTATTTATTACAAAAAAAACGGAAAGAATAAAAAATACGTTTTTATTTTTTGTATATGTATAATATAAGCCGGTAAAAAATAAGATTATGATGATATTGTAGTTTTTAATAAATAATATAAAATAATTGTATAATCTGAACTTTATGACCGGTAATGATATCTGTACATCTGATGAATATCTTTTTCTTAAAATGTGTTCTAATACTTCCCTGCAACCATTAATCCCGGACCAGACAAAAACCGGATTACCTTTTACCCTTATAAATAAAAATAAATAAGACGTTAAAAAAGAAAATACAAAAAATGATAATAATTTTATTATTAAAAATTTATCACCGGATTTTTGGGCAAAATAAAGATTTAAAATAATTATTAAAATTGCCAACAATGCAGTTGAATTATGCGAAGGTATTAGAAATCCACACAAATATAAAGACAAATAACAGTATTTTATTTTTTTCGTTGAAATGAATTTAAAAAACGAAAAAAAAGAAAGTAATACAATTAATTGTGCAAATACGTATACGCCGCCTTTTGCATTTATTGATTCGAACCAGAACGTTTCAGAAAACACATAAAATAATGAAATGATAAGTGCTACGAAATAAACCAGATTTTTATTTTCACTTTTTGAAATTAATGAAATAAAAAAAATTATATTTAAAAATAAAAACGCAAAGACAAGTAAAGATAAAAAAACTGAAAATAAATTTATTCTGTATGCAATGTCTCCTAACGGAATCAGAGAGAAAATCTTACCCGTCAGCGTGTATAAAGGATAACCCGGGGGATGACCAATGCCGAGAGTCCATACAGCGGTTACAATTTCCCCTGAATCACCCAGATATATGGTTGGTGGCGTTGTATTAATGAATAAAAATGTAATTATTATTGAAAACAAAAAGAATAAATATTTCATTTTTATCTAACGCTATTCTTATTTTTTACGGAATTTATCAATTCTTCGGCTGATTTTATCGATGTTTCAGTAATTTTTTCACCGCTCAATAATCTTGCAATTTCTTTTACTTTACTTTTATCGTCAAGTTTTATTATTCTTGTTTCGGTTTTTCCATTTAAAACGTTTTTTTCTACATAGTAATGAGAATCAGAATAACTTGCTATCTGAGGCAGATGGGTTATGCATAATATCTGTTTTTTCCTTGATATTGAATGTAATTTTGCACCAACATCATCTGCTACTTTTCCTGAAATACCGGTGTCAATTTCATCAAAAACCATGACTGGTATTATGTCGGTTTCCGAAAGAATGTTTTTAATTGCAAGCATAATTCGTGATATTTCACCGCCGGATGCCACTTTTACGAGCGGCTTTATTTCTTCACCGGGATTCAAAGATATCAAAAATTCAACGTTATCAATGCCGTTTTCAGTGATTTTAATTTTTTTATCCTGATATATAAAGAACAAGTCATCATCTTCTGCTTCCTTTGTATGAACATTTATTTTAAAAATGGCTTTTGAAATGTTTAATTGTTTTAATTCTTCCTCTATTTTTTTTGAAAGTTCCAGTGCTTTTTCGTTTCTTATTTCTGATAATTTAATACATAAATCAGATAGTTTTTCCAAAATTTGTTTTTTTTCATTTTCTTTTTGCTTAATTAATTCTACGTTAAGTTCAATAAAATTTTTTTCTTTTTCAAGTTCATTTTTATAAGAAAAAAGTTCCGTAAAATTACTTTTTCTGAATTTTTTCATAAGTTCTTCAATTAATTCAATTCTGTTTTCTATTTTTTCAAGATAATTTTTATCAAAATCTATATTATTAATGTAATTTACAAAAAAATCCTTTAAATCTTTTGCTTTTATCATTATTTCTTCAAGTAAAACATTGTATTCTTTTGACGTTTTCGGATCATATTTTTCCAATTCAATGATATTTTTTTCAACTCTTGCAAGTAAGTCAATTGCGCCTTCTCCTTCTATTTCAATGGAAGACGGCATAAGCGATTGTATGACGTTATTTATTAATTTTTTTATGGTTTCAACGTTTACAAGTTTATTTCTTTCCTGTAATATTTTTTCATATTCATTCTCGTCTTTTAACTCAGCGTTTTTTAATTCATTTAATTTATAATTAATTATCTCGAGTTTTTCCTGCTTTTCTTTTTCAATTTTATAAATCCTTTTAAGTTCGTTATTTACGATAATTAATTTGCTATATAAATTGGAAATTTCATTGCGTAATTTTTCTGTTTTTGCATAAGCATCAAGAAATTCTATGTGTAATTCCGTTTTTAAAAGCGACTGATGTTCATGTTGACCGTGAATATCAACGAGATAATTTCCTGTTTTTTCAAGTATGTTTAATCCTGCTGATGTGTTATTGATGGATATTTTCCCCTTACCATTTTTGTTTATTTCTCTTTTTATTATTAATCTTTCATCATCTATGATAATTCCTGATTGTTTCAACGTTTCTTCTAACTTTTCGTGAAGAATTTTATTGTTTTTTATGTTAAAAACCGCTTCTATTTCTGCTTTATCTTCGCCCGTCCTTACGTTTTCGGCGTATCCTCTTTCACCAATGGCAATGTTTAATGCACCTATAATTATTGATTTACCTGCCCCTGTTTCTCCTGTTAAAATATTTAATCCGGACGAAAAATCAATTTCAATGTTTTTTATTAATGCGTAATTTTTTATTTTTAATTTTTCAAGCATTTTTTTACCTTTATAAATTAATTATTTAAAAATTCATTTATAGCTTTAATAAAATCGGACTTTGATAATCCGCATTCCTGCCTGCATTGTTCAATAGTTCCATGTTCAATGAACCTGTCCGGAACACCCATCTGTTTTATTTTAACGTTTTTTAAATTATGTTTCACCATCATTCTTAAAACAGAATCACCAAAACCACCCTCAATAACTCCTTCTTCAACTATGATTACTTTTTTCGTTTTATTTATGGATTTGATGATAGTCTTTTCATCAATCGGTTTTGCAAATCTTGCATCAATTATTTCAATTTTATTTTTGTCTCCTATAATTTTTACGGCTTCCAGTATTTCATGTAAAAGTGCTCCAAAGTTTATTATGGTTAATGACGTTCCTTTTTTTATGATTCTGGCACTACCTGGTTTAAATTTTGATTTTTTATTATAAAAAAAACTTTTGCCTCTTGGAAATCTTATTGTTATTGGTCCATTTTTGTATTTTGCTGCAAAAGAAATCATTTTTTTTAATTCATTTGCATCTGAAGGCGCCATAACCATCATGTTTGGAATCATTTTCATGTATGATATGTCAAATACGCCCTGATGAGTTGCACCATCGTCACCAACCAATCCTGCCCTGTCAAGTATGAAAGTAACTGGTAATTTCTGGATTCCGACGTCATGAATTATCTGGTCAAAACCCCTTTGTAAAAACGTTGAATATATACATACAAAAGGTTTTAAGCCAGCTTTTGCAAGGCCTGCCGCAAATGTTACGGCATGTTCCTCTGATATGCCTACGTCAAAAAATCTTTTTGGTAATTTTTCTTTAAAAATTGAGAGATTTGTGCCTTCTATCATTGCTGCAACTATTGCAACTATTTTTCTATTTTTTAATGCTTCTTTTGTGATTGTTTCAGCAAAAATTTTTGAATATGTAGCCTCGGTTGTAGTATATATTGGAACCCCTGTTTCCGGATTAAACTTACCAATTCCATGAAAAAGAGTCGGATTTTCTTCTGCAGGTTTATATCCTTTACCTTTTTTTGTCATTACATGCAACAGTTTAGGTCCGGGTATGTTTTTTATGTTTTCCATGGTTTCAACCAATAATTTAATATTGTGACCATTTATTGGTCCAAAATAACGTACCCCGAGTTCATCAAAAATAATTCCCGTGGAAAAAATACTTTTTACTGCTTCTTCTGCGCTTATAATAATTTTTTGTGTGGGATATCCTATAGTTGGAATTTTTTGTAAAACGGATTTAATTGCATTTCTGATTTTATTAATCCTTTCGCCGCTCATCAATCTGTTAAAATACTCGGATAAGGCTCCAACCGTTGCTGAAATTGACATTTCATTGTCAATGACTACTATGAGCATTTTTGTCTTATCGTTGCCCAGATGATTTAAAGCCTCAAAAGCCATACCGTTTGCTATGGATGCATCGCCTATTACGGAAACGACTTCATATTTTTCATTTTTTAAATCCCTTGCTTTTGCAAAACCCATCGCTGCGGATATCGACGTTGAAGAATGTCCGGCTCCGAATATGTCGTATTTACTCTCGGATGGTTTTAAAAAACCCGATATTCCGTCTTTCTGTCTTAACGTTTTAAATTTGTTTTTTCTTCCGGTTATTATTTTATGACAATACGCCTGATGTCCTACATCCCATATAATTTTATCAACAGGAGGATTAAAAACTTTATATAAAGCAAGCGTTATTTCAACGGCACCAAGAGAAGAAGCAAGATGACCACCTGTTTTTGAAACAATATTTACCATGTAATCCCTTATTTCAGATGATAGTAATTCAATCTGTTTAAAAGATAATTTTTTTAAATCATATGGTGAGTTTATTTTGTTTAAAAATTTATATGTCATTATATTCATTAAAAATCAGAAAATTAATATCGGAAATATAATGCCGATTAATATGCCTGCAAATGCTTCCATCGGAGTATGGCCAAGAAGCTCTTTTAATCTTTTTTCATATTTAAATTTACCATGCTCTATTTCGTCCATCATTTTATTAAGTACGGCAGCTTGTTTTCCTGCTGCACTTCTTACGCCCAGTGCATCGCTTATAACTACCAATGCATAGCATAATGAAACCATGAACACGGTCGAATCCCATCCCGAATACAGACCAACCGTCGTAGTAAGTGAAGTTACCAATGCCGTATGGGAAGAAGGCATGCCGCCAGTTCCCACGAATAATTTAAAATCAAATTTATGATATTTAATAAAATAAATAAGAATTTTTAAAATTTGTGCAAACAGCCACGTAAAAAAAGTAGTATAAAATATTTTATGGGTTATTATCTGTGATATTACGTCACATATATCGCCCAAAGCACAAAAAAAATCCGACACGATTCACCTTCCTAATTTTCCCTGTTTACCATGTATTCAATCAAATTTAAGATATCTTTTATGGGTCTTTTTGTTCTATGTAATATTTTTTTTGCTTTTAACAATAAATCAAATGCTATTTTCCTTGATTTTTCTATTCCATAAACAGCCGGAAAAGTAACTTTTTTTTCTATAAAATCTTTACCGGCGGTTTTACCAAGTTTCTTTGTAGTGGACGTTACGTCCAGTATGTCATCAGTTATCTGGAACATTAAACCTGTTATTTTACCAAATTCATTCCAGAGTTTCAATTCCTCACTATCAACGTTTGATAATATTGCGCCGGACAAAACAGCAGCATTTATCAATGCTCCTGTTTTATGCGTATGTATGAAATAAAGCGTGTTTTTTGATACTTTTTTATTTTCAAAAATAATGTCTGCTGCCTGTCCACCTACCATACCATTTACACCGGCAGCTTCAGACATTATTTTTATGACTTTTAAAACTTTATCTGCTGAAAAATATTTGTTACAATCACACATTACCTCAAATGCTTTCGTTAATAATGCATCGCCGGTTAAAATGGCAATTGCTTCTCCAAACTTTTTATGTGAAGTTAATTTTCCTCGTCTGAAATCGTCGTTATCCATTGCCGGTAAATCATCGTGTATCAGGGAATAAGTATGTATCATTTCTATTCCGCATGCAATTGGCATTACATAACGAACGTTTATCCCGCATGATTTTGAAACAAGTAATAAAAGAATGGGCCTTATTCTTTTCCCTCCGGCAAAAATGCTGTATCTCATTGATTTATGTATAATTTCAGGGAATTCATTTTTTGCTTTCAGGTATTTCAACAAATTATTATTTATTTTTTTTATCAAACCATCGATGATTTTGCTCAATTTTTTCCACCATTAAAATGGATTGTTATTTTCATCATTTTCATCTACATCTTTTTCTTCGTCCACATCTTTTCCATCATCCGCATATTCAATTTCTTTATCCTCTTTTTTTCTTAAAATTTCTATCTTTAATTTTGATTCTTTTAATATTTTTTTACATTTTTCAATCAATGACATTCCTATTTCGTATTTTTTTATTGATTCGTCTAGATCCAGTTCGTCTGATTCAAGTTCTTCAATAATACTTTCAATCTGTTTCATCAACGTTTCTATGTTATCTTTTTTTATTTTATCCTTTGCCATAAATCACCTCATGGTTTTATTTTATTAATGTTTGCTTCCAATTCTCCCTTATATAATTTGACATTTATGTCCTGACCGTTTTTAACATCATCGGTACTTTTTATTATTTTCCCGTTTACATCAAAAACTACCGAATATCCTTTTTTTAGTATAACATAAGGGTTCAATAATACAAGTTTTTCAAAAATAAATTTTATTTTTTCCTGTTTGTTTTTTAACAAAACATTAATTGCTTTGTTAATTTTGACTAAATACTCATCAAGAATTTGCGTATATTCACCATAAAAATTAAATATTTTTTTAAATATGCTGTTTTTTTCATAATTTATGATTTTTTCTTCAATTTTTTTTAGTTTATTTAACGTAACATTGTATAATGATTTATTGTAACTTTGCAGGATGTTAAACAATTCTTCCGTTTCCGGGACCAGCAGTTCAGCAGCAGCGGAAGGCGTTGGTGCCCTCAAATCTGCAACGAAATCAGATATAGTAAAATCAACTTCGTGTCCTACGGCTGATATTATCGGTATTCCTGATGCATATATCGTACGTGCAAGATTTTCGTCATTAAAAGCCCAAAGATCCTCAATGGAACCACCTCCTCTGGCTAAAACAATGACATCTATGTCATTTCTGCCGTTAAAATACTTTATTCCTTCCATTATCTGCTGTGCAGCCTTATCACCCTGAACCATTGACGGATAAATAATAAGGGTTATGGGTTTGTATCTTCTATTAATTATTTTTATCATGTCATTTATTACCGCACCCGTCGGACTTGTAACAATTCCTATTTTTTTCGGGAATTGGGGTATTTTGCGTTTTCTGTTTTCGTCAAACAACCCTTCTTCAGACAATCTCTTTTTGAGTTTCTCAAACTCAAGCAATAAGTCGCCTTCACCAAAAATTTGTATTTCATCGGCGATTATCTGATATTCGCTTCGTTTTGAATAAATTGATATTTTCCCAAAAACCACCACTTCCTTACCATCCTGCAATTTTGAATTTATAAATTTATTGCTCGATTTAAAAAAAGCCACTTTTATCTGGCTTGATGCGTCTTTTAACGTGAAATATATGTGACCTGAAGCCGGACATGATAAATTGGAAATTTCCCCTTTTATCCATACTTTTTCAAAATTTTCTTCCAATAGATTTCTTATCAGTAAATTTATCTCTGTAACTGTTAGTGGTTTATCCTTTGAATAAGGCATAATCGTTTATATTTTTTTAAGATATTCGGCAACGTCTTCCGGGAACGTTGGATTAATATAAAAACCCGTTCCCCATTCAAATCCTTCGGTTTTTTTTATTCTCGGCGTAATTTCAATGTGCCAGTGATAATATGGTATTTCACCGGATTTTATCGGGGAAGTATGTATCATGTAATTATAAGACGGATGATTTAATGATTTATTCAATCGGCGTATCGTATCTTTTAAAACGGAACTTAATTCAAAAGTTTGTTCTTTCGTAAGATTATAAAAATGCGAAGTATGAAACCTTGGAAGTATCCATAATTCAAAAGGAACTCGGGAAGCAAAAGGTGCAATTACGATGTAATTTTCCGTCTCCTTTACGACGCGTTCATTAAAAAAAATTTCATTGTCAATTATGTCACAAAAGATGCATCTGTTTTTCAATTCAAAATACTTTGACGAAGCTTCAATTTCTTCCAATATCCTTTTCGGGACAACCGGCAATGCAATTAATTGTGAATATGGATGAAGCAGGGTTCCACCTGCATTGGGGCCTCTGTTTCTGAAAATAATTATGTATTCAAAGCGTAGATCTTTGCGCAAATCCAGCGTTCTGTCAATGTAAGTTTTGATTATTTCGTTTATTGATTCAACTTCGATTTTATCCAGATCAACGTTATGTAAAGGACTTTCTATTATTACTTCATTTGCACCCGTACCGCTTATCACGTCAAAAATTCCCTTGCCCTGTTTTTTCAGCTGTTTTTCAACCGTTAGATATGGCTTATTATTCGGGACAACCCTGATTTTCCATTCGTTGTTTTTATCTTTTATTTCATAAATTACTTTACCTGTTTTTGATTCATTGCCGGGGCAAAATGGACAAGTTTTATCCTTTGAAGAAAGTGATAAAGGTATTGATGCTTCCGAAGTCGGGGTAAAATATTTATCGTCTAACGTTATTATCCATCTGTTTACGATGGGATCTTTACGAATTTCCGACATTTATTTTTTTTCCGGTTCTTCTGCTGGTTTTTCAATTTTATTCGTAACGTAACTCCTTTTTACGTTGATAAACGTATTTTCTCCGCTTTTAATCCTGATTATATCGTCATTTTCGCTTATTTTATCAATTACTCCGACAATGCCGCCACTTGTAACGATTTTATCTCCCTGCTTTAACGATTTCAACATGTCCTGATGTTTTTTTTGTTCTTTTTTATTTGGAACAATAAACATAAAATAAAACAAAACAAAAATAATTATTAAAGGTAAAAATGCCTGCATTAAAGACGGGCCTCCTGCTGCTGCAGGCGCTGCTGCGGCAGGTGCTGTTTCCGCTGCAAATAAAGAAAAAATAAACATAACTACCTCCTTTTAAAGTTTGTATTTTTTAAAAAACAAGTCACGCTCTTTTTCAAACGATTCATCAATTATGGAATTTTTAATTTTATTCATCAATCGTATCATAAAACATAAATTATGTAAAGTAGTAAGACGCATGCCAAGAATTTCATGAACGTTAAATAAATGCCTTATATATGCTCTTGAAAATGTTTTACATGCATAACAGGGACAATTTTCATCCATTGGTCTTTCATCTTCCTTAAATTCACTGTTGCGTATCGCTATCTGCCCTTCTGATGTATATATGTTGCCGTTCCTTGCTATCCTTGTCGGAAATACGCAGTCAAACATGTCTATTCCTCTTTCCACCGAATACCATATATCTTCCGGTGTTCCTACGCCCATTAAATATCTTGGTTTATCATCCGGCATTAAAGTTCCACACCAATCAACTACTTTATATATTAATTCCTTGTCTTCCCCTACAGAAACTCCACCCAGTGCATATCCTGGAAAATCAAGTTTAAACATTTCTTCCATTGCTTTCTCCCTTAAGTCCTTGTAAATACCACCCTGTATTATGCCAAAAAGATGTTGATTAACGTTTTTATGTGCAATATTTGACCTTTTAGCCCATTCAATCGTAGTTTCCAATGAATCTTTTATGTATTCATAAGTAGCAGGATAAGGCGGGCATTCATCAAGGCACATAATTATGTTACTATTTAAAACGTTTTGTATTTCAATTACTTTTTCCGGAGTAAAAATATGTTCAGAACCATCTATGTGTGATTTAAAAATTACTCCTTCCTTCGTAATTTTTCTTAATCCCTGCAATGAAAAAACCTGAAATCCGCCGGAATCCGTAAGAATATTTTTATTCCAGCCCATAAATTTATGAAGTCCGTTAAATTTTTTAATTAAATCACAACCGGGCCTTAAATACAAATGATAAGTGTTGGAAAGAATAATCTGATATCCCATTTCTTCGAGGTCGGAAGGCGTCATTATTTTTACAGTTGCCTGCGTTCCAACGGGCATAAAAACAGGTGTTATAACTTTTCCATGAGAAGTATTTATTTCCCCAACTCTTGCATTTTTATATTTTTTAACGACTTTAAAAAATTCCATTTTTAAGTATTTCTAAAATGCTGTGGTCTATTCTATCTTTTGAATAATTGGGATTGTCTTTGTATTCCTGCGTAAAATCAATTATGCCAAAATCCATGTTTTTATAACTCCAATAGGTCCATGATATGCCATGTTTCTTTAAAATCGTTATTATGTCAGACGTCCAGTTCTGACGCGTTCGTGGATCTGCTACAACTATGCATCCAAACTCACCACAAAAAATCGGGACGTTATGTTTTTTCTGAAAATCCAATACCGGTTTTAATAACTTTTCAAGTTCATCAATGTTCCAGTATTTATCCTGCGCATCAAGAAGTTCTGAAAAATTTTTGTCTTTTTCCTGTAATTTTTCCTTTACGTTTGTAATGTTTTCAGGACGACCCGGATATTTTACGTAACGTCTGTATATATTATGAAAAACAAAAGGCGTCCAGTATGCCATCTGATGCGTAACCACAATGGGTTCATAAAAATGAAAACTATAAATTATTTTTTCATCATCAAATTTTTTAAGGCCTTCGAAGCATTTTGGTCTGCCCCATAAATTTGATTCAATAACAATGTAATGATTATCGTCTTTCTGCCTTATAGTATTTATTGCTTCGTCACATAATTCATTCCACGACTCATAATCAGGCGATACAGGCTCATTAAGTATTTCATATATGACGTTCTCATAATTTTTATATCTTTGTGAAAACATAGACCATATTGATAAAAATCTTTTTCTGCTTTCCGATTTTTTATTCCATATATCGTTTTTTTCTCTTTCATTTGCAGCAAAAGAATGTCCTTCTGTTTTATGCAAATCAAGTATGACATTTAAATTGTGTTTTTCTGAAATATCAAGTATTTCATCAATTTTTTTTAACCTTTTCTCATCATATTTGTAAGGTTGAGTTTCAAAAAAATAATGGTCAACCGGCAGACGGATACAATTAAATCCCCATTCATTTATAGTTACAAGGTCTTTTTCTGTTATAAATGAATTAATATGTTTCTCTTCAAAAACATTATCTTTTACCTGTGATAAAAAACCGCCTAAATTTACTCCGGTAAGATTCATGTTGCCTCCTGTTTAAAAAGACATTCATTGATTACAAATGGAATAAAGTCTGAACGTGTCATGTTAAGTTTAATTTTTATTTGTTAAACCCCATTGACTGGGAAATTTTTTCTGCCGTAATTTTTACATTATTCCCAAATTCCTTGATTTTTTCGTCATTTATTCTTAATACAGGTGCAATTATTGAAATGCATGCAATTACCCTTCCTCTGTAATTTTTAACTGCTGCAGAAACAGAAATCAAATCAGTTGAATATTCCTGATTATCAATTGCATATCCCAGTTCCTTTGCTTGTTGAATTGATGCTTTTAATTTTTCTACGTTATCAATGGTATATGGCGTAAATGGTTCAAACTTTATAAGTTTTAAAACTTCGATTAATCTGTCTTCGGGCAGATTGGCAAGCCAGATTTTTCCAGCAGATGAACAATGTAACGGCGATCTTTCTCCTACGTTTGATTTTACCCCTACTTTTTCAAGGGATTCAAGAACGTCAATGTATAAAACCTTATTTTGATCAACTATTGACAATTGAACGGTTTCACCCGTCTGTTTCCATAATTGTCTGAGATACGGAGATGCATGCTGTCTTATGTCTAATTTTGAAAGAACTGCATTGCCAATTTCAAATAAACGCATGCCAAGTTTATATTTTGACGTTTCCGGGTCCTGCTCTACGTATTTTCGTAGCATAAGTGTCGTTAATAAACGATGAACAGTGCTTTTGTGTAATTTTAATTCTTTACTTAAAGTAGTTACGCCAACGCCCGTTTTGTATTCACTTAACGTTTCAATGATGTCGAGAGTCCTTTGGACGGATTGGACCGTAGTATCATAAAACTGTTTTCGTCTCATTTATAATCCTCCTGTAATTTTGATTTTCGTTAAATGTATCTGCTAAAAATATTATTTAATTACGCCATTAAAAAATATTTTGTAGAAAACGATTTTCTAACATCACTCCCATTTACTTGCTGTTATTCTGATGGTAAC
This sequence comes from Candidatus Goldiibacteriota bacterium, assembly GCA_018000835.1. Taxonomy (GTDB): domain Bacteria; phylum Oederibacteriota; class PGYV01; order PGYV01; family DSYL01; genus DSYL01. The sequence goes on along the minus strand of JAGNJD010000012.1, from coordinate 8,300 downwards.
TCTTCTGTTTTTTTGTCTTCCTTCCAGCGTATCATTTGATGCAATCGGCTGCGTTTCTCCCATTCCAACGGTTTTTATGATATTGGGATTTATGTCAAACAATTCAACAAGGAACCGGCCAACTGCATTTGCCCTGTATTTTGATAATTCCATGTTATCTTTGTATTTACTAGAATACAAAGGAACGTTATCCGTATGTCCCTCAATAATAATGGATGGGTTATTAACCTGCCTGATTTTATCTGCTACTTTTTTAAGGTCGTTATAGACACTTATTTTAACGTCTGCCTTTCCGGATTCAAAAAGAGTATCAGACGATAACGTAATAATTATTTCCCTTAATAAAACTTTTACTTTATTTGGGACTGATTTGCCCCAGTTGCCTACAGTATCAGCCGCATACAACGTATAATAATACGTTTTACCCGTATCAACGTAATTCATTCCGGTATCATCGGACCCGTCCCACGTAATTTCCGGTGGATTACCCGTTCCTTCAAAAGTTTTGAAAATTTTTTTATCTTCGGTATAAACCATAAGCTTCCATTTACTTATACCATGTAAATCAAAAACCGACGGTGAAAACCGGACTGGCACGTATAAGGCTGTCGTTTGCCCTGGTTTTACCATTTTAGGATTTGCATCTATTTTTACTTCAGGCGGCGTATTGTCTACCTCCACCTGAACTGGTTTTGATTCGGATTTAATGCCATTTTTATAATTAACTTCAAGTTTACCGTAATAAATTCCATCAGTAACTATTTTCTTAAACGAATCGGTTCCGTTCCAGAATAATTTTGTATCCGGAGACATTTTATCGGCAGTTTTAACCGGAACATTCATTTCATCACATATCGTAAATGAATAATTTTTTATTTTATTTTTCCGTAAAACTTCCGGTTGTATAAGTGTATAATCTAAAAATTTGTCGTTGTTCGGGGAGAAAACCGGTGGGTTAAATTTTATTTTGGTTTCAGGGGAACCAAATTTATATGCAACGGTTATCCTGTGCGTCTGCCCCAGATTTTCTTCTGAATAAGGAACAAATGCATAATCAATGACAAAACCCATATAATTAATTCCAAGTCCGAAAGTAGGCTGTTGAATTGTCCCACCTTTATATCCTGCACGTAGAAACAATAAGTCAAAAATATTAATTTCTCCACCAAAATAATAATTCAATTCATTGTCAATGGGATAAGCAACGTCTGCTTCAAGCGAAAAAAAATCCATTGAATATGAAAGTCCACCTTTCATGTCAATTGGTTGCATAAAATTTTCTTTGACAAATTTCGTTGAAGGTCCAATGTTACGAAAAACAAGGGCAGATGAAAAACCATCTAAAAAAGGAAAGTCATAAATCAAACCGAAGTCAAATAAAAATGAAAAAGAAGAACCATTTTTATCCTTTGAATCTATCGTATAATTTGTAAATTTAAAACTGGCGCCAACAAATAAATTTTCAATAAATTCTTTTGAATAAGATAGAATGCCACTGTAACTAAAAGGGGTAAAATCATAATCTTTTATATAAGTCGTCAATGAAGTTGAAAGATTTTTATCCATGGAAGATACGTTTAACAAATTTAAGGAACATCCTAAATTTCCAAAAGAAAAAGGAAACAAAATGTTTAAACTTTCGTATTTAACGTCCTGAAACCACTGAACGTGCGTAAACGATAATTCCGTCATCATGCTTTTTCCTATTCCAGCAGGATTATAAAAGATGGAATTTACGTCGTCTGAAAGTGCAATGTATGCCTCTCCAAGTGCAGATGGTTTTGCAGGAACCAATATTTTCAAAAAATTATTTGACGTCGTTCCAATTAATGTTTTATCTGCAAAAACTTTATTAGTATTTATTAATACAAAAAATATTATAACTGAATATAAAATTATTTTTTTCATAAATAAAAATTTTCACCTTATGAAATTATTGTTTTTAATTATTTTGACACATTTAATGATAAAAGTCAAATGATTTTTATTAGACGAAAATATGTTTTATTACGTAAATCAAATAGATATTTGTTTCATAATATGAATTAAGTATTTTATAATTTTGAAATAAAGTAATATTTGTTATTTTACCTGTGCAATCCAGATTTTTTGGGTAAAAGTAGGACGCCAGAATTCTGCCCAACTAATATATGCAAGTATCTGGCCATCATTTGACCATGCAGGATATTCTGCATAGGATTCATAAGGCAATAAATCGGTAACGTTATTATCAAAAATATTTGCAACCTTTATTGTCGTAATTTTGGGAGCAAAATACCATTTTGAATATGTTTCATCAAATGCAATGTTTTTTCCCATATCATCCCATGATATGTTATTAATAACGCCTATTGATTCATATATCATCCTTGGGTTCGTCCCATCGCGTTCAACGACCCATATCTGATAAATTTTTTCGTGGGGTTCATTATACCAGATAACATCTTTTATATTTTTTTCAAGTAAAAATGCTATATGTTTTGAAGATGGGTCCCATTCGAGATTTTTTATTTTATGTTTGGTTGTAAATAATTTGGTTTTTAATTCGCCGTTTTTGTTTAAACGCCATAACGTGCCGTAATTAACGTAATTGGTTCCTGCAGAAATAACTTCTCCATCATACGACCATTTTGGCTGAATCATTGTATCACATACTTCCGTAAATATTTCGTTTGGTTTTTTGCCTTCGGAACTTATCGTAAAAATACGCCAGATTGTTCCGGATTCAGTATATGTAAGTTTTACCTTTTTCTTTGTATCGGTTAACCAGTAATCAGAATATGGTAAAGTTTGTTTTGACAATTTTTGCTGGTTTGTAGCATTTGCGTTCATTATAGTTAAATTGTTGTTTTTAACGTAAATTACTTTTGATTCGTCTGCGTTCCATAACGGGAATAAATTTCTATCCGCTCTATTATTAATATTTAATTCGTGTGGATTGGTTCCGTCATAATTTGATATTTTTAAATAAGTATAACTATCGGTTTTTGTAACGTATAATATTTTTTCACCGGCTGGCGACCACAAAGGCATTATCTTATTGTCGCCTTTTGTAATTTTTGTTAATTCCTGTTTTTGTGCATCTGCTACCCAGATGTTATTACTGCTGGAATTATCGTCTTTTGCTGCAAATACAAATTTATCCCCTGACGGAGACCACGCGGTTTTATGGGTTACTGGCATACAATCCTTGTCAACTATTAAACTCATGTCTGATAAAAGCACTTTTGGTTTTCCTACAGGTAAATTCATTCTATCGTCTTTTTTCGTTCTTGATTTTTTTTCGCTTTCCTGTTTTGATTTTTTGTCTTCTTTTACAAGTGAAAGGTTTAAATTAATGCCCCATATTTTTTTATAATCTTTTTCCGTTTCAGAAGAAGTAAATATAAGTTTAGTTCCATTGTTATTCCATATAGGTTTATCAACTACGGACGGTAGTTTTAGGCCTGATTTTTCAGCCGGGAGTTCTGTAATTCCAAGCGATAGAGCATTTATTATGCCGATTTTATTTTCTTTTTTCTTTTTATCAAATAAATTATAAGCAAACGACCACGAATCACCAGCCCACGTTAAATTCGTTGGTTTTTTGGAAAAATTATCGGATATTGTTCCAAAACTTATTACGTTTAAAGGTTTTTTAAAAAAAATTGTAGCAGCATAAGAGAAAATTGAAATAAACATAATCGCGGTTACTAAAATTGATAACATTCTTGCCGGAAATCTGTCGTCTTTCTTTAACGGGTCTTTGGTTATAGAAGCAATTATTGATATCCCGCTTATTAACATAAGAAAAAAACTTAAAATGACCTGATATCTGTAGAAAACGATGAGTGAAGTCAATGCAAACAGCACTGCAATAAACATATAAACGTCAGCGGCTATCTTTTCTTTGTTTGTTTTAATATATATCAAAAAATTGACTATGAAAACGATTACGGCTGCAATAAACGCAGCAAGTAATAAATTTTTATTTATTGTAATTGCAAGCGGCTTGAATAACTCAATTATGAATAAAATCATAAATAAAGCGAATATTCCACCAAGAATAAAACGCAGGACGATTTCAAGATTATCGTATTTTTTCTTGAATTTTTTTATAATATAAACGTCTAATAACGTTGCCAATGAAAGCAATAACATGCCAAATATTGCCGGAACAGGTGAAAATAGTTGTCCTTTTATTGACAAATAAATCCCATATAATCCCAAAAATAAAATTATAAACTGATATAATCTGTTCATAAAATGTGAATCAACGAATACGTCTTTTAATGTTGTGCCATGTTTCACGGGTGGCGGTTGAACGTCCTGCCCCTGCTGCTTTTCCATTTGCTGGGCCGGCTGCCCGGCGGGTTGTGCCCCTTTTGAAATTTCATCCAGTGGATTAGGAGTCGTATCTTTGGGAATATTGGTCTTTCCCTCATCAGGATTTTGAGCCATTATGTCCTCCTTAAAAATTTAATTAAACATTAAATATTTTAAAATATTATAATCGTTTTTTAAAGTAAAATTCTCTAATTTTGAATTAAGCCAGGTATTAAGTCCGGTTTTCTTTTTTTCTGACAAAACAAGAGGTCTACCTGAAATGCCGAGAGTTGCCGCCGTTGCTTCTATTGCATCGTCAATGTTTCCTATCTCATCTATTAGACCAAGTTTTTTTGCTTCAAGTCCGGTTATTATGCGTCCATCGGCTATGTTATTTAATACATATTTTTTAACCATTTCTTTTCTTTTATTTTCATCTTTTTCTTTAATAGACGCTGCTTCGGCTAATTTATCCATCCTTGATTCAACCATATCATTTACGAACTGGTCTAAAACGTCGTTTATGAGTTTCTGGAACAAAAGTTTTTCGTCTTCTGACGTTTGTCTGGAAAACGAACCTGCATCTTTGTATTTACCGGATTTCACCGTTACGAAATCAACGCCGATTTTCCCAAGTAATTTTTCGGCATTCATATAATTAATAATGACGCCTATTGAGCCGGTGATTGTTCCGGGATTTGAATAAATTTTATCCGATGCCATTGCCACATAATACGCGCCCGATGCACCGACGTCGCTGATGGACGAAACTATGAGTTTTCCTTTTTCCTTAACCTTTTTAATCTGTCTGTAAATTTCCTGGGATGCGCCGACACTTCCACCCGGACTGTTTATTCGTAGAATGATTGCTTTTACGGATTTCATGTTTGAATAAAGATTTAATAATTCCATAATGTGTAAATTATTGGTTAATTCACCTTCAATGTTTATGAGTGCAATCTGTTTTTTCCCCACACCAAAATCTGAAAAATTTTTTGAAGATTTGGATGGAAATAATTTTATTATTGCAAAAAGGCATAACAATATAACGAGAACAATCGTCACTTTCTTTTTATTCATCCTTTAACCTGCCTGACGTTTAAAATTTTATGAAATACTTTTATATTTTAATAATTTTATTGTCGTAAGTCAAGGTTTTGTTTACTGGAGTTTTCCGGAATTTTTCATTCCTGTCCGGTAAAAAAATATGGATTTCATATATTCCATTTCAAAATATATGCTTTATTGAAATTTTCGAATGTGTAAAAATCCTTCCATTAAATTAACCGGACAGCAATTAAAATTTTTATATATCCTTATGAATTCAGTTTAATTGCCTGTATAAACATATTTTTTTCCTGTTTTTACTGCACTATTGGAAAAAATGTGGAAAACTCTTTCTTCATCTTTTGTCTTTAAAGCATATCTTTGATTGAAATCTCTTTTTTGTTTTTTTCTTATATGACAAGGTTTTTTGAATTTTCAACTGGAAAATTAGGGGAACTCCTGGCCGTTAAAAATTATAGGACAACGATAATCCCAGTGAATTATTATCAAATATTGCCGGGGATAAAAAAACGTTTTGTTGTTTTTTCGCCGTTTTCTCCCTTTCCTGCCTGTTTGTATATACTGCGTTATAAATTTCAGTATAACCAGGTGCAGAGAAAATGTCGTATAATTTTGTCAGGCCTGCAATGCCAAGAAAAGAATATTTTAAAATTTTTAAAGTGTCGTTGTTATCCGGAATTGCAAAATAAGTAATGGCACTTGCAATCCCGCATCCTGCAAGCGTCCCTGCCGTCCAGTAATTTTCAGCATAAAAATTCCCGGAACCGGGAACCGGAATCAAAGAAATCAGGAATGCAATCCATGGTTCTTTTTCTTCCTTTTTCTCTTTTAAAACGAATTTGCTGTTTGGATTGACAAGTTGTTTATAATACTCTTCGGAAACTTTATCACAATGTAACAATGAACCATACAAATCAATCAGCCTCATAATTCCATAAACCCCCACTCCGCTCCATAAAACGTATTTGCCGATTTGTTTTGTATTCTCATCATCGTTATTTGTCAATGCGAGTCCTACCCCGCAGGTGGTTCCCGCGATCAATGGCGTAGTAATCAGTAATTTTATTGCGGTATCATTGTCGCCTGCAAAAAAATGTCCTGCACCAGGCACTATTGAACCGCCCAGTAAAGATACCATTGCAGTAAATGCCGGGTCCTTATAATCAACTTTGTTTTCCTGCAGTTTTACGTTGTTCGTTTTTGCATGATAAATGAAATTTTTTGACGATTCCGTCGCAATAAACGGACTTGAAAGCAAATCATAAATAAATGCAGAAGACATCAAATAAGCACCCAGTCCATACAAGGAATTGAAAAGAGGATCAATGCTTTTGGAATTTTCCTGAAGTGCAAAACCGCCTGCAAAAGCAAACGTCCCGAGTAATGACATGGACGATGAAGCCGGAATCCAGTTTTGTCCCCTGTTACGGCTGTAAAAATTACCGTACCCCTGATAACATACGGCGGGAGGAAGTAAATCAATGTGAGAAAATAAAACGGCAGATAACGGCGATTTAAACTCTGCAACCGGAGCTGTTGATTCCAGATATTTCGTTTCCCTGAATTTTAACTGTTGCTCAAGTTTTGGAATGTAATTTTTAATTGCATTGTCGTTAGGAAAATAATTTAAATATGTACGAAAATATTTTATTGCATATTCATAATTACCAAAATAGTAATAACACATACCAATGCGTTTGTAAATCTGCGGGTATTTTATTTTTGTCTGCAGAACTTTCTGGTATTCATAAAATGCTTTTTTATAGTTCCCTTCTTTTTCATAAGCAAGCCCCTGTTTATATGCATTTAATGCCGTCTGATACAATTGTTTTTTTGTTTCGTTGATTTGTTTTATGTTTTGTTTTTCCAACGATCTGACGCCGGATGTATTTGACTCCGGTTCTATTGTTGCGGAATAAACAAAAGTATATGAAAAAAGAATCGCAATGAACAAATTGACGATTTTTTTCATGTATTAAAACCTCCACGTAATGCGCACGGGAAGGTATATCAGAAACGCATCTTCATTTCCCAATTGAATTAACCATGGTCTGTGTTCCCAGTTCATATCTTTTACTTTTACCAGTTTTACCGATAAAGTTGAATTTAATATTAGATTTTGCGTCAGATAACAGTTAAAACCAAATTCAAAAGACGGTGAAAAAAATACAAAATCATCATTATTTAATGTATCTTTTAATACTACTGGGTCCTCCGTTTCAACATTGCCATATTTTCTGTCTGCAAATGCGAATCCAGGCAATAAATTTAAAACGAATTGGAATCTTTCGTTAAAATTTCCAAACTCCATGCCAAACAATAAAGAAACGTCGTTAAACGACGTTACGTATCCTGTTGTCTGGGAAACCGATACATAACCAAAAGAATTAAAATTCATATATCTTGTCCCTACGTAAAAAATTTCATTGGCATTATATATTGCCCGCGCTTCAATGGAATTCATTCCGAGGTATATTGAAGATAAGTTATATCCAACGGCAATTTCAAATTTACCGGTAGGATTTTGTATCGTAAATCCGTAAGAAAATGTCATTATTAATAAAAACAATGTGGTTATTAACGTTTTTTTCATTCTATTTTCCCTTTGTCATTTATTTTAGTTAATTATATTACAAAAATAAAGTATGTCAATAAATATGTTCCGTAAACACGTTCTGGAAACATTCCTGCAAAACATCTATCTTGTATTTTTTTTAAGATATCTATTCAGATACTGCCCGGTATACGAATTTTTGTTTTTAATAATGTCCTCAGGCGTGCCTTCTGCAACTATATGGCCACCGTTATCCCCGCCTTCCGGTCCAAGGTCAATTATCCAGTCGGCATTTTTTATTACGTCAAGATTGTGTTCAATGACAATGACGGTATTTCCCATACTTACAAGTTTATTAAGAACGTTCAACAAT
>JAGNJD010000073.1 GCA_018000835.1 Candidatus Goldiibacteriota bacterium | reverse complement strand
AGGTAGTTTTAAAGACACAGCAGGGGACGACAATGGAAGCATCAAAGACAGTATCAGTATTGAGGGAAGATAAATTATATTTTGATAAAATAATTGCAATACCAAATCCAGCGATGGCAGGTTCTGACATAATGCCATACATGACGATACAATGGACGATGCAGGTGGCAGAGACGGGAAAAATAACGGTAAAGATATATAACGTAGCAGGAGAACTTGTAAGGCGGCTGGAAGGTGATTTATCAGCAGGAAGTTTACAATGGGACATGAAGACGGACGGTGGTAAATACGTATCGAGGGGGATATACATATGCGTAATAGAGGGAAAGAGCAGCGAAGGATACAGGGATAGGAAACTTTTGAAAGTAGGTATTTTAGGTCAGGAACTGGAATATTGATTATCAGTAAATCGTAAAATAATTAAAAAATGAAAAGATTGACGTGCTTTTTTGCAGGGACAACTCTGTTGCGTGTTCGTCTAACGAAGGGTATAAGGACAGAAAGATAATCAAATTTGCAATAGCATCTCATAAATAAAATCCGTTTCCAGGTTTTGAATAAATTTTGAAATCAATCCCATGGATAATTCTATGTTGTTGTTCAAACAATATTTTTCCTTTTTTTTGTATGGGCAACCATGCGTGGTCTTCCATTTTTTAAATTTTGGATTCAAACAGGTTATTGTTTTGTTCTTCATCAGCTGCATAGCACACGGCATTTTCCGCCCGTCGGGCGATTTCTAAGAAACAATTACAGACGGCAGATAACAGGTTTTTCAATTTTAATTTGCATTTGAAATGTTGCCAAAAAATTTTCATCTGCTATAATGCATAACGGAAAAAAGAAAAAAAATTAATAGAGGTTGAGCCATTACAAAATTACGAAAAGATTTTCTACATTTTAAAGGCTTGATATGACGTTTGAAATAATTCTGTTGTGGATTGCAGTTTTATTGTTCGTAAGCGCTTTATCCAGCAAAATATCCGATAGATTTGCAGTTCCGGTTCTGCTGCTGTTTCTTGTAATCGGAATATTGGCAGGGTCAGAGGGCATAGGCGGTATTTATTTTGACAATACTCTTGTAGCAAAATCCATCGGCATGGTCGCTCTTATTTTTATCATATTTTCAGGCGGCATAGATACGAACTGGAAGGATAGTAAACCGGTCGTCTGCCCCGGAATTTTATTTGCCACAATAGGCGTCCTGCTGACTGCCCTTTTTACCGGCATTTTTGCAGCATACGTTTTAAAATTTTCGTTACTGGAAGGCATACTTCTCGGTTCCATTGTTTCATCAACTGATGCTGCTGCCGTATTTTCCATTCTCCGGTCAAAACGGATTAATTTAAAAAAACCTTTAAGACCATTGCTCGAATTTGAGTCGGCCAGTAATGACCCCATGGCAATTTTTCTTACGTTAAATTTTATAAATTTTTTGACTATAAAAGAGATGAGTTTTATTTCAATTATACCGCGTTTTTTTCTGGATATGGGAATGGGCGCACTTACGGGCATCGTCATGGCAAAAGTAATTGTAACGGTAGTAAAGCATGTAAAACTGGATTATGAGGGTCTTTACCCCGTCGTTACCATAGCATTAATTCTGTTTACTTATGTAACAGCCGTTTTCCTGAAAGGCAACGGAATCCTTGCGGTTTATCTTGCAGGACTCGGACTTGGACGGGAGGAATTCCAGAACAAAAAATTTATTACAAAATTTCATGATGTTCTCGCATGGTTAAGCCAGATTGTAATGTTTATAACTCTTGGACTGCTCGTTTTTCCGTCTCAACTTGTTCCATTTATTGGCAAAGGTCTCCTGATAACGTTATTTCTTATGGCCGTTGCAAGACCTGCAAGCGTGTTTTTATGTTTGTTGCCTTTTAAATTAAGATTTACAAAAAAAATTATGATTTCATGGGTGGGTTTAAGAGGCTCTGTTCCTATTATTCTTGCAACGTTCCCGTTAACCGTTGGACTCCCGCAGGCAGACGTTTATTTTAACGTCGTGTTTTTCGTCGTTATTGCGTCGGTTTTTATTCAGGGCACAACCATTCCTTTGGTATCAAAAATGCTGAAACTTGAGGTTCCGATGGTTGAAAAAAAACCTTATCCGATTGAATTTGAAAAAATGGAAGGCATTGATGCAGAACTGACCGATTTGGTAGTGCCATACAATTCAAAGGCAATTGGCAGAATGATACGCGAACTGAACGTCCCTGAAAAGTGTCTTATCGTTCTTATTTTGAGAGACAACAAATACATTATTCCTACCGGGTCTACCGTCATTGAGGGCGGAGACGCATTGCTGGTTCTTGCGAATAAAAAAGATTTTTCTGATTTGCAGCAAATAATGACAGGTTTTAAAGAATAGAAAATGTAAGAGTATGACGAATGACGTGAACGACGAATATCTTATTGCATGCGGTTGTCCATTTTTTGTTTTAATGTAATGTAAATGTCCGGCTGTCGTCACCAATCCGGAAAATGGCAAATGAAAACATTGCCGGTTGTTGATTGCTTGTCATTTTAAATCAGACACTTGCCATTGTAGTCGTCCGATTTTCCCATTAAGTTTATCAGACGGCAATGGAATTACTCCTACTGTCTTTTTTCATTATTTCCAGCCTTTTAAGTGCCTACCATGTCTTTCCTCATTCCCAACCAAAGATGGGAAATTACTTTATTTTTTTCCCCCTTTGTAAAAGGGGGACAAAGGGGGATTTGAAAGAATAAAATCTCCTCTAACCCCTCTTTTTCAAAGAGGGGAAATTGATGGAATAAATCTCCCCTGACCTCTCTTTTCCAAAGAGGGGAAATTCTTTTTCATCCCCCTTAGAAAAAGGGGGATAAAGGGGGATTTGTTTTCTTCTTTTTATCCCCCTTAGTAATACACGTCGCAAACTAAGATAACAAGATTCATAGAAACTTAAGCTTGCTGTGTCTCAAAGATAAGCAAGGCGGATATTCAAACGGTGTGCCATGCGACCAGCGCAGGATAAGCCGTTGTTTTGTTTTCATAACTATTTGTAAAATATTATACGGTTTGCCTTGCATTCAGAGACAGAGCGAGCTCTGTCTCTACATGTTTAAAACAATGGGTGGGAACGATATGATTCAATAAAAAAAATCTCCCATGGCCCCTCTTTTTTCATTATTTTCAACCTTGCTATGTGTCCGCCATATCTTTCCTCATTCCCAGATTTCGTTATAATAAGGGAGCAGGACATAGATGGTAAACACTATTTATATACTCTCTGTGAATCATATTGTCAAGAATAATCGGGGGCAACATACAAATTTTTTTTGGTAGGTCAGGATTTTTTTCTTTAACAACAGCCCAGGGAGTTTTGTTTTCTTTGTAAGTATTAGGTCTAACAAGGTTAAAGAATAATAGATAGGTAT
>JAGNJD010000011.1:56949-58391 GCA_018000835.1 Candidatus Goldiibacteriota bacterium | reverse complement strand
GAATTTGAATGGATTATAGAGAATAAAAACCTTTGCCTTTTGAAAAGATGTAAAAAAGTCCGGTATTTTAAAAGGAAAAAACGATGAGATGTGGGTAAGGGACAGTTTTCAAAGGGGGATGATAAGACAATTAATTTCCCCTCTTTGGAAAAGAGGGGCCAGGGGAGATTTTATTTCTTTCAAATCCCCCTTTGTCCCCCTTTTTCAAAGGGGGATGATAAGACAATTAATTTCCCCTCTTTGGAAAAGAGGGGCCAGGGGAGATTTATTCCTTTTAAATCCCCCTCTTTCCCCCTTTTTCAAAGGGGGATAAAAGAAGACACGGAAAGATATATTATTTTCTTTCGTAGAGACAGGTTTTAAACCTGTCTCATGCATTCAAAACGCAAGGCGTCCATTTCGTTTAGGCAGGGATTACATCCTGCGGTGCGTGTCCTTTTGAGACGGGTTATAAACCGGTATCTACATATTTTTATGAATGAGGGGTTATTGCTATTATGGTTATTTCACCTTTTAAAGTACCATAGTAAAAAAACACCCTGTAAGCAGCAGGCGTATTTTGTTCGGCATACGCCACAAAAACTTTTTCACCTTTTGGTCCTTTAAGAGAGGTAAATTCATGAGTATTTAATCCGGGATGCCTTGGATTGTTCCGTAAAAATCTCAGGGTTTTTACGACTGCATTGTATCTTTTTTTTAGATATGGTTTTTCCTTTAATTCTTTTAAAGTTTCTTTTGCAACCAGCGTAAACTTTAAAACAAAATTCATAAATTATTTAAAAAAGAATCAAGATTTTTTACGGTTATTGTTTTACCGTGTTTTGCATCGTTTAATCCGCGTCTTATTTTTTTTAACGTTCCTGGATTTTCATATATCCACGCTTCATTGCTCGGAATTGATACTGCTGGTCGTAAAAGTATGTCCCCGTTTTTTCCTATGTATACGATGAATTTGTCCGTGTGTAATCTTTTGCCCAGTGTTTTTTTGATTTTCCCGCCTATCGTTATTCTATTCTTTGAATCAAGTATCTTTTCTCCATAAGGAATAAATTCCTCACGGACGTTTATTGTATTTGACTGTTTATTGAAATCCGTCTTGTATTTTCTCATATTTTATTATCTCCTTTTAATTATTATACATTAAAAAAAAACGTAATCAAGTAAAAAGTGGGAAAGTGGGAAAATGCCGCAATCTAAAGCCGGACGCCTACAAAAACAAACAAAACAAATTATTTAAAATTACAATAGGCAAATATAACGTCCTGCGGTGCGTGTCCTTTTGAGACGGGTTATAAACCCGTCTCTACGTATTGTTTAGGGGAGATTTTTTCCTTTTAAATCCCCCTCTTTCCCCCTTTTTCAAAGGGGGATAAAAGAAATAAAGTTTTAAACATGTAGAGACTTAAGCTTGCTCTGTCTCTGAATGTAAGGCAAACCGTGTA
>JAGNJD010000011.1:0-56849 GCA_018000835.1 Candidatus Goldiibacteriota bacterium | reverse complement strand
TATCTTTGAGACACAGCAAGCTGTGTCTCTACAATTTTGTTATCTTACCTTGCGACGTGTATCACTAAAGGGGAGGGTAAAGCAAAAAACAAATCCCCCTTTGTCCCCCTTTTTCAAAGGGGGATAAATAAGAAGACACGGAAAGATATATTATTTTCTTTCGTAGAGACAGGTTTTAAACCTGTCTCATGCATTCAAAACGCAAGGCGTCCATTTCGTTTAGGCAGGGATTATATCCTGCGACGCGTGTCCTTTTGAGACGGGTTATAAACCCGTCTCTACGTATCTTCTGCAATATAAGTCATTTCAAGAAGCGAATGAGAACCCAGGTTATAAACCCGTCTCTACGTATCTTCTGCAGGCAATAGTTTTTAACAGCAAGATTGCAGCCATCATGATAGTGTCTGCCTTATTTATTTTTCGGTGTCCTCGCAATGACGCGGCCCGCTTGTTTCAATTGTTATGATTTGATGTCAACTTAAATAATAAATTTCATAAGAAGCAGATAAAATATCTTGTATATTTTATAAAATATTGATACAATTATTTATATAGAGAAGGAGGTGGCTTATGAGCTTAAAAACCATTATAATTATTATAGCCGTATTTTTGATTCTTTTCGTAATTCTTATTTTTAACCGTCTTGTTTCGTTAAGAAACAGGAAAAATGAGGCATGGTTTCAGATAGACGTGCAGATAAAAAGACGTGCAGACCTGGTTCCTAACCTTGTTGAAACTGTAAAAGGTTATGCAAGACATGAAAAAGAAACCTTTGAGAAAATCACGCAGGCACGCGGCATGCTTCAGCAGGCAGGCGGAGATATGCAAAAAATAACCGAGGCAAATAACATGCTGTCGGGTGCTCTCAAATCACTTTTTGCGGTAGTTGAAAATTATCCGGAATTAAAGGCGAATCAGAACTTCCTTAATTTACAAACGGAACTTGCAGGAATAGAAGACAGGATTGCATACGCAAGACAATTTTATAACGAGGCAGTAAGAATGTATAACGAATTTCAGCAGATTTTTCCGGTTAATTTGTTTGCTCCAATATTCGGTCACAAAACGGTGCAATATTTTGAAATAACCGACGAACAGGATAGAAAGAGACCGGAAGTAAAATTCTAACGGATAAAAAATGGTTTATGAAGACATCGCAGCCAACAAAAGAAATACGTTTTTTCTTATTTTAATAACCATTGCAATAATTTCAGGTCTTGGATATCTGATAGGGGAACTTTTCGGGGATCCGTATACTTTTACTATATTTGCTTTTATCATTTCTTTATTTATGTCTTTTTTTTCATACTATTACAGCGACAGCGTAGTAATGGCAATAACTGGGGCAAAACCGGCAGACAGAAACATACATGCACAATATTTTTTATCGGCGGAAGGGCTGGCAATAGCAGCAGGAATCCCAATGCCGAGATTATACGTATTGGAAGATAATAACATAAATGCATTTGCAACCGGACGTGACCCAAAACATTCTGCAATTGCCGTAACTTACGGGGCATTAAAAAAACTGGATAAATTTGAACTGGAAGGCGTGATAGCACACGAGATGAGTCACATAAAAAATTACGACATACTGGTCGGCACCGTTGCTGCAGTCCTCGTTGGAATGATTGTAATAATAACAGATGCTATGAAAAGAAACATTTATCGTTCAAATATAAAAGGTGAAAAAGGAAGGGCGGGGATTCTTTTCCTGATTGTTTTTATACTTGCTGCAATAACTGCCCCCATTGCTGCCATGCTCATACAATATGCAATTTCAAGGCAGAGGGAATATCTTGCCGATGCACAGGCAGTTCTTTTGACGAGGTATCCAAAAGGATTAATCGGCGCATTGTCAAAAATAAAAACCGAATACATGCATCCAAAAGAAATTAACCGGGGGATTTCACATTTATATTTTGCATTTCCTCCTTCCGTCAAAGAGTCGGATTTGTTTTCAACTCATCCCGGCATAGATTCGAGAATTGCACGTCTGAAAACAATGGAATATAAATAAAGACGGTGCAAAGTGCCCGTGTGGGAGAGCAAATAATAGAAAAAAGAAAACCGATAAAAAACAAGATAAATTATTTTTTAATTAAAGTTTTTATTTGTCATTTCCGAGCAATCCGGAAGCCGGTTGTTATTTAATTATCCGTTGTAATCAATCATCCGTAAATTCATAACCTCACCGTTTATTCCGCATGCAACGATTTTTGAACTGCAGGATTGCTTCGTCCACATCGGCAATCCCGATATCGCCTGCCTTACTTATCTTTCTGTGTCCCCCGCAATGACGAGGCCTGTTTGTTTCAATTATTATGATTTGATGTCCATTCGATGCCGGGAGGGTTCCGGGGGAGATGCAAAATACCGTCGATATTCCCCGTCACCCGGTCAATCAACGAAGTCCCGTAAAGAGAATTTCCACGGGACAAATTGATTGAATTTTTTGTGGGAGCATCCGGCTTTAGCCCGACGGGATTCCAATAAGATTTTAAGACGCAATCAAAACTATGATTTGTGATATAATTATACGGCAAAAAATTATCGTCAAGGAGTCCGGATGAAGGAACTGACAAAAAATTACAAAGAAATTCTGCTTCTGGTTTTTATGCCCACGTTAAATGTTTTTTTATCAGTTTTTTTCATTGCACATACCGGAACTCATTTTAAAAATAAATTGTTTTTTGAAAAGGATAAATCAATAAAGGAAGCAATGTTTTACCACAAAACCGACCACGGGGTTTCATGTGAACTGTGCCCGCGAAAATGTTATCTTCCGGAGGGATTCAGGGGAAAATGCCGGGTGAGAATCAACAGCGGTGGAAAATTATACGCAATGTCCTATGCAAAACCGTCTGCCATAAACATTGACCCTATAGAAAAAAAGCCGGTATTTCATTTAAAGCCCGGAACGCGGTCTTTTTCAATTGCTACAAAAGGATGCAACCTGAGATGCTCTTTTTGTCAGAACTGGACTCTTTCCCAGTTTAATCCGGAAGAGAGTAACCAGCAGATAATAATGCCGCAGCAGATAGTTGAACTTGCAAAGAAAAATAACTGTGCATCAATTTCATATACGTATTCGGAGCCGGTGGTTTTTTACGAATACGTTTATGATACGGCATGCATCGCAAAAAGTCAGGGAATTTATAACGTTCTGGTATCGGCTGGCTACATAGAAAAAGAGCCGCTTGAAAAATTATTGCCGTATTTTGACATAATAAAAATAGACTTAAAGGGTTTTAACGATAAATTTTATAAAAACATAGTGGGCTGTGATTTAAAACACATAGAGGAAACGTTAAAGACGATAAAACAAAACGGGAAAATAGTAGAGGTTGTAAATCTCGTCGTCCCGGGATTAAACGACGATATGGAAGAGATAAAGGAGATGAGCAGATGGATAGCGGAGGAGATGGGGCCGGATACGCCTTTATTTTTTTCCAGGTTTTATCCAAATTACCTTTTGACAAATCTTCCTGCAACCGACATAGTCACTCTCGAAAAGGCACATGACATAGCAGTATCGCAGGGGCTTTTATACGTTTATCTCGGCAACGTTCCCGGACATAAATATGAAAATACCTATTGCCCGCGTTGTGGTAAGATACTCGTTGAACGGTATGGTTATACGATACTCGGCGTCCATATAAAAAAAGACGGCAGATGTGAATATTGTGGTTATAAAATACCGGGGATATGGTAAAATTAAAAGATTATTTATAAATAGCCATCGGTAAAACAGGAAAAACGTTTGGAATTTTACGAAGAATTCTGTATTTTAAGTGAGGAAACATGAAAAAAATCATAAGCGCAGTTTTTTTTATATTTTTGTTGTTTTTATGCTCGGATGTTTTTGCAATATCAATAGAATATGACGTAAATACGAAAAACGTTTCAGTTTACGACGTGATTGAAATTAATGTAAAAGATACGTTTGGAGAACAAAATAATTACGACTATTTTAAAATAAACGTAAAAGGATGTTTTAAAAATGCAGAAGGAATAATAAAGGAAGTGGATGGTTTTTATTCAAAGGATTATCAGATATCGGATACCGGCGAAGTGCAGGAAACCGGCACCGGTAAATTTAAAATAAGATTTACTCCGGATAGATCCGGTAAATGGAATTATAAAATAAAAATCTTAATAAGAGGGAATTTGTTTGCAGAAACAAAATGGGAAACGTTTTATTGCAAAAATGATGCAAAACAAAAAGGATTTATCAGAGTTTCAAAGACGGACGACCTGTTCATGGAATTCAGTAACGGAAGGCCATTTTATGCAATCGGATTAAACATTTGCTGGTCAACAGGCGACGTATTAAAGGATTACGAAAGATGGTTGACGCAGTTAAAGGAAAATGGCGGAAATTTTATAAGATTATGGATGGCAAACTGGTTTGCTGGGATTGAATGGATTGAAACAGGAATAGGCAATTACGATAACAGACAGAGACAGGCATTTTTGCTTGATAGGATACTGGACATGTGCAGGGAAAAAGACATTTACGTAATGCTGTGCCTCATCCCGCACGGAGAGTTTTCTACTACGACAAACAGCAACTGGGATAACAATCCGTATAATTTAAAAAATGACGGCCTTTTAAAAGATCCTTCCGAATTTTTTACGGACATGGTGGCAAGAGAAGCGTTTAAGAACAGGTTAAGGTATATAATAGCCAGATGGGGATATTCCCCGAATATTTTTTCATGGGAAATTTTTAACGAGGTTGATTGGACGGATAACTATAATACTGAAAACGTTTTAAAGTGGCATGCAGATATATCTTCATACATAAAAAAGACGGACGTAAACAGACATCTGATTTCAACTTCATTTGCAAATCCGAACATGGACGAACAGATATGGAAATTAAAGGACATAAATTTTACCCAGACGCATTTTTACGGAGTAAAGGACGGATCTGAACTTTACGAATTATCAAAGGAAAAGATTGACAGATATTCAAAACCGCACATAGCAGGCGAGTTTGGTATTGACGTAGGCGGCGATTTCATAAAAAACAATCCTGATACGGGAGGCATAGGCATGCTTACTTCAATATGGGCCGGTGCATTTACGCTGTCTTTTGGCTCACCAATGCCGTGGGGATGGGACGACTACGTCGATAAAAATAACCTTTTCAGGATATTTAGACCATTATCCGAATTTGTAAGTGACATAAATTTTCAGAAGGAAAATCTGGTTGACCTTTATGACAGAAAAGTATATTACACAGATGCCACAGGCAAAAAACCGGGTGATATAGTTTTTTATTCAAAAAACGTCTGGGAAAAACCAAAGAAAAATAAATTTATTATAAATGCACAAGGCCGGATGATAGATGCAAATTTATTTAACGGTTTTATTTTTGGAGATTCACATCCTGACATGAAAAATCCGCCGGTTTTTGTAGTAAAAAACGTCAGACCCGGTAAATTCACGGTTAAAATAAACAAAATTTCTGCATCAAATCAGTTTGCAATAAATTTAAACGGACAGGACGTCCTGGTGAAAAATTTAAAAGCGGATGATTATCCAGACAAAAAGTTTTTCACGGAATGGAACATTTATCAGGCAGACGTATCAGAAGAAATTTCCATAGATTTACCCGTTGGTGACAATGAGATAAAAATAGATGATTATGATGGCGACTGGGTTTCCATAGAATACATAAAAATAACCGATTTTATGGACCCGTCTATAGCGCCTGCTTTTGTTTCCGGAGTTCAGGGGCCGGATGCTGCATACGTATGGATAAAACACATGGATTATTCATGGAAAAACAAATCGCCCGGCGAAATAAAGGGGGCATACATAAACATAAATAATTTAAACGATGGCAGATATTCATGCATCATAATTGACCCTGAAAGCGGAGATAAAATAAGCGGAGAAGAAAAATTAACCGTAAACGGGGCAATAAAATTATATCTTCCTGCATTTAACAAATCAATTGCAATAAAGGCAAAAAATCTTACTTTAAAAAAGAAAAAAAATGGGAAATGACATTCTGGAAACATTGACGGATAAAAAAAAGTTAAGAGAGCAGGGTCTGATAATCGTTGATACGGAAAAGATATTAAAAGACCTTATAAAATCAGATTTTAAATTAAAATGTTTTCTATGCTCACAGGAAGGCAGAAAAATAACTGAAAAATACGGAATAACGGAAAACGTAATAAAAATAAAACCTTCACTTGTCAGGAAACTTTCAGACGTGGAGACAAACCAGGGGTTTGTAGCAGTTTTTGAAAGACCATCAGGTAATAAGGCAGATTTTTATAAAGAAAAAAAATTGGTGCTTTTTGATACGATACAGGACCCTGCAAATGCAGGTGCAATGATAAGAAGCGGCGTTGCGTTTGGCTTTGAAACGTATTTATTCCTGGATTCGGTTTATATTTTTAACGACAAGACAATCCGCTCTTCTGCCGGGGCATGTTTTACGGCCAAATATTCCGACGTTACTTTCAACGACGTAAAAAAATTAAAGGAAAATGATTTCAGGATAATAACGACGGACCCGGAAAAAGGCAAAGACGTCCGTGACGTAAAAAACGGTTTTGCGGATAAATTCGTGATAGTTTTTGGAAACGAGGGGAAAGGCATAAGAAATGAAATAATGAAAATTTCAGATGAGAGAATAAAAATTGATTATCCAAATAAAAAAGTAGAGTCATTAAACGTCTCAACCGCAGCAGGCATTTTATTTTATGAGATTTATAACATTTTAAACGGAGGTTCTTTATGAAAATTGCAATTGCATCTGACCACGCAGGTTATAAATACAAGGAAGAACTGAAAAAACATTTGCAGGCAAAAAAGCATGAAGTCGTTGATTTTGGTACTGATTCGGAAGAACCGTGTGATTATCCTGATTTTGTTTTTCCTGCTGCCCGGGCTGTTGCCAACGGCGAATGTGACAAAGGGATAGTGCTCGGCGGCTCCGGAAACGGGGAAGCCATGACTGCAAATAAGGTAAAAGGCATAAGGTGTGCTGTGTGCTGGAACGTTGAGTCCGCAAAACTTGCAGCATCGCATAACAATGCAAACATGATTTCAATAGGACAACGGATGATGGATTTAAAAACGGCAATTGACATAGTTGACACATGGCTTTCAACACCTTTTGAAGGCGGGAGGCACGTTCCAAGAATAAAAAAGATGGAAGAAAAATCGTGGTAACCATTACTGTCGGGTTAATTTAATGAAAAGAAAAAACGATGTAATGAAATAATATAAAACCGGCGGTTGCAGGATTGCTTTTACCGGAATTGAAATGGGCTGATGTTATGGATATGCTTTATGTAATCAGTTCATTTCAGACCTTCAAAATCAACCCTGCAATTGCCACGTCCCTCATCAGAAAGGTGAGAATGAATTCTTCAAAAATACAATCAATGCTTCTATTATAATTGATGTCCGGTCAATCGAAAATTTCAATAAAGCATATATTTTGAAATGGAATATATGAAATTCATATTTTTTTACCGGACAGGAGTGCTATTTTTGTGATATTTTTAATATAAAATCAATCTAAAATTTTCCCACTTCAAAAATCCTTATATTTAAAGGCTTTTCTGACATTAAAATTCAAAAAATATATTGACAAACAGCATTTTTATGTATAAAATTGTTAAAAAGTGTCAAAAAGTGGCAATATTTGTTAAAGGAGTTATTTATGCTTAACATTGGTTTTATTGGAGAGGATGAGAGGAGTATTGATTTAAAGGACAGGGTCCCTTTACCATTTAAACATAAGAATTATATTGAAGCAACCACTATAAATCCAGAAGCAAAAAACACCATAATTTTAAAAAAGGCAAAAGGCGGGAAAAAGTGCATAGAGGCAATGCCGATTGAGACGTGGGAAAAAATGGTAAATGAATACATAAGCAAAGCAACTCTTGATAACGAATCGCAGGATGATGAAATCTGGGAAAAAACAAGGGGGACTTTTCAAGTAAAGATTGATTCCATGGGCAGGATAAGGATACCAAAAATTCTGAAGGAATTTGCAAACATAAATAAAAAAGTGATTTTTATAGGCGCGATAGACAGAATCCAGATATGGGCAGAAGAAGAATTAAAAAAATATGATGCAGATAACACATGAGGAGGTAAAAATGAATTTAAAAGTATCGTCAAAAAAGGTCGTTGAACTTATATTAAAGGGAAACATAGACATCGAGGATATAGTTGCCTTAAAAGGTATAATAACGTCTTTCATAGAAAAGGAAAATTTTTTCTTCATCCTTGATTTTTCGCACGTTGAACATCTGAACATAAGCGGTATTGAATATTTAACGGAAAGAAAGGAAAGAGCGCAAAATCTCGGCGGAGACATAAAAATAATCAATTGCAACGATTACGTGAAAAATTTGTTCGTTTATGCAGGCTATGCCGGTGAGTTTGAATTTTTTGATTGTGAAGAAGAAGCAATAAAATCGTTTGAAAAATATTTATGAAATATGAACATACCCCCGTTCTTTTAAATGAAACCATAGATTTTTTAAACATACGGAACAGGGATGGAATATGGGTTGATGCGACGCTGGGTCTGGGAGGACACAGCGGGGCGATTTTAAAAAAGATTACTCCTGGTTCATTTTTGATTGGCATTGACCGCGACGGTGAAAGCATTGAAATCGCAGCCGACCGTCTTAAATCCTATAAAAATTTCATACCCGTTCATTCAAATTTCAGAAATCTGGACGTCGTTTTTAGGCAAAATAACGTAAATGAAATTGACGGCATTATTTTTGACCTTGGTTTTTCGTCTTTTCAGATTGAAAAACCGGGCAGAGGTTTTAGTTTTATGGCGGATGAAAAACCAGACATGAGAATGGACGGAGAGCAGAAATTAACGGCTGATTACGTGATTAATAATTATAGCGAAAAAGAACTGGATAGAATAATAAAGGAATATGGCGAAGACAGAAATCATAAAAAACTGGCGAGGATCATAGTCAACAATAGACCGATAAAGACCACAAAGCAACTGGCAGAACTTGCAATGAGAATAAATAGAAACGAACGCAAGATACATCCTGCGACACGGCTTTTTCAGGCGATAAGAATTGAAGTAAACGACGAACTTAATTCCTTAAAGGAAGGGCTTGAAAAGGCGTTAAAGTTTTCCAGAAAGGGGGCAAGAATTGTTGTAATTAGTTTTCATTCTCTCGAAGATAAAATAGTAAAACAATTTTTCTCCCTTGAATCAAAGGATTGTATATGTGAGGACAAAAGATTTCCATGCACGTGCGGACATAAAAAAGTTCTTAAAATAATTACGAAAAAGCCAGTTATGGCAGAAGAAAAAGACGTAAAAATGAACCCCAGAGCGAGAAGTGCGCGTTTAAGAGTTGCCGAGAAAATTTAAAAAGGTGAAAAATGAATTATTACAATTTTACCAAAAGAAAATATTTAAGAATATTTGACCCCGGATATAATTATTCCACCAAAAGATTTTCCGGTAAAACCTTGGCTGTGATAATGCTGGTTTTTTTATACATGTTTTTATGTGTATGGCTGTCTTCGCAGTCGATAAAATATAATTATAAATACAACGAATTAATAAAAGAGGCGGATAAAATCAGGATAAAAAACAGGGCGCTTGAGATAAAATTGCAATCAATGATGTCAAGCGAACAGATTGCAAAAATTGCAAAAGAACGTTATGGGTTTAAAAATCCTTCCGATGACCAGATCGTCGTAATAAAAAAAGAAAAATCAGTTTTTAAATTCATAACCGCAATGATAAAGGGAGAAAACCTGTAATGCAGAACGACAAAAATAAATTTAACGACATTAATTTCAGAATAACGTTTATTTTCTGGTTTTTTGTCATCCTGGGTTTTCTGGCAATTTTCAGAATAATAAAACTGCAGATTATAAATTATTCTTTTTATAAGGATAAGGCACAAAGCATGCATCTTTCAACGGTAAAACAGCAGATAGGAAGAGGGAGCATTTATGATAAAAATAATAAAATACTGGCGGAATCAATAAAGACGCTTACGATATACGTGTGCCCCATGGAAGTAAAGAACAAAAACGAAGTAATAAAAGTTTTAAAGGACAACCTGAATCTGCCGGAAAGTTATCTGTCAAAAAAGATTTCCAGCAGAAAGCATTTTGAATATATAAAAAGAAAAGTGGATTCTGTAACCGCCGAAAAAATATTAAGCAGGAAAATTCCCGGAATATATGCACAGACAGAAGAAAAAAGGGTTTATCCTTTTAAAGAAACGTTTGCCCACGTCATAGGATTTTCCGGGATGGATAACACAGGACTGGAAGGGTTGGAATTTAAATATGAGAAATATTTACGTGGTAAAATCGGCAGGACGCAGATAAAACGGGATGCTTTGGGCAGACCAATATTGATTGATTCCGTTGAGATAAAAAAAGCAGAAAGAGGCGCCGATTTATATCTTACGCTTGATTCAAATCTGCAATACTTCGCTTACAACGAATTAAAACAAACCGTAGAAAAATATCAGGCAGATTCGGGAACTGCGATAATTATGAATCCAAACACAGGAGAAATTTATGCAATGGTAAATTATCCTTCTTATGACCCGCACAAATTTGGAGATTACGACAAAAAAATAATAAGGAATAAAGCCGTTACCGATTTTTACGAACCCGGTTCAACATTTAAAATTTTTACAATGTCGGCATTTCTAAAAGAATTTAAAAATGGCGAACAGCATAAAGTTTATTGCGGCAACGGGGAATATGAATATTTTGGCAGGACTATACATGATGCTGAAAAGCATGGATGGCTGACGGCTCCGGAAATAATAAAATATTCATCCAACATAGGTATTGTTAATCTCGCATTAAAAGTCGGGCAGGAAAAATTATACAACGAATACGTCAGATTTGGTTTTGGAAAAGAAACCGGCATTGATTTGCCCGGAGAAACAAAGGGGATACTACGGAATTACAAAAACTGGGACAACATAAGTCTGACTTCTATCCCTTATGGACAGGAAGTAGCAGTTACTTCCATTCAGATGGCAAAAGCATATTCGGAAATAGCAAATGGAGGTTACACCGTATATCCTCACGTCGTAGACAGAATTGTCAAAAATAACAGGGTAATTTATAAAGCACCGAACAAAAAAATGTCGAGAATAATCGGGGAGGAAGAAAGGCAGAAACTCATATCGATGTTAATTTCGGTTACCGATAAAGACGGTTCTGGTAAAAAAGCTTCCATATCAGGATACACAGTAGCAGGAAAAACAGGAACTGCACAGAAACATAATAAGAACGGCAAAGGATATGATAATGGTAAATACATAGCGTCATTTATAGGTTTTCTGCCGGCAGAAAAACCGGAGGTACTGACTCTGATTGTAATAGACGAACCGAAAATAATATACTTTGGCAGTGAAGTTGCTGCCCCGGCCTTCAAAAATTTATGTATGAATGCAATATCAGATTTAAAAATAACTTCGGATAAAATTTACGTTGCACAAAATAAGGGAAAAGATGAAAAAAACGTCGTAATGCCGGATTTCTTTTTAAAAGACGTTAAGGAAGCAAAAACGTTTTTTGAAAACGAAAAATTAAGTTATAAAATTTTTGGAAAGGGACGTAAAATAGTCGTACAAATACCGCAACCCGGCGGGCAGTTAAACAGGCAGGACGTAATTTATCTGGTCATGGGCGACGTTACTTCAGATGGAAAAATAAAAGTCATTATGCCGGATGTTACCGGATTACCAATAAGAACGGCAATGCAGATATTAAACGCCATTGGAGTTAAGGTAAAATGCAACGGCAGCGGTTTCGTGGTATCACAGGACCCCAAGCCGGGTGTTGAAATTAAAGAGGGTCAGGTTTGCATAATAGACTTTGCAATGAAGGATGCGAGCTGATGAAAAAAATAAAACTGAAAGAAATTTTAGAGATAATCGGGAAATATAAAATTATTAATAAAAATGAAGATGTCCGGATAAAAGACGTAACGGATTCGTCTGCGGAAGTAAAACCAGGATGCCTTTTTGTATGCATAAAGGGTTTTTCCCGTGATGGCCATGATTTTGTCAACGATGCGATAAAAAGAGGTGCTGCCGCAATTTTATCTTCAAAAGAAATGCAGGTTCCCGTAAAAATACCGCTTATAATCGTTCGGGATACAAAAGAAACTTTATATAGAATTATTGATTATTTTTATTCCGAATCAAAAAGAAACGTAAAAATTTTCGGCATAACCGGAACAAAAGGAAAAACGACAGTTTCCTACATGATAGGTGAAATAATAAAAAAAGCAATGGGCGAGGACGTATCAATCATAGGAACGATTGCATACAAAATCGGCAATAAAATTTATGATTCCGGTAATACTACACCTTCAAATTTAATCATTCACAGATTGATACATGAGACGGTGGAAAAGAAAATCAAAAACGTAGTGATGGAGGTATCATCACATGCTCTTGATCAGGACAGGATAAAAAACGTTTTTTTTGACGTGGTCGTTATTACAAACGTCACGAGGGATCATTTTGATTATCACGGTAATTACGAAAATTATTTAAATGCAAAACTTAAAATTGTAGACCATTTAAAAAAAGGCGGCGTTCTGGTGGTAAACGTTGACGATGAGAGTTCCGGACGTTTCATAAAAAAAGCAAAAAACAGAAAAGCAAAAATTATAACGTATGGCATGGACAAAAAAGCTGACATAAAAGTCATAAACAGCAAAATCAGCATAAAAAACATGAGAGCAAGGATTATGATTAAAAACAGGATTTATGAGATTAATTCAAATCTTATAGGAGAACATAACCTGCATAATATCATGGCTTCCATTGGTGCCGTGATGGATTCAATAAAAGTGAAAAAAATTATAAGAGCACTGACCGAATTTAAAGGAGTAAAAGGCAGAATGGAGGTCGTTTATAACAAAGATTTTACCGTCATTGTTGATTATGCACATAATACGGATTCGTTAAAGGAAACGCTGATAACGTTAAATAAAATAAAAACAGGGCGCATTATAGTGGTGTTTGGCGCCGGCGGAAATCGCGACAAAGGCAAAAGACCTGAAATGGGAGCAGTAGCCGAAAGATTTGCCGACGTCATATTCGTAACTTCCGATAACCCGAGGTTTGAAAATCCAAAGAACATAATAAACGATGTTTTAAGCGGAATGAAAGGAAACGTCAAAGTATATGCCGTAGAAAACAGAAAAAAAGCAATATATAAAGCCATAAAAATGGCGGATAAAAACGATATAGTCCTGCTTGCAGGCAAGGGCCATGAGACATATCAGGAAATAAACGGCGTAAAATATCCGTTTCGTGACGAT
The DNA here is from genome assembly GCA_018000835.1 of Candidatus Goldiibacteriota bacterium. Classification (GTDB taxonomy): domain Bacteria; phylum Oederibacteriota; class PGYV01; order PGYV01; family DSYL01; genus DSYL01. The sequence continues at coordinate 43,504 of JAGNJD010000011.1, read as the reverse complement.
AAAACGGCACTGCAGGCAATAAAGGATTTAAAATGAATCTTACGTTAAAGGAAATATACAAAGTATTCAATAAAAATTTTGATTTTTCAAAAGATGAACGCGTAAAAGGCATTTCCATTGATACGAGGACGTTAAAAAAAGGAGACGTTTTTTTTGCAATAAAAGGGGAAAACACCGATGGACATAATTTTATCGGAGATGCTTTTAAAAAAGGGGCAATTTTAACCATTGCTGAAAAATACGAGGATAAAAAAATAATAAACGTAAAAGATACAAAGGAGGCTTTATTAAAACTGGCTGCTTATTATCTGGACAAAATGGAAAAAGTAAAGGTAATTGCAATTACGGGCAGCAACGGCAAAACCACGGTAAAGGAAATTTTAAACAAAATTTTTACAGAAAAAACAGATAAAAAAATTATTGCTAAAAGTCCGAAAAGTTTTAATAACATAATAGGAATACCTTTAACCATATTTGAACTAAACAAAGATCATAAAATTCTGATTCTCGAAATTGGAATGAACAAAGCAGGTGAAATAAAAAAGATAACGGAATTTATAAAAACAGACGTTGCCGTCATTACAAATGTCGGGTTATCGCACATAGGATTATTGAAGAGCAAAAAAAACATAGCAAGGGCAAAATCTGAAATTTTTTATGGATTGAAAAAATTCGGCATAGCGGTATTAAACAGGGACGACGAATATTATGAGTTTTTATCAAAGAGGGCAGGAAAAATAGTTAAAGACGTGAGACTATGCAGTTTTGGGACGTCGGAAGAAGCCGATTTAAGAATATCCGGCATCCGTAACAATAACGGCAGAGTGTCTTTTAATATGGAAACAAAAAAAGAAAACGTTGATGTCTATACACAATTGCCCGGGATACATAATGCATATAACGTAGCAGCGGCCGCCGCAGCTTCATCGTTTTTTGGCATAAAATTATCCGACGTAAAAAATGCAATGAAAGATTTCAGATTAAAAAACATGATGAGGCTTGAAGAAAGGCATCATGGCGGAATTACCGTCATAAGGGATTGTTATAATGCCAATCCGGATTCTTTTAAGGCGGCTTTACAGTTTCTGAAAGAAAAGAAATTTAATAACGTCATAGCGGTCATTGGAGACATGTATGAACTCGGAACCTGGACCAGAAAATTTCACAATGACGTCGGTGGTTTGTTTGCGGACGTTGAATTAAAGAAACTCATTGCAACGGGAAAATATTCTGATTATTATCTGGAAGGCTTTGTAAAATCAGGCGGGGATAGAAACGTGGTCAGGATTTTTAATTTTAATCAGAAGAAGCAGATGAGCGATTATTTATCCGGAATAATCAAAAAGGGAGATACTCTGTTCCTGAAAGGATCAAGGAAAAATAAACTGGAAGAAATACTGGATAATTTGAAATTCATTTATAAAAGGAGATAACATGTTTTATCATCTGATTTATCCTTTGCATGAATACATATCGTTTTTTAACGTTTTTAGATACATAACGGTGAGAACTGCCTTTGCAGCCATAACCGCCTTTATCGTTTCCATATTAATGGGCGGATTTGTAATAAATAAATTAAAAGAACATAAAATAGTACAGGTTATCCGGGAAGATGGCCCCAAAAAACATCTGGAAAAAAAAGGCACGCCAACAATGGGCGGCATATTGATATTTATTTCTTTTATCGTTTCCATAGGATTATGGGGGAGATTTGACAACAGTTATCTTTACATAACAGTGTTTTCTGTTTTCTGGTTCATGATTATCGGACTGATTGACGATTTATTAAAATTAAAAATAGGAGCAAAAGGGCTTCCTGCAAAAGCAAAACTTTTTCTGCAGATTATAGGCTCGCTTTTAATCGTCCTGCTTTATTTAAAATTTACTTCAAATACGTTTGCATTTAAAACGCACATAAACGTTCCTTTCATAAAAACACCTTTTTTCCTTAACGTGTGGATATATTCCATTTTTGCAATTCTTGTCATAACATCGTGGTCAAACGCAGTCAATCTTACCGATGGATTGGATGGACTTGCATCCGGACTTTGTTTTTTTGTTTTTTTTATCCTTGCCGTTCTGTCATATTTAATCGGGAACATAAAAGCCAGTAATTATCTTTTGATAATGTACGTCCCACAGTGCGGCGAACTTGCAGTTACATGCGCCGCAATGGCAGGCGCCATACTCGGGTTTTTGTGGTTTAATGCATATCCTGCAGAAATTTTTATGGGAGACATTGGTTCGCTCATGCTTGGCGGGATGATAGGAACCGTTGCGGTTTTGATAAAGCAGGAATTATTAATGCTCATCATAGGAATAATATTCGTAATAGAAGTTTTGTCGGTTATTCTGCAGGTTGCTTCATATAAATTTACGAAAAAAAGAATTTTTGCCATGGCTCCGCTTCATCATCATTTCCAGTTAAAAGGCGTATCCGAACCTAAAATTATAGTAAGATTCTGGATAGCATCGGTAATTATTCTGATTTTTACGTTAAGCACGCTTAAGTTGAGGTGAAAACGATGGACTTAACCGGGAAAAATATATTAATTCTGGGTGCAGGTAAAAGCGGCGTTTCTGTTGCAAAATTTGCGTTAAATAAAAATCCCGGACAAATTATTTTAAGCGACGTTAAATCACGTGCAAAATTATCAGAAGCGGCTCTGGAACTTGAAAAAAAAGGTGTTATCCTTGAAACGGACGGGCACAAAGACGAGAGTTTCATACATTCGGACATTATCGTCGTATCCCCGGGCGTTGCAGTCATTCCAAAATGGCTTGACATAGTTAAAAGGAACAATAAATTATTCATGGGAGAAATTGAATTTGCATACCAGTTCTGTAAGGAATATCCTTTAAAAATAATAGCCATAACCGGGACAAATGGCAAAACAACTACAACAAAACTGGTTTATGAAATGTTAAGAAAACAGATGGGAGAAAAAGTTACAATGGCCGGAAACGTAGGAACGCCGTTTTGTGAAATACTTAATGAAATTCATAAATACGATTACGTTGTTCTTGAAGTTTCCAGTTTTCAGCTGGAGACGATTATTGATTTTAAACCATACATTTCCGTGATATTAAACATAACGGACGATCATCTTGACAGATATCAGACGTTGCAGGCATACGCAGAAGCAAAGGCAAATATTTTCAGAAATCAGACGCAAAAAGATTTTTTATTGCTTAATAACGACGATAAATTTACTGGAATTATGTCGTCCATGGCAAAGTGTACCAAAATTTTATTTTCTGCAAACAACGTTTTAAAAGACGGATATTACGTAGAAAACGGAAAATTCATAAAAAACGTTTTTGGCAGAAGGAATGAACTTTTTGAAACAAAAGAACTAAAACTTATGGGTCAACATAACCAGGAGAACGTATTGCCGGCGATAATAATTTCGGATATTTTAGGACTTGATTTTTCCGGAACGAGGGAAGTAATTAAAAATTTTGAAGGGTTGAGTCATAGAATAGAATTTTCCGGAGAAATAAACGGTAAAAAATTTTATAACGATTCAAAAGGAACGAACGTTAATGCAGTTATAAAAGCGGTAAGAACTTTCAATGAAGATATGGTTCTTATACTGGGTGGAAGGGAAAAGAATACGGATTTTAAACAACTTTATGCCGTATTGCCGGGTAACGTAAAAAAAATCATTGCTTTTGGTGAAAACAGGGAAAAAATAAGGAACATTTTTAAGGACAAAATAAACGTTTCCGAGGCGGACAACATGGATGACGTGATAAAAAAATCTCTCGAAGAAAAAGAAACCAAAATTGTCCTTTTTTCTCCGGGATGTGCAAGTTTTGACATGTATAAGAATTACGAAGAACGTGGCAATGATTTTAAAAGAAGCGTTCAAAAGGCGGCAAAAAATGCATAAAAAAAATTCTGGTAATTACGTGGATAATACGCTTTTTATTACGGCTTTTATCCTGGTTCTGGGCGGACTTATAATGGTATACAGCAGTAGTACTGTTCTTGCCATAGGAACCTATAAGGACGGCGCATATTTTTTTAAAAGACAATTTTTATGGCTGGTCATCGGTTGTTTGACGGGATTTGTTTTTTATAAAATGGACAAAGAAAATCTGAAAAAAATAATTCCGCTTCTGACTTTTGTAAGTATCTTAATGCTTTTTGCCGTTCACATACCTGGTTTTGGCAGAAAAGCAAACGGAGCTACGCGATGGCTTAAAATAGGACCGCTGCCTTCTTTTCAGCCATTTGAAATAGCAAAATTGTTTTACATTTTTTTTCTTGCTTATTTGTTTGGCAAAGATAACGTAAAACCTTCCGGAAAACTTTTAATATCAACAATAATAACGTGCATAATCGTCGTTGCCCTGATTAAACAAAGAGATTTAGGCGGTGCAATAATCATTGCAATGCTTTTTCTGGCAATGACTTTCGTTGCAGGCATTAAAATGACTTATTTTATCATTTTGTTTTTTGCCGGCGTTTTTATAACCCTGTATTTTATTTTTATGGAACCATACAGATTAAAAAGACTCTTTATTTTTTTAAATCCATGGCAGGATTATTATGGAGCCGGCTGGCAGGTAATACAGTCCCTTATAGCAATCGGCTCCGGAGGGCCTCTTGGCAACGGGTTTTTTCAAAGCCAGCAGAAGTTTTATTATCTGCCTGCTCCTCATACGGATTACATATTTTCAATAATAGGTGAAGAACTTGGAACGTGGGGATGCATTCTCGTCCTTATCGGATTTTATCTCATTTTGCAAAGAGGCGTCTATATTTCGGTAACCACAAAGGATAATTTTTATAAATATCTTGCTGTGGGGTTAACCCTTATGATAATAATACAGGCATTGACCAATATTTTTGTTGCCATAGGATGGTTCCCGCCAAAAGGAACTACACTGCCGTTTTTTAGTTATGGGGGAACGGCTTTGATTTCAAACATCATAGCCATATCCGTTATTTTATCCATATCAAGGGAAGTCCATGGAGGCACGTTATGAACGTAATTTTTGCCTGCGGCGGAACCGGCGGACACATTTTCCCGGCGATTGCAATGGCAGAAGAACTGGCGATGAGAGAAAAGACAAAAATTCTTTTTGTCGGAAGTGAAAATGGGATGGAAAAGGACATAATAAAAAAGTTCAGGTTTGATTTCGTTTCAATCCCGGCGAAACCATTAATCCGCCGGTTTACGATTAAAAATCTGCAGAATTTTTTTTCCATCATAAAAGCAATTTTTGAATCCGGACGCATCATAAAAGATTTTAATCCGGATTTTGTCATAGGAACCGGAGGCTTTGTATCGTTTCCGATGCTTGCCGCCGCAGTTCTTACAAAAAAGAAAACGCTCATCCATGAACCTAACGTTTATCCCGGAATTGCCAACAGAATTCTCGGAACGTTTGTGGACAGAATTACAACCGGTTTTGAAGAGACAAAGAAATATTTTCCTGATAATAAAACCAAGGTAACCGGGAATCCGGTCAGGCATTCAATCCTGAAATACGACAAAAATTACGGCATAAAATTTTTTAAACTTGATAAGAACAGGAAAACCATATTAATCATGCCGGGCAGTCGTGCGGCAAAAAAGATAAACGACGTGGTAACGTTATCCCTGAAAAAAATTGAAAAAGAAATAAAAGACGTCCAGATAATATGGATGACCGGAAAAGCGGATTATAAAAAAATAAAAAACGTAATAAAAGAATCAAAAATAAAAATAAGGATTTATGATTTTATTTTTAATTCAGGCGTTGCGTATGCAGCAGCGGATGCAGCCGTTTTAAGGGCGGGAGCCAGCACTCTTTCTGAAATCGTTGCTACTGCAACGCCGTCCGTCCTGATACCATACCCTTACGCAACCGATAATCATCAGGAAAAAAATGCAGCGTTGTTTAAAAAAAACAAAGCCGCGGTTGTAATAAAAGACGACGATTTAAACGAAAATAACCTGGTTGCTGCATTAAAATTTTTAACAAATAAAAGGAACAACGAACGCATAAAAAAAAACATAAAAAAATTAAATGTTAAAAATGGTGCAAAGAACATAATTGATTTCATCACAGGAGACGTAAAATGCAAAAAAGAGTAAAACACATATATTTTGTCGGAATTGGCGGGGCAGGAATGAACGGAATTGCAGAAGTGTTTTTAAACATGGGATATAAGGTAAGCGGTTCCGACATAAAGGAAAGTGAAAATACGAGTAGAATAAAAAAACTTGGCGGCAGGATATTTATTGGTCATGATGCAAAAAACGTAAAAGGTGCCGACGTCGTCGTTTATTCAAATGCCGTTTCGGAAACAAACGTAGAACTTACGGAAGCAAGAAATCAGAAAATTCCGGTTGTGCCGCGATCTGTCATGCTGGACGAAATAATGAGACTGAAATACGGCATCGCAATTGCAGGGTCACACGGTAAAACCACAACAACGTCAATGCTTGCATCCATATTTGAAGAAGCAAAACTTGACCCAACCTACATTGTTGGCGGAGTAGTAAGGGCAAAAGGCAGCCATGCAAAGGCAGGCAGGGGAAAATACGTCATAGCGGAAGCATGCGAAGCATTTGGGTCGTTTTTGAAATTAAATCCCGTCATAGTCGGCGTTACCAACATAGACAACGACCACATGGACTATTACAAAAAAATGGATTCATTAAAAGAGGCATTCGTCAGGTTCATCAATAACATTCCATTTTACGGAACGGCATATTTAAATGGAGACGATCCAAACGTCCGTTCAATACAATCCGACGTTTTTGTCCGGACAGTTTTTTTTGGTTTTGACAAAACAAACGACGTTTATGCGGAAAACATAAAAACCAATAATTTTAATCTTAAACAATCGTATGACGTCGTTTACAGAAATAAAAAACTCGGACGTTTTGTTCTCGGAATACCGGGCAGGCATAACATCCAGAATTCCTTAATGGCGATAGCCATTTCAGTGGATTCCGGCATCAAATTAAACGTGATAAAAAAGGCATTGAGGAATTTTGAAAACGTCCAGAGACGTTTTAACGTATATAAACAAAAGAGTTATACGATTATAGACGATTATGCACATCACCCGATGGAAATAAGAAAAGTTCTTGAAACCGGTCGTGAGATTGCAAAAAATAAGGTCATAGTGATTTTTCAGCCGCATCTTTTTTCAAGAACCCGGCTTTTGTATAAGGATTTTGCGTCGGCACTTTCCCTGGCAGACGTCGTAATTCTGGATAATATATACCCTGCACGTGAAGCACCTATTCCAGGCGTTACGCCGGCACTCATAAAAGATTACATGTCCGCGGGCGGTTTTAAAAACGTATATTATGAACAGGACTGGGAATCAATCATAAACAGATTAAAAAGATTTGTTGATAAAAACGACATAGTTTTTATTCTTGGCGCCGGAAACATTTATGAAATCAGAAAAGAGATAGAAAAATGGATAAAATAAATTTGTTTCGGGAATTAAGGATTTTTAACGTTCCTTTTTACAGAAACTGGGACGTAAAAAGACACAGCAATTTTAAAATAGGCGGAAAGATAGCGGCATTAATTGAGATTCATAAATTAAACCAGATAATTGACGCGATAAGAATTCTCAATTCATGCGGGAAAAAATATTTTGTAATCGGCAATCTTACGAACGTCCTTGTCCGCGACGGAAAACCGGACATCGTTTTTATCAGTTTAAAGGGTGATTTTGAAAAAATCGCCGGTAACTCAAAAAATCTGATTTTTGCCGGTGCGGGAGTGCAAAATGACCGACTTCTTGATTACATGATAAAAAACGATATTGGGGGACTGGAATTTTTGTCCGGCATTCCCGGAACCATAGGCGGTGCAATTTATATGAATGCAGGTGCTTATGGAAAATACATAGGAAATTTTATAAAAAATATTTTAGTGGTTGACAGGAAAGGGCAGTTTAAGATATTGAACAACAAAAAAATATTTTCATATAGAAACAGTATTTTTCAAAAAGACGGAAGTGCCATTCTTGGCGCTACGATAAAAGTTTTTCCCAAGGACGGAAGAAAAACGTTAAAGGAAATGAAGCAGATATTAAAAATAAGGCATGCAAAGCATCCATGGAACGCTGCCTGTGCAGGTAGTTTTTTTAAGAATACAAAAAAATTTTCGGCTGGAATGCTGATTGAAAATGCAGGGTTAAAAGGATTTTCCGTGGGAGATGCAACTGTTTCAGAAATGCACGCCAATTTCATAATTAATAAAGGTAAAGCCACTTTTGACGACGTCATGCGACTTGCAAAAATCGTAAAAAATAAAGTATATAAAAAATTTAAGATAAAATTGAAAGAAGAAGTAATTATCATTAAATAAAGGAGCAGGATAATGAACGTCATGGATTTAAAGATAGGCGTGTTGATGGGCGGCCTGTCAAACGAAAGAGAGATTTCGTTGAAATCAGGCATGGCGATGTATGACGAACTGAAAAAACACAAACATAACGTCGTTGCCATAGACGTAAACGAAAGGAGCATGGAAAAAGTTTTAAGAGAAAAAATTGACGTTGCGCTTCTTGCTTTGCATGGAACCTACGGGGAAGACGGAGTCATGCAGGGAATCCTCGAATTTTACGGGATTCCGTATACCGGCAGCGGGGTTATTGGCTCCGTGCTCGGAATGAATAAAATAATTTCAAAACAATTGTTTGAACGTAACGAAATACCCACGCCTGAGTGGTGCGTCATCGAAAAACCGGAAGACGTAAAAAAAATTAAAATAAAATATCCGCTTGTTTTTAAACCGGCCGCAGAAGGGTCTGCCATAGGCGTTTCCATCGTAACAGACAAAAAAGATGCAAAAAAAGGTTTCATGAAAGCATCCGGATATGGCAAAAAAGTCCTTGTAGAACGATACATAAAGGGAACGGAAATTTCCGTTCCTGTTCTTGTTGACAGGGCTTTACCAATAATAGAAATAATTCCCCAAAGACAGTTTTATGATTACACCGCAAAATACGAAAAGGGAATGTCCGAACATAAAATACCTGCATCCATAAATAAACAGGCATATAAAAAAGCACAACAATATGCCGTAAAAGCGCATAAAATTCTGGAGTGCCGGGATTATTCGAGAATTGACATGATGGTGCAGGGGGAAAATGTTTTTGTGCTTGAGGTTAATACACTGCCCGGTATGACGTCTTTAAGTTTATTTCCGGAATCTGCAAGACATTATGGAATTTCATTTTATGAGTTGCTTTTAATTTTCATAAAAGAAACGTTAAAAAGGAAAAAAAATGCAGGATTATAAATTTAATTTTGTGAGAAAAAGAAAGAAAAAAATTGAGTTTACGCCGCTTTATACAAAATTAAACACTACTACTACAATGTCAAAAAATGTATTTTATTTCATACGTAGTTTGCTGATAACGATTGCAATTTTTACAATCTTTTTATTCTCGTTAAATCTTATAGTTCGGTATTTTTTTGACAGTATAAAAATAAAACCGGAAAAAATTTCGTTTGAAATTCCTTTTTTTAAATCAGAAAAATTTTTAATCATAAAGGATAACTTATACATCGTTTACAGCAATGGAAAAAAAGAACTGGTTGAAAACAACATAGATTCAAAGACGCTGCCCGTAATAACCGGCGTTGAATTAAACGAAAAAAGGCCTGAATATAAAAGCGCATATTTACAGACGCTTAAAATAAAAAACAGGTATTTATCAAAAATTTCGGAGGTGAACCTAAAGGACACGAACAACATAATACTTATTACGGTAGATGGGAAAAAAGTTTATATGGGCAATTCCATAACCAATGAAAAGATGAAAAATTTATACATAGTTATGCAAAAAACCGGCAAAAAATATTCATATCTGGATTTAAGATATAAAAACAGAGTAATAATAAAATGAAAGGGAGTGATTGAAAATGACACAACCTGCTTTGGAACGCATAATTGCAGCCGTTGACATTGGCACGACAAAGATTTGCACCGTTATAGCGGAAGTAAAGGACACGGAGATAAACGTAATAGGAGCCGGATGGCAGGAAAACATAGGTGTTGTAAAAGGCGCCATAGCAAACATCAACGAAACGACCATGGCAATAAAAAAGTCAATAGAAAAAGCAGAAGAGATGGCAAACGTTAAAGTGGAAGCCGTAATTGCATCCATTTCGGGTAAACATATATCGGGAATAAAAGGACATGGCGAAACGACACTTTCCCATTCAAAGTTAAAAGAAATAACCGAAGAAGATAAAAGAAGAGCAATAGAAGCTGCAACCAGTTTTTTTATGCCGTCCGACAGGGAACTTTTGCATATTATTCCTATGCAATACATCGTTGATTCCCAGGATGAAATAGAAGATCCGGTTGGCATGACGGGAATGAAACTTGAAGTAGATGCATATATCATCACCGGTTCCATAACGGCGATAGATAACGTAAGGAAAGTGGTTGAACACGCAGGTTACGGAGTGGAGGATATCATCGTTCAGGGGATAGCATCTGCAAGTGCGGTTTTGTTTAACGACGAAAAAGACATCGGGGTTCTTCTGCTGGATATCGGAGGTGGGACCACGGACATGGTCGTGTATTACAAAAATGCCGCGTGTTTTGCAAAAGTAATTCCGGTCGGCGGGCAATTGATAACAACCGACATTGTAAGTGCATTGCAAACGCCAAAAAACGTAGCAGAAGATATAAAAAGAAAATATGGGATATTTGAAGGTGGAGAGAATGAAAAAGACGAAATTGTAAATGTCCCTGACATGGGTTCGTCAAAGACAAACGAAATACAAATTTCAAAAATAGCGCCTTTTATCAAATTAAGAGTCAGGGAACTGATAAAATTCGTAAAAACAGAACTTGAGAAAGACGGAATTGACAGGAGTTTGTACAGCGGCGGCGTAATTTTAACTGGTGGTTCGTCATTGTTAAAAGGAATTGACAGAATAATCAAGGAAGAGATGGATTTGCGGGTCAGAATAGGAGTACCTTTAAAAGAAAAAGTGGTTGGGTTATACGACATCGTTGCAACGCCTGAATATGCCACTGCAATAGGGCTTATTGATTATTACGTTAATTATCAGGTGAAATCCGGCAGTGTAATAAATCCCCGTGGCGTGTTTCAGAAAATGTGGGATTACATAAAATCCATAATCATAGACACCATTTAGGAGGTGCAAAATGGAAGGAGAAATGTTGAAGTTTGGTATGGTGGAGAAAGAAAACGAGATTTACGGACCGGTTATAAAGGTGGTTGGCATTGGTGGCTGCGGATGCAACATAATACACGACATGGTTGAAGCAGGAATATCCGGGGCGGAATTAATTTCCATTAATACAGATTTAAAATCGTTAAACAGCAGAATGGCACATGAAAAGATACAGATAGGGAAGAAATTAACAAAAGGACTTGGTTCCGGTTCAAAACCGGACGTTGGCGAAAAAGCAGCAGAAGAGGACAGGCAGTCAATTGAAGAAAAACTGGAAGGAACAGACCTGCTTTTCATAGCAGCAGGTCTTGGCGGCGGCACCGGGTCAGGGGCAGGTCCTGTCGTTGCAGACATTGCACGTTCAATGAACATTCTTACCGTTGCCATCGTAATTACTCCTTTTAAGTGCGAGATGGAAAGAAGCCAGAAAAAAGTTATAGTTGATGAATCATTAAGAAAAATAACTGAAAAAGTAAATAACGTGATGGTAATTTCAAACGACAAAGTGATAGAGATTGGTGAGAACATGCGTTTTTCAGAAGCATATAAAGAAGCGAATAAAGTTTTGATAAGTTTTGTAAACGGGCTGATTGGCATGGTTGCAAAAACGGGCATTCAGAACATAGATTTTGAAGACATAAAGACAACTTTGCGTGAGAAAGGCAAAACTTTTATAGGCATTGGAAGGGCTGGCGGAACCGACAGGGCACAAAAAGCGCTTACAATGGCACTTAACAATCCTTTCATCGGAGCAGTAGAATTGTCCGGGGCGAAACACGTCCTGATTAATTTTACCGGAGACATAATTACAAAAGAACTTTCAATCGTTGATGATATGAGGAAACTTACCGGCGACAGGGCGTCAATAAAATACGGGGTTGTAGATGACGTTACGATGGGGGATGAAATTGAAATAGTTGTACTGGTATCCGGCATATCCGAAACGACGTCGGCAGAAGATACAAAAAACGTAAACGATAAATTTAACAAAATGGAAATACTCGTAAAACAACTGGTTGAAAACGGATATGAAAACGTAGATACGCCGTCGTTTGAAAGGTATCCAAATTAAAAAAGTATGGAAGGACATTTTAACAAATGATTATAAAAGGAATTAAAAAAAGACGGAGAACGTGTTTTTTCCTGGGGTTGTTCGTCATTTTTCATGTATGCATATTTTCACTCACAACGGATTCTTTTGTTAATTTAAGATACCTTGAAAAAGAAGTAAAAACTTCTCTTGATTACAGATGGGAAGTGGACGAGATAATCATATCCAAAAACGGGAAAGAGATAAAAATTTTTCTGAACATTCCGTACATAATTTCTGATGAATGCCGGAAAAAAATTGACGTTCCGCCATTTTCTGAAAACGGGGTTATTTACGTAAGTCAATATACTTATGATCAGATGGTTGATATGCTTGAAACTGAAATAAAAAATCAAAGCGCGGAAATTACTCCGTCACCGGTCAGACAGCAGCGGGAGGAGACGGCAATAAAGGAAGAAAAAAAAGTGGAAATAAAGAAGCAGCAGGAAAAGCCGGTTGCAATGGGAGATACGCCTGTTTTGAAACAAAAAATTACGCCTGTGATTGCAACGACAGCGGCAGCATCCCCGGCAAAAAATCAGGTTAAAATTCTGGTTCTTGACCCCGGACATGGCGGAAATGATCCCGGGGCCATAGGTCCCAACGGTGTGCAGGAAAAAGACGTCGTCCTAAACATTACATTAAAGGTGGCAAAGTATCTGAGAAAGGATAATTTTAAAATTTATTTAACAAGAGACGACGATACGTTTATTCCGTTAAAACGCAGAGCAGTTTTTGCAAACGAAAAAGAAGCAGACCTGTTTATTTCAATTCATTGTAATGCATCAAAAAACAAAGGCGCACAGGGTGTAAGAACGTATATTTATGACAGAATAGCGTCGTCAAAGGAAGCGGCAGAAACTGCAAAACTGGAAAATAAAAATGCAGGGGCTCTTGAAATGCTGCTGAACGACCTGCGTAAAGGCGCCTTTGAATATTTAAGCATAGAAGCGGCTGGAAACGTCCAGCATTGCCTCGTAAAAAATTTAAGGTTGAAATGGGAACCAACGGAACGGGCTCCTTTTTACGTGCTTGCAAATACAAGCATGCCTTCAGTCCTCGTTGAAGCGGCGTTTATATCCAATCCGCAGGAAGAAAAAAAACTTGACGATGATGAGTTCAGGGAAAAAATAGCAAAAGGCATTGCAGACGGCATCATGGAATACTTTTCAAAATTGAAATGAACAATTTCACAACGAAATGTTTACGTAATTGCGGCATTAATTTAACAAGAGATGCATCTTACAAATTACGGGATTTTTTCATAACGGTTACGATTAGAAAAATAAAAAACAAAAAACAGGCGGAAAAAGTTCTTAAATTAAAAAAAATAAACGTATTAAAGCAGATTCATTCTGATAAAATAGTCGTCATTAAAAAGGCAAAATCAGTAAATGACATAAAAGCCGACGGCATTATTACGAACGTCAGAAATTTTCCTGTTGCCGTAAAGGTTGCCGATTGCATCGGCTCAATAATTGTGGACCCTGAAAAAAAGGTCATTGCGGTAATACATTCAGGGTGGCGCGGCGTAGCCGGTAAAATAATATTAAAGGCAGTAAAAAAGATGAAAAAAAATTTTGGTGTAAAACCTGAAAACTTAATCGTAATTACGTCTCCGGCGATAGGCCCGTGTTGTTATGAAATAGGAAGCGAACTTCATAAAAAATTGAAAAAACAAAGGATATTTAGTAATATATTCATAAAAAGAGGAAACAGGATTTTTATGGATTTGCAAAAAGCAAACGAAAATCTGCTTTTATCCGCTGGCGTCAGGAAAAAAAACGTTTTTTTAAACCGAACCTGCACGAAATGCAATAATGATTCATTTTTTTCATACAGAATGGAAGGCAAAAAAGCAGGAAGAATGTTTGTCATAGGAATGATAAGATAAATACAATTGCTGAAATATGGATTAAAGCACGTTTACTGATAGAGTTCTTTAAAAACGTAAATAATCTAAAGATAAAACTCTCCTGGTTCAACATTTATTATGTGAAATTTAAAATAGATGTTACCATTATTTGAAAAAGAGGGAGCGGAGAAGATTTAACCAAAAATAAAAAAAATAATTGTAAGGAGCATTGATGGAAAATAATGAGATAAAAAAAGACAGAGTGCTCGGCAATGAGTGGCAGGGCTGGAGCGGTAACCTTTTGACTTATGAAAAAGAAATAAATGAAGGAAAAGGTTTGTTCCTTGGATTTTATTTTTTTACCATAATTATTTTTTCTTTTATTCTTTTTCTGGTTTATTATCTGATATCCCCTCGAGTCCATGAAATAAACGTTTACCTTGATTACGGAATTCTCGTCATAATTATTGCAGTTATATTTATTTTGGTCCTTTTTTCTTTGCTGCTTTTATTAACGGTCGTTACAAAAAAGAATTTTTTGTTTTTCAGGAAAACTTTTGGTCTTCATCTCGAATGGATATATCCGGCTGTTTATAAACTGTCTTCTTTTTTTAAAATTTCAGGAGATAGAATGAGAAATTCAATGATAAAGGTAAACAACGCCCTTGTATATGCCGCAAAAAATAAATTCAGGTCGGACAATCTTCTTGTTCTTCTTCCGAGATGCTTTGAAAAGTCAACGAGGGAAAAAATCATGGAGATAACACAAAAATACGCCTGCCAGGTTTTCATTGCAACCGGCGGTTCATCGGCACGGCAGATCGTAAAGCAGGTAAATCCGGAGGCGATAGTAAGCGTTGCATGCGAACGCGATATTATATCGGGCATTTCAGATTCAAAAAAAACCATACCAATTATAGCCATACCAAACCGCAGGCCAAATGGACCGTGTAAGGATACGAACGTTAACTTGGAAGAACTGGAAGAAGCGATTAAATTTATGACAAAAAAATAGTCCGGAAGTCAGGTATTTCTGCAAATTCTTCCATCATAATTGATGACCATCCAATCAATGAATTTTAAAAAAATACTTGTACTGAAAAAAAGAGGTTCAGAAGTTTAACGAGAGCAGAAACAATCCATCTGTTAAAATCTTCCAGCATGCAATAGTTCTTAACTGCAGGATTGCCTCGCCCCCATAAAACAAAGACGGGTGCTCGCAATGACATTTTCGTCGGCTATGTCATTGTGAGCAATCCGGGTTTTATTTCTTTCAAATTAATTTCCCCTCTTTTGAAAAGAGGGGGTAGGGGAGATTTTATTTATACAAATCCCCTTTTGTCCACCTTTTTCAAAGGGGGATGATAAGACAAGTAATTTCCCATCTTTGGAAAAGAGGGGTCAGGGGAGATTTTATTTTATCAAATCCCCCTTTGTCCCACTTTTACAAATGTGGAAAATAAAAAAACAAATCCCCCTCTTTCCCCCTTTTTCTAAGGGGGATGATAAGACAAGTAAATTCCCCTCTTTGGAAAAGAGGGGCCAGGGGAGATTTTATTTTTTTAAATTCCCCCTTTGTCCACCTTTTTCAAAGGGGGGAAAGAAAAAAAGTTTTAAACATGTAGAGACTTAAGCTTGCTCTGTCTCTGAATGCAAGGCAAGCCGTATAATATTTCGCAAATGGTTATGAAAACAAAACAGCGGTTTATCCTGCGCTGGTCGCGTGGCACACCGTTTGAATATCCGCTTTGCTTATCTTTGAGACACAGCAAGCTGTGTCTCTACAATCTTGTTATCTTACCTTGCGACGTGTATTACTAAAGGGGAGGGTAAAGCAAAAAACAAATCCCCCTCTTTCCCCCTTTTTCAAAGGGGGAAAAATAAAAAAAGTTTTAAACATGTAGAGACTTAAGCTTGCTCTGTCTCTGAATGCAAGGCAAGCCGTATAATATTTCGCAAATGGTTATGAAAACAAAACAACGGTTTATCCTGCGCTGGTCGCATGGCACACCGTTTGAATATCCGCCTTGCTTATCTTTGAGACACAGCAAGCTGTGTCTCTACAATTTTGTTATCTTACCTTGCGACGTGTATTACTAAAGGGGAGGGTAAAGCAAAAAACAAATCCCCCTTAGTCCCCCTTTTTCAAAGGGGAATGATAAGACAAGTAATTTCCCCTCTTTGAAAAAGAGGGGCCAGGGGAGATTTTATTTATACAAATCCCCCTTAGTCCCCCTTTTTCAAAGGGGGGAAAAAAAGAAGACAACGGAAAGATATATTATTTTCTTTCGTAGAGACAGGTTATAAACCAGTCTCTACGTTTCTTCCGCAGGCAATAGTTTTTAACAGCAAGATTGCAGCCATCATGATAGTGTCTGCCTTACTTATCTTTCGGTGTCCTTGCAATGACATTGTCTGCTTTATTTTTGTTATTTTCAATTGTTATGATTTGATTTAAACCAAATCAAAAATTTTAAAAAGCATATACTTTGAAAGGAGTTATGTGAAATCTATATTTTTTTTACAGGACAGGAGTGGCCGTATAATCATATTTCTCCTTTATTTATTATATAAAATCAGTCATTTTTTACCGAAACTTTTATAATTTTCTTTTGTCTAATATAGCATAGACGGCAAGAGTGAATTATTAAAAAGCTCCCTCACCTTTGAAATAATAAGCTCTGCCGTCTTACTTTTTTGTATGAATTCATATTATTTCCTACTCCTAATTTAAAATTTATGTATTTTTACTGAAAGGGAACAATGACAGCCAAATATGTCCTAACGACTACTTGAAAAAAATATATTATATGGTAAAATATTAAAGAAACGGGAAATTGTGAGGCAATATGAATAAAAAAGTCATAATTACAGTTTTAACGATTGTTTTATTGTTTTTTTCGTTTGATTCATTTGCATTAAACAAGATACGCAGCAAACAAATGGACTGGCGTATATATGAAACCGAGCATTTTTTTATCTATTATTACAATGGTGAAGAAACCCTGGCAAAACTGGCGTCAATTTTTGCGGAAGACGCATGGATTAACGATTCAAAAGTTTTGAATTACGTCTCAAAGACGAAAATACCCCTTTTTATCTATGAAAATTCACTTGATTTTGCATCTACGAACATTACTTTTTCATATCTCGGGGAAGGAGTCGGCGGGTTTACCGAAGCATTTAAAAACAGAATTGCACTGCCTTCCGACGGCTCAATAAAAAACTTTAAAAAAACCATTTTTCACGAAATAACGCATGCAATACAATATAACGTGATTTTTGGCGAGGGATTTCGTTCATATAATGTTTATTATAAGGACATTTTCATTCCCGTCTGGGTCATGGAAGGACTTGCTGAATATTGCTCAAAAAGTATGGACACTATTGGTGAGATGGTTTTAAGAGATGCCGTCATAAATGAAAAGGTTATTAAATTAAAAGATATGGAAGGATTTAATCATCTGGAAGAACCATACCTTGCATATAAGCAGTCAGAAGCAGTATTTTATTTTATTGAAAACAGATATGGAAAAGAAAAGATAGCAAAATTTTTTAATCTTTTGAATGGTGAAAGCGGAGAAATTAACGCATATAAAAAAGTTTTTATGAAATCACAGGAAGAATTTGAAAAAGAATTCATGCTTTATATAAAGAAAAAATATTGGGCACAGACAATGGGCAGAGATACGCCGGATAAATACGGCCCGAGATTGACAAATGCAACCCGGGAAAAGATAATTTATAATCAGAGTCCTGTTTTTTCCCCCGATGAGACAAAAATTGCATTTATCTCAACCATTAACGGAGAACGGGCAATCCATGTTGCCAACGTTGATGGAACGAACATAAAGAGAATGCCTTTTAAATATTCAGACGGGTTGTCGGCGGACGGATTTCCCATATCATGGTCAAAAGACGATTATATTTATTATTCAGTTGTTGAAAAAGGGAAAAAATTATTAATGAGAGGAAACGTTAAAACTGGCAGCAGTGAAAAAATAAACGTCCAGGGAGTTGAAACCGCTTATGGCCCTTCCATTTCTCCGGATGGTAACTACATCGCATTTATCGGTGCCAACAATGGTTTTACGGACGTTTACATTTGTGATGCAAGTAAAAAAACGTTTTCTAATTTAACGCAAAACCTGTTTAATAATGATTTTGTTTCATGGTCTCCCGACGGCACGTCTCTTATATTCACCGAGGAAAGGGACGAAGTAAATAAGATAATAATTTATGACGTAAAAAACGGCGAAATGAGATTTATGACGCAGAATAAGGATTTTAATTACGTTTATCCCAGGTTTTTAACGGGAGATGAAATAATTTTTGTGTCCGACAAAAACGGGATATATAATCTTTATAAAATGGACCTGAAAGACAAACAGGAAATGCCTCTTACAAACGTTATCAACGGCATTTTTTGTCCTTCTGTTTCGGAGCGGTATATCGTTTATTCCTATTATGAAGATGGATGCTACAATATTTATAAATATATGTTAAATAAAACTAATGACGTAAAAGAAATTCCTCTTGCTTATCTGCCTTCCGGGCATACCGAAAAAAACGAAAGTGACCTGAAATCCCAGTTTCCCCAATCCGGAACCAACGTTGTAAATACCCCGATGAAAATTGGCGGTGATGAGGAATTCAGAAAGAGCATAGAGGAAACGGCTGATAAAATAATAAAGAGCGACACGTCTTACATTACGACATTTACTCCGGATATCCTTATGGGAGTATTTGGATTTTCAACGGAATCGGGCATACTCGGGAGTGGATACGTTACGTTGTCGGACATGCTCGGCAATAATACTTTTTCGTTACTTGCTAATTTTGTACCGGATTATTATACGCAATTTGAATTTGAATATTTATACATGAGTCTGCCGTTTGACGTAGGATTCAAAACGTTTTATTATCAGAATATTTACGAAATATTTGACACTAATACAGGCATAATTTTTTCCCAGCTTGATTCCACGGAATTTGGCGGAAAAGTATATTTTAAATATCCGTTCAACGTTTATTCAAGTTTAACAATGGAAATAGCGACAGACCACATAAACGATAAGTATACGAATTTTGAAACTTCAAATATTTATTTATTTAGTGGAAACAAAGATAACGTTTTAAATTCAATTTCATTTTATTTTTATACGGATAATACGTTATGGAGAAACCTATGGCCGTATAGCGGAAGATATTTTATGGCGTATGCAACCTTTGCTGATAAAATATTTAACGGGACAAAAGCATATAACATATATGAGATTGATTATGGAAGATTTTTCGACTTTACCTCATTTTTGGAAAATACTATATATTCACTGAAAATAACGTTTGCTGAGAGCGAAGGCGAAGACAGACCATATTATATACTCGGCGGATTTAATACAATACGCGGCATGAATTATGGGGAATATATAAGCAATAAAATTCTTTTATTTAAGAATGAGTTCAGATATATTCTGGCGAGAAACATGAATTTTACTTTCTGGCCCATGAATTTTCTGATATTAAAAAACATAAAAGCAACGATTTTTAACGATTCCTGTCTTTTGGATAACATTGGTTTTGATACGGCTGTGAATGGCGACATGAAAAGCACGCTGGGTTTTGGCCTGATATTTGATACTTTCTTTTTTCAGAGACAATTTTTGCCTTTTAAATTTGAAGTTGCAAAACGCATTGACATCGGCGGAGATAACTGGATATTTTATTTTTATTTAAACGCATCTTATTAAAAGGTGCGTATAACGATTCTATCCGGTAAATTTAATGGAAAAATCAGATAACGAACGGCAAATATCCTTATGAGAAAGTAGAAGAACAAAATCTGCAAAAAATCATGTAATTTAGTTGTCAATTACCGACAGGCAATCGGCAATTTACAACGTAATTAACAATTTTTTTATTGTAGTTTATGTCCACACAATCAAAAGTTTTACAGGGCACATAATTTAAAATGAATTATCCAAAATTTATGTTTTTTTACCGGACAGAAGTGCCGAAATTTGTTTTTTATAGGACAAAAATGCGTTTTATTTTTTTGTTTTTACCAATACGAAAAAACCGATAAAAATAAAGATGATGTTTGATATCCAGGCAGATAAAATGGGGGATAAAGTTCCGGTTTTGCCAAGCGACAATCCTATCGTAAGAAATCCCATGTAAAAAAACGCGGTTATGACCGTAACAATAAAACTTAGTGCGGCGTTTAAAAATGATTTCTGCGTATGAAACAGGAAAGGAATTGAAATGCCGAGCAAAGTAAGAATAAAGGTTGCCAGCGGGAAAGCAATTTTTAGGTGGTAATTAACCAGTTCTTCCCTGTACTGGAAACCGCTTTGTTTTAATAAATCAATCAATTTTTTTAATCTGAAAAGATTCGTGGTAAGCGTGTCTTCAAAAGAACGTTTTACGATTACGAAATCTTCAGGAGCATCTGAAATTTTTAATTCATAAGTATCAATTTTCTGGACGCTCGTTTCCAAGTTATTCGTAAAATTACGCACGTAAGCGTCTTTTATGATCCATTTGTCGTTATTCCATATACCCTGCTTTGCATCAATTCGTTCCAGAATGTTAAAGTCATTGTCTATTTTTATTATGCAAAGATTTTCCATAATGCCCAGCAAACCGTCAAATTTTTTTATGTAAAAAACTCTTCCTTCTGAACCAAGTTTTGCAAGGTCGTATTTTATCTGTGCCCCGCCGCCCGACTTTTTTTCAATGAGATTTTCCTTGATTTGTTTTGATTTTGCATAAAAATTCGAGGCTATGGTTTCATTGAATACAAAATTAAACATGCTTATAAATAACGCCAGAATTAATACGGGTACCGCTATGTTGTAGAAACTGATTCCAAGTGACTTTATGGCAGTTAATTCGTTAAATTTGTTCATCTGGGAAAGGACGAACAAAACGGACAAAAGCATTGCAAACGGAAACGATTCTGCGACGACAAAAGGAGTTTTAAAAAAGAAATAACTTATTATTAGCATTATGGATGGTTTGTGACGCAGAAACATCGGCATGTCGTCCAGAAGGTTTGAAATTGTAATGAACACGGTTATTGCTGCGAGAATGATAAAAAATATTTTTAATATCTCCGTTACGACGTATTTTTGTAATATTTTCATTGTTCGCGACCTTTAAAGAAAATCAATTTCTTTTTTACGTTGGGTAAAAGGGTCCATATAAACAAAACTATCCCCAACAAAGTTAAAACGATGTTTGGAAGCCATGCAGCAAGAAAATAATTCATTTTTCCTTTATAGCCATAATTCTGTCCGATAGACAAAAATATGTAATAGATGAATATAAGGACAAGAGACAGACTTATGCCCATTAGTCTTCCGCCTTTTTTCGTTATTAGCCCCATGGGTATTCCTGAAATGGCAAAAACAATGCAGGCAAAAGGCAGGGAAAATTTTTTGTGCATTTCCATCCATATCCAGTGCTTGTCTTCTTTGCTTTGCTCGCCTTTTTTTGCCTCTGCCACAAGTTCAAAAAAGTTCATTTCGCGCGTTGATTTTAAATTATCAGAAGTATTTTTATTCCTTAATATTCCGTTTACGTCAAGTTCAACGTAGTTGGTATCAAAAAACATCTGGTTTAATTTCGTTGGCTGGCTTGCAGACGATAGTTGAGCAAAACCATTCATCAATTTCAGGGATATTCTTAAGCTTTCCTGGTCGGAAATAAGTTCACCGTTTTTTGCAAGTATGACCTTAAGCGGAGAGTCTCTGGTTGGTTTTACGAAAACGATGATGTTTTTTAAAATGTCATTCTTGTTGTCCTTTTCTCCGATGTAAAAAATATAATTATCAAAATCGTTTATAAACGTATGTTGTTGTACGATTACGCCGGCTCTTTTTTTTACAATTTCATAATAAAGTTTTTTATATTCAAGATTAAAGGAAGGCAAAACGGTATTGTTAAAAACAATCATTGCTATCGTCATAAACAATGAGAACATGAGACATGGTGAAGAAATTGATTTTATTGAAATGCCGCAGGCCTGCATGCCTATGTATTCATTGTCCTGAACCAGCCTGGAATACGTGAGTAATGTGCCAACCAGAACGGACATTGGAACGGTAAGTGCCACAGTGGAAGGAATCAGAAAAATCAGTAATTTTAACACGTTTATTATTCCAATGCGGTATTCAACTACAAAATCACTTAAAACGAACATGGAATTCATAATAAGAAGAAAAGTAAAAACAAAAAAACTTATAAAAGAAATAGACGCAATTTCTGCTGAAATATACCTGGTAATTGTTTTCATATCATTTATCCATATTTTAAATTATCATAATTATGTAATTATCAGAAAAATTGAGCTGGAATAGTATTAAAACAAACGTTAAACTTCAGTTAACAACTAGAATTAAAAGATCATAACCGGAAAAACATAATTTTCAGACAGTTTGTTTTTATTTGTTTTTTTACGGATTAACGTCCGGCTTTTTAGGGGCCGGTGATGCTGCCTCTATTTCAGCTTTTAATTTATTAACCCAGTCGTTATACAGCGGAGTAATCTCATTTAACCGCTGCCTTGACATTTTTACCCACTTCGATTCCGGAGGAGTGAAAAGGTCAACGACAGTCTGGTATTGAACGTAGGCATTTTTCAGGTCGTTATCTTCCATGAGCATTTCGTATTCGGGCTCTGAAATTTCTTTTTTCTTTAATTTTTCGTCGTAATATTGTTTTTTTAAATCCGGATTTTTGTAAAAAGACATGAACTTTTCGCCTTCAAGATATTCTCTTTTCGCCCTTTTTATCACTTCAAAGCGCGCCATAAAATATGCTATTATCAAAGTGAGTATAATAAGTCCTATGGTAATTAATGTATTCTTGTTTTTTTCATTTATTTGCATACGTTCCTCCTGAAATATTTTTAAGAATTATAATATTAAAAGAAATTTTTGTCAATTACTTAACAATTTCAGTTTGCGTCCCTGGAAGTGGTTTTTATTAGTTTTTCCAGAAATCATTCCAAGCCTCACGGTCGTGCTTCAATATCCGCAGTTTCAGCAGATAATTGGCACCGTCTTTACTCCATCTCATACCCCACTTCTTGAACCTTCTGCCTATCACCAACTCTATGTTCCATCATGCGACTTAATCAAGAGCCGCCTTCCTATTTCCTGCCTTTTTTCATATATGGCTTCTTCAATTTGAGATTGATCTCTCTAAAGAGTGAGCCTATTCTATTTTTAGGACTTTTTCAATACCTATAATTTGGGACGCTTCCTGCTTTGCCGAAAAATCATCCGGTGTCATATAGTTTAAAGAACTGTGCGGCCTTTCAGAATTATATTCTCTTCGCCAATTAAGAGTTTTGACACACCAAAACTCTAATTTCAAGTGGTCCGGTTTTTCGGGTGTAAACTCAGTGGGATTAAAATAAAAATACAATGCAGAAAATGAATATAGAAAAAAGTATTATTTGGTATTATTTTATACTTGATTTTAAGGGTTTGAATTGTTATAATTGAAAAAAAGCGAGGTGAAAATATGTTAAATAAAAATGTTACATTCACTATGAAAATAGATAAAAATGTCAGAGATGTATTAAAGGAATTTTGTAAATCAAAGGGTTTTTTAATGAAATCTTTCATAGAAAAAGCAATAATTCATGAGATAGAAAAAGAAGAGTTGAAAGAAGATTTGCTTGCTATTGAAAATTATGAAAAATATGAAAAAAGCAATACAATTCCACTTGAAAAGGTAGCAGAGGAATTGAAAATGTATCCTAAAAAAGTAAAAAATGTATAAAATTGAACTTTCTGCTACTGTATATAAATTTTTAGGTAAATCAAAAATACCATTCAAGATTCTTAACCTGACAAAGCAAAAGATATTATCTTTACAGGATGAACCACGGCCACCGGGGTGTGAAAAATTAAAATCATCTATGTCAAATTATTATAGAATAAGGCAGGGTGATTTTAGAGTTGTATATGAAATAAACGACAAAGAAAAAGCAGTATTTATAATTTACATAGGCCATAGAAAAGAAATATATCGGAATTTCTAATGTGCAAATGAAAAAAATAAGGGAGCAGGAGATAGATGGTAAATACTATTTATATACTCTCTGTGAATCATATTGTCGGGAATAATCGGAGGAAGCATACAAATTTTTTTTGGTAAATTAAGATTTTTTTCTTTAACAATATCCCAGGGAGTTTTGTTTTCTTTGTAAGCATCTGGTCTAACAAGGTTAAAGAATAATTGATAGGTATATGTTTTATCAGGAAAATTTTCTATATCAAAGAGTTCCATTTTATTCATTATTTTTATTATTTTGTTAAGAACGAACAGCCTGTCTTTTTCATTATTTTCAGCCTTTGCCATATCTATCCTTATTCCCAATTGGCATCAAAGACGGCTTTGACAAACGTGACCACCATATAAATAATATGACAAAGTATAGGAATTAAAAATATGAGAAAAGGAGAAAAAAGGTGAAAAAAAGGGTGATTTTTTTTCTGTTTGTGGTTTTTATTTGCATGGGTATATGTTCATGTAAAAAAAAGGATTCGTCAACAACGCCTACATCAACGAATATAACCATAAAGGCTGTTGCCGCGGGCGGTGCTCATAGTTTCGTGTTAAAGACGAACGGGACATTATGGGCAACAGGGCTGAATGAAGATGGTGAGTTGGGGACAGGCAATAATACAGATAGGAATAGTTGGACGCAAGTGCTGGATGGAGTGATTGCTATTGCCGCGGGCGGTTTTCATAGTTTAGCATTAAAGCCGGACGGGACATTATGGGTAACAGGGAGGAATGATTATGGTGAGTTGGGGACAGGCGATAATACAGATAGGAATAGTTGGACGCAAGTGCTCCCGTAATGTTGAATATATAAATAATATAGGGCAGGAAAAAATGATGCGGGGCGGGCGGTAATCAACTAAAAAATAGAAGTTGGTATTGCAGGTGTAATAGCATATCAGTTATGGTATGTGCGGATTGTTTCCGCACGGAACGCTGGTATAGCCGCCGGTTTGTTTAAGATAAAATTTTTTGATTTTTAAGAAATGTTGAGAGAAATGTTTGTGGTAATTTTTTGCCGTTACAGTCCGGCATAGCAGTGTAATATTGAATTGTGAGCATAAAGGATTTTTTATGTGCCTGGTTGTCAAAAAATATCCCGGCGCCTGCTATTTCTTGGTTGCCTTTAGATGTAGCAACATAAAAATACCGTTTTTTTGGGTGATTATAGGCTGCCCGGACGGATAAAGACGTCTTTTCTTATTACAAAAAAATATATCATAGGTATAATGGCACCGGCTTTAAAAACTGATTTTAATACTTTTTATGTGACTGCCATGTCTTTCCTTATTCCCAAAATTTGTTAAAATATTTCTTGAAAAACTTCTTTTAATTTCATATAATCTTTTCTACGTTGTTAAAAGAGGACATTTAATAAAAGGAGGATTTTGAATGGCTGACAAACCGTTTATAACGATTATTTTGCCGGTTAAAAATGCAGAAAGAACGATAGATACTACTATACAATATCTTTTAAACGTAGAATATCCGAGAGATAAAATGGAAATAATTTTTGCCGACGGCGGTTCAACGGACAAGACGATTGACATAATAAACAAATGGCAGGAAAAATACGGTTTTATTAAAATAGTAAACGTTCCTGATTCAAAATCTCCGGGGCATGCCCGCAATGCTGCCATGAAAGTTTCTAAAGGCGAATACATTTTTTTTACTGACGGCGATTGTGCTCCGCATAAGGACTGGATTGAAAAAATGCTTGAACCATTTGCAAAAGACCCGGAAATAGGACTGGTTGGCGGAGAAATATACACGTTAAGGACCGATGCAAATAATGACACAGAATCATACTGTGAGCAAAGCGGTTTTTTAACCATAGGGAACAGGGTTAAAATGAAAAACGGGGGTTATTATCCAACCATAAAAAAGAATCTGCCTCATGAGGTTAATGGTTCCCAGACCTGTCCGTTTTTTGCAACTGCAAATTGTGTCGTATCACGAAAGGCTGCGGAATCAATAGGTATGGAATTCTGGCATGAACCAACCGGAGAAGACGTGGATTTTAATTTACGCATACTTAAAAATGGTTTTAAATTATATTTTCAGCCGTCCGCAATAGTTGACCACATGCACAGGGCTACACCGCAGCAGTTTTTCAAGCAGCTCTGGGGTTATGGTTACGGTCACCCGCTTTTATTAAAGAAGCATTCCAAAAACGTTCTTGAGTTTTATTTCAATTATTTTGGCGGGTTTGGTATATCAATTCCTTTTTTTATGCCGGGTATTATTTACATAAGCGATTTCTTATTGATGCATCTTTTCTTTCTTGCGGCAATTTTGACGGCCGTCATTACTTTCATAGGCGGCGGACTGACGGGTTTGGCAGGAGCAAAGACGGTAATCATCGTATTAATCGTAATATGGCTGTTTTTTAACGTAAAATTTTTTCTGCCTGTTTTTAAAATGAAACCTATATGGAAATTGTCCACTTACATGTGGATTCACTATATGTCAAAATGGAATTTTATAAAAGGCGGCATTGCAGGTATGAGAAAATTTGGCACCATAAATATAGAAGGATAAGAAAAAATGAAAAAAAGCCGCATCGTCAGAAGACAATGCGGCTTTTTTTGTTTGCACGCAAAAACCGGATTTTTAATTTAGCAATTAAAATTGGTAATTGACAATTGAAAATTGTTTAACACAGGAGGCTTGGCAAGATGGACGACGTAAAACAAATACTCACGGATCTTGTTGCATTGCAGAAAGTAGATACGATAATTTTAAATTTTGAGAAAGAAAAGCAGGAACTGGAAACCAGAATAAAAGAGAACGAAGAAAAAATAAATAATAACAAACTGGAGTTTGAAAATAAAAAGAAAAAACTTGAAGAAACAAGAAAAAATAAGAGTGTCCTGGAAATTGAAATCAAAACAAAAGAGCAGGATATCAAAAAAAAAGAAGAGCAAACGTCTCTGATAAAAACAAACGAAGCATATAAGGTATTGCAGGAAGAAATAGGCGCAATAAGAAAAGACATAGAAATTTTTGAAGAGCAAACGTTAACGATTATGGAAGAGGAAGAAAACATAAATAAGTGGCTGAAGGAACAGGAAAAAATATTAAAGGAACAGGAAGAGGAAATTAACAGAATTATTTCGGATTATAAAAAAGAAATTATGAAAAAAAACAATTTAATAAACGAAGAAACCGTTAAAAGGGAGGAAATGGCAAAGAAAGTCGACAAAAAATGGTATGAGCGTTATGAAAGAATAAGAAAAAATAAGGGAGGACTTGCCCTTGCCCCTGTTGAAATACAAAAGTCTGGCAGCGCAATATGCGGAGGATGTAAAATGAACGTAAGAGCACAGACAATAATAGACATAAAGAAAAATAAGGAAATAATTACGTGTGAAAATTGTGCACGAATATGGTATATTGAAGAAGATAAATAAGAGACATCCAATGAATGTAAAAAAAATCGTAAAAGAAGTAATAAAGACCGAAATAAAAGCATTGTCGGATTTTAACCGGTCGATAAAAAATGATTTTGATAAGGCTGTAAACATATTAAAAAAATGTAAAGGTAACGTTATTGTAATAGGACTGGGCAAATCCGGAATCATTGGACAAAAAATTTCGGCAACTTTATCGTCAACGGGAACACCTTCTATTTATCTGCATCCGGTAGAAGCGGCACACGGGGACATAGGGGTCATAAGAAAAAAAGATGTTATAGTGATTATTTCCCAGAGTGGAGAAACTGAAGAAATAACCGATTTATTGCCATCCCTTAAAAGATTAAAAATACCGGTAATTGCCATAACGGGGAATGATAACTCCACGCTTTCAAAGAATGCCACGTGCGTTATTAATTCTTACGTAAAACGGGAAGCATGCCCTATGGGACTTGCTCCTACTGCTTCGTCCATTGTCCAGCTTGCCATAGGAGACGCACTTGCAATAGCTCTTTTACGAATAAAAAAATTCAATAAAGATGATTTTGCGAGACTTCATCCCGGCGGGACGCTTGGCAGGAAACTTACTTTGACCGTAAAAGACATAATGCATACGGGCGATGAACTGCCGATTGTTAAAAAACACGTCATGTTAAAAGAAGCATTGCTTACGATGACCAGGAAAAGATTTGGTTGTGTTGCGATAGTTGACGATAAAAATAAATTATGCGGCATATTTACCGATGGGGATTTAAGACGTTTAATAGAGAAAAACGAGAGCCCGTTTTCATTGAGAATGCTTTCAATTATGGTTACAAAGCCAAAAACTATAAAGCAGGACGAACTTATTGTAAACGCTCTTGCAACAATGAAAAAAAATAAGATAACAGTTTTGCTTGTTTCGGATAATAAAAAAAGATTGAAAGGCATAATTCACATGCACGATATTTTAAATACCGGTATAGTTTAAAATGAATCCAAAGTTGCTTAATAAATTAAAAAAAATAAAATTTGTCATTCTTGACGTGGATGGCGTTTTAACAGACGGAAAAATAATAATCGGAAGTGACGGGACCGAATATAAAAATTTCAGCGTAAGGGATGGCACTGCCGTTACGCTTGGCCATTATGCAGGTCTTAAATTTGCCATAATAAGCGGAAGATATTCAAAAGTTATTTCAATAAGAGCAAAAGAGATGAACATAAATTACGTTTATCAGGACGTAAAGGAAAAGATAAAACCTTACGATGATTTGAAAAGAAAATTAAAATTGAATGATGAAGAAATTTGTTTTATCGGGGATGAAATAATTGACATCCCGATAATGGAAAAATGCGGATTTTCTGCGGTCCCGTATGACGGCGTAAGGGAATTAAAAAATTACGTTGATTATGTGTGCGGAAAAAAAGGCGGAGATGGCTGCGTCCGTGAGGTGATAGAACTCATAATAAAAGTCAGAGGATTGTGGAAAACGACACAGGCAAAATATTTGCGACGTTATGAAAAATAAATTTTTAAAGAAAACAAGAAATTTTTTAATAATCGTTCTTATCTATTTTTTAAAAGGGATTTTTTATTTTATTCCCATGCGTGCCGTTGAGGCACTCGGTGAAAAGTTTGGCGTGCTGTTTTCTTTTTTTATGAACAAAGACAAAGAAATAATTCTCAAGAATCTTGACATTGTTTACGGGAAAAGCAGGTTTTCTGACCAGGAAAAAAAAGAATTCGTCAAAAAAAATTTTAAAAATTACGGCAGGGGGCTTTTTGAATTCATAAAAATATCCGTTAGTCCGCCCGAAAAAATAGCGTCAATGATAAAAGAAGTTTATGGCCTGGAATATTTTCATAAGGCAAAAAAAGAAGGAAAAAGTCTGCTGGGAGTTACTGCCCATTTCAGCAACTGGGAATTACTGCCCATTTATATGAAATTTCTGGGTTTTAACGTTGGCGTTATAGGAAAAAAATTGTTTGACGACAGAATAGACAGGATTGTCCGTTCAGCGAGAACGAGGATAGGCGTAAAAGCCTATGACCGGGACGTCGTTTCGAGAGACATGATAAGGGAAATGAAAGAAGGCGGGTTGGTACTCGGCATACTTGTTGACCAGGATACGAGAGTCGACAGTATAACCATGCCATTCCTCGGAGTCCCTGCAAAAACCCCGATAGGACCTGCTGTTCTTGCAAAACACTATGGTTCATACGTTTGCACGCTTTTTGTTGTGAGACGGCAGGATGGTTATTACGATTTAATAATTAACAAACCTTATGACATAAATAAAGAAGATAGCATTGAAAAAATAGTAAAATTATATAACGACGATATAAGCAACATGATATTAAAATATCCAGAACAATGGGCATGGATACATGACAGGTTTAAATCAACGATAAAGAAAGTAACGTAGTCATCAATTTCTAACCGGCAACCTGCAACGTAGTTATCAATCCTTACATTATAGTCGATGTCCACACAATCAATGAATTAGTATTAAATCAGCGGTTGCAGGATTGCTTTTTTCGGTATTGAAATGGGCTGATGTTATTGGCATGCTTTATGTAATCAGATTATTTCAGATTTTCAAAATCAACCCTGCAACCGCTTCATTCACACCAGAAAGGCGGTATGAAACCTAATTAAATTTTTACCGGGGCTTTTTTGTTTTGTCCATTGTCGCCCGGTAAACTTATTGGAACAGCATTCAGAAAACCCCCAACTTCAGTTTGGGGAATAAAATATCTCAGAGAGATATTTTATGAATGCACACATTAAAAATGTTTTATCTACTTTGCCAATAGGGTTCCAGGATCGCTGCGGAATATCACCGGTATTCCCTGTCCCACGGTCAATCAACAATGTTGATTGATTCTTTTACTATTACGAAAAAAATGTAACAATCCTTCCATTAAATTAACCGGACAGCATTGCAAACGACTACAATTCCATTGTTTTTATTTGCACTCGGCATTTGGTTCATGCCAATAAAAATAGTCCCATTTAATCCATGTGCTTTTATGAAATATTGCAAAATTATGCTCATTTGTTATAATATGAAACGTAAAAACATAAAATAATAAGGAGCAGGAATGAAGAGACTTTTTTTGATAATGCTGTTATTGCTGACTACGACGGGTTGTGAACATAAAAAGATTCAGCCCAAATTACCTACGAAAGATAAAATAGAAAATATACCAAATTACATTATACAGGGTTTTAATTTAACAACTACCGACCATGGCATAAAACAAATGGAATTAAAGGCGGAATCAGCACAGGTTTTTGAAATCAAGAAAATGATATTTGCCCAGAAATTAGAAGCAAAAAATTATGAAAAAAACGGCGGTATAACCGTTTTAAATGCGGATAGTGCGGTCATAAATACTGAAACGAATTCTTTTAAAGCAACAGGTAACGTAAAAATCAATACGTCTGATGGAACGATTATATATACGGATTCCATTTTCTGGGACGACGTCCAGAAAAAGATAATTGGGGATGGCCCTGTAACCGTAATAAAAGACGGCAACGTAATAAGCGGCATCGGCTTTCAATCAGACGTTGACATGCGAGACATAAGGATAAACAAAAAGGTAAAATTAAAGGCAAAGGATATAACCCCGTGAAAAACAACAAATGTATCCTTTTATGGCTTACTTTATTTTTGTGTGCATGCCATCACATAGATGACGCAAAATATGAGGAAATATATTTAAAAGATTTTAAAAAAGACACAGAAATACAGCAACCCATAGACAAAAAAGCAAAAGACGATTTGATGGAAACAAAGAAAAAGTCAGATGCCAATTTTTTGCCACAAAACGTTACAAAACAGACTGATACCGGGATTCCCGCAAAAGGGGACGTCGTTAAATCAGACATTAAACCAACTCCGATGCCGATAAAAAGAAATGTTAAAATTGGAGAACTTAACGTGGAATCCGACCACATGACTTTTAATAAGGAAACGTCTCTTGCCATTTTTTCTAATAACGTCAGATTAGAATCGCAAGGCGTATTACTTTTTTGTGATACGTTAAAGTCGGTTAATTACAGGGATAACGCAGAGGCAATCGGCAACGTCGTCGTTAATTACAAAGAGCAAAAGGTAAAAATTAAATGTGAAAAAGTTAAATATAATAAATCAATGTCAAAGATAGAAGCCTATGGAAACGTCGTGGCGGAAAAAACGCTGGATAATAACGAAAAGGTTATCTTATTTGCCGATGAAATTAAATATGATGTGGAAACTGGTGAAATTGTCGCAATAAAGGTTGACAAAAAAGTAAAGATTAAATTAAAAGACATAGTGGCATTTTCAGATAAGGTTATTTATAATGAGTTAAAAGAAGAACTTGAACTTACCGGTAATCCTTTTGCAAAAAAACAGGAAAGCACGTTTATTTCTTCTAAGATAAACATAGACGTTAACAAAAGAATAATCAAATTAAAGGAAAATATCTGGGCAAAAGTGTTTTATTCTGATTTTGAAGACGTTAAAAAGGAGGTAGAGAGTGAAAAAAATAGTAACTGAACATCTTATTAAAATTTATAAAAATAAAAGGGTTGTTAACGACGTAAATATAGAAGTAAAACAGGGTGAAATAGTTGGTTTACTGGGACCCAATGGGGCCGGGAAAACCACGACTTTTTACATGATACTCGGAATAATCCAGCCGGATATGGGAGACATAAAAATTGTTGATGACCACGAGAAAATATCCATAAAAGATATGCCCATGTATAAAAGATCTTTAATGGGAATTTCCTATCTTGCACAGGAACCTTCCATATTTCGTAAACTTACGGTGGAAGAGAACATGCTTGCAGTTCTTGAATTTATGAAGATTGACGAAAAAGAAAAAAATAATAAACTTGAACAACTCCTTGATGACCTGAAAATATCCCATCTCAGGAAACAAAAAGCATATACCCTGTCAGGAGGAGAAAGAAGGCGCGTTGAAATAGCACGTTCCCTTGTCCTTTCACCAAAATTCATTCTTCTTGACGAACCATTCGTTGGAATAGACCCGATTACCGTATTTGACATTCAGAACATAATAAAAGATTTAAGAAAAAAAGGCATCGGCGTCCTGATAACCGACCATAACGTCCGCGAAACGCTTTCCATTACGAACAGGTCTTATATATTATATGACGGTAAAATTTTGCTATCCGGAACTTCAAAAAAATTAATAAATGACAAAAAAGCAAGAGAAATTTATCTTGGCGAAAAATTTACTTTATGAAAAAATTTTTCTTTATCCCGCTTGTAATTCTGTTATTGGCGAATCAGAGCGTAAGCGAAGACAATAAATACTATTCCGATAACGTAGCAAATTCAATTGAATATTATGAAAAAGAAATAACCAAAAATAAAAATAACGTCATGAATTATTTTAATCTGGCGTCCGTTTATAAGGAATTTGGTGAAAACAGGGGAGCAATTAATTTGTACCTGGATTTGCTCAAAATCAATGACAGGGATCCCAGAGTTCATTTTGAAATAGCAAAGATGCATTATTTCCTTGGAGAATATAATTCTGCCGAAGAAGAGATAAATTTTTTTATGATAGGAAACATCGTAAACTGGGAAATTTACTACTACCTTGGCTGCATTTTAATGGAACAGGGAAAATTCAACGAAGCGAAAGAAGCTTTTTTAAAGTCTGTAGAACTTGACGATAAAAAGGTCGTGACGTTTATTAAATTGGCTGAATTATGCCAGAATATGAGTGAATATTCCGAAGCGATAAAAAATTATAAAATTGCAATTGAAAAAGACAAAATATATACCGAAGAACTTGTGCGTAAAATAGCGTATTTATATGAAAAGCAGGGAGATTTAAAAAATGCGTTTGTTTACTGGAGAAAAGCAGGGGACATTGATACAAACAACGTGGAGGCTGCAAGTAAAGTCCAGCAATACGCTTCTACCATAACTGAGATAAAAGAAAAAAAAGAAGAATACATTGCAAAGAAAAAAACGAAACGCTTATTATACGTCCCGCCGGATAAAATTCCCGTTTTTAACGCAGAAATAGTTCCAATGGTAGACATAGGTTTACTTGAAAAAATTAAATACGTTTATTTTAAGTCCGGCAGCGATTTTTTGTTTTTAAATGAAAAAGACGAAATGCTGTTTAAGGGTGAAAAATTAAAAGAGTATTACATTGAAGTTGCTGACGGTGGGCAGAAAGCATATATGGGCGAAGTTGACGGCAAATCAGTCGTTATAGGCGAAGGCGAATACTACGTAAAAAAAGCAACGAATGAATCGACGATAAGCATATATAACGTCCGGTATGGAGATGGTTTTTACTGGGCATCTAATGACGATACGACTTACAGGGGGAATTTCAAAATAATGTTCAAAAAAGATTTTTTAACGCTTATAAATCAGATAAACGTAGAAGAATATCTTTATGGAGTGCTGCCGTCTGAAATGCCGTCAAACTGGGACATGGAAGCATTGAAAACGCAGGCGGTAGCAGCCAGGACCTATACTTTTGAACACATGGGAAGGCATAAAAAAGACGGATATGATTTGTGCGCCCAGCAGCATTGCGCCGTTTATAAAGGGATTTATGGAGAAAACGAAAGGACAAATAAAGCAGTGGACGAAACGAGAGGTGAGATTTTATACGGCTCAAATTATAAAATATTACAGACGTTTTATTCTTTATCCTGCGGGGGTCATACGACCGACGTTAATGATGCATGGGGATTCAAATTGTGTTCAAGTTTAAACGGTGTTTTTGACGGTCACGACAATTTAAACGGCAGATGGGATTTTCCATTGTCTCCTTTTTATCTGGAAGAATGGGTCAGATCGTTCCCGGACGTATATTGTAAAACCAAAGGAAATAATGAAGCGTCTTTCAGATGGATAAGATATATGGACTCAGAAGCATTGGAATTTTACGTTAACAAAAAGTATGATATCGGGAAAATAAAAGAAATACAACCCGTAAAAAGAGCAAAATCCGGTGCCATTGCTAAATTGTTTATTGAAGGTGAAAAAGGAAGTAAAACGGTAAATTTTGATGCCATAAGGCAGATAATGGGAAAAATAAGGTCAAATGTCATAAAATGGGAATATAGAAAAGATGAAAAGGGGTTTATCAAAGATGTATATATATATGGCGCCGGATGGGGACATGGAATTGGCATGTGTCAGAGCGGGACAAACGGAATGGCAAAAGAAGGTAAAAAATATAACGAAATACTTTATCATTATTTTCCAGGGTCGTATATAAAGAAAAAATATTAGTAACAACTTTAATTTTTTAATTATGATACCATAAAAACGCCGTTGCTGTCCGGTTAATCAATGAATTTCAATAAAAACTTATATCCCAAAGATGCAATGGAAATGTATCAGTATAAAATCGGCGGTTGCAGGATTGCTTTTTCCGGAATTGAAATGGGCTGATGTTATGGGCATGCTTTATGTAATCAGCCCATTTCAGACCTTCAAAATCAACCCTGCAATTGCCACGTCCCTCATCAGAAAGGCTCGAATGAATTTTTCAAAAAAAACGATCAATCCTTCCATTATAATTGATGTCCGGTCAATCAATGAATTTCAATAAAACGTATAATATATTAAATCCATATTTTTTACCGGACAGGGGTGGAGCGTATGCAGACAACCTTTTTATTTTAAATAATATATATTTTATTTTTTTCAAAAACATAGTATATTAGATTACTTTTAAACAACGTTATAAAAGGAGACATTATGTCGTTTGTTGCATATCCAATAAAAGTTTACCCAATTTTTAAGGAAAAAATTTGGGGCGGCAGAAAACTAAACGTTTTTTTTGAACTGCCTGACGACCATAAAATAGGCGAGGTATGGTTTTTTGCCGACCAGGAACTGGACTGTTCCATCATTTCAAACGGACGTTATAAAGGTTTGAAATTAAATGAACTGATGAAAAAACATTCAAAGAAAATTCTGGGCAATGAGATCGCAAGAAAGTTTAAAGGAAGATTTCCACTGTTGTTTAAATACATTGATTCAGAAGACAAACTGTCCATACAGGTGCATCCTGACGATAATTTTGCAAAAAAACACAACCTGCCTTCCGGAAAATCTGAGGCATGGTACGTATTATATTCCGGGAAGGAAGCATTCATTTATCTGGGATTAAAAAAGAATGTAGACAGGAATACTTTATTAAATTATATTAATGGCGGCAGGATTATTAATTTATTGAACAAATTAAAAACCAAAACCGGCGATGGTTATTACATTCCGGCCGGGACCGTGCATAGCATAGGTCCTTCAAACATTATTTTTGAAATACAACAAAATACGAACGTAACTTACAGGATTTTTGACTGGGAAAGGCAGAATCTTGAAATCCCGAGGGAATTAAATTTAAAAGACGGCATAAGTGCCATAAAAACGAAAAATAAACCACGGTTAAGTCCGAAAATATATTACACAAAAGAAAACGGCATAAAAATCAGAAATTTATTTGACAACGAATATTTTTTTTCAAAGGAACTTATTATGGCAAAGTCAGAAAAATACTGGTATAATCAGAAATCATCAGCCGTTTTGGCAATATTTGAAGGATGTGCAGACGTTATGGGAAATTTTGGTAAAGTAAGGTTGCAAAAAGGAGAAATCGTTCTTTTGCCAAATGCGATTAAAAAATTTTTTATCTTTGCTTGTGAACGGTTAAAATGCATGATAAGCGAGATAAGATAATGATTAAAAAACATGGTAAACGTGGAATAAACAAGCAGGAGACAAGGAGAAAGGAGATAAAAAAGCAGGGAATTATTTAATACGAGAAAGGTGATTAACGTGAAAAAAGCAATCGATGGAATAAAGATAATGTTTTTAATAAATTTAATGATTTTATTAAGGTGCATGATTATGGCAGAACATCAGGAAAATATAATAAAAGAAAATCTTGACAATGGAATAACCGTAATAGTAAAAGAAAATCATTCCGCACCGGTAGCCGCCTGTAATTTCTGGATAAGAATCGGCGCTGCACATGAAAACGATGCTGAAAAAGGAATCTCACATTTTATTGAACACATGATGTTTAAAGGGACAAAAAAACGCGGACTTGGACAAATAGACGCGGAAATAAAGGAACTGGGCGGATATAACAATGCTTTTACTTCATACGATGCTACCAATTATTATATTGTTGTTCCATCCGAAAATATTGAAAAGGCGATAGAAATACAATTTGACGCTTTGACAGAATCGGTTTTTGACGAAAATGAAATTGATAAGGAACGGCATATCATAATTGACGAACTTAAAAAAAGTCTTGATAATCCAACCGTTTTCACAATGCAAAAACTTATGAATTTGAGTTTTAAGAAATACTACAAAGACCCCATAATAGGTTATGAAGAAAACCTTAAAGGATACACGAGGGACTCAATCGTAAAATTTTTTAATAAATATTACGTTCCTGATAACATAGTCATAGTGGTGTCCGGAGATGTGAATTCTTCCAGGATAATTAATTACGTCAAAAACACTTTTGGGACAATACCGCGCAGAAAGACAGGCAGGTTTTCAACAGCAGAGATAAATAACGAACCTGCCCTTAATTATAAAACGTTTTCTGGCGATATTGAGTCAAGATATCTCATGATTGGTTTTCCAATTCCCGACATTCTTTCCGATGATACGCCGATAGTTGAAATGCTCGCCAGAATAATGGGCGGTTCAGAAAGTTCCGTTTTATATCAAAAATTGAAGGAAGAAAAAGAACTTGTAGATAACATTGACGTCGATATTTTTACGGGCAGGTTCGGCGGAGTATTAATAATATCATCCATAATAAGGGAAGGCAAATATAAGGAAGTTCTGCAAAATATTTTTAAAGAAATTGAAAACGTAAAAAAGAACGGCATTTCACAGGGAGAGTTAAACAGGGTTAAGTCCGATATTATAAGAGAAAAGGAAAAAGAATTAATGAAAGTGGAAAACGACGCAATGAATCTGGGCTTTTTTGAGACTTTAAGTGATTACAACGAATATTTCAGATATTACGATAAATTAAGAAGGACTCTTGAAACGGACATAACAAACGTTGCTTCCAGATATTTGAATTCTGACAATGTTTCAATTGTGCTTTATTATCCTCAAAATAAGGAAAACGAATTTAAAAATTACAAAAAAATTGAAAAAGTGAAGGGTTTAATAAGCCCGGCTGTTGAAAAAGACAAAGACGAAAAAATTGAAGCAAAATTAATCAAATTAGACAATGGAATTAAACTTATTCATAAAAAACAAACCAATACAAACATCGTTGCCGTAAAATTTTTATTTCCCGGCGGCGTTATTTTTGAGGGTAGTTTGAATTCCGGAGCGTATAAAGGCATTACCAATCTTATGGTTGAAACTATGATGAAAGGAACAATGAAAAGAAACGCAAAAGAAATTGCAACCAGGATAGATGAACTTGGTGCCATTTTCGTTCCGTCCGTTTCAAAGGAATATTTTGGATGGTCTATTGAGGTTTTAAACGGCAATTTTGAAAATATAATAGAGTTATTTTCCGACATTGTTTTAAACCCGTCGTTTGACGTAAGAGAGATAAGAAAAGAAAAGGAAGACGTGATTAATGAATTAAAAAGGATAAAAGATTATCCATCCGAATATGCCTTTAAATTATTTAACGAAGAGTTTTTTGAATGGCATCCTTATGGATTTTATCCGCTCGGAACTACGGAAACGGTAAAAGCGATTCCTCAAAAACTTTTAAAGGACTGGCATAAAAGGTTTCTTACGCCTGAAAATCTGATTGTTTCCGTCGTTGGTAACGTTGATTCGGAATACGTAAAGGAAGTTCTCACAAAATATTTAAATAAATGGCAGAACTCCGGGGTAATAAATATTAATCTCCCGGTAAAAATTTCACACAATATAAAAATAAAAAAGGAAGTAATTGATAAAAATCAGAGTCATTTGATAATAGGGTTTTTAGGTCCAAAGACAAACAGCAACGACTATTTTGCGTTCAGGGTACTTGATGCCGTTTTGAGCGGCGGCATGGATTCAAAACTATTCCATGAAATCAGAGACAAAAAAAATTTATGTTATACTATTTTTTCCACGTTCGACAGGTTCATAGAAAACGGTGCGTTTAAGATATATGCCGCAACTTTACCTGAAAATGAGGAAAAACTTGAAAAGGAAATATTTAACGTATTAAAGGACATAAAGAAGAATAAAGTGACGACAGAAGAAATAAAATCTGCAAAAAATTACATAAATGGAATGTATAAGATAGGATTTCAGGATTACATGACTCAGGCAGATTCTTATTGTATGTATGAATTCTGGGGCATGGGATATAAAATGGCGGATAACCTTATGGATAAAATTAATGCAGTTCAAAAGGAGGACGTAGACAGGATTATTGACAGATACATCAACCTGAATGAATATACAAAAATAATCGTAAGTTCGGTAAAAGAACAACAGGAGGCAAAATGATACCAATTAAAACGTTGTCAAAAGAAAATTTCAGGAAGTATGGTGTCCTGCTTGAACCAAAAAACAAATCAAGGGTTTTTACGGTGTTATGCGGAGACAAAGGCTCGCAGGGCTGGCGCATTGGTTATGTAATGCTTGGACCGGAAAAAGTAAGGAGTCTGGAAGCACATCCGGAGTCGGACGAAACTTTTGAGCCGGTTTTTGGCATTTCAATACTGCTCGTTGCAGAAAAATGCAAGCCGGACTGCATAGAAGCATTTCTGCTTGACAAAGGCGTGCTCGTAAAAAAAGGAGTATGGCATGGTTTGCGGGTGTTGTCTGAAAAAGCGGGAATAAAAGTAACTGAAAATTTTGAAGTAAAATCGGTTTTTCACAAATTAAAAAAGCCCATAGACATAAATTTTGTTTAAATTTTTATGATGTTTTATTACAAATCCTGAAATGGAAAGACATTAAGATAAAAAATGATTTGAACTGCTTCAAATCAAAATTAAATATACTGGAAAAAATCCATGGCTGATTACGTAAAAAAAACACTTACTCATTTATTGATCCTTTTGATTTTAACGATACCTTTCTGGTTTTCAAATCTGGACATCGCTTTCAGCCGGCTTTTTTTTCGGGTAAATTCCGGATGGTATTTGTCAAATAACGGAATCGTGAATTTCTTATACAAATACGGCACGTATCCTGCCATAATTTTTTCCGTTTGTTTTATTCTCGTTTTAACTTTTCAGAAATTTTTCAGGAATAAGGAAAATTTAAAAAAAACTGCGATTGTTTTTTTGATAACTCTTATTTTTGCTCCTGGAATAATCATCAATGTCTTGTTAAAGAATTATACCGGCAGACCAAGACCACGTGAAATTACGGAATTTAATGGTAAATGGGAAAACAGAAGGGTATTGCAACTGGGACAACCGGGCAGGGGATATTCTTTCCCCTGCGGTCACTGTTCAATGGGGTTTATTTTTTGTTCAATTTATTTTGTTTTAAAAAATAAAAGAAAAATTCCTGCAAACATTGCTTTATGGTCAGGCCTTATATATGGCACGATGATTGGGATGGTAAGAATTGCGCAGGGAGCGCATTTTTTATCCGACGTTATATGGGCAGGTGGAATCACAATTCTTATTTCGGAGATTGCGTTTTATTTGTTGTTTGCAAAAGAAAAAAATGAAAATTTTCAATTTTTAACCAATGGAAAAATTCCGGTTGCAATGTCAATTTTTTTATCGGCTATTTTAATACTGGGTTTATTCGTATTTTTTCTTATGTCGGTGCCCTTATACAAGGAACATAAGACGGATCTTGACTTAAAAGGCAGCAATCTAAAATTCGTTTTTAATGGTTTCGGTGATTTGAAAATCAATGCGATTGATGAAAAGCCTTATATTTCAATTTTGGCTTCCGGATTTGGATTTCCCAGATCAAATTATTTATGGAACGTGGAAAGGAAAGAAAAACAGGAAGTTACCGAAATTTTATTTAATACGTATAAAACTGGTTTTTTTCAGGAACTATCCGCCGACGTATGCATTAATTTTTTAAAAGGGAAGAACGGCGACATAATAATTAATAACGTAAAAGGTGACATTGATTGTGATTTAACCGGCATGACGGCAAAATGTATTTTATTTACAAGGGAAGGAGACGTTTCAATAACCGTTGACGGCATAATAAAGGAATTGTTCCTGAAAAGTTTAAAAGGGAACATACGACTAAATCTTAACAAAAATGCCGTTTTTGAACCATATTCTTTCATTGCCATAAATGCCGCAGCAGGCGACGTTGAAATAAAAAACCACAGTAATTTTATGAAAGAATTAAATGAAAATGCAGTGGATATAAATGGGGCAAAAGAATTGTATCTGCAAAGCAAAAAAAACGGTCATTTTTATCTGGACGTAAATGCCGTGAAAATAATCGTTGATGATAAAATACAACAAATAAGGTGAATGACATGTTAAAATACGTTGACGTAAAATACTACGTTGAAACCCCGGATTCGGTAAAAAAAACTGTTGAATCAATTGCTACAATGCAGTCAACCGGAACCTGGTCGGGCGTGAAACGGGAGACAAAAAAGTTAATAAAAAAATTTGGGGCAAAGGTAAGGAACGTAAAGATGCTTAAAGACACAAATGAAATTCATTTGCCCACCAGAAAGAAAAGAAGTGGAAAAATAAATTGTGCAGAAGCAGTGATTTCTTACCCATGGGAAAACTTTGGGAAGAACATTGCAATGCTTATCTCAACCATAGCAGGTGAAATTTATGACCTCTCGGAATTAACTGCGATAAAAGTCACGGATGTTGAATTCCCCGATTCTTATCTGAAGTTGTTTAAAGGACCAAAATTCGGGCAGCAGGGCTCGCGGGATGTTGTGAAGGCATATAACAGGCCTTTGTTTGGAACAATTACCAAACCATGCGTCGGGTTGTCTGCAAAACAGATTGCAAAACTTGCTTACGAAGTTTCCGGTGCGGGAATAGATTTTATAAAAGACGACGAACTTCTGGCCGATGCTCCATATAATTCCGTTGCCGACAGAAGTAAAGAAGTCGGTTGTGCATTAAAATCCGTTTATGAAAAGACGGGGAAGAAAACCATGTATGCATTTAACGTAACCGATAATCCCGATAAGGTATTAAAATTGCACGACATAGCCGTAAAAAATGGTGCAAAGGCAGTTATGTTTAATGTTCTGACGGGCGGTTTTAATACGCTTAACATGCTGGCAGAACATACAAACGTTCCAATTCATTGTCACAGGGATTTTGCCGTTGCTACGTTCAGGAGTCCTTATATAGGAATAACGCCTTACGTTTTTACGAAGTTAACGCGCCTGGCAGGAGGTGACCAGATACAATGCGGCGGAATCTCAGGTTATTTATACGAAGAGGACGAAGAAGTCCTGGAAAGTTTTTCTGCCTGCACGGAAGGAATGGGTAACATAAGAAAAAGTTTACCGGTGTCTTCCGGAGGCATGTGGGCAGGAACGCTGCCGATAAATTTAAGAAAAATAAAAAATGATGATTTTTTGTTTCTTGCCGGCGGCGGAATATTTGGACACCCCGACGGTGGCTTCGCAGGAGTAAAGAGTATTTTGTCTGCTTACGAAGCAATAAAAAAAGGCAATAAACTGGAAGAATATGATTGCAGTTATCTGAAAAAAGCAATATGGAAGTTCGGAGAAGTTGTATATTAAATAAAAAATTAAACCGACAGACGGTAAGGCCGCGTGATTATTAATGAAAAAATTTATTTTACTGGTTTTATTATCCGTTTTTTCCTGTGCGACGTTTAATTCCGGGCCGGAAGAAACTTATCCCGTTCATTTACGTTTATTGTCTTCAAATGAATTGATTAAAAATACGGCAGTTAATGAATTCAACAAAATGAGTAATGAAGGCAAACTGGGCGTTTTGTTAAAAATGGTTGAATTACTTGAAAGTGAAGAAGTTCCCGAGAAAAGAATAAAAATATTGGATACGTTACAGGAATTAAAAGCCGACTATAACGTGATTATACCTCTGATTCTTTCTGTGTCAAAAAATCCATCCATTATTGAGTACAGGGAAATCGTTTATTTTTTAATGAACGTCAGGCCGGATAAAAATACGATAAAAGAACTTGTTAAATTGTTAAAAGATAAGAGATGGAACGTTAATTATCTTGCGCTGGTTTCACTTGCTTCAAACCCAAAAGAATCAGTAACGGCTCTTCCCGAAATGGTTGAAACGATGAAAAAATATTCGGGGGATAAAGAAAAATATTCAAAAATTTTTGACCTTATTTCCATGGTTAATCCGGAAATTTCCATACTTTCATTGATAAAAGAATTTAATAGCGAAAATTCAAAAGTAAGAGAAGCCATTTTTGAAAAATTGATAGAATTGCAGGTGTTTTTGAGTCCTGAAATTGAAGCGAAAAAGGAAATATTGCCGGCATTGATAAGGGGACTTTACGACGAAGACAGCAACATTTCAAAGATGGCGCAGGACGTTTTAAAAGAAACGGACGATCCGGTTGCAAGGGAAGCGATGGAATCGTATTTAAACATGGGAAAAACGCTGATTGGTTCTTTTATGAAACTTACCGGAAAAAGTATGCAGGATTTTTTTAAAAGCCAGGATGCAAGGATAGAGAAAAGAATAAAAGAAATATACTATGACATAGGGAGAAAAGATGCAGTCAAATGACGGACTGCGTGATGTCTTATTCCGTTTTTTATTGGAACGGCATTCAGAAAATCCCAAACTTCAGTTTGGGGAATAAAATATCTCAGTGAGATATTTTATGAATGCACACATTAAAAATGTTTTATCTACTTTGCCAGGAGGGTTCCAGGGTCGCTGCGGAATATCACTGGTATTCCTCG
>JAGNJD010000047.1 GCA_018000835.1 Candidatus Goldiibacteriota bacterium | reverse complement strand
TCTTTTTTAATCTTAAATTGT
Source organism: Candidatus Goldiibacteriota bacterium (assembly GCA_018000835.1). GTDB lineage: Bacteria > Oederibacteriota > PGYV01 > PGYV01 > DSYL01 > DSYL01. Next base: position 15,628 of record JAGNJD010000047.1, on the reverse strand, counting down.
ATTTTTTCACCTTGCGAAATTTTGCCGGATTTCTGACAACTTTAATTAATCCACCAAAATGTTTTTCTATTTCATCATATAGTTCGTCCTCCCAATAATTACGTTTCCTGGTCTTTTTTGAAATTAAACCTTTTTTAGGTTTCTTTTTGCCAATATATTTTAGAACTTTTTGTCGGACTTTATTTCCTTCTCTGAAATTCTCCACCTCATACCAATATTCATGTCCATTTATCAGTTTTTTCCTAAAAAACGACATATCTATCACCTCCTTTCGTAGTGCCTAATATCTTATCATACATAAACAATAGACACAACATTAATCTTACTACCTAGAAAGGAGGAAGGAGAAGAACAAAGATATATTATGCACATCCATATAGTTCATTTGAAAGGGGAACGAACGAGAATCAGAGCCGGATGATAAGAAGGTTCATAAGCAAGGGCATGGATATAGGAAAAGTAACGAGAAAGAAAGTGATGGCAATACAAAATTGGATGAATAGTTATCCCGGAGCAATATTAAACTATAAAACATCCAATAATATAACAAGTCAATTTCTTAAAAAAAAACATGTGAAATTTTGGGTGTGGTGCAATAAAACTTGCAATTTGCCTTTAAAACCAGACAATACGTTGCATGAATATAGGAATCCGACATCTATTTTAATCTTTTTTATTTCCTGTTTTTAACGAAATAATTTTTATGCAGAATCCCTTTTTATTAATTCAGGTTTAAAAACAAAATTTTTAACCTTTGTATCCCCGTTATTTAACTGTTCTTCCACGAGTTCGTATGCTTTTCTTTCCATTTCAAACAACGGCTGTCTTACAGTCGTAAGTGCCGGTTCAATTACCTTTGCCATGTCTTCTATGTCGTCATATCCGATTATTGACAAATCCCCCTTTGTCCCCCTTTTCTAAGGGGGATAATAAAAAATTCCTCTCTTTGGAAAAGAGGGGTTAGGGGAGATTTTATCCTTTCAAATCCCCCTTTTCTAAAGGGAAAAAAAATATTGTAGATGAGAAATTACATTGCTTGTTGTCTGCTGTTTTTTTCTATTCAATCCACAACAAGCAACTTGTAACCTGCAACCACCGATTTAATGCTAATTCATTACGTTGTTTTTTCTTTATTCACGTTTTTATGAAATTTATCAATCACACGGACTCTCTTTTTCTCTATTCTCTTATAATGGCATTTGTCGTTTGTTTTTCTATTTCAAAATAACCAGCGCTTCCGGTTTACTTTTTGTTTCTTTACCTTCAGAATTTTTTGCAAAAATTATCATATAATATGCTCCGCTCGCCATTTCATTAAAATGCTTTTTGGGTATTTCTATCACATTTGTTTTTTCTGCATCATACGTTTTATCCTGAAATTCCATATATTTAATTAATCTTAATCCTGAGGTAAAAATCCTTACTTTTATTATTTTACTTTCCTGAGTTAAATTAAACGAAATTTTTAAATCGCCTTTACCCGGATTATACGGATTATACGGATTGGGATATATCAATACGTTATCTATTATAAATTGCGGATTGCCGGTTTGTGTCTGCGTTGGAGTTATTATCCACGTCGCTGTTGTCGTTAAACTTGCAGTTATCGTTCTTGTTGTTGTAAACGTTGAACCTGGAACATTGAACGTTGAGCTTGCTGTTGCTGTTGCTGTTTGCGTCCACGTCCATGTCGCTGTTCGTGTGAACGATGTTGTATTTGTCGCTGTCCATGTCGGTGTTTGTGTCCACGTCGCTGTTTCTGTTATTGTCGGAGTATTGGTAGGTGACGGCGGAGTTCCGGTCCACGTCTGCGTTATTGTCGGTGATATGGAATGCGTGGGTGATATTGTTTCTGTATTACTCGGCGTTGATGTCCGGGTATTAGTCCCTGTATACGTTGGAGTGTAACTTGGAGTCTGCGTTCCTGTTGCCGTTCTTGTATACGAACCTGTATTTGTCGCTGTCCATGTCGGTGTCCATGTCTGCGTCCCTGTTTCCGTTATTGTCGGAGTATTGGTAGGAGACGGCGGCGTTCCCGTCCATGTCTGCGTTATTGTCGGTGATATGGAATGCGTAGGTGATATTGTTCTTGTCCAACTTGGCGTTGACGTTGGAGTATGAGTCAGGGTATGCGTTGCAGTAAACGTTAATGTTGGCGTCCATGTCCCTGTCGCTGTCCTGCTGAAACTTGGCGTCACTGTCCGCGTATTCGTTATCACCGGTGTACTTGTCCGTGTCCATGTTGGCGTTGCCGTCCTCGTGTTTGTCGGCTGCTGGCTGCTCGTTGCCGTCTGCGTCCATGTTGCCGTTGTCGTCCGCGTCCCAGTCGCTGTCCTGCTGAAACTTGGCGTCACTGTCCGCGTATTCGTTATCACCGGTGTACTTGTCCGTATCCATGTTAGCGTTGCCGTCATCGTCCGCGTTGGCGTTGGCATAACTCTTAAAATCTGTATTGCATTTATCTCCCCTGTGTCTGCCGTGCTCGTCATTGTAATTGTGAGTTGGCCATCAGTTACCTCAACAATAAAAGTCCTGTCATAAGCAGCATTACTTCCAACCTGTGCATATACGTCAAGATTGTCAAGCACGATAACATCTTCCATTAAAACGTCAAACACCCTTGCCCCTGTTGCAGTCCAGTAAGTCTCTGCAAATTTAAGCGTAACTTCGTATGTTCCGTTTGGAACGTCAAATCTATAGGTTGGATTTCCATAACGCTCCGTATTATATAAAGTATCGTCCGTCGTATTTGCTATGGAGAGCGAGCCCCTGTCAGCCGTGCTACCGCCAACGTAACCCCACCCTCCCGCCGTATATGCCCGGTCCGCAAGCCATGTGATGCCGCTACCTGTATATTGCGGACCTCCACAGTTAACCCGGATCGGCGTAAAAACCGGTGTCGCGCTGAACGTGGGTGATATCGTAAAAGTTCTGGTTATAGTAGGGCTTAAATACGGAGTATTGGTTGGCGTTGCAGTTGACGTAAAATACCTGGTATTCGTAGGCGTTACTGTCCTGGTTGGAGTATTCGTCGGACTTCCGTAAGGAGTCATGGTTCTCGTTCTCGTAAAAGTAATTGTCCACGTCCTGCTTACAGTTAAAGTCGGCGTTCCTGTTCTCGTATAAGTAGACGTTCTGCTGGCAGAAGGCGTAGGCGTTCTTGTCCGCGTTGGTGAACTTCCGCCGCTGCACGGAGTCCATACGTTGTTTGGACTTTGTATTTTGTCCCGCACGTATTGTCCTGACGTTGTCAGATTTGACCAGTTTGAACTACTGCAACTTCCGCCATTTAACATTGATGCCCCTTCACTTTTATCTGCCCATGACCAGTTACACCAGCTGATTAAAACTCCTGCTGAATTACTTCCACCCATTATGTTTAAAAAATTAGTCGCATTATTGTAATCCCATGGTGACTGTCCGGTTGAAGCACACGTTCCCCATTCGGTACAAAATATTGGCAGCGACCCGACGTAAGGAGTAAGCATGCTTGTCGAATGAGTTGCAGCATAAAAATGAAAAGTATACATAATGTTTGAATAATTAAGTTTGTTATTTACGACGTCGCTTCCTAATTGTGACCAGTTTGGTGTCCCGACTATTATGACGGTATCAGGGTCGTTTGCCCGTATTCTCGGAATTATGTCATCTGCATAATTTTTGATTGTTGACCATGATACTCCATTTGGTTCGTTGCATATCTCATATAAAACATGCGATTTCCCTTTATGAGTATTTGACATGTTTGTCCAGAAAGTCCTTGCTTCATTTATGTGTGCATTCGGGTCTCCCGGATTTAAAATATGCCAGTCAATGATGCAATAAATTCCCCTTGCCTGGCATAAATCAACAATCTGATTGACGTCGTTTGTAAATTTCGTGGGATTGGTTAAATACCCGCCTTCATCAACGTACATCGCAATTCTGAAAACGTCTATACCCATTGTGTTTGCCAGATAATCAAGTGCGCTGCTGGTTGCACAGCATACGGCTGAACAGCCGGAGATACCATACCATTGCAAACCATGACTTGAAACGCCTTTTAACTGAACAGGATAACCACAGGCATTTACAAGCTGAAGCCCCTGCACCCGCAGCTTCCCGTTTTCAGATACAGGAGTGGCATTTAAATTTACGCTGATGATTAACGCTGTAATAAAATAAAAACAAAATAATTTTTTCTTCATGTTATTTTTGACAACCTTCCTCTGCATAAGTTGCTCTCTCTTAATCGTTTAAATGTCAGTTGACGACAAAAAATTTTATTTTATTATTTTTCATCTGATGTAGACGTCCATTCAAGTCCGCATATATTTACCCCGACAAGCCGCCATTGACAACTATCACTTGCCCTGACAATGTTTTTGCCTGAAATTTTTAACTGTGCGGGTGCAGAAAACAATGAAAAAGAAAAGATAAAGAAAATACCTGATAAGAAAATTAATTTTACGTAACTTTTTAGCATGTTATATAAACCTTTCATTGTTTGTAATTTAGACAATTCTGGCACTAAAAAGTTTCTTTAATACTACAATTTTATACGTTTAAATTCATATATTATTATATTCTATAAAATTTTAAATGTCAAGCCGCGTAAATAAAAAGTTTCGGGAATATTATCAATAACAGGATGGTCGCAGGATTGCATTAATTTTTCAATTATTTTTATCTTTTTACCTGCCTTATTAGCAGATTTTTTTGCGCGAAACAGAATGTCATCATAATCAACGTTATTTGAACAGGAAAAAACAATAATAATGCCGTCCTTGTTTAAAAGTTTTAAACTGTTTAACAACAAATAACTATATCCCCTTATTGCACCTTTTTTTTCATTTTTTGATTTTGAAAACGCAGGCGGGTCCAGAATAATGACGTCAAATTTTTCTTTTTCCTTTACAAACCTTTTTAAAGCATCAAAAACGTCTTCCCTGATAAATCTGTAATTTTTAAAATTATTCATTTTCATATTTTCCTCTGCGGTCTTTAATGCATCCTGTGATAAATCTATGCCCGTAGTGTTTTGTGCTCCGTATTTTAATGCATAACAACTGAATCCGCCGGTATAACAAAAACAATCCAGCACTCTTTTGCCTTTTACATAATTTTTCAGTTTTTCCCTGTTTTCACGCTGGTCAACGTAAAAACCCGTTTTTGAACCTGCAACTACGTCCACTTTAAACGATATGTCGTTTTCTTTTATTACAAACGGCTCTAATTTTTTGTTTTCCGGATAAATCAATCCCTGTCGGGTTTTTAATCCTTCCTTAATGCGTAAAGGAGACATACTTTTTTCATAAATGAATTCAGGAGATAAAACATCCGACAGTATCTTAATTACGTCGTCTTTTAATTTTTCCATTCCAAGAGTATTAATCTGGACAACGATACAATTTTTATATTTATCCACAATTAGTCCCGGAAGTCCGTCCGCTTCCGCAAAAATCATTCTTATGGCTTCGGTATTTTTTATTTCATTTCTTTTTTCAATCGCGTTGATTATTTTTTTTCTTAAAAATCCGGCAAAGTCCGACGGCGGATAATATTTTTTGTTTTGCTTCGCTATGTCGAGCATCCTTATCGTTATTTCCGACCTGCAGTTAAAATAACCAATCCCTATTTTTTTATTTGAACCTGAGCGGACAAGAACGATGTCTCCATCAGCAACATCATTCCGGGCTGAACTTATTTCGGATTTATATATCCAGGGATGGCCGTTTAAAATTCTTTTTTCTTCAAATGGTTTCAGGTAAACTTCAGGTAGTTTTTTCATGAACAGAAAATCATTCAACAGTTACGCTTTTCGCAAGATTTCTTGGTTTATCAACGTCTATTCCCTTTTTAACGCCGATGTAATATGCGAGGAGCTGCAGAGGAATTATGGTAAGCAATGGATAAAAATCTTCTGCCATGTCAGGGACGTAAATTACGTCATCTGCAATTTTTCCGGCTTTTTTGTTTGATTTATTTGTAATCAAAATTATAATCCCATTCCTTGCCTTAATTTCTTCTATATTATTTGTTATTTTTTCGTATAAATTGTTTTCCGGCGCAATAAAAACGTTTGGAACCATGTCATCAACGAGTGCAATAGGTCCGTGTTTCATCTCACCCGCAGGATAACCTTCCGCATGGATATAGGATATTTCCTTTAACTTTAATGCACCCTCCAGTGCAATCGGATAATTTACGTTCCTGCCGTAATATAAAAAATCTTTTTTTACGTAATATTTATCTGCAACTTTTTCAATACTTTTTCTGTCGTTAAAAATTTCCCTGATAAGCATGGGGACTTTTCTTAATGTCCTTAAAACATTTTTTATATCTTTGGGGCTGATTTTCTGTCTTACTTTTGCAATGCCCAGTGCAAGCAGATATAAAACCGCAAGCTGGCTTATAAATGTCTTTGTCGCAGCAACTCCTATTTCAGGTCCGGCATGTGTATAAATCACACCGTGAAGCATCCTGCTTAAAGTAGAGCCCACCACGTTTACTATTGCGATTGAATAATATGTCTGCTTTTTTATGTTCTTAAACGCCTCTATCGTATCTATGGTTTCACCTGACTGTGATATTACTATGACGAGAGTTTTGTCGCCAATTATGGGATTTGAATATCTCATTTCAGACCCGATTTCAACCTGGGTATTTATCCCTGCCCATTTTTCAAACAAATATTTTGCAAGGAATGCCGCATGATATGACGTTCCGCATGCAATTATCCTTATATTCTCAATATTTTTTAATTTATTAAAATCCACGTTTTCAAATTTTACATTACCATGTTTTTCGTCAAATTTATCTATTATCGTATCTTCAAATGCCTGTGGTTCTTCCATAATTTCTTTAAACATAAAATGGGGATATCCAGCTTTTTCCGCCTGCTTGTCCGTCCATTGAATCTGCTTTATCTTTCTTCTGACAATTTTGTCCTTATTAAATATTTTTATGTTTTCTTTCGTTATCACTGCCACGTCCCCGTCTTCCAGAAATATTGCTTTGTTCGTATACTTTAAAAAAGAAGGGACGTCGGAAGAAACAAAATATTCTCCCATACCAACACCTATTACAAGCGGAGAGCCCTGTTTTGCTGCTATTATTTTATCCGGTTCATCTGATGATATGATTACCAGGGAATACATTCCTTTTATTTTTGTAAGTGCTTTTTTTACGGCATTTTCCAGTCCTTCATGGATAAAATTTTCTATAAGATGGGCAAAAACCTCCGTATCTGTTTCGGAAGAAAATTTATGATTCTTTTTTAATTTTTCCTTTAACTCAAAATAATTTTCTATTATTCCGTTATGGACTATTGATATTCTGCCGGTGCAGTCGGTGTGCGGATGAGCGTTTTCATCGCTTGGTTTTCCATGGGTTGCCCATCGCGTATGCCCTATCCCTGTCGTTCCTTTTATTTTTTTATCCTTTATTTTTTCAATCAGATTTTCAACCCTGCCCTTTGTCCTGCACCTTATTATTTTTCCATCCTCAATGATTGCAATACCAGCCGAATCATAACCACGATATTCGAGACGTTTCAAACCATATATCACTCTTTCCATTGCATTTTCATTTCCGATGTAACCTATTATGCCGCACATGATTAACTCCTTTTTACGTCCTTAAAATTACCGTCTAAGATTATACAAAATATTACTTAACTCTGCAAATTTCAAAATTGAAACGTCTTCTGCCCTTGCTTTTTCGTCTATCTCTGCTTTCCGCAGCAATGCAGCGGCATCCTCCTGAGTAAAATCAAATGCATGTCTTAAATTATTCGCAAGCATTTTTCTTCTGTGGGCAAAACCGCAACGCACGACTTCAAAAAAAAGTTTCTCGTCATGAACTTTTATTTTTTGTTTTTTGTCAAAATTAAATTCAACGAAGCATGAATCAACGTCCGGAACCGGAAAAAAAGATTTTCTATTTATCCTTAAAAGAATTTTTACGTCGGCATAAAACCGGCAGAAAACGCTTAAAGAACCGTAAACTTTGCTTCCTTCTTCCGCTACTATTCTTTCCGCAACTTCCTCCTGAACCGTTAAAAATGCCGTTTTTATGAATTCCCTGTTTTCAACGATTTTTTCAATTATTGGAGCAGTTATGTAGTAAGGTATGTTCCCGGCAACTTTAACCTTTCTATCCATTTCTTTGAGATATCTTTTTAAATCAAATTTTAAAAAATCGCAGTTTATTATTTCGAGATTTCCGGCGTCATTAAATTTTTCCTTTAACCTTTTTGTTGCGTCGGCGTCAATTTCCATTGCAATTACCTTTTCCGCTTTTTGTAGCAGCATTCCGGTTAACGCGCCCATGCCTGGTCCGATTTCAATAATCAGATTATCTCCGTCTTTACATATAAAATCACTCATCTGATTTAATTTTGCGGTGTTGTGAAGAAAATTCTGGCCAAGATGTTTTTTGTATCTGAATTTGTTATTTTTTCCTGTTTTTTGCAATCTCACACGCAACCTTTAAGGCAGATAATATTGAATTGCAAGATGCTTTTCCCGTCCCTGCAATATCATAAGCGGTTCCATGGTCAGGCGAAGTCCTTACAAAAGGCAGCCCCAGAGTAACGTTTACCCCTGTATCAAAGGATAAAAGTTTTAACGGTATCAACCCCTGGTCATGATACATACAAACGGCCGCGTCATGACTTTTTTCATTTACGATTTTATGAAAAATCGTATCCGGCGGATAAGGACCCATTACGTCAATTCCCATGTTTTTCGCCTTTTTTATTGCAGGTGAAATTATTTTTATTTCTTCGTCTCCAAATGCACCAGACTCTCCTGCATGAGGGTTGAGTCCAAGAACTGCAATTTTTGGTTTTCTGATTTTAAAATCCCTTATCATGGATTTATTGGTGATTTCTATTTTATCAAATATCTTTTGCACGGTAAGTTTTGATGAAACGTCTTTTAAGGATACGTGCATCGTAACGAGCACTATCTTTAACTTGTCGCCCATAAGCATCATTGCATATTGTTTGGTATTTGTAAACTTTGCGAGTATTTCAGTATGGCCTGGATATTTAAGCCCTGCAAGATGAAGCGAATGTTTATTTATGGGAGCAGTAACTATTCCGTCTATCTTTCTGCTGTTTGCCAAATCTATTGCTTTTATAAGATATTTATATGAAGCAAGTCCTGCTTCTGCCGTGGTTTTTCCTGTGACAATCTTATTAAAATCTGCCTGTTTTAAATCAAATAAATTTATTACGTTTTTATCCCTGCATATTTTTAAATCTTCTTTTATAATTCTTATGCCTATTCTTTTTGATGTTCTTCTTTGTGCTGAAAGCATCGGCATCATGTCGCCGATAACGAAAACGTCGCAGTTCATGTATATATTTTCCCTTAAAAACATCTTTACTATTATTTCCGGTCCTATTCCGGCAGGATCTCCCATGGTTATTGCAATTTTTAATCTTTTATCGTTCATTTTAAGTTTCACCCCGCGATTTTTTAAATGTCCAATGGCGTCCGCTTTCAATCAGCATCGTCAACGAACGTCAGTCGCAAACGTTTTTTACGGACATCTTTTTTATCTCTTCAACTACATTTTCTAACGGGACCTGCTTTTGCTCTCCGGTTTTCATGTTTTTTACGGAGATGTATTTGTTTTTTTCCTCATTTTCGCCGATAATCAGAACAAAACGTGCTTTTTTATCGTCTGCCTCTCTCATCTGAGATTTAAAACTTCTGCCTTCAAAACTCATTGATGCAGATACGTTATTTTCCCTTAATCTGGAAAGTAAAATGAATCCGTTTTTTATTCTGTCCGCGTCGGTTACAATAAATACGTCCTGATTTTTTTCACTGATTTTTCCCTCCCCCGTTAAAACTTCCGCCACCCTGTCAATTCCCATTGCAAATCCGGTTGCAGGGATTTCTTTTCCCCCAAGTTCATGGACAAGGTTATCGTATCTTCCTCCGGCAAGAAGCGTGTTCTGCTGGGGACCGAGTTTATCCGTTACGAATTCAAAAACCACGCCGGTATAGTAATCAAGCCCGCGGACAAGACGGAAATCTTCTTCAAAAGGAACGTTTAAATCATTTAATAAATTTTTTATGTCGTCAAATTTTTTCCTGCATTTTTCGCACAAAAAATCCCTGATTGACGGCGCATCTTTTATGACTTCCCTGCATAGTTCTTCCTTGCAATCAAGAACGCGTATTACAGCATTTCTTTCCATTTTACCTTTGCAGTTCCCGCATAGTTTTTCCACGTTTTTTTTCAGATATTCATAAAGTGCTTTTATGTAAACCGGCCCGCATTCCATGCAGTTTAACGTATTTAATTTTAAAACAAAAGAATCTGTCCCCACGGCTTTTAAAACGTCATAGGCAAGTTTTATTATTTCTGTGTCTTTATACGCAGATGAATTTCCAAACGACTCAACGCCTATCTGATAAAATTCCCTGCTTCTTCCTTTTTGCGGTTTTTCGTATCTGAACATAGGTCCTGCATAGCATAAATCAGTTTTTTCAGGCAGGGAATTTTCTATGTATGCCCGGACAACCGATGCCGTTCCCTCAGGTCGCAGCACTATGTCCCTTCCTTTTTTATCTTTAAACTCATACATCTCCTTTATCACTATGTCTGCACCTTCGCCTATGCCTCTTACAAAAAGATTTTTGTCCTCTATTACGGGGGTAACGATAAGTTTTATGCCGTATTTTTCAAACACGTTAAACGTATTTACAATGATGTGTTTCCACACAAAACTTTTTTCGGGAGTAACGTCGTCCGTTCCGCGCAATCTCTGAAATTTCATTACTTTAATCTCCTTTTATTTTTGTCAGAAATCTTGGGCCGTCTTTTTCTATCTTAAACAGATAATATTCTCTTACGGCATCACCGTATTTATCAAAAGAAAAATTTCCTATGACGCCGTTATAATCGCGGACGGTTGACAGAACCTGCCTGAAATTTTCCCTCGAATTTACGTCTCTTGCTACTATGGCACAAACGATGGACATCAAATCATAAGAATTTGCCGATATTACGTCGGGGATATTCCCGTATTTGTCCTTGTATTTCTGGACAAATTGCTGCGTTTCCGGAGAATCGTTGTCCAGATAAAATTCCGACGGATAAATGGTATTTTGCATATTTTCATAAAACTGGGATATGTAATTTGAACCTAAAGAAGACGAACCGAATACAGGCAGATCAAAATCGTAAAATTTTAACTGATCTTTTATAAGCAGCATCTTTCTGTCAATTGCTGCAACGTATAAGGCGTCTATTGAAAACGGATTAAACCTGGGTTCCTTTATTTTTGAATATCGCAAATTTACCTCGTCTATCGTCTTTTCGTCAACAACGGATATAGCCGAGATGTTTATTTCATAATTAAAATAATCCTCATCCTTAAAATTATACGTTATTTTTGTATTTCCTTTTTCATCTACGTATTCTTCAGGAATAAAATTTGCATATATCGTATCTGACTCTGCTTCAACGATTTTTGCCCATATAACTACGTCCGACTGTAATAACGAACCGACATGTAATGCAGTTTCCCTGTTTAAATATTCCGGCTCAATGCCAATGTCGTTTAATTTTGCATCTGCTTCTGACTGTTTTATTACCTTTACTCTTACGTCTTTTGCAATTGCATAACTTAATCTGTTTGTCATCTCGCTGTCAATTTCATATTTTTTTATGTTTTTCCCACGTGGAGAAAAATGCAATAAAGAAATGACTATTCTCGGGCCTTCATATTTTTTTCCTTTCTCAGGCAACTGCAGTTCTTTTTCACCGTAATAAAGTTTAAAATAATTAATTATGTTCTTTTGAATTCTTTCTCCTGCATCATTCATAACGTTTATGAGATTTATGTTTTCTTTTGCCCTTTTATCCTTAAAAACAAGCGTATCTATGCCGCCCATGCGCACAATTTCCTCCCTGAAATCATTTTTATCAGGTTTAAATCCAACCTGCTTTAAAACGTTCAGTTCGAGGGACTGTGCTTTTTTTACAAAGGCTTCATTTAAACTCTGGCCATAGTTGTCATCCGAGTAAAGCGTGCATATGTTTTTATGATTCGTAAACTGTCTTATATATTTTGCTATTGCATTTGCCTGTCCCTGGGCAGAACCGCTGTTTCTGAAAAAATATCCTTTTTCTTTTACCAGATCCTGCTGGGCAGCGGTTGGAGAAAACATGACTATGTTATTTTTTTCCATTATCGGTAACAGTTGTTTTACAGTTTTACTATATACGGGGCCTATAAAAGCAATGACGTTGTCCGTTTCTATTGCTTTGTATACTTTTTCTTCAAGATTTTTTGATTCTTCGTCAATGTAAATAAAACTTATTGCTTCGTCTTCCTTTTTACCTGCGTTGTATTCGGCAAGTGCAAGTTCTATGCCATTTCTTACAAGATTTCCTATGTCGATTGCCTTACCGGATAACGGCAATATGACACCTATTTTATTTGCAGCAACGGGACGGTATTTTATGGTTTCCCTGAATTTGTTTAATATTTCTTCGTAAAAATTACTGTCGGCATGGTCAAGAATGAAAATATTTGAATATTTATAAAATTTATCGTAATCGTTTTCCTGATAAAATTTTTTGCATAAAAAATACAAAATATACTCGTCAATGGCTTTATGAACGTGTTTATCAAGAATGGCACATAGCGTTTCTTCCGGCAGCCCCTTTATGGTCGTTTCCAGTTTTGTCATGACGTTCTGCTGAAACTGGGAAAATTGATATCTTTTTTCAATCAAAAATTTTAATTTGTCAAAGGCATTTTCAGGTTCGTTTTTATCCAGATAAACGTCAACGCTTCTAAAAACGGATAAAAATCCCCATTGATTGTCAGGATAATATTTTTCGTTATAGGAAAAATATTTTAGTGCCTGCTCATAATTTTTTTTGTTATAAAAATACTGCCCTATCCAGAAATTGGCTTTTGCCCTGTCTTCTGCCGTTGTACCGGTTTTTGACAGTTCCTTAAAATACGACAATTCATCTTCTGATACGGTTATTGATTTGTCCAGAATCGCCGTGTCCGTGGTTTTAACGGCAGGTCTGGGGGCACATGAAAATACAAAACAGGCAAATAAAGATAAAAATATTGCATAAATTTTTCGTGGGAGCATCAATGTCCTCTATTTTTTATATTCATCTTCGTTTACTACTACCTTATATTTCGTTTTTAACTGTTTTATCGTGGAATCAAAATTACTTTTTAGTTTTTTATTTTGAATCATATTTATTATTTTATCTCTTGATTCGTCAAACGAAATTTGACGTTTGTCCAGTACCTTTATTATATGATATCCGTATGTAGTTTTTACCGGCTCTGATACCTGGTCTTTTCCAAGCGAAAAAGCCGCATCTTCAAATTCTTTTATCATTACGCCTTTTGTAAAATATCCGAGATTGCCGCCGGATGCCTTTGTTGCTTCATCTTCGGAATATTTCTTTGCAAGGTCGTCAAAACTCTCACCTCTAACAATTCTTTTATAAACGTTATTTGCGAGGTCCCTGTTTTTTATCAGAATGTGCTGTGCTTTTATTTCAACAAAATCGCCTTTATTTTTATTGTAATAATTCATGGCTTCCGGAACCGTTACTTTTGATTTTTTTTCAATGTTATCTTTATAAAATTCGTGCGATACGATTTCGTCAAAATCCCATTCGTATTTTATCTTTACGTCGTTCCTTTCTGCATAACCGGCTTCCCTTGCTTCCATTGACATTAACTTTCTGTTGATTAAATATTCCATAAATTCCTTTTCCTGGTCAGGGTCAAGTTTTACGTCGTATTTTTCCTGCATGTATTCCTTTATAATCTTGTATTTTTCCCTGGTTAACGTATATTTCCCGATTACTGCAATTACACCTTTTTCAAGTTTTGCAGTTGTAAACTGTCCCGTTTCTTCCTGCTGTTCCTGCGGTTCCGGACTTTTTACCTGTGTTTTTTCAGTTTCACCCGTCTCTTTTTCGCCGTCCATCCGGAACGGTTCGTCCTCTTTAACAAGTGTGGTCGCAGTTTTACAACTTATTAATATTGAAAACGCCAGGAACGTAATAATCGTTCTTAAAATAATCTTCATGTTCACCTCTGTTTTAAATAATATTTTAACGGATTCTGCTTTGTTTTGCATTCTTCTCCAATATCAATTTTTGCAATTTTTTTCTGCTGTCTTAACTCCTTTAATCTCGTTATTACTTTATCGCGCAAATCATAGGGCGACATCGGATTTATGTATATCTTTGTCCCTCCTTCAAAACCGGCAGGAACGTTTATTCTTAACTTAATCAGGATGTGCCATGGCATTATGTCTATTGAATCGGTTGGGGTGTAATACCACTCTTCGTTTGATGCAATCTGGGAAGTAAGTGCTGCATGAATGCTGTGTATCATGTCAGAAAAACCTTTTAATTCTTTGTCAGAAAGGTCATAAGGATATATTTTTTCTGATTTTGAAAATATGCTTATCGTCGGATATCTGTGGCCTATGTCTGCAAAAGCGATAGAATGTTCGTTCTCCGCGATGATTAAATTGAAATACAAAGCAAGGTTTGGTCCCATTTCATTATATAAATTTGGATTTTCCCGCAGGAGTGCCATTTCTCTTTCTATTGATACGCCCCATTCATCAATTGCAACAAGTTGCTTGTGCAGATGGTCAAAGGAAGCGCCGGCGGGTTTTAACCAGTTCTGAAAAACGGAAATGTAACGGACGTATTTGTTGTTTTTATAAATGCTCATCATGCCTTTAATCGTAAATTTAACGTATTGAAAATGTTCGTCAGGCGGCATTTCTCCGGATGAATAAAGCTGAGTATCATATTCTGCATCCTTTATGTAATGTCTGCCTGAAACTATCAGTTCATGCCCGCCTGCAAAAAATGCATCTGCCATATCAATCTTTTTTTCCATGCTTATCGTATCTGGGTTTGTCCCAAGTAATTTCAATTTCATATTTACTATGTTCAAAACGTGTTCCCTGCCCTTTTTATCGGATAAATATCTGTCTTTTATTTCCCTGATATTTTCAGGAATTTTATAATCAAAATTTTTTTTCCAGTATTCCATCGTAACTATTTCAAATAAATTTGGAATTCTTCTGAAAACAGGTTTTGTAGCATTTAAAGTATCGGGGCGTTGATTATAAAGAGATATGTATTTTTTACCAACCTTTACGAGACGTTCTTTTTCAGGGGGGGTATTCATATAATTCGTTTCACAAAAATTGCAATAATCTTCTTTTTTCTTTTTTTCAATTTTTTTTGCATTTTTAGGCACGTCGTTGGTTATCGGCTTGCTTGCCCTGCCGGGAACGGTCCATACCTCGGTTCCGGTAAACGGATTTATCTGTTTTAAAGTTCCGTCTGACATTTTTAAAAAATACTGGTCATAGTTTGACATATTTGCCTCTTTGTTTTTTTAAGGATTATCATAAATTATAAACGATTTTTATGTTAAATACAATAATTTTATTAGAGTGGATATGGGAAGGCAAATTGCAAGTTTTATTGCACCACACCCAAAATTTCACATGTTTTTTTGTAAGAAATAGTTTAATATTGCTCCGGGATAACTATTTATCCAATTTTGTATTGCCCTCACTGTCTTTCTCGTTACTTTTCCTATATC
>JAGNJD010000046.1 GCA_018000835.1 Candidatus Goldiibacteriota bacterium | reverse complement strand
AATAATATGATGGATATCCCCAGTCATTCCATGCATCTCCCGGTCTCACGCTGTATGTCCCTGCGTTTATGTCATATTGTCTGCATCTCGCTATTTCTGTCGTTGCCAGACTCTGATAATTGTATGTGCCGCCGCTGCCCCACTGGTAATGTGCCATTAAAAGTGCAAATGCTATGTCAAAGTCAGCATCTGCTGCCGAATTCGGGTCTATTATCCCTGACCCGTCAGTTATCCATGGCATTAAACCGGTTGTCTTTCCTGCATCAGCAGTCCTCTTGACTTTAAATGCCCATAAATTATTAAACAACGTCTGGTCTCCAAAATATACTGCCATTAACATACCATATCCCATTCCTTCAGATACTGTTCTGTTGGCAGTTCCTTGTATTGGCTCAGGACTTATGACTCTCTGACCAGTGTCTGCATTTACAACGTATCTTGATTTCCACGTATTGAATTTGTCGCTTATGTTGCTCGCTGTATATGACGTTATCCTTATTCCATTTGCATAATTCTTGTCTATCGGAAATGGATACGTCGTTGCCGCAGTTAAACAGGAACATAAAATAAAAAAAAGAGTTGTAAATGCAAAAATATGTTTTTTAATTTTTAATATAAATTTTTTCATAAAATCTCCTTTTTTCCCTCACAGAATTTAAACGTTTTATATATAAATTATAGCGTTTAAATATAATAAAGTCAATAAAAATGTTTTATCTACTTTGCCAGGAGGGTTCCAATGTCGCTGCGGAATATCACTGATATTCCTCGTCTCCTGGTCAATCAACGAAGTCCCGTAAAGAGAATTTCTACGGGACAAATTGATTGAATTTTTTGTGGGAGCCTCGGACTTTAGCCCGAGGGGGCCCCACTTTGCGAAATCGCAAATAAAGCATTGCCCACTTTTTTTTGTTTGTTATTGAAAAATAAAATAATTTATGTTAAAAATGTATGTTTTACAAAAAAATTACAAAGATGAAAGAGGAGAGAAAGATGTCCGAAGATAAAGACAAAAAAGAATACAAAATACATCTGCCGCAAACTGATTTCCCGATGAAAGGCGATCTGGCAAGAAGAGAATTAGACATTGCCAAAAAATGGGAAGAAGATGATTTATATAACTGTTTACGTGAGAAAAGAAAAGACAAACCAGTATACGTATTACACGATGGTCCTCCTTATGCAAATGGCAACATACATATGGGGCACGTGCTAAATAAGGTATTAAAGGATATCATTGTCCGGTTTAAATCGTTTGAAGGATACTGGACTCCTTACGTTCCAGGATGGGATTGCCATGGGATGCCGATTGAACATAAAGTCATAGAAAACCTGGGGGATAAGGCAAAGTCAATGTCAAAATTGGAAATAAGAAAGCAGTGCCATGAATATGCAATGAAATATGTAGACCTTCAGAGGAATCAGTTTAAAAGGCTTGGAATAATCGGTGACTGGGATAATCCATATCTTACCCTTGACCCTGAATACGAAGTAAAGATGGTTGAAATTTTCCATGAGATGTATAAACGCGGCCTGGTTTATAAGGGACTGCGACCGGTTTACTGGTGTTATAGATGTGAGACGGCACTTGCAGAGGCGGAAGTGGAATACAAGGACCATACAACGCCTTCCATATACGTTAGTTTTCAGGTAAAAGATTTTTCAAAATCAAAAATAGTTCTGCCTTCCAATACAAGCGTCGTTATATGGACTACGACTCCATGGACGCTTCCTGCAAACGTAGCAATAGCCGTGCATCCAGATTTTGATTACGTGCTTATTGAAACTGATGCAGAAAATTTAATACTGGCGGAACGACTTCTGGAAGAGTTTTCAACAAAAACCGGAATAAATAAATTTAAAATAAAAGAAAGATTTAAAGGGAAAGACATGGAAGGCATAATCTGCTGCCATCCTTTTATTGAAAGGGATTCAGTAGTCATTCTCGCAGATTACGTTACCATGGACACCGGAACCGGCGCAGTGCACATTGCACCAGGTCATGGACAGGAAGACTACGTTTCAGGTAAAAAATACGACCTGCCTGTTTTAACTCCTGTTGATTCAAAAGGAAGATTTACTGACGAGTTTCCGCTTTTTAAGGGAGAAAACGTATTCAGCACGAACGATAAAATTATTAATTTGTTAAAAGAAAAAGGCAGATTGCCTGGCGAAGAAAAAATTACGCACTCCTATCCGCATTGCTGGCGCTGCAAAAATCCGATAATATTCAGGGCAACAAACCAGTGGTTCATATCAATGGATAAAAACGATTTCAGAAAAAAGGTAATTGAAGAGATAAAAAACGTAAAATGGTTAAATGAATGGGGTCAGGACAGAATTACAAAAATGATAGAGACACGACCCGACTGGTGTATATCGAGACAGCGCTCGTGGGGCGTGCCTATTTTTGTTTTTGAATGCGATCAATGCGGCATGCCAATAGTAAACGACGAAACGATTGAAAAAGTAAAAAACGTCGTTAAAAAAGAAGGCAGCGATGCATGGTTTAAATATGGCACTGCTGAAATACTCGGCAATGATTTTAAATGTCCTTTTTGTGGCTCTGATGCCGGTAAAATAAAAAAAGTGGAAGACATTTTTGACGTATGGTTTGATTCCGGGTCAAGCAGCATAGCGGTTAGTGAGGGTAAATGGAAACTTAAATGGCCCGTTGATTTATATATAGAAGGTTCAGACCAGTACCGGGGCTGGTTTCAGACGTCGCTTCTCGTATCCGTAGGAACAAGAGGCATAGCACCATATAAAGAAGTAATAAGTCATGGATGGGTTGTCGACGGACAGGGAAGAGCAATGCATAAATCCCTGGGCAACGTGATAGACCCTTTAAAACTCATTGAAAAAACGGGGGCCGACTTATTGCGGTTATGGGTTGCTTCAGAAGATTTTAAGGCAGACCAGGCAGTCTCCGATGAAATAATGGGGCGCATAACCGATTCTTACAGAAGGATAAGAAATACTTTCAGATTTATGCTCGGAAGTTTAAGCGATTTTAATGCTGACGAAATGGTTCCTTTTGAAAAACTGTCAAAACTTGACAGGTATATTCTGCACAGAACGCAGGAGACGATAAATAATCTTAAAGCGTATTATGATAATTTTGAATTTTACAAGGTATATAAGGATTTTACCCGGTTTTGTTCAAAGGATTTATCTTCTTTTTATTTTGACATTATTAAAGACAGGTTATATACTTTAAAAAAAGACGGAGTTGAGCGTAAAAGCGGCCAGACGGTCATTTACAAAATACTGATGAAACTTGTAAAGATAATTTCACCGATTTTATGTTTTACGACGGATGAGGTCTGGCAATTCATCCCTGAACGTTTAAAAAATGAAAAGCACATCCAGTTATGTCTTTGGGATGAACCGGCAGAAACCATGCTAAACGATGAAATACTTTCTGACTGGAAAATTTTACTTGAACTGCGTGAAAGCGTTTTTAAAAAAATAGAAGAACAAAGAGATACGGGGATAATTAAACATCCCTACGAAGCATGGGTTACGATAAAGTATGAATCAAAAGAACTGGATAAAATCATAGAAAAGTTTAAGGATGAAATGGAGCAGATATTCATCGTATCAAAAATGACATTCGTAAAAGATAGTGAAACTGATGGCCCATGGGATAAAAACGTGGAAATCGTAGTTGAAAAAGCACGGGCAGAAAAATGCACAAGATGCTGGCGTTACGTTGATACTGTCGGCAAAAACGATAAATATCCTGATATGTGTGAAAGGTGCATCGGCAATCTTGATTAAAGGAAGCAGAAATGAATAAAAATGCCGTGGTAAGAAAGAAAAATTTAAACTGGATAAGGGCAATATTAACTTTAATAATATTGTTACTGGGATTCTATAACATATTTGAAATAGTAAATTCAAAACAGTTTTTATTCATATATTTTTTTGTTTTATTGCTGAGCAACGTAATTTTCCTGCTACTGCCCGATAAATATTTTGAGGGAACAAAGATAAATTATGTCGTTTTCATTCTGGACATAATTTTTATTTCACTCGCGGCATACTGGCTTACTTACACTGATTTTCTATTTTTCCTCATGCTTTTTCTGACAATCTTTATAAGTGCACTCGGACAATCCGTGGTTTTAAGCATTATTATTGCTTTTGTCGTTGATTTTATTTATGTTTATTTAAAGATAAATTCCGGAATAAACGTTTTTTCTGACCCTGCCGTGCTTTTAAATCTCCCGTTTATTTTTGTAGTTGCTTTTTACGGCAGTTATCTTGCGGAAAAAGCACAGGAAGATTTACGGGAAAAAGTAAAACTTGAAATGGCAAACAAAGTTCTTTTCCAGAAAGCAAAAGACATAAACGTTGAAAAGGAAAGCATGATTGACATGATAAATAACGTATATAACAGTTTCCGTGACGGAATAATAATAATTGACAACGACGGTTTAATACAGGTTTTTAATTCCAGATGCGAAACTATATTTAATTATCATAGTTTCAGGGCAGTAAACGTGAATTATACGGACGTGGAAGTCCTCGGCGATTTACAAAAAGTGTTGTATGAAATTCACAATAAAAAACTGCCGGCATTTAATAAAAAAATAGAGATAAAAGTCAACGACGACATAAAAAACATACTCGTTAACACTTCAATTATTAAAGACAAAAACGGAAATGAATACGGCTCTTTATGCACGATAAAACAGGTTTTTACAGATATAAAAGGAGAAAAATGAAAAGGACTTTTATTATAGGTTGCTTGGCAGTGGTTTTTCTGGACCAGGTGACGAAATACATAGTAAGATCGTCAATGAAAATTTTCAGCAGCATAGCGGTTATAAAGGACGTTTTTAAAATTACATACATAGAAAATAACGGAATTGCTTTTGGACTGATGGGCGGTTCTGATAATCCCGTAAAAAAATGGTTTCTGATTGCCGTCGTCCTTTTTGCAATCGTCATGATAACCGTTTACTGGATTGTAAACATGAAAGATTCTTTTTTGTTTAATCTGTCATGCGGCTTTATAGTTGGCGGTGCCATAGGTAATCTGATTGACAGGATTTTAAGAGGCAGCGTTACTGATTTCATTGAGATTGGTTATAAAGACCTTACATGGCCTGTTTTTAATATGGCAGATACTTTTGTTACCATAGGAATTTTTTTATTTGCCGTTTATTTCTTGTTTTTTGAGAGCAAAAAAGATGCATCCCATCCTGTTTGAGATTGCCGGACTAAAAATTACAACGTATGGTTTAATGGTTGCAATTGCATTTCTTTCTTCGATTTATCTTGCAGCGGAATTTGCAAAAAAGCAGGGGATAAAAAGCGACGTTATTTTTGACCTCGGATTTATCGTAATAATATGGGGAATTATCGGTGCCAGATTATTATATGTTTTAATATGGTATAAAGATTACATAAAGGACCCGTTATCAATTTTAAAAGTATGGGAAGGCGGACTCGTTTTTTATGGCGGGTTTATAGCCGCTTTTCTGGCAGCCGTAATATGGGTAATAAGAAAAAAACTCGATTTTTTTAAACTTGCAGACATAGCCGCACCGTTTATTGCATTCGGCCATTCAATTGCACGCATTGGATGTTTTTTTGCAGGATGCTGCTATGGTAGGGCTTCTGATTGTGCCGGTGCTTTTTGCGGCGTAATATTTCCAGTACTGCAGGACAACACTCCGCGGTATCCTGCGCAGTTATACGAATCGTTTGCAAATTTTCTGAATTTCCTGCTGCTAATGATTTTTTATAAAAAGTTTAAAAAAGAAAACGGAGACGTAATATTTTTATATTTATTGAATTATGGGATAATCAGGACGATAATTGAATTTTTCAGGGGCGACCCTGAAAGGGGAAAAATATTTTTCTTTTCAACATCTTCTTTTATAAGTTTGGTTATGATTCTTAGTGCGGGATTGTGGTTTTTTTATTTTCGTCATAAAAAAACATGGAAAAAACAAGAACGATAAAAATTAGCATACCAGAAAAAGAGAGGATAGACGTTTATTTAAAAGATGCCCTGTCCATTTCGCGTGGTATGGCACAAAAGATGATTAAAAGCGGAAACGTTTTTTTAAACAAAAGAATCGTCCGGTTTTATCATACAAAAGTTAAACAGGGCGACGTCCTTGAATTCATTGAAAAAACGCCGGCCCCGCAGATAATAAAAGAAGCAGACATTCCTTTAAACGTCATATACGAAGACGAATATTTATTTGCCATAAATAAACAGCCGGGACTTGTAACTCATCCTGCCCCCGGACACATGGACGACACCCTTGTCAATGCGATAATAGGAAAAAAAATAAAAAAAGAAAATTTTTTAAATGACGTTGAACGTCTCGGCATAGTTCACCGTCTTGACAAAGATACGTCGGGAGCGATGATAATTGCAAAAGATGAAAAAACCAGGGTTTTGTTGTCAGAAATGTTTAAAAGGAAGGAAGTAAAAAAAGTATATAACTGCCTTGTGCATGGAAAAATTGACGAACCCGGAAAAATCCGGACGCGCATAGAAAGAGATGCAAAATACAGAAAGAAATTTACAGCCGCAACGTTGTATGGAAAGGATGCAGAAACGGTGTTTAAACCGGTTGAAGTATTTTTTAATGCCGCGTTGCTGGAGGTTAATTTAATTACAGGCAGGACGCATCAGATAAGGGTTCATATGAATTATTTGAAACATGAAGTCCTTGGCGACCCCATGTATGGAGACAAAAACAAGGACATTGAAGTCGTTGAATTCCTCGGCTACGATAAAATGTCGGTAAACGATTTAATGCCGAGACAAATGTTGCATTCAAGGGAAATAGAATTTTTTCACCCTGTCCTTGAAAAAAGGATAAATATCAGGGCTGACCTGCCTGCGGATTTTTCGCGTCTCCTTAATATGTTAAGGAAAAAGCAGGAAACATTAAAATAAGATATTGTCACATGCTTGTTGCCGATTGTGGGTTTGATAAAATCATTGCAGATTTTGTTTCCCTCCTTTCTGTTATGTAGCATCGTTATTATCTGCAATGTTCATTGGGACGACGAGTTGAAAAAGTCCTTGAAAAAAAATTGTTTTGAGATAAAATAAAAACAATTTCTCTTTAATAAATTTTTTAATCTGAATTATCTGAGGTGAATTGTGGCAAAGTCAAAAATAATCGTTACTTTAAAAGACGGCGTTCTGGACCCGCAGGGCAAGACCGTAAAAAATGCCCTTACCAAAATGGGATATAAAGACGTAAAAGACGTGCGCATAGGCAAATACATTGAAATTGAAATCAACGGCAACGATAAAAAGGAAAAATTAAAAAAAGAAATAGACGAAATTTGCGATAAACTTCTCGCAAACCCGAACATTGAAAAATATGAGTTTTCAATTGAATAAAATAATCCGTTTTTGTCGGAACAGCGTTAACTGGCATATTGTGGAAAATCCCCGGACAATGACGGCATGCAGGATAAGGAGTTAACGTATATGAAAGCAGGCGTAATCGTATTTCCAGGCTCAAATTGTGATGCCGATTGTTTATGGGCATTAAAGGATATAATGCAGGTAAATGCAGAATACGTATGGCACGAGGAACGTAACATAAACAAATACGATATGATAGTAATACCGGGCGGATTTTCTTACGGTGATTATTTAAGATGCGGAGCAATTGCGAGATTTGCAAGGGTGATGGATAATATAGGGGAATTTTCGCTTAAAAAAAATAAAGTCATAATAGGCATCTGTAACGGATTCCAGATTTTACTTGAAGCAGGATTGTTACCCGGCGCCATGCTTATGAACAAAACGCTGAAATTTATCTGTAAATACGTAAACATTACGACAGAGAACAACAATACGCCTTTTACCAACCGTTTAAAAAAAGGACAGACGTTAAAAATCCCGATAGCACATAATGAGGGTAATTATTTTTGTGATGAAACGACGTTAAACAAACTGATAAAAGATGACTGCGTAGTTTTCAGATATTCTGACATAAATGGAAACGTATCAGAAGATGCAAATCCAAACGGTGCCTTATATAACATCGCCGGCATTATTAATAAAGAAGGCAGCATACTTGGAATGATGCCGCATCCGGAAAGAGCGATGATAAAAGAACTTGGTTCAACCGACGGCAGATATGTTTTTGAATCTATGATAAAATATTTAAAGAATAGTTAAACATGGAGCAGAAATTGGCAAATTATAACGTAAAAATTACGGACGAGATAATAAAAGAACATAATTTAAAAAAAGACGAATACGACTTTATTTTAAAAATACTGGGAAGAACTCCGACATACGTTGAACTCGGCATATTTTCTGCAATGTGGTCGGAGCATTGCAGTTACAAACATTCCAAATCAACTTTAAAAAAATTTCCTACAAAAGGAAAATACATATTACAGGGACCGGGAGAAAATGCAGGCATCATCAATGCAACAAAAAAATCAGGAGTGGTTTTTAAAATAGAATCCCACAACCACCCTTCTGCCGTGGAACCTTTTCAGGGCGCTGCAACAGGCGTTGGCGGGATTTTAAGAGACGTATTTACGATGGGGGCGAGACCCATCGCTGTCCTTGATTCATTGCGTTTTGGAAACGTAACGTCCCCAAATACGCAGAGATTGCTGTCCGGCGTTATCCGCGGGATTGCTTTTTATGGCAACTGTATCGGAGTCCCGACAATTGCAGGTGAAACGGTTTTTGAGGATTGTTACGAAACAAACTGTCTTGTCAACGCAATGACGATTGGAATCGTTGAAAAGAAAAAAATAAAAAAAGGCATTGCAAAGGGAATTGGAAATCCTGTAATTTACATAGGTGCTGCAACCGGTAGGGACGGTATGCATGGCGCTTCATTTGCATCTGCCGAACTTACAAAAGAAAGCCGTGAGAGGCGTTCATCAGTCCAGGTTGCAGACCCTTTCATGGAAAAACTTCTTCTCGAAGCAACTCTCGAATTAAATGAAAAAGGTCTGATAATGGGAATTCAGGACATGGGTGCTGCTGGACTTACATCATCCTCCGTTGAAATGGCAAACAGGGGGCGGGTCGGCATAGAACTCAACATAGACAAAGTCCCGAAACGCGAGACAGGTATGAATGCCTATGAAGTCATGCTTTCCGAATCGCAGGAAAGGATGCTCATGGTAACCGACAAAGGCAACGAAAAAAAAGTTGAGGCAGTGCTGAAAAAGTGGGGATTACACGCAGTTACGATAGGAAAGGTCATTAAAAAGCCGGATATAATAGTAAAAGAAAAAGGAAAAATAGTTGCAGACATCCCTGTTTCGCCTCTTGCAGACAGCAGTAATGAGTATTTTCCTTTAAAAAAACAGAAAGGCATAAAACCTGCGTATCTGGATAATATTAATATTGAAGCCGACTCTGTCCCTGTCCCGCAAAATGTGGAAGAAATTTTAAAAAGATTAATTGCATCCCGGAACGTTTCCTGCAAATCAAAAATATGGGAACAATACGATCATATGGTGCAGACAAACACGTGGACGCTTCCGGGTTCTGATGCCGCGGTAATAAATATAAAGGGTGAGAATTTATTACTGGCAACGGCAGTTGACGGAAACGGAAGATATACTTATCTTGACCCGTATAAAGGGGGCGCCATTGCAGTTGCAGAGGCCGCGCGTAATGTGAGCGTAAGCGGGGCAACGCCGGTTGCACTTACGAATTGTCTTAATTTTGGGAATCCGGAAGACCCTGAGATATTTTATCAGTTTGAAAAAGCAGTGGAAGGCATGGCAGATGCGGCTCGCATTTTAAAAACGCCGGTAACCGGCGGTAACGTGAGTTTTTATAACGAAGGCAAAGACGGTGCCATATATCCAACGCCTGTCGTTGGCATGGTTGGTTACATAAAGGGCAAAAAATACGTAAAGCAGTTTTTCAGGGGTGCCGAGGACGTTATTTTGCTTATCGGACAGACAAAGGATGAAATAGGAGCGTCTGAATATTTAAAGGAAATACATGGCATGATAAAAGGTCCTGTTCCGGACGTTGACTTAAACATTGAATTACTCGTGCAAAAAACCGTAAGACAGGGGATAAAAGCGGGAATAATAAAATCCGCACACGACGTTTCAAAGGGAGGACTTGCAGTTGCACTTGCCGAGTGCTGCATCTCTGCCGGGTTGCATGGCGAGAAAAACGTTGGTGCTCTGGTAGAACTCCAGAGCGACATCAGGATAGATTCACTGCTTTTTGGCGAATCACAATCAAGGATTATTATAACGACTTCAAAAAAAGATCTGAATGCGATGAAAAAAATCGCTGCACAAAACAAAGTGATACTAACAGAAATAGGAAAAACAGGCGGGGAACGGCTAATTATTAACATTGACTGGGCTGCAAAAAAATGCTCGCAGAAAATAAACGTTACAGTTTCAGAACTTGAAACCGTCTGGATGAGCGGAGTAAACAAATATGTCTGATAAAATTCATGAATCATGCGGTATAGTCGGAGTATACGGACATGAAGAAGCATCCACACTTGCATATCTCGGACTTTATGCTTTGCAGCACAGGGGGCAGGAAAGCGCAGGCATAGTTACGGTTGATTCAGCCAAAAAATCTTACGAAGTAAAATCAATGGGGCTTGTTTCGGAAATATTTGACAGGGAAAAACTGTCGTATTTAAAAGGTGACATGGCAATAGGTCACGTCAGATATTCAACCACCGGTTCTTCTAACGTTGAAAATGCACAACCGATAAGGGTAAATTACATAAACGGCGTTCTTGCAGTCGCTCATAACGGCAATCTGGTAAATGCAGACATTATAAAAAGCGAACTTGAAAAAAGCGGCGCCATATTTGAAACGACGGCAGATTCAGAGGTCCTGATCCACCTGATTGCCAGATATAACAAATTAAATTTTATTGATGCGGTAAAATGGTCGCTAAATCAGATAAGAGGTGCATTTTCATTTCTTATAATGAATAAAGATACTTTAATAGCTGCACGTGACCCGTATGGTTTCAGGCCGCTTGAAATAGGCAGACTTGACGGTGCTTATATAATTGCATCAGAGACATGTGCATTTGACCTCATAAATGCAAAATGGATTGCAACGGTTGAACCGGGAGAGATGGTAGTTTTTTCAAAAAACGGAATGAAGAAAATAAGATACGCTCAGAGACAGCGCAGCGCTATGTGTATTTTTGAGTTTATTTATTTTGCAAGGCCGGATTCAATGATATTTCACAGGTCGGTAAACGACATAAGACGCGGGCTTGGACATCAACTTGGCAAAGAATCTCCTGTGGATGCCGACGTTGTAATACCGGTTCCCGACTCAGGCGTCTGTGCCGCAATTGGTTTTTCAGAAGCAACTGGCATAAAATACGACATGGGACTTATAAGGAATCATTACGTGGGAAGGACGTTTATAGAACCATCCCAGGAAATAAGGGATTTTGGAGTAAGGTTAAAATTAAATCCTGTGAGGGAGATAATACAGGGTAAGCGTGTAGTGGTCGTTGATGATTCAATCGTGCGCGGGACTACGAGTAAAAAAATTATAAAAATGATACGTGCAGCAGGTGCAAAGGAAGTTCATTATCGCATTTCATCACCCCCCGTATTTAATCCATGCTTTTACGGAATGGATTTCCCTACAAGAATGGAACTGATAGCAAACAGTCATACCGTTGAAATGATAAAAAAACACATAAAGGTTGATTCTCTCGCTTATCTTTCTATGGAGGGACTTATAAAAACAGTGGGCGGAAGAAAAGACAAGTTTTGCATGGCATGTTTTGACGGCGATTATCCTGTTGATTTCAGGGAAGGACAGGAAAAATTCATACTTGAAAAATAACGGGGAACAATTAAATGTTGCCGGTTGCTTGTTACTGATTGTTGGTTGAATAAAATCATTGCAGAATTTGTTTTTTCCCTTTCTATTTTCTCACACGGCATTTATCATTCCATGGAAAATCTGGAATCCGGTCGTTATTTTTTATGGAATTCAAATGTCCGTTGTTATCGCAAACCCGTAAATTCATATCTTCACCGTCCATAATGAGACGTATAAACTATAAATTGCTGTGTCTCAAAAGGATGTAAGGTATGTATCACACTATTTGACTCGTGACCAGAGACAGAGCAGAATCTGTCTCTACTATTTGTAATCTACTTTGCATAATGACTGGGAATGGGCATAATTTCTAACCTATACTTGACAAAACGTTGTTTTAAAGTGATACTAATAATATGACAGAGAATAGAAATGAGGCAGGATGACTGTTTTTTTAACGGTCGCAGCCATAAAAGTAATTGTATAAGGGATGCTTTGATAATCACTAACTATGGAAAAATAATTATGAGAGAATTATATATTTTTTAAAGGAAAGAAAATGAAAAATAAAAGAAAAAAGATAATGACAGGGATGATGCCGGCATTAAGTTTAATGAAAGTGCAAGCAAAAGAGAGTTACGTGCTATCAGACGCAGCAGTAGTGTAGGAAGATAACGGGGCAGAGGTAGAGAACGCCGTAGAGTATAATGGCAAAGTACAAGTTCTCACATACGACTACCAATGGCAAAACAATACGGACGGAAACGCAAAGATGATGGTGACGGCTAAAAGCGTTTTTCCTATGCGGTTTCCTGTGGATACAGTGAATACAAAAGAAGGCAGTGTAACTTATCTCAAGGCAGAAGGAAACACGGTGAAGAATAGTTCAAAGTTCAATGTTCAAAGCTCAAAGGTCAATACCCAAAGTAATAATACAAAAGAGATATCAATACCGATAGAGACGGAAGGGGAGATGGAGTCGGTTGACGGGAAAAGCAAAATAAAGACGAGGATAAATAAAATACGGATAAACGAAGATGTAAAATTTGAATGGTTAAAACCAGTAAAGAATGTTCAAAGTAAATAAAAAGACAATTACCAATTATTAATGTAGAGACAGGTTTAAAATCTGTCTAAAAAATTGAGAATTCCAACCATAAACCCAATGTGGTTTGTGGTTGAAAGGAAAGGAGAAAAGGTGAAAAAAACGGTTGTTATGTTGAGTGTTTTAATAATAGGTTTGTTAATGGTTGGCGCGTGTTCGAAGGGAACACTAATATTGGAAGAACCTCCTTTAAACATTACATGGTCGCAAATAACACAAACGGTGGAATTTGATAGCAGGGCAGGGCATACAAGTTTAGTTTATGGCGACAAAATGTGGATTATCACCGGAAATGGTTGGGACGAAGATGATGATGTTTTAAATTCAAGCGATGGTGGGACATGGATACAAGTAACAAATACGGTAACATTCGGTCAAAGAGAAAGTCATACCAGTATAGTATTTAATGACTTGATGTGGGTAATAGGTGGAACCTCAGGTTCTGGTGATGTCTGGAAATCAAACGATGGAATTGTATGGGAGCAGGTAACCAATACGGCGGGATTTGGCGAAAGAGAGGGACATACAAGCATAGTTTATAATAGTAAAATATGGGTTATAGGAGGGTGGGGTAATAGCAAACGTCATAATGATGTATGGTGTTCAGGAGATGGTATAGATTGGATACAAACTACCGAAACGGCCGCATTTGGAGAAAGAGAAGGGCATGCCAGTGTGGTATTTAAAAACATGATGTGGGTAATAGGTGGTTTTGGCAAAGATGGCAATTGTTATAATGATGTATGGAACTCAAGTGATGGTATAAATTGGAATCAAGTAACAGGAGAAGCAGGCTTTAAACCAAGATACGGACATACCTGTATAGTATATAAAGATAAAATGTGGATTATAGGGGGTGAGCACTATTATTATAATTCAATGATGGACGAAGGATACTATTTTCTTGACGATGTTTGGTATTCAAAAAACGGAGCAAAATGGATAAAAGTAGCAGGAACAACAGGTTTTAACGTAAGAGCATTTCATACTAGTGTGGTATATAATAATGCAATATGGATAATAGGAGGATATAACGGATTAGGTTATTATAATGACGTCTGGCAGATTAAAACAGATAATTAATTTTAAATGCTGAATTTTGTAAATATAGACTAAGGAATAAGGGAATAAATTGATAAGGAAATAATATGATAAAAAGAAATATAAAATTCAAATAAAACTGTAAAAGCAGTTACAATAATTGAAAACTGAGAATTGAAAATTAATTAAACTGGAGGAATGAAATGAGGAAAGCAATTGTAATAATAATAAGTTTTATGATGGTGGTAGTAATACTTGGGATGGGGAGTAAGACAGAGGCAGAGGAGATGGGAAATACGGTGAATGTAGAGACAGGTTTAAAACCTGTATCAGAAAACGTAGGACAGCAGGAAGCAGGCCTGATGAAAACAGGAGAAAATGCAGGAAATACAGCACAAGCGCAAGGGAAAGAGAAAATAAAAAGGATAAGGATAATCGGAGAACAGGATAAAAGAAAGCTGTGTATAAATGATGAGAAGGGAAAGTTAGTGAAAGAAATTAAAATCGGGGAAACTATTACTGAAATCAAAGAAAAAGACAGAGAAGGCAAATTGAGACGGGGAAAAAAGAGAGAAGTCATTGATGCTGCTATATCAGATAACAGCAGTACTGCGATAATCGTGAAATATAATAAAGTAATTTTGGAAGGGCTGCAAGGATATGAACAACCAGACACGATGGTGAAACTGGAAATAATGGATGAAAAAGGAGAAGTGAAATGGAAAAAAGAATTCAAAAACAGGGGGATTAACGCTAGCGATGTAAAAATCACAAATAACAATCTGGTAGTTTTTCGGGATGCGGAAGATAGCGAAAATTTTCCAGGAACCGAAGCGCTTCATGTTTTCAATGAAAACGGAGAAGAGATTTTTAAATGGAATCAGGGAAATCCGGAAAATTTTTCTATATCGCCTAATGGTAAGTATCTTGGCATTGGATATTCAACAAAAACTCCCCCATATAAGCGATCAGTTCTTTTTTTTAATCTTTCCAATGGGAAGAGTTGGGATATGGGGAAATCTGCATCAATAAAAAAGATTGATAATAATGGTTTTGTTTATATTTTTAAAATGAAAGAATCAATTGATTTAAAATCCAAGCTTGGAGAATAAATAGATGTTTAATGAATTATTTAAAATAAGAAAATTAGCCATATTTATTGGTATACTATGTTTTATTCCTTTTTTCTTACAAGCCTACGATGACTGTAATTTGTGTTTTGATACTTCATGGACATGGCCTATAACATCAGATTATGGTCCAAGGAATGTAGGGACATGGTTTCACGAGGGGATGGATTTCGGCGTTCCGAGAAATGAAGGAATAAAACCTGTAGAAGAAGGGGTGATAGCAGAAATAATTTTTAATGCACTTAGCGGTTTTTACGGAATGATATTAAATTTGCCGTATTGCCTAAAATGCTTGTCGAAAGAAAAAGCAGTTTTGATTTTTAATTTTTCCATTATGGCAAAACTAATACAGTCGGTAAAACTGAATTTTTTATCGCTGTATTTACATAAGATTTCAAGAGCGTGTTTCTCATCGTCTGATGAGACACGGACTATCTTGGCAAAACGTTCATTCAGCAGATTGGTGCCGATTTCATATGCCAAACGGACTCCGAGATTTTTTGCAAGTAAAGTCATGGTTTCGTCAATGACATAATTAGTTGTGAATAAAGGAACTTCAATTTCATGAATTTGAACAGTGGAAACAGAGTAATTTCTGTCAGATTTGTCAAAACAAGCATACAGCGCAGAAGTGTCTATAAAGATAGGTTCCATTAACTATTTTCCATAGAGGTATTTATCATGGTTACGACTGACATCGGTCAAGCCGCTTTTTCCTATGCCGCAGTATTTTTTAAGAGCTCGTTTTTGAGACTTGACCAATTCTGGTATTTCCTCGTCCATAGGAAATACCATCAGTTGAATCTTTTTGTGATTCGACAACTTAACTTTTTCAAGCGGTTTGAAAATACCGTTTTCAAAAATTGCCGTAATTGTTTTAGCCATATTATTGTCCTCCTGTGCGTTTGTTTTAAATATATAGAGGAATCAGACAAAAGTCAAATGAAAAAACGGTTTGTCATTTAAAAATTAAAAGTGGACATCCCTTTTAAACATAAAATTTATGTAAAAATGCAGGTGGCCCATGACATAACTGCACAATAAGTTCACAGAAAAACATGTAAGGGATCTTTTTGGCAGGTATGAGGTATGTAAAGGGTGTGACCGAAAGAAAGTATTTGCAGGAAATAATGGGGATTGAAAATCAGGATTCTTTGCGATGATAAAAGAATACAGGGAAAATTCAGGGAGGTTTTTAATATAGTAGGAAGGAACCGGCAAGACACGACAGATGCCGACTGAAATCGAAAAAACATCCTGAAAGAACCGGCTGAAGAGAAAAAATTAAATAGAATTTAATGATACTTTGATTGACAAAACATATTTTGTAGTTATACTAATGTATAATTAAAATCAAGCAACGGGTGATTAAATGAGGAAAACAAAATTTTTGTTTGTATCAATTATCTTTATTTTTTTATTCTCATCATTT
>JAGNJD010000010.1 GCA_018000835.1 Candidatus Goldiibacteriota bacterium | reverse complement strand
TTCAAACACCATCGCTGGCTGGTTTGAAGACATCGTTATCTGCTTAACGTCGCATCTATGCGTCGTTAAAACATCTCTTTTTTCTAATGTCTGATATTAATTATATATTATTTTTCTTAAAAGTCAAGTTTAATATAAGTGGAGTTTTCCCGTAATTTTTTTGTCTTTGTAGCCGCAGGCTTTATGCCTGCGTAAGCATCTATTTTTTTCCTGATATTTATTATATTTTTAAAACGGGAAAACTTCACTAATATAATTGAAGTTGTAACCGGTTGGTTACGTGGAGGAAAAACGCATAAATTACGGCCTTGATAGAGGACGATTGGGATGGAGATGAAATGCATTACAGTTTTACATTGCCCTTCATAACCGACAGATTACAATCCGGATATTCTGTATCCTCGCAACATAAATATTCATCTGATTATTGTGTCATCCCTTATTGTTTTCATTATAAATAGCTCTTAGAAAAAACTCGCCGTTTTCTGCATGTTTATTACAGATTTCATCTGCTTCTTCTCTTAGCCCCTTTTCATAAAGCTTAATTACCATATTTTTTATTTCATCCTCATAAAATCTAAAATTAAGTTTACTTTCTAACAACAAAATATGAATACCAGCAATAAATTCCGGATTTTTATCTATGTGTTTTTCATAACTTTTAATTATAATTGATATATCATGTCTTCTTGAAATATTTTTTGCTATTGCTTTTATCCACTCAATATTTTCATTATCCAGCTCATCTAACAAGCAAAGCAAATCAATAGTTAAAACGAATATTTCTGGCTTATCTTTATATTTTTCATATATATATTTCCATAAAAGCCTTACCTTACTTTTGACTTTTTTATACATTTCTCGTTTTTTATTATCAATTGTTTCATCATCTTCTATTTTTCCATTACAAAAAAATCTTATTAAATATTCTATCTGGTCTTTTTTACCCGCATCCAAAATTTTTCTTATTAAACTTTTTTCATCATTTATATCTTCCCAATCATCTAAATATCCAACATAAATATGTTGAACTACTTTTTGATTAATAAATGTATTTTCAAATTCAGTTTGCAGCGCTTTTTCATAATGACCTTTTTGTTTAAAAATATTATATAAAACTTCATAAACGGTATTATAATAAGAAACATAACCAGAAAAAGATATTCCCCACTTTGCACTATTTATATCAAATATTTTATCAAAATTATTTTCAACCCATTGTTTATCAAGATAATACATATTTGGCAGACATGAAGCAACAGCATCAAGAAAATCAAAGTTGCTATCATCCTTTTTTTTAAGCCAAAAATCAAAGACATTCCTTACGTCATCATCCCATTTATCTTTGTCATCTTGTTTGTTCATTCGCGCATTTCTTAACGACCATTGAATCATTGCTTCAAAAATCATTCCTCGCGGCGTTACCAAAAAACTTTTATTATAATCATCTTCTTCATAAATAAATTCTTCTAATTTTGTATTCAATATTTCAAGAATTTCTTTCATAAAACTTAAGAAATTAGAAGTTATCACATAATTATCATTTTCACAAATATTTTTTATCATTGAAACGCAGGTACTTAATATTGAAAATCTGTAATCAAAAATACTATCTTCAGGCTTATTCGCGTTAAAATCAACATTTTCTATAACGCTTCTAATATATGTCATTAATTCGGAATCTTGTATTTTAGAACAATCATTTTTCCAAACTTCATATAATCCGCTTATAATTGCGTCAATGAAAACAAGTTCAATTTTACTATCCGGATATTCAAACTTATATAAATTATTTATATATTTATCAGGATTGTTAATTACATCATTTTTAATAGCATTAGCAAATCCATCTTTTGTTTCCTTTGAGCCGGGACTTGGTTTGAAATCCAAGTTTATTCTTATTATTTCATCTGCACTTTTTCCAGCTAGTTCTTCGGGACTTACAGGGCTTCTTTCTCCAGCCCTATTTTCTATCCAAAAAAGTTTTCCCGGATGATAAATATCAGCCGGGTTAATATTATTATATTTATCATATAATTCTTGGATTCTTTTATTTTTTGTCCATAAAAAAGCACTCAACCATTCTTTTTTTTATATGCAAAATATTTTTCATCCTTTCTCTCTTTTAATTTCTCACCTTGTGGAAATTCTTCAATCCATTTTATTATAATATCTTCTTTATCCTGCAATACCTTATCTGCATTTTTTTTGAAGAATTCGTATAATTCATATTTTAAATTTATATTTTCAAGAATGCCCTGATTAAAATTGTTCCAGAACAAATCAGATAAATCATTATAATGGCAACCAATTGCAAATACTGCAAATTTATTAAACAAATTATTTTTTTCTTTTATTAAACTATTAATTATTTCTTTTATATTTTCCGGGTTTGACAATTCAAGCATTGCAGCAGCAAAGGCAATTAAAATATCTAATAATTCATTTTTGGTTCTTCTATAACTATTTACTTCAACAAACCAATAATTTTGTTTATCATCAATAATTGATTTAATTTTTTCTATGGTTATTTTCATGGCTTCTTTGCCGCATATTTCAGCAATTCTTTTTTTATTTTTTTCAAGCATTTCTTCTAACCAGTAATAATGCATATAAGGAGATTCTTTGTCTTCAACATTTTTTTTACTTAAAACGATATTTATAATTCCAATTATAAAATCTTTTAATTCATCTTTTATTAATCTCGGCATTAATTCCGATTCTAAATCATCAGAAAATGTCTTCATACTCCAATTTGATTCCAATGTTTCTTTTATAAATTTTAAATATAATTTCATATTTTGATTTAAAGTTTCGTTGGGGAATTTGCTAATAATTTTCAGCATCGATGAATCAGTCCTGGTGTTCTCAATCCTTTTTCCATCTGATTTTTTATATGAAATTATATTATTAACAATTTCTACTAAATATCTTAATATTTCCCCGTCGGGACTTTTACTTATTTCATTTGATACATATTCAAGATAATCCAAAATGGACCATTTAGGAATCCAATAAAATCCTGGATTTTCTTCACTCTCTTCAGGCTCAGGGTTATTCAAAGGATTAAAAATGTCTGTGTACTCTTGTAATTTTTTTAACCATTTTGTTTTCTTTAAATTTATAAAAAAATAATAATACCGACTGCTATTCTTTATTAATCCTTCTACAATTTTTATGTTTTCTTCGTCTGGATCATCAATTTTTAAATATTTATCAATAATATTTGCTAAATTTAAATAATTGCCTACTAAAAAAAATAAAACCTCTTCAAATTCATGCCAATCTTTAGTAAATGCTTCCTTTTCTCTTAAAGATTTATTATTTCTATGTGCATATTTATGAAATTTTATATTACGCCATTTTTTTACCATTTCATGATTTTCATCCAATCCTAATGCTTCACATATCTCTTTTTTATGACTGTTTTTTTTATTACCTTTCTGTATACATTTTTTTTCTTTCTTGGATAAAACTAATATATTACGTAAGAATCCTTCAATTTCTCTTGCAATATGCGCAAGTAAATATGCCTTTGTATTAAAATTATCACTTAATAAAATTTTTATTCCGTCTAAATAAAATGCAGCAGGTTCTTTGCCAAAATTTAAAAGCCCATTATAAATTGCCTTTTGTTTAATACTTAATCTAAATGCTGTTTTTTTTATTTCAATTTTATTTTCCATAATATTATTTTTACAAATATTTTAATCACAAACAACTATCAATAATTCAAAGTCGCTCTTTATAATGCTTTAATATCCTTTTCCTGTCTTCCAGTTCTTTGTCCCCTTTATAATAAATCTCAACAAACTCAATTTTGTTTTCTTCTTTATGATATGAATAGATTATCCTTATTCCGGACTGCGCGCCTTTATGCTTGAGTGCCCTGCAGGCAAACTTTTTGACTTTTATTATTTTTCTTTGTATCCCAGTCCCGCTTATAACAAACCTGCCTATGCCGTCTTCTTCGGGCATTTGTTCCAGCACCCGTTTGAATACTTCAAAATCATCATCAATTGTCCTGTAACGTTTTTTCAGTCTTTTGAAATCACTTTCAAATTCCGGCAAATTGACAAACTTCATGCTTTAATTTCCTAATCGTCTTCTTCCTCATATTCACGCACTGAATATGGTTTTACGCGGTAAAATACAAATTCATAATTTATATCCTCGCCCTCTTTGGTAACCTTCCAGGGAACATCCTCATGCGAGTAATTGCTTATCTTTGCGGCATTCCAATCGGACATTAATTCTATAACCTTGTCAATAACATCTTTTTCGGTAGCTTTAAGCATATTAAGGTCTGCTTTTATATTAGGTATGTATCTTTTCTGCGGGTATCCGTAATAATCGGTCCTGGCTACGGCAAGCTCATTTTTTTTAACCATCCTGTCGACGACTTCTGAAAATTCCATCGGCACGGGTCCATATTGTAATTTACGATATCTCGCGCCTGTCATCTGCTCTTCATAAAGTTCATAATAATTAAAATCGGCAAAATATAAGAGTTTATACAGCACAGTTTCGCCTATATTGGGTTTTCCAGCGCATCTTTCAAGTATATAAAGCAATATCTGTTTGAATTTCTCTATATTTTTTTGAGGAATTGATATTCGCACTTCATCCTTTATTTTTTTGGCTTTGCCGCCATCCCTGGTTATTCTTATCCTTGATTTTTCCTCAAGTCCAAGTAAAAAATCTGTTGTAACATTAAAAAGCTTGGATAACGCCGTTAATTCATTCCCGCAAATCTCTCTTTTTCCTTTTTCAATCATACCAACAGCAGTTCTTGGAATTTTTAGAACTCTGGCAATGTCTGTCTGTGAAAATCCTGCCTTTTTTCTCAATTCCAGTATCCTCTCTCCCGCCATTTTAAGCATATTGACCTCCATTGTTCACATTCAGTATAAATATACACCATGTCTGATAATTTGTCAAGTAAATGTTTGAATTTCATACACATATGCCAAAATGCCGGGAACAAGGACTCATCATTTTATTCTATTATCAAAGGTAAGAAATCCGGCAAGGTAAATATGTTTTTGGCTTAAATTGCGTCTTTTTATGCCATCAAAAACTCATTTACTGCCGCTGCGGCATTCCTGCCTTCTGCGATTGCCCATACAACAAGAGAAGAACCGCGTCCAGCATCACCTGCCACGAATATTTTTTCATTTGAAGTTTTATAACCAGCATCCCTTTGTATATTGCCTTTCAAATCAGTTTTTAAGTTGAGTTTTTCAATTATACCTTTTTTCTCAACTCCCACAAAGCCCATTGATAACACAACCATATCAGTATCAATTTCAAAATCAGTGCCTGAAATTTCATTAAACTGCGGGCCAGTCATTCTTTTAAATTCACACCTTGCACATTTTATTTTTGATACTTTCCCGTTATTACCAACAAATTCTTTTGTTATAATAGACCATTTTCTTTCAATGTCACCTTCTTCATGGCTTGTGGATGTCCTTAACACAAATGGATAATATGGCCATGGTTGATCAACAGGTCTTTGCTGCGGTGGCTCTGGCATTATTTCTATTTGAGTAACACATTTTGCTCCCTGTCTTATTGCTGTCCCAACGCAATCAGCTCCTGTATCTCCACCACCAATAACAACAACATTTTTACCTGCTGCGTCTATCAATTCACTTTCTATCTTTTCACCAGAAACTCTTTTGTTTGACTGTATTAAATAGTCTACCGCATGATATATACCTTTTAGGTCTCTTCCATGTATATCTAAATCTCTTGGCATCCTGCATCCAATTGCAATAATAATTGCATTAAATTCAGATAGTAATTTTTCAACAGGATAATTAATTCCAATATTTATGTCTGTTATAAATTTTATTCCTTCTTTTATTAAAATATCTATTCTTCTATCTATTATATGTTTGTCTAATTTAAAATCCGGTATCCCATATCTTAAAAATCCACCTGGCTTTGCATCCCTTTCAAATACAGTCACATTATGTCCAGCATAATTCAAATGCGTTGCAGCAGATAATCCAGCGGGGCCGGATCCAATAATAGCTATTTTTTTATTTGTTCTTTTAATATTTTTAACAGGTTTTATATAACCTTCCTTAAATGCCTTTTCAATTATTGCAAGTTCATTATTCCTAATCGTTACAGGATTGTCATTAATGCCAAGCACACATGCATATTCACATGGTGCAGGACATACTCTGCCTGTGATTTCTGGCAAAACATTTGTTGAATTCAGTAATTTAAATGCTCCTTTCCATCTACCGCGGTGAACATGATCATTCCATTCCGGGATATAATTACCTAACGGGCACCCCCAGTTGCAAAAAGCAGTCCCACAATTCATGCACCGCGATGTTTGTTCCTGCGTTTTTTCCTCATTATGCATTATTATCATACCTGTATAATCATTTATCCTCTCACACACAGGTCTGTAAGAAAAAGCTTTTCTTTTCACCTTCAAAAATCCAAAATTATCAACCATCAAGAATCACCTGCAACTCAGTTTTTTCATGTTCTGACTTTTCATTCATCAAGTTCTTATACTCTATTGGAAACACTTTTATAAATTTTTTAATTTCATATTCAAAATTATCCAGTATTTCTTTTGCCATTTTACTTCCTGTATATTCAAGATGTTTAATGCACATATTCATTATTTGTTGAATATCTTTGTCATCGGGAATCTCCAGTTCAACCATATCAAAGTTACATCTTTCTTTGAACATACCATCACTATCATATACATAAGCAATCCCACCTGACATCCCTGCTGCAAAATTTCTACCCGTCTTCCCTAACACAACTACAATTCCTCCTGTCATATATTCACACCCATGATCCCCAGTTCCTTCAACAACTGCAATTGCACCTGAATTTCTTATACAAAATCTTTCTCCTGCAACGCCACTTATGTATGCTTCTCCGTTTATTGCACCGTAAAAAGTCGTATTACCCATTATAATATTCTCTTCAGGTTTTAAATCGGAATTTTTATCCGGATAAATAATTATTTTCCCTCCGGATAATCCTTTTCCCACATAATCATTTGCCATGCCTTCAAGTTCAAATGTTATTCCTTTTGCAAGCCATGCACCAAACGATTGTCCTGCAACGCCTTTAAATTTAATATGTATGCTATCCTCCGGTAGATATTCTTCACCGTATCTTTTACATACTTCATAACTTAACATAGTTCCAGTTGTTCTATTTGTATTTTGTATTTTTGTTTCAATTTTTATTTTTTGTTTTTTATCCAGTGCTGGCTGTGCCTGTTCAATAAGTTTTCTATCTAATAAATCATCTATTTCGTGATTTTGTTTTTGTGTGCAATAAACAGAAACACCTTCTGGTGGTTCTGGTTTATAAAGTATCCTTGAAAAGTCAATATTTTTTGCTTTCCATGGCAAAATATCATGGTTAACTTCCAGCAAATCCGACCTGCCTATAAGGTCGTCTATTTTTCTTATGCCGAGTGATGCCATAATCTCCCTTACCTGTCTTGCAACAAACCTGAAATAGGTTTCGAGGTATTCCGGTTTCCCCTGAAATCTTTCCTGTAAAACAGCCTCCTGCGTGGCAACGCCAAACGCACAATTATTCAGGTGACAGTGTCGTAACATTACACAGCCCAGAACCACAAGTGCAGTCGTTCCAAAACCATATTCTTCCGCGCCAAGGCAAGCTGCCGTAATTATGTCTTTGCCAGTCCTTAACTGTCCATCCGTCTGTAATCTCACACGGCTTCTTAAATTATTTAATACGAGCGTCTGGTGTGCTTCAGCAATGCCAAGTTCCCATGGAAGGCCTGCGTGCATTATGGATGCAAGGGGAGACGCTCCTGTCCCGCCATCTCCACCAGATATCAGTATCATGTCTGCTTTTGCTTTTGCAACGCCTACTGCAACCGTGCCAACTCCCGGTTCTGATACAAGTTTTACGCTGATGCGTGCTTCAGGATTTACATTTTTTAAATCAAAAATCAATTGCTTTAAATCTTCTATTGAATAAATATCGTGGTGAGGTGGTGGTGAAATAAGGGTTACACCTGGGGTTGTATATCTTGTTTTTGCAATTACTTCACTTACTTTATGTCCAGGCAACTGACCACCTTCGCCTGGTTTTGCGCCTTGTGCCATTTTTATCTGAATTTCATCCGCATTTACCAGATAATTTAAAGTCACGCCAAATCTTCCAGATGCAACCTGTTTTATGGCGCTTCTTCTTGAATCGCCATCAGCAGATTTTTTAAATCTTTCCGGATTTTCGCCACCCTCACCGGTATTTGACTTGGCACCAAGACGGTTCATTGCAATCGCCATTGTCTCATGGGCTTTGCTACTTATTGAGCCAAAACTCATCGCCCCAGTGGCAAAACGTTTTATTATATTTTCTTCTGGTTCCACTTCTTCAATTTGAATTACTTTCGCTTTTTTAAAGGAAAACAAACTGCGTAATGTTACCGGTTGGTCGTTTTGATTATCCACCAGAGACGTGTATTCTATAAATTTTTTCCAGTTATTGTTCTTTACGGAATCCTGCAACGTTGCTATTGTCTCCGGATTCCAGAGATGTTTTTCTCCGTCTTTTTTCCATTGGTAAATTCCTCCAGAATTCAGGACTTCTACGTCTTTGCCATATTTTTGAAATGCCTGTTTATGTCTTATAAACGTCTCTTTTGCTATCTCTTCAAAACCAACGCCGCCGATTCTTGACACAGTTCCGGTAAAACATTTTTCTATAACTTCTTCGTGTAAGCCAAGTGCTTCAAAAATCTGTGCACCTTTATAACTCTGTAAGGTTGATATTCCCATTTTTGACATTATTTTTAGTATTCCATTGTGAAGTGCCGTTCTGTAATTTTGTAATGCTTTTTCATAAGGGAAATTCAGTTCGTTTTTTTCGGACATAAATTCAATAGTTTTATAAGCAAGATATGGGTAAATAGCATCCACGCCATAACCCAAAAGAACGCACATATCATGCAGTTCCCTTGGTTCTCCACTTTCAAGAATTATGGAGCATTGTGACCTTAAACGTTTTGTCATGAGATGGTGATGCACCGCTCCCGCTGCAAGCAAAGCAGGTATTGCTGCATATTCCTCATTTACGCCATTATCACTTAAAATTATAAATGAATTTCCTTCTTTTACCGATTTTTCCGTTTCGTCGCAAATACGGTTTATTGCATTTACAAAATCCGGTTTTCCACCTGGCTGGATTAAAACACATATTTTTTTTGATCTGAAACCGTTTATATTGATATTTTGTATTTTCAGAAATTCCTCCCGTGTAAGTATTGGTTCTTTTAATTGCAATTTGTGCGTATGTTCCGGCACTTCAGAAAAAATATTTTTTTGCGGTCCAAGATATTGTCTTAAACTCATCACAATCTTTTCCCTAATGGAATCTATAGCTGGATTTGTAACCTGGGCAAACAATTGTTTGAAATACGTATATAAAATTTTTGAATTTTTAGACAAGACAGAAAGTGGTGTGTCGTTACCCATGGAACCTACCGGATCCTTTGCATCATCCGCCATCTGTTTTAAAATTTTATTTAAATCTTCCCTTGTATAGCCAAACGCTTTTAATAATTTATTTAAATCTTTATTATCCGTAACGTTGTTTTTTGCTTCTGGCAGATCTTCTATATATATAAGTCTTTCTTTCCTCCATTGCCTATATGGAGCACGTTTTGCAAGTTTTTCCTTTATTTCATTGTCGTCAACTATTTTTGCAATACTTGTATCTATAGAAAGCATCCTGCCGGGTTCCAATCTTCCTGAAAATTTGATATTTTCCGAAGGAATATCAATAACACCGGCTTCAGAAGACATTACGACATAATCATCCTTTGTAACTATATACCTTGCAGGACGTAAACCATTCCTATCCAGAACCGCACCAACTCTGATACCGTCCGTAAAAGCAATGGCTGCAGGACCATCCCATGGTTCCATAATACAGGAATGATATTTATAAAAACTTCTGACAGAATTTGACAATAATTTATTATGCTCCCATGCTTCGGGTATCAGCATAAGCATGGAATGCTCAAGCGACCTTCCTCCTTTATTTAGGATTTCAAAAACGTTATCCAAGGATGCAGAGTCGCTCTGATTTTCGTCTCTTATTACCGGTTTCAGGTTTTCAACATCCGGCCCGAATGCGTCATTTTCAAACAATGCTTCCCTGCTTTTCATCCAGTTTATGTTTCCACGTATTGTGTTTATTTCACCGTTATGAGCAAGCATCCGAAACGGCTGTGCCAGATTCCACGCAGGAAAAGTATTTGTTGAATATCGCGAATGGACCACACATATCGCAGTTTTTATGCTTTCATCCTTAAGGTCAGGAAAAAATTTTTCAATTTGTTCCGGAAGCATTAACCCTTTGTAAATTAAAGTTCTGCAGGAAAGATTTGTAATATAAAATTTTTCTCCATCTTTTATATTCATCTCTTTTATTTTGTTTTCAATTATTCTTCTTATTATGAAAAGTTTCCTTTCAAAATCTTCATTGTTCTTCGTTGTTTTTCCCATTCCGACGAAAACATGTTCAAAACACGGTTCGCAATTCCTTGCTGTTTCTCCAATGACTGAATCATCAACAGGGACTTTCCGAAAGCCGAGAAAAACCTGTTTTTTTTCTTTTATTGTTTCAACTATGATTTTTTTACAAGCTTCATAAGATCCTTTCTCCCTTGGTAAGAATATAAGCCCTGCTCCATAATTATTTTTTTCAGGTAATTCAACGTTGTCGTAACTACTTACTTTTCTTAAAAACTCGTCAGGCATCTGTATTAAAATGCCTGCCCCATCGCCTGTTTTTGAATCTGCACCGACGGCGCCTCTATGAGTAAGTCTCTTTAATATGGTTAATCCTGATTTTAAAACGTAATTGGATTTTTCTCCTTTTACGTTGCAAAAAAAGCCCACTCCACAACTATCTTTTTCAAATTTCCCATCGTATAGTCCTTTATTTAAGTAATCTTCATTCATGATATTCCTCTCAACTGCATTCTCTAAGAATGTTCGTAAAAAACGTTTTAAACATTATCAATAAACGTTAATTGCAAATGTATCCGCAACAGACAAATTAAATGCAAATAGACCTATAACGTTGCTCCATTGCTTGAATTTATTTCAGATAGGCATCAAAGCCGTAAATTAGCAACTTTGCTAATTGACTTGTAAAATAATTATATCAATAAATGTTTAAAATGTCAAATAAATCTTTTAAAAGTATGGACATTAGAATGGAATTATTGTATTTTATCAATTACAAATTAATACTGTAGTCCTTTTTTGTTAAATCTATCGGCAATAATGATAAAAAACATATTTCTCATTATAGCCGTCTAATTATAATTTCACCGGAGAATCAAAATAATATTACATAGTTATTTTATATTTTTTCATCATCGCTTTTAAAGTATTTCTGTTTATTCCGAGTATCTTTGCTGCTTTTAGTTTGTTATTCCCGGTTTTTATAAGAATCTCTTCAATTATAATCTTTTCAAAAATGCCTGTTATGTTTTTTAATAAATCAGCAGAGTTAATTTTTTTGTCTATTTCATCTTGAATAAACCTGTCTATATCAAATATGTCTTCACGTTTTGCCTTATTTTCAATAATATGTTTTGGCATTAAGGATACATCTATTAAATTGGATTGCGTCATTATTACTGCTCTTTCTATTATGTTTTCCAGTTCTCTTATGTTACCGGGCCATGAATACTTCTGGAATAATGCTTCCGTCTCTTTACTTATCCCTATTATTTTCTTGTTATATATTTCCGAATATTTTTTTACAAAATGTTCTGACAAAAATGGTATGTCGTCCTTCCTTTCACGTAAAGGCGGGAGTTGAATATTTATGACATTTAACCTGAAAAACAGGTCTGGTCTGAATTTACCCTGTTTTATAATATCTTCGAGATTTTTGTTCGTTGCCGTAATGATTCTTATGTCTACTTTTATGGTTTTTTCGCTGCCAAGCGGTTCTATTTCTTTTTCCTGAATTGCTCTTAAAATTTTTGCTTGCAACTGTAATTCCATATCTCCGATCTCGTCAAGAAATAAAGTTCCTCCATCAGCAAGTTCAAATTTCCCTTTCCTGTC
The DNA here is from genome assembly GCA_018000835.1 of Candidatus Goldiibacteriota bacterium. Lineage (GTDB taxonomy): Bacteria > Oederibacteriota > PGYV01 > PGYV01 > DSYL01 > DSYL01. The sequence goes on along the minus strand of JAGNJD010000010.1, from coordinate 51,786 downwards.
CATAACGGCGCCAGTAAATGCTCCCTTATGATGACCAAATAATTCCGTTTCAAGAAGATTGGCAGGAATTGCCGCGCAGTTTACGCTTATAAATTTTTTGTCTCTTCTCTCACTTAAAAAATGTATTGTTTTTGCAACCAATTCCTTACCCGTTCCGGTTTCACCCGTTATTAAAACGGATGCCATGGTGTTTGAAATCATTTTTACCTGTTCAATTATCATTCTGAATTTTTCATTTCTACCTATCATATTTTTAAAATTGTATTGTCCTTTTAATTCTTTACGAAGTTCTATGTTTTCTTCAAGTAATTTTCTTGTTTCTGTCTCAACCTTCTGGGAGTTTCTTACCTTATATGCAATTAAAGAAGCAAGCAAGGAAATCGTATTTACGGCTTCGTTGAATATTTCCCTGTTTTCATATTTTTTTTCAACCGAAAGAACTCCTATTATGTTATTATCCGCCTTAACCGGAGCCGCTATAAATGATATCTTTTCTCCGGTTCTCTTAATCTTTAATTTATTCAAAAACCTTGGTTCATCTGCTATGTCCTCCACCGCAATTGTCTGCCCTCCTGATACAACGTTTCCTATTATACCTTCTCCGGCTTTATACTTACCGTTTTTAACTGCTTCACTGCTTATCCGGTAAGCATATTTTATAAATAAATCAGCAGGATTATTGTCCTCAACAAAAACCAGCATTCCACGTAAAATGTTCATTTTTTCTTTTAAAATGTCCATAATGTTATTAAAAATGCCGAGTAAATCATTTTCTTTTTCTATTAAATTAAATGCTTGTAGCAGGATTTCCTGAAAATTTATTTTTAATTGTAGTTTTTCCCTATTGATATCCTTTTTTATAATCTGTGCGGCAAGTTCTGCTATCATTGTCAGAAATTCAAGGTCACTTTCCAAAAATGCGTTTTCCTTGTTTGAATCAATGCTTATAACTCCTATTATTTCATCTTCCGTTTTAATTGGAACGGCTATTTCAGAAAGCAATCCTTCCCTAATTTTTACATATTGCGGATCATTTAAAGTATTATTGACAAGTTTTGGCTGTCCGATTTGTGCAACCCATCCTGTTATTCCCTCCCCTATTCTTAACCTTGTTTTTCTAACCACTTTTTCATCAAGTCCTTTAAATGCAAGGATATCAAGAACGTTATATTCTTTATTAATCAGCATTATGCTGCCTGTATCGGCACTGGTTAATTCAAGACATCTTTCAAGTATAACCTCCAGCAGGTTTTTCATTGAATATGTTTTATTCATTTCAACTGAAATAAAATACAATAATTTCATTTTTTTCACTTTTTCTTCATTTATTTCTTTTGAATTATTCATTTTTTCACCGTTGATTAAATTTTAGTCATAATTATACATTTTTTTTTAATAAAAATCGATAATTTTATTTTTGATTACTTTTTAACCACAACAAGTATCATTTGCTTAATTTTTAATCAAAGCATTATTTTATTTTCCTAATAAATAAATTTAATAATGGTGGTATGGTAATTGCTTATTTAAGTATGTATATTTAAAAGTAAAAAGGAGAAAAAATGAAAAAAAATGAAAAGCATGACATTACAAAAATTTTTGGTTCAAACGTATTCAACAAAAAAGTAATGAAAAGACGCCTGCCAAAAGAAATTTACCTTGAATTATTAAAAACAATTGATGACGGTAAGCCGCTTACGCTTATGGTTGCAAATGAGGTTGCAAAGCAGATGAAAAAATGGGCAATCGAAAGAGGAGCTACTCATTATACTCACTGGTTCCAGCCACTGACAGGTTTTACTGCTGAAAAACACGATTCATTCATTATCCCGGACGAAAATGGGGATTCAATACTTGAATTTTCAGGAAAAAATCTGATAAAAGGAGAACCTGATGCTTCTTCGTTTCCATCCGGTGGATTAAGGTCTACGTTTGAAGCACGTGGTTATACTGCATGGGACTGCACCTCATCTGCATTTTTAAAGGAAACCGAAGAAGGAGATACAGTCCTATGCATTCCAACCGTATTTTATTCATATACAGGACAAGCTCTTGACATGAAAATACCTCTTTTGCGTTCAATGGATGCCATATCAAAACATGCAGTCCGTCTTTTACATGCAATAGGCAATAAAAAAGTAAAAAAAGTTATTCCAACAGTAGGACCTGAACAGGAATATTTTCTTATTGAAAAAGAATTTTATCTGCAACGTCTTGATTTAATGTTGTGTGGTAGAACACTTTTTGGTGCCCCTGCACCAAAAGGACATGAGCTCGAAGACCATTATTTTGGTCCAATAAAAGACAGGATAACAAAATTTATGACTGACCTTGATAACGAACTATGGAAAGCAGGGATTGCAGCAAAAACAAGGCACAAAGAAGTTGCACCGGCACAATTTGAAATGGCACCTTACTTTAGTTTTGTAAATATAAGTACTGATCATAATCAGTTGTGGATGGAAATAATCCAGAAAATTGCATTACGACATGGTCTTATATGTCTTTTGCACGAAAAACCATACACAGGCATAAATGGTTCCGGTAAACATAACAACTGGTCATTAATTACGGATAACGGGATAAATCTGCTTGAACCTGGAAATACTCCAAATAAAAATCTTCAATTTCTTCTTTTCCTTGCTGCATTAATAATGGCAATTGACAGACATCAGGACATTCTCAGAGCGTCATATGCTACGTCCGGCAACGATCATAGACTTGGCGCAAACGAAGCTCCACCTGCAATAATTTCAATATTTCTTGGTGATGAATTGACAGAAATACTTGATAAAATTTCCAGGGGGGTGAAATATCAGAATAAAGACAGAACTTTTTTGAAAGTCGGCGTTGATACTTTGCCACAGATTCCCAAAGACAATACTGACAGAAACAGAACTTCGCCATTTGCTTTTACCGGAAATAAATTTGAATTTCGGATGGTCGGTTCTTCTATGACAATTGCTGACCCGAACATGATATTAAATACAATTGTTGCAGAATCGCTTGATGAAATTTCAACGAGAATTGAAAAAACTTCCGACATTGCAGAAGAAACGATGAAAATATTAAAGGAAGTCATGAAAGAACATGGCAGAATAATATTCAATGGAAACAATTATTCGGAAGAATGGATGAAAGAAGCAGAGAAACGTGGACTTTTAAACATAAAAAATGCTGTTGACTCTTATAAAACAATGATATTAAAAAAATCGGAGGATTTGTTTGTCAAATATGATGTTTTGTCCAGAGAAGAACTGCATTCCAGATTTGAAATATACGTTGGGCAATATGCTAAGCAGATAGCAATAGAGGCAAAAGTAGCAATAAAGATGGGAAGGAATCAATATCTACCGGCTGCCATCAAATACATAAATACATTATCGGAAGCTATTCTTAAAACGAAAGGAATAAATGTATCATCCGATTCTCTTTATGTTATTTTAAATGCAATAATTACGTCTTTTGAATCCGCAAACAAAAAAATAGACGAACTTGAAAAAGAATTAAACAATGCAAACAGTATAGCGGACATCATAAAAAAGGCAGAGTATTTTAGAGATAACGTTCTTACAAAAATTGTTGACATAAGGAAAGACGTTGATATGCTTGAAACTCTGGTTCCTTCTGACATCTGGCCAACGCCTGTATACTCGGACATGCTTTATAAGCTTTAATTCCATTATACTTTTTGTCCAAAAAAAACGAGGATAATAACGTCATTAGCCGTGTTTTTTCTTCAAAAAACCGGCTGTAAACCTGCAGGGTTTTTATTACGAAAAATTCATGTAATTTTAAATAGCCTTTTTATTCCCATCCTGATTTTCTAATTTTAACTAAATTGTTAAAAAATAATTCATAAAAAATTTTTATCTATTCAGAAAATTATTCCATTTCTATTTTTTTACTGATTAATAATTAATCAAAAGAATCTGACAGTATATGAATAAAATGGAAATTTTAAGGCACGCTTATTGCTTGTTATCATGTCATGATGGTTTTCTTACATTAAATGTGCTTTTTATGCATCAGAATAGTTAGACAATTAATTATTAAATTAAGAAGGAGAAAAAAGTATGAAAAAAAACAAATACACATTGACATTGATAGTGTTTTTTCTGTTTTCTGGTTTTAATTTGGGATTCTGTAACGATTTATCATTTGATTTTACCATGATTGGAACAACAAAATATTTATGGCGGGGACAGAAACTTTACGATAAATACTGCTTTCAACCAAACCTGAATATTAATTTAGAAAATTTTACATTTAATTACTGGGCTTCTTATCCGTTTGAAAAAGAAAATTACCTGGAATCCGACTTCACTTTTTTTGCTTATGATACCATGCCGTATATTGATGTCATTCAATTAAATGCTGGTTGTATAATTTATACTTTCCCAAATAGTTCCAAAGAAACAAAAAACTCTCTTGAAATATTTGCAGGGATATCCTTAGATACGCTTTTTACTCCTTATATGAAATTATACTATGACGCGGTGTTAGGAAAAGGATATTTTCTGGAAGGCGGTATTTCTTATAACATTATTAAATTGGATAGTTTTGCATCAAATTTATATGCATCTACTGGATATAATTTTAACCAGTGGAATTATTCCCCGTCTTTTACAGCGTTATTTTTGATACCAGAATTTATTTATTCTCTTTCACTTCTTGACATAATGATTTCTTCAAACATACAGATATCTCTATCTGATCAATATAACAACGATTATGCCGTAAACATCGGAATAAAATATACTTACAAATAGGAGGTTATTTATGAAAAAATTGCTATTTCTGATTTTTAGTTTCTGGGGTTTTGGTAATTTGCTCTTTGCTAACGGAGAAACCAATGCAATAAACAACGGTGATACTGCATGGATACTAATTTCGTCTGCTCTTGTTATGCTTATGACGCCGGGATTGGCATTTTTTTATGGTGGCATGGTCAGGAAAAAAAACATATTAAGCGTTTTAATGCAGTGTTTTACAATACTTGCATTAATCAGCATTCAATGGGTTTTATTCGGCTACTCCATTGCTTTTTCAAAAGGAAACGGATTTTTTGGATATCTTGAATGGTTTGGTCTAAAAAACATAGGCTTTGGAACCGGCCCATATTCCGATACGATTCCACATATTATTTTTGTAATGTTCCAAGCCATGTTTGCAATAATTACTCCAGCATTAATTGTTGGTACGTTTGTTGAAAGAATGAAATTTTCATTTTTTGTCCTATTTACGCTTTTATGGGCTACTTTTATTTACGACCCTGTATGTCATTGGATATGGGCAAAAGATGGCTGGCTTGCAACAAATGGTATTCTTGACTTTGCAGGCGGAACCGTCGTTCACATAAATGCAGGCATCAGTGCACTTGCAATAGCTTTATTAATAGGAAAAAGACGAAATACAAATTTAGGTTCCACTCCCCACAATCTTGTTTTTACTCTGCTCGGTGTATCGCTTCTCTGGTTTGGTTGGTTTGGATTTAATGCCGGTTCTGCACTTGCTGCAAATGGTCTTGCAGCAAATGCTTTTTTAGTTACAAATACGGCTGCAGCAGCCGCATCGCTCTCTTGGATATTTATGGAACAGATATTTTTAGGAAAACCAACGACTCTTGGTATGGCGACAGGAATCGTTGCAGGTCTTGTTGCAATCACACCTGCTTCAGGTTTTGTTGACGGGACTGGTGCAATATTAATTGGTTTGTTTGTAAGCCCGGTATGTTTTGTTATAGTTACTTCTGTTAAAAAAATATTTGGCTACGATGATACACTTGACGTTTTTGGAATCCATGGTATTGGAGGAATAATCGGAGCCATATTAACCGGGCTTTTTGCAAATCCTGAAATCAATGAACTTGGGAAAGGTGTGATTTTCGGCAATATGAACCAGATATGGATTCAAATTTTTTCCGTTGTTGTAGTAATTTTATATTCGTTTATAGGAACGACTATAATATTCAAAATATTAAATATATTCATAAAGGCAAGGGTTGAGGAAAACGAGGAAGCACTTGGCCTTGATTTAAGCGAATATAATGAAAGAGCATATACTTTAATTGAATAAAAAAGGAGGCGTTACATGAAACTTATAATTGCCATAATACAGCCACATAAGCTTGAAGACGTAAAAAAAGAACTTTACAACAGAGAAATTAATTTATTAAGCGTAAATGAAGTAATCGGACATGGCAGACAGAAAGGGATAAATGAATCGTATCGTGGTCACAGGGAAACCGGAAACATGTTAAGGAAAATTCGTCTTGAAATTGCGGTAAATGACAATTTTACCATTCCCACAGTGGAAGCAATAATTAAAGGAGCAAAAACCGGGGAAGTTGGAGATGGAAAAATATTCATACTTCCATTAGAAGAATGCATAAGAATCAGAACCGGAGAAACAGGAAATGATGCAATTGGATAAAAATGATTTTTGTCTAATTCATATTTTTTAATCTGTTATCGTTATCACAAATATAACGGTCATCATTTCTGTCCCCAAAAAGAATTTATTGAACGACAACGAATGAATATTGGATTTCAATATTATTCTTATATTAACTTTTTTCATAATCTTTTTCTTACTTTTTTGTATTATCTGTAAAAAATAAAAATGTTATCGTTTTTATAATTCGGTTTTTTGTAGAATTTGGTTTTACAGGAATATATAATGTAAACCATGATTATCTTATGTCTGTCAGGAAACAACAGAAACAGTATTTATGCTTTGCTTGGAATTCTGGAAACGTATGGACATTATATCGGCAATGACGTATGCCTGATTAAATTATATTCAAAAAATTTAGAATTGGAAAAATTAAAAAATGAAAAAAATTTTTTTCTTTTTTCCTTCTCAACAAAAGACGCGCAGGCGGCTTACAATGAACTGCACAAATTAAAAAAAATATATAATAAATCGGTTTTTATCTGCGGTGGGCCGCATCCTGCGGGTGCTCCAAAAGATTGTCTAAACGCAGGCTTTGACATGGTGGTAAGGGGCGAATCGGAAAACATTATGCAAAAAATATTAAACCCGGAATTCAAAAAACAAAAAATCCATAAATCTGATAAGCCGGCAGATCTTGACCTGTATCCTCCATTTTCTTTAAAAGACCCGCATTATTCGTTATACGTTGAAATAACGCGCGGCTGCCCGCATAACTGTTATTTTTGCCAGACGACAAAAATATTCGGGGCAAAACCAAGACACAGGTCCATTGAAAACGTAGTTAAATATTGTGAAATTCTTTTAAAAAACAAACTCGGGGATTTAAGGTTTGTTTCTCCAAATGCTTTTTCCTACGGGTCTGTAACTGGACTGGACATAAATTATCAGGCGTTAAATGGACTTCTTAAATCACTTTACAATCTTACAAAGGGAAAAGGCAGATTGTTTTTCGGTTCTTTTCCATCGGAAGTCCGGCCGGAATTCGTAAACGACGATACCATAAGTTTAATAAAAAAATACTGCTGCAATAAAAACGTAATGATAGGTGCACAGTCCGGTTCGGAAAGAATATTAAAAAAGATTAACAGGAAACATTCGGTTGAAAACGTTTTTAACGCAGTAAAAATTTCAATAAAATACGGTTTACTGCCAAATATAGACGTGATTTCCGGATTCCCATTTGAAACGGAAAATGACGTAAAAGATACAATAAAATTTTGTGAAAATCTGATTGAATATGGATGTAAAATACATTTTCATAAATTTTTCCCTATTCCAGGCACACAATTTGAGCGTATCCAGCCGTCCGGGTTGCATCCGGAATTTAAAAATTTTTTAAATAAATGGAGGGGTAAGGGAATAATATACGGGAATTTTTAACCGACAGGCAGTAAAATATTAAATGAGGTCCCTTTACCGCGGCCCTCTGATTCTGCCCAGATAAAACCATTATGCTGCTCTATTATCTGTCTGGAAATATAAAGTCCGAGTCCTATGCCGCCGTATTTTCTGATTTCTATGTTTTCCAACTGCGTAAACATGTTAAAAATATTTTGTAAATTTTCTTTTTCCATTCCGATGCCATTGTCTGTTATTTTTATCATCAGATAATCAACGTTTCTTAATGAATTTTTTATGTCCTGTGGAACGTCCGTTTTATCTTTGCTTAATTTTTCAACGTTAATCCGGATTTTTATTTCCTTATCAGAATATTTTATTGCATTATCAATCAGATTATTTATTACCTGCATTAATTTGTTTTTATCCCCTGAAATAACGAATTCTTTGCCGGCAAAATTTTTAACTAAATTTACCTTTTTCAATTTGAGGATTACCTGCATATCGTCAAGGACTTTATTTATAATCTCCGCCATGTCAACTTTTTCTTTTGCGATTGCAAACGTCCCCTTTTCAATTCTTGACATGTCAAGAAGTTCGTTGATAAGTTTTAACAATCTCGCCGAATTTTGTTCTATTGAATTTATACAATCAATCTGCTGTTCCGTTAATTTCCCGTATGCACCGTTTAACATCAGGGAAACAAATCCGATGATTGACGTAAGCGGGGTTCTTAATTCGTGTGATATCATTGAAATGAAATCTGATTTTACTTTGTTTGATTTTTTTAATTCACTAATTGCACTGTTTAATTCATCCTCTACCAGTTTTCTGTTCCATCTTTCAAAAGCAAGCATTATCATATCAGACACGGATGCAATGAAATCCTGTTCATGTCTACCCCATCTTCTTTCTTTATTCCGTGCAAAAATGGTCATGCCTATAAATTCCCCTTCGTATCTTACGGGTGCGACAATCAGATCTACGTTTGTAAATTTTACCCGCGGGAATATTTTTTTTATATTATTTTCATCCTGTATTATATTGACCCTGTTTTTTTCACATTCTTTTATGCTTTCAAATTTTATTAACACGTCATTTTCGTCATAAATGCCGTATAAGCCGATTGGCCTTAAAAATTCATTATCATCGGTCAATACAAAAAAACCGCCAAACTGCGCATTTATTGTATAAGAAACGATTTCAATTATGTTGCTTATTGTATCTTCATAATAAATGTTTGCCTTTATGCCTATCTTTGCCAGAGAAACCAGTATTTTTCTATACTGCTCTATCTGCTCTTGTTTTTGAATTGCTTCCTGTATTCTCTTCTTTTCATCTGTGACGTCCCATATAAAAACTGCTCTTGCAGGTTTATTTCTGTAAATTATTTCCTTTGACCTCACCATTAAATTTACTTCCCCATAGTTTCTTTTTAACCCTGTTATTTCATATTCCCCTTCAAATTTATTTTTAACGTTTTCTTTTGCTTTTATTACGGATTCTCTGCTAAGAAAATCATATATGGTATGATTTATGATATCATTTTCTGTAATGTTAAAAATTTTCAAAAATGCGTTATTTGCAATTATGAATTTTCCGTCCCTGTGTATAAAAAACCCTTCCGTTGAATTATTAAAAAATATTTCATAATTTGCCAAATCTTCTGCTAATTTATCTATCATTTCCTGATTTTTTTCATTTTGTTTCATAATTATCCTTTATTATCACAGTCCTGGCTGACAAGCCATTCTTTTGCATCTTCAATGTTATTGAAAACATAAAACTTGCGTCCAGAATGCTGAATAATGGTATTCAACAACACCCTTTTTATCCCTCCTACTCCCATAACCGCAGATGCCTTTATATATGGTTTGTTCTGCATGACGAATTCTTTTAATTTATACGTGGCCTGGGGCGTGACCTCTGCATCCGTAAAATTGTCTATTATCAATAAAGAATTCGGCTCAGAAGAAAAAATAATTTTCTGTGCATCGTTCATTATTTCTTTTGCTTCTTCATAATTTGCTTTTGAAAAATCCAGATATAAAATCTTTTTACCTTTATGTTCCAGAATCTGCATTCTCTCCATTTTCACCTGTTATTTACCGGGATGCGTTTCATAATATTATAAATACAAAAAGAACAATAATCAAATTAAAAATACGATTTTTACAAATGGAAATCTGATAATCAGTTAAATGGAAGAAAAATCATTTATTGAATTCATACATGCACTTCTCATAAATAAATTTAATGCAATATATTTTTTACCGGGCAGGAGTGGTCGGGAATGCGTCACAACCGTGCAGTTACACCTTTTCTTTTCAGCAGCAATGAATTCATGACTACGGATACGGAACTTAATGCCATTGCAGTTCCTGCAACCATAGGATTTAACAATCCGGCTGCAGCAACTGGAATTCCTATTACGTTGTAAAAAAAAGCCAGGAAAAGATTTTGTTTTATTTTCGTCATTATGTTCCTGCTTAAAATAATCGTTTTATAAACGTCTATAATGCTGTTTTTCATCAAAACCACGTCGCCAGCCTCCATTGAAACGTCCGAGCCGGATGCCATGACAAGTCCTACATCCGCATGTGCAATTGCAGGCGCATCGTTTATGCCATCACCCGTAAATCCCGTTATTCCATTATTTTTAATTTTATCAACGATTTTCACCTTTTCATCCGGTAAAACCTCTGCATAAACGTTTTCAATTCCCGTCTCTTCCGCGACTTTTTGTGCAGCAGTTTCATTGTCTCCGGTTGCAAGATAAACGTTTATATGCTCTTCCTTTAATAATTGAATTGCTTCTTTTGCTTCCTGCTTTATCTTATCTCCGAGCGTAATAGCCCCGAGTATCTTATTTTCTTCCGCAAGTAAAACAACGGTTGACTGCATTTTCAGGATTTCATCCAGTTTTTCCTTATAAAAATCAACGTCGGTATTTTTCTCCTTTGTGAATTTAATGCTTCCTGCAAAATATTTTTTACCGTTTATTGTTCCCTCCACTCCATATCCGGGATATGATTTAAAATTATCGGGGTTATACGTTCCGTTTTTATTGCCTGCAACTACTGCTTTTGCCAGAGGATGCTCCGAACTGTTCTCCAGTGATGCAGCCATCTTGAGTATTTCATCGGACGTGAATCCGGAAGAAAAAGGAATGACGTTAATTATTTCAGGTTTACCTTTTGTTATTGTCCCGGTTTTATCCATTATTAAATTTTTGATTTTACCCGTAATTTCAATGACTTCAGGATTTTTAAACAAAATCCCGTTTTTTGCAGCAACTCCTGTTCCAGTAACGACTGCAACCGGAGTTGCAATGCCAAGTGCGCATGGACAAGCAATGACCAGAACAGAAACTGCCGCCATGATTGCAATTGTAAACGGGGTATTAAAAAAATAAATTCTTACAATAAAAGTCATAACGGCTATTACTATGACTGCCGGGACAAAATACGATGCAATGGTATCAGTAAGTTTCTGGACGGGCGGCTTTGTATCCTGGACGTCCTGTATAAGTTTTATTATTCTCTGCAGCATTGTATCTTTTCCGACTTTTTCTGCGACAAATTTAAATGAGCCATACATATTAATGGAGCCGCTTATTATTTTGTCACCTTCTTTTTTCTCAACCGGTATCGGTTCTCCTTTTATGACGGACTCGTCTACTGAAGAACTTCCGTCAATAACCGTGCCATCAACCGGTATTTTTTCACCCGGTTTTATGACCACTATATCCCCTGTTTTTATTTCATCCACCGTAACGGTTTCTTCCTGCCCGTTTTTTATAATGATTATGGTCCGGGGCGAAAAATTAATTAATTTATTTATTGCATCGTTTGCCCCTGCTTTTGCTTTTTTCTCAAGATATCTGCCAAGAATTATTATGGTTATCAAAACTGAAGAAGTTTCAAAATAATAATGTTTTTCACCTGTCCGGAACAAAAGATAAACGCTGTAAAAATAGGCGGCAGAAGTTCCAAGTGCAACGAGGGTATCCATGTTTGCAGAAAAATCCCTTAACGAATGATAAGCATTTTTATAAAACTCCCGGCCGATAAAAAACTGGACAAAGGTTGCAAGAACGAACGTAACATAGCCCTGATAAGGTATAAAATCATGTCTTAAAATCATTGATAAAACAAAAACAGGAACCGTAAAAACGGCGCTTATTATAAGTTTCTGCCTTAATTCCCTGATTTCATTTCCTTCTCCCGAGTTTTTTTCTACTTTATACCCTCTTTGTTCTATTGATTTAATGATTTTTTTTTCGTCTATAAGTTCCGGCTCAAATACGACCCGTGCATTCTCAGTTGCAAGATTTACCACAGCTTCTTTTACACCCTTGTTTTTTTTTAATGATTTTTCAATGACGGAAACGCAACTCGCACAATGCATGCCTTTTATCTTAAATTCCCTGGTTATTACGTTTTCAGTCCGTTCCATAACCTGCGTCTCTTATCGTTTTTTTTATTCCATCAATTGATATTTTTTTTTCGTCAAATTCGAGTTCAACTGTTCCTTTTTTATAATCTACCTTTACCTTTTTTATGCCGTCTTTTTCCTCCAATGCCATTTTTACGTTCATTTCACATCCTGGACAATGCATTCCTGAAACCATGATTTTTTGTTTCATTTTTTCCTCCATGACGTATTTTATGGTTTATCCATAATGCTAAACAGGAATTTATCTCATGACGTAATTATTTTTGAAAAAAGACGAAAATCTATGGGGAGATATACGATTTCTTTTAAACCGCCAGCATGGTAAGCATCATTTTAAATTTTTCTACTGCATTCACTGCATGCATAACGTTTGCAGGCATTATAAAAAAATCTCCCGTCAATGCAGTTATTTTTTCATCCCCGACAATAAACTCGCCTTTTCCATCCAGTATTAAAACTCCGGCATCAAATGGTGCTTTGTGGCTGGACAATGACTGTCCCTTGTCAAAAGCAAAAAGAGTAACTGTGGATTTATTTTTATAAATTTCCTTTGAAACTATGGAACCGTTAGAATATTCTATATCCTTTTTTAAATTGTATCTTATGGTCATTTTTATCTCCTTTCCTTTTTCTTTTTATAATTTTCAGCAAATGAAAAATTTAATATATATTTTTATCAATAAACCACACTGACTGTCCATCGTGTGGTTTTATCATTGATGCCGGATACGCCTTGCCTGCTCTTTTTTCTTCCACTATGTCCCTTATAATTTTTCCCTTGCCTTCACCGGATATGATGAACATAACGTTTTTTGCATTGTTAATAACCGGTAGAGTTATAGTTATCCTGTCGTGCAACGTTACGCGTGCATGAGCTTTTACGTGCGTTACCCATCTTTTTTGCTCGTTTACCGCCCGGTGCCCAGGAAAAAGAGATGCCGTATGTCCATCTCTGCCCACGCCCAGAATAATCATGTCAAAAACAGGCAATTTTTTATCAATATCAATGGCATTTAATTTTATAAATACTTTTTTCATAATAGTTTCATACAACAGTGCTGCTTCCTCCGGCGGCGAAACTTCCGTTGGAATCCTGAAAACGTTTTCCTGGGGGACGTCAATCCTGCTTATTAAAGTATCATATGCCATCCTGTAATTTGATTCCGAATTGATGTGCGGAATATATCTGTCATCACCCCAAAAAAATATGACTTTGCTCCAGTCAATCTTTTTATTAAATTTTTTTTCTGCAAGCATTGAATATATCAATCTCGGTGAATTGCCTCCGGAAAGTGCCATTATAAAAAAGCCCTGCGTTTTTATCGTCCTGTCTGCCATATAAACTATAAAATCGGCTGCTTTTAAACTTAACGTCTCCATGTCTTTATATTCTTTTATCTGCATACGTTGCTTTACCGTTCCTTTCTCTTTCAGTTCCGGTAACGAATTAACGCCTTTTTATCCGCCATTCAAATTAATCTGTCGATGAATATTTTTTATTAATTAACTTAAAATATTTAAAAGCACATGGGTTATTCCAAGCGTTATGGTTATTATCCCAAACACTTTATGCATTACAAACCTGTTTTTTACGTTTATCTTGAAAAAACCCAAAATAAAAGTAATTAAAAGAGAAATGAACGTCAAAAAACCAACTATTTCTATTGCTTCTTGCATGTTCTTACCTCCATGTTTTTTGATAAATTTATTGTTTGATGTCGTTTTTTTTCGTTACAAATTTTAATAATTTTCTTCTTTTATTTCAAAAAACGCTTTTGGATGCAGGCAAGACGGGCATTTTTCAGGCGGTTCTTTGCCTTCATAAACATAACCGCAATTTCTGCATTTCCAGCGGACAACCTTTTCTTTTTTGAAAACCTCTCCTTTTTCTATGTTGGAAACAAGTTTCAGATACCGTTTTTCATGCTCCTGCTCTACTTTTGCTATGTATCTGAAAGCCGCAGCGACTTCGCTAAAACCCTCTTTTTCTGCTGTTTCAGCTGCTTCCGGATATAATTTCGTATGCTCTTCGTTTTCGCCTGCTGCTGCTGCCTTTAAATTTTCAAGGGTTGAACCTATTACGCCTGCGGGATAAGATGCAGTAATTTCCGCCGTTCCGCCTTCCAGAAATTTGAAAAATCTCTTTGCATGCTCTTTTTCATTTTCAGCGGTTTCCAGAAAAATTGCAGATATCTGTTCATATCCTTCCTTTTTTGCAACCGAAGCAAAAAACGTATACCTGTTTCTTGCCTGGGATTCTCCTGCAAACGATTTTAGTAAATTTTTTTCCGTCTTTGTTCCTTTAATTCCTGCCATGATAAACCTCCTTTATGAAATTTATAAAAGTTAAATATATATATTCCGAATTTTAACAAACATTTTTACTGACAACTATTTTACATCAGACTATAAATTAATTGACCACAATCCATGCTTATTACAAAATTCTCTTACCTGATTTACCTCTGTTTTACTGACGTTAAAAACTGCTTCTGGTTTGTTGCCCGGCATTAAATCTTTCCTTATAATATAACCATTTTTTGTAAAAATTTCAATAAACTGTATCCAGTGATCCTGCTCCATCGGATGCGGGACTGAACCAACTTTTACCAGAATGCCGCCTGACACTTCCTCAACTACAGGCAGATGTTTTTCTCCTGCTCCGTCCTTTGTTTTTTCATCCATCAGTTTCATGTCCTGGCCGCAGCAGACAAGCGTTCCCTGTCCATTTACCGCAACCTCAACTACGTTGCCACAAACCATACATTTGTAAATTCCTGTTTTTAATGCCATAGATTGCCTCCTCTTATATTAATTTGAATTCTTTATGTTTTCTTAAAATATCATCTGCAAGACGGCCCAGTTCCTTTATATCATTCTCCCGTGGATAACCTTTTGCAATTACGGGAGGCAGAATTTCACCTTTAAAATTCGTCAGCATACTTTTTACAACTTCGCCTGCCTTTTCTCCCCAGCCATAAGAAGTAATAAAAGATATAAATTTCGTTTTAGGCCGTAATGCATTTGCAAGATATGCAGCATAAGCACCAACCGGATGAATTCCGGCAAGGACCGTTGGGGCACCAAGTATAAGCGTTGCTGCATCAACCAGTCGCATTGCAAGTTCACCGACGTCTGTCGCAGTTAAATTGAAATAATGGACGTTTATTCCGCGTTCAACAAGTGCTTCGCTTAAATAATCTGCCATTTTCCGCGTAGAACCGTGCATTGAAACAAATGCGATTATCGCTTCATTTTTTAAGTTGTCAGAAGACCAGTCAGCATAAGCATCCATTATCAATTCCGGATTTTTGTATATTATGCCGTGCGACGGTGCAATGACTGATACATCAAGTTTTTTTACTTTTTCAAGGTTGTTTCTCACGTTATTCCTGAAAGGTGACATGATTTCAGCATAATATCTTTTGGCTGGCAGATAAAAATGTTCCTGGTCAAACGTATCTGCAGTCGCAGTATGCGAGCCAAAAAAATCGCACGGGAACAATATTTTATCTTCCATAAGATAGGTTACCATTGTTTCAGGCCAGTGAACCCATGGTGTCATGTAAAACTGTAAAGTCTTTCCACCCAGTTCAATTTTGTCTTCTTCTTTTATCACAATAAATTTATCCTCCGGTATTAAAAGTAAATCCATAAGCATTGATTTGCATTTTTCATTGGTTACGACCTTTGCTCCGGGGTACTCATTTAAAACGTAAGGAATGCCGCCTGAGTGGTCCTGTTCTGCATGGTTTGCAATGACATAGTCAATTTTTTCAACCTGCAATTTCTTCAGGTTGTCAAACAACTGGTTTATAGTAACGGGGTCTACGGTGTCTATGAGTGCAGTTTTTTCTGCACCCTTTATAAGATACGCATTGTAACTGGTTCCGTCAGGAAGTGGTATTAATTCGTCAAACAAACGTCTGTCCCAGTGGACTGCACCAACGTAAAAAATTTCTTCTTTTATCTTTTTTACAGCCATTTTTACCTCCTATAATCAGGCGACATTTTTACACGTCCTGATTTTTTATTTTTTTCAGACACTTTTTACAAATTCCGACAAGATAAATGTGCTCATCAAAAATCTTTACCTCCTGTAAATCGGCAGATTTGAGACAACTTTTGCATTTAAGTTTCAAATCGTATAATTTATTGCATTTTATGCACTTTAAATGGGCATGCCTTTCGTTTATTCCGTCGTATCTTATTTCATTTTCTTCTATCATTATTTCTTTTATGATGCCTTTTTCCACCATGACCTTTAACGCATTATATATGCTTGTCCTTGACAGAGTTGGAACATCTTTTAACAATTTTTGATAGATTTTTTCGACATCCGGATGCTCTCTTGTTGATCTCAGACATTCCAGAACTTTAATCCTTATGAGAGACGGCTTTATCTTGTGTTTTATAAGTTCGTCCTTTACGTTCTGCAGGTTGTCCATTGACGCTCCATTATTTTTAATTTCATTTCAATTTTGTAATCATTACAATTTTATAATAAAACCATAAATATGTCAAGCAGTTTTTTTTTACAATCTTTACGGTAGCAGTGCCCATGCATGGATATCAGGTTTATAACACTTATTTGACAAAATTTTCCAACTGATATAATACAACATTATGATTTTACGTTATTTTATTTCAAACGCTGCTTTTAACGCATATCTTGCCATTGGCATTACATTGTTACTAATAATTTTTTTCCTTTTGTTTAAAAAAAATGTTTATTCATTTTTCATTCTGATTTTTTCTGCAGTGGGACCCCCTCGGGCTAAAGCCCGATGCTCCCACAAAAAATTCAATCAATTTAATTGATTGACCAGGGGACGAGGAATACCAGTGATATTCCGCAGCGACCCTGGAACCATCCTGGCAAAGTAGATAAAACATTTTTAATGTGTGCATTCATAAAATATCCCACTGAGATATTTTATTCACCAAACTGAAGTTTTGGGTTTTCTGAATGCTGTTCCAATTAAGATGGAATCATGCAAACAATTTATTACAAAAAAGAATACAAAAATCCATATATTAAATTTACCGGATAGCAATAAAATATAAAAATTTCATTGGCTAACGTTTTCTTTTCTATAAAAATCTTTTTTAAAATTAATTTCCAGAATTGTCTTAAATCTTTCCTTTGTGAAAATTTTACCTTTTGTTATAAGACATATTTTTTCATACAATACGGATAAATCCCCGTCCTTTATAAGATTTGTTTCCTGCCTTAACGTTTCTTCGTAACCTTCCGGCCATTCCCTTGCAAAATGTCCTATTCTCCATCTTTTTGCTGCCGGAAGTCGCGCAGTAAATGCATCTGCTATGGAAACCTGGTCAATTATGTATACGTCCGGACCCGCATAAAAACCAAACATACCTATTGCGGTTGATATCGCCGTTTTTTTCTGCATTGACGCATCATTTTTTAACCTTTTTGCATCTTTTGCGTAACCACTTTCATCAATGACTTTTTTGCCTTTTGTAAGAACGTTTAATAATCCTGTCACCCGATAATAAAATTCTCTTTCAGAAATTACCTGGACCGAATTTCTTGTCATCATTCTATTTTCCACGCTAAAATTATATACGGAATAAAACGGGGAATTAAGGCATAAGAAAACCAGAGTCAATAAAAAAGCATAAATAAATTTTTGTTTTTTCATTAAATCAGACGCCATAAACAACGAAACAGGAATGCAGCATGCAAAAAATCTTCCCGACATAAAATCCCCGCCTATGTATAAAACATACAAAAGATACAAAACGATTCCGGCCGAGACAAAAGGAAAAACTTCATTTTTCTTTTTTATCAGCCCTGTTGAACCCACGATTATAGCCGAAAAAACCGTAAATAAAGTTACGGGGTCTATTAATATTGAATTAAAGAAGTAATCCACGCCCTGCTTGATTAATGCGAGACGTCCAATTCCGGTATTTAATTTTGCATAAAAAGTATTCGGCAGGGGGAAACCATAATAAATGACTGAAAATGTTTCCCATGCAAACAAAGGAATCAGTCCGGATAAAATGATTTTAACCGGCGGTCTGTCTCTGTATAACGTTAATAAAATTGCCGGTAATATGATTAAAACCGAATCCGGCCTGTTTAAAAACAAACAGGAAAATACCAGAGTAAGATACAAACTTTTCTTGTCTGACTTTTTAAATTTTATAAGGACGTAAAGAAACAGGGCTAACAAAAAAAACGTAAGTGAATTTTCAAGTCCCGACGTGGAAAAATCTATGTATGCTTTGGAAAAACATAATCCCACAATTATAATTAAAAATTTCTCTTTTGAATCAACCGTTTTTTTCAGCAATAAAATAGTCGCTATCGAAAACAAAAAATTCAGAAAAAGCGAAACGAAATAAGCATCCCTGAAAATAAAATAAAAAGGAATAAAGACAAAAAGGAAAAGAGTATTGGTAAAAACCTGCACGCGTTCTTCCACGTTCCAACGCAGGCCGTAGCCATTTACAAAATTGTCTGCCACGCGGAACGTAATGTATGCATCATCACTTACCCATGCCGTCTTAAAAACAAGAAGCAAATAAAAAACGAAAAATAATTTAGTTAAAAACGACATTTTCTTTTCATAATCCATGCCTTTGCAATTAAAATCACATCCCATAAAAAACATAATTGCAAGGATGAACAAAACATAAAGCATTGCATAAATAATTTTAAATTCAGGAGTGTATGTGTTTATTAAATCAACCAAAAAAGTAATTACCAGAACAATAAAAACAGGTATCAGGCGTTTTTTATTTTGTTTGCCGGATAAAACGTAAAACAAAAAAATAACTGCAACTATAAAAACGCCCGTGCATAAGAGATTAAAAAATTTTTCCATAAAAACCTTTCATTCGTTTAATTCCACGAACAACCGGAAATCAGCATTTAACGACAATACCGGTGTTTGCGGGCTTCAAAAAGTAAATTTGAATTTCAGTCTTCAAATATAGGGTCTTTTATACCTGCTTCCTCAAATCCTTTTTTTCTCAGCTTACAGGCAGGACATTTTCCACAGCCGGGTCTTATACCGCTATAACAGGTATGAGTCCATTTCAAATAAGGCAGGATATCAAGTTTCTTTGCAAGCAAAACAACGTCCTTTTTTTTCATATATATCAACGGAGTATGTATCCTAAATTTAAAATCCATTCCGAGAGACAGCGTTTTTTCAATTGATTTTATAAACCGTTCTCTGCAATCGGGATAACCTGAATAATCTGCCTGGGAAACACCGGTTACTATGTTTTTTATATTTTGTGTATAAGCAAACGCAGCTGCAACCGTTAAAAATAAAACGTTTCTGCCCGGGACAAACGACGATGGTAAATTTTTATTTATGCCGTCACTTTTATTCAAAGAAATGTTTTTATCAACGAGTGCCGAACTTTTTATTTCTTTAAATTCCTTTATCCTGAAAATTTTATGTTTTACGTCTGCCAATCCTGCTATTTTTTTCGCATAATTCAATTCTATTTTATGCCTCTGTCCATAATCAAATGAAACCGCAGTGATTTCACCGAATTTTTTCTTTGCCCAGAACAGGCTGGTCGTGCTGTCCTGTCCGCCGGAAAGCAGGACAACTGCTTTTTCTTTCATAAATACTCCATTTTTATATGTTTAAAAAATATATTCCAAAAAAATCATACAAAACATCCATATCAAACATTCTTATTCATACCGACCTTGCGATTGATAAACATCTGACTTCCGATGCTCCATTTTTAAGAACCACCTTTGCTATTTCGTTCATTGTTGCACCGGTGGTATAAACATCGTCAATTATTAAAACTTTCATTTCCTTAAATGAAAAATTCGTCTCAAAAGCGCCGCGCAGATTTTTTAATCTTTCTTCCCTTCCGAGTTTATTCTGCGGCAAGGTTTCTTTTGTTTTTTTAATGACGTTAAGAAACGATTTATTTTTATGTTTTGCTATCTTTTTACCGATAATTTCTGTCTGATTAAATCCGCGTTCCATTAAAACCTTTTTACTTAACGGCACGGGAACTATTACGTCGGGCCATTGCAGATATTCATCTTCTATGTTCTCAATTATGAACTTAAACAATAAATCCGCTGCTTTTCTTTTTCCATAAAATTTAAGGAGATGTATTAATTCTTTTAATGCACCGTCGTAAATTCCTGCCTGTCTTGCCCGGCTGAATGTTTTTTTATAACGCAGGCATTCAAGACATTCGTCCGTATACGAAGATTCCAGCGGTTTTGAGCAAATAATGCATGTATTTTTGCCGGGCTTTTTTATCTTTGTAAAACATTCCGGGCAAACGTATAAATATTTAAAATCCTTTATGTATCTTAGGCAATTACCACATTGTGTAGGGTAAAATAAACTTAAAAAACCGTTCGTTATTTTCATAATCAAAAAATCCTTTTATAAAATTCATCTATATCTGCTGCAATTCTTTCATTCGTATATTTATTTTTTACCCTTTCGTATCCTTTTTCAATGCATTTCGTATATAAATCGTCGTTTTTCATCAAATCTTCCAGTTTATTTCTTAAATCCGTTGCGTTATTTTCCTTAAATACAATACCGGCATCGCCAATAACTTCCGGTATGGCACCTGAATCAGAGCCTACCACCGCAACTTTTGCTGCAAATGCTTCTATTAGGACCCTGCCAAACTGTTCTTTCCAGTCCGGAGTTGTAATCGATGGTAATACCAGTATGTCCATTTTATTAAGAAATTCAGGTATTTTTTCCCTCACTACGTATGAATGAAAAATAACCTTATCCTGAACGTTTAATTTTTCTATCTTTTGTTTTATCTCCTGCAGCAGGTTGCCTGTGCCTGCAATATGTAATTTTACATTCTGAATATTACAAATTCCTTCAAGTAAAATATCTATGCCCTTTTCTTTCGTTAACCTTCCTATATAAACGATGTTATACTTTTCTTTACTTTTATGAAAATCCTTATCTAAAAATTCTTCGGTATTTATCCCGTATTGTGGAATAACTTCAACGTCCCTTAAAAATCCCTTTTTTATAAGAAGTTCTTTTGCTTCAAGATTACCGGCAACTGCTGCATCACTATTCTTTAAATTATATCTTTCACAAATTGAATATAACGGATTATATTTCCGTTCTATATTTTCCCACGTAAAAAAAACAACCCTTTTGTTTCTTTTTTTGGCTGCTCCCACAAATTCCCGGCAAACAGGAGTAAAAGGTTCTTCTTCTATATGAACTATATCCGGGTTTACTTTTCCGATTATCTCGTCAGGATTATAATAAAAATGAAAAAATCTTCTGTCAAACATAAAGGTTTTGCCTATTAAATAATTTATCTCTTTATGCCCGGTAAAAGCAGCAATTTTTACGCCCCCTTCCAACCAGTAAGGCGGCGTAACCAGGGTTATATTATGGTGATATTTTTCCGCGAGTATTAAAAGTTTTTGCTGGTGAAATTTTAAAACTGAACTATGGGAAATAAAAAGTATTTTCATTTTTTTATAAATCAGTAAATAATTCTTCGTTATTTTTTACCCACTCATATAGCATTTTAACGCCTTTCTGCGGTGATATTTTCGGCTCCCATTTAAGTAGTTTTTTGGCTTTATTAATGTTACAGATAAAAACCGGCTGGTCTCCAGGCCGCCAGTCAGAAAATTTAATCGGTATTTTTTTGTTAAAAAACTTTTCAAGAAAAGAAATTAATTCAAGTAATGACATCGTATTTTTTGGTCCTCCGCCTATGTTAAAAGCCTGACCCTTTACTTTTGAAATGTTCTTGATTGCAAGTTCATAAGCATTGATCAGATCGTCTATGAATAAAACGTCCCTGACCTGCATCCCGTCTCCATAAAGGGTTATCTGTTTATTTAACATCGCTGCAATCGTAAACCAGGCAACCCAGCCCTGGTCTTCTATGCCAAACTGTCTGTAACCATAAATGCATGACTGCCTGAAAACCACCGTTTTTAAATTATAGATTCGTGCGTAATCAATCATATACTGGTCGGCTGTTCCTTTTGAACATCCATATGGAGAATGAAAATCAAGGATTCTTTCTTCTGAAATGCCTTGTGGATAGTCCCTGTAAGCATATTTGTTTTTTTTCTTTATAATTTTTATGTCCGTCATACCGCCATATACTTTATTCGTTGATGAATACAAAATTACGGGGTTAGACTTCGTCTCTCTTATTGCCTCAAGTAAATTAAAAGTGCCGAGTGCATTTATCTCAAAATCTTCTCTTGGATTTATGACAGAAGTCGTAACTGCAACCTGTGCCGCTAAATGAAAGACGATTTCAAAATCACCGTTTTTTCTGAAAACTTCCTTTATTTCATCATACTTCCTTATGTCGCCATGTACGAATTTTAAATTTTTATTCTGCTTTAACCATTTTAAATTCCATTCCGTTCCGCGTCGTGAAAGATTGTCAAATACGAACACCTCACAACCTTTGTCAAGGAATTTCTTTGCAATGTTTGCTCCAATAAAACCAGCGCCACCCGTTACTAATATCTTCAATTTTTCCTCCTTATCCGTAAATTATCAACTTTTAAATTTATATTTTATGTATCTTTTTAAAGCATCACGCCAGCCCGGTATATTATCCTTATCTATAAGTTCCAGATGATAATTGCGAAGTGCAGAAAAAATCGGTCTTTTTGCAGGACGTTTCCACTGACTTTGATTGACAACGGTTACGTTTGTATGCTTTTTTGTTATTTTTTCTATTTCTTCAACCAGTTCCACCCTTGAGCAGTATCCTTTATTACAGATGTGAAAAACCCCCACTTCGTTCGTTTCTATCAATTCTTTTATCATCTCGGCTACATCATAAGAAAAAGTAGGAGAAGACGTCATGTCTTTCACCGCTATTATTTCATCACCGTTGTATAAAGATTTTATGACGTAATCCACAAAATGATTTCTGCGTTCTCCAAAAAGCCACGCCGTGCGGATTATAAGAAAATTTGACGATATCATTTTTATAAATTCTTCACCCACCAGTTTTGTCCTGCCATAAATGCTGATGGGGTTTGGTTCGTCAAATTCCGTATAAGGTGAATTTTTATTTCCGTCAAAAACATAATCAGTACTTATGTGCAACAGTCTGGATTTTATTTTATTACAACAGATTGCGACATTCTTTGGTCCAATTGCATTAACCTTGTAAGATAATTCTACGTTTTCTTCACATTTATCCACGTCAGAAATAGCAGCGCAATTTATAACGAGATCCGGTTTATGCATGTCTATTGAGTGCATGACGGTATCGAGTTTTGAGACGTCAACGTCTGCACTGCCAAGTGCAATTACGTCATTGCCTTCCTTTAAAATTTTAACGATGTCCGTGCCAAGTAATCCTGTCCCGCCAAAAACTAAAATTCTCATTTTAACCCCCTTTGTTTTTTATACCAATTATCGTAATATTTCTTAAATGATTTACTTTTACGTTTATGCCACCAGTCTTTGTTTTCAACGTACCAATCAATCGTTTTTCTTAACGCCTCCTTAAAATTAAATTCATTTTTCCATCCAAGTTTTTTTATTTTGCCTGAATCAAGCGCATATCTTTTGTCATGGGCCGGTCTGTCTTTCACGCGTTGAATTAAATTCGTCCCTTTTCCCATGATATTTAAAATACAATCTACAACTTCAACGTTTTTTATCTCTACGTCCCCGCCGATGTTATAAATCCCGCCTGGTTTCCCCTTGTGAAGTGCGATATCTATGCCACGACAATTATCTTCTACATAAATCCAGTTCCTGACGTTTTTACCGTCACCATACAAAGGCAATTTCTGGTTTTGAATCGCATTCGTGATAAAAAGAGGCATGAATTTTTCCGGATACTGATAGGGGCCAAAATTATTTGAACTGCGTGTTATTATGGCGGGCAATCCAAAAGTCTTATGATACGAAAGTACTATTAAATCGGCTGCTGCCTTTGAAGATGAATAAGGGCTTGTTGGATTCAGCACATCGGTTTCTTTTGAACGACCTTTATCAATGCTTCCATATACTTCATCTGTTGAAATTTGTATGAATCTGTCTATTTTATTTTCTAACGCAGCGTTTAGAAGATTAACCACGCCTTTTACGTTAGTGTCAAAAAATATCGTTGGAGTCATAATGGACCTGTCAACGTGCGTTTCTGCCGCAAAATTTATGACGACATTTACTTTTTTCATAACTTTGTTTACATGGGCATAATCTCTTATGTCTCCTTTTATAAAATCAAAATTTCTGAATTTTTTAAATTGTTCTATTGCTTCCGGATTGGAAGAATAATCCATTGCATCAAAAACGGTTATGAAATAATCGGCATGATTTGTAAGAACATAATTAATAAAATTGATGCCGATAAATCCTGCACCGCCGGTTAATAAAATTTTCATTTATCTGTCCTTTCTGCTCCAGTCGTAAGGAATTTTCTTTGTATGCGCAGGCATCCTGAATTCATCGGGGTTTTTGCCGTCGTATACTTCCGTTATCGTATTTATAACGATTGCTTCCGTTTCTGATATGCCTTTAAATCCATGATATACAAGTCGTGGAATCTGAACGACGAGCTGATTATGTTCCCCTATAAAAAATTCGTTAATTTCTCCATAAGTTTTGGAATTTTTCCTTGCATCATAAAGTACTAATTTTATCATCCCTTTTACACAACAGAAATTATCGGTTTGTTTTTTATGGTAATGCCAGCCCTTAACGACCCCGGGATAAACCGTGGTCATGTATACCTGCCCGAATTTTTCAAAAATATCGTCGTCTTTTCTGATGATTTCAGCAAGACGGCCGCGCTCGTCACAATGAACCGTCAACCTTTTTATCTTTACTTCATGTATCATGTTTTCCTCCATTTTTTTAACATTCGTTAAAGACGCTAAATACATTTTTATTAACGCATTTTATCAACGCATCTGGCCGGCATAATCAGAAAGCATCTTTTCAAACGTTATTTGCGCCAAACTTTTTTACGTAATTATTGGCAGTTAAAAGAGCATCTTTTGATTCTCCGCAATCATACCACCACCCGTCAAGAAAATCATATGCAAGTTGTCCTTTTTTCAAATAAACGTTGTTAACGTCCGTAATTTCCAGTTCTCCGCGGTTTGACGGTTTAAGTCGCCTTATAACGTCAAAAACGTCTGCCTGATAAAAATAGATTCCTACAACTGCATAGTTTGATTTAGGATTTTCAGGTTTTTCCACGATTCTTTTTATTTTACCGTTTTTGATTTCCACAACACCATATGCACTGGGATTTGATACTTCTTTTAACAATATCCTCGCACCTTTTTTTTGTTTTCTGAAGGTTTTTACGTTTTCTATTATGTTTTTTTCTATTATGTTATCTCCAAGGGCTACGACCATTTTATCTTTACCTACAAACTCTTCGCATAATTTTAATGCATCCGCTATGCCGCCTTCGCCTTCCTGATAACTATAATGCATGCGTTTTAAACCAAATTCCTTACCGTTGCCAAGCAGGCGCAAAAAATCACCGGAATTATTCCCTCCTGTTACTATCATTATATCATTTATGCCTGCCTTTACCATCATCTCAATCGGATAAAAAATCATTGGTTTGTCATACACCGGCAACAAATGCTTATTTGTTATCCGCGTTAAAGGATAAAGACGGGTTCCAAGTCCACCTGCCAGAATTATGCCTTTCATTTTTCACCCCTGTAAATTTTTTGACAACTTTTCCATTTGTCAGGGAAAATCAAAAAATCTTTTAATCCGCCGTAACCTTTTTGCACAAAAATCTTCAAAAAACAAAAACTGGAAACGTTCTCCAACCGCCTTTTTAAAAAATCAATTACGAACCTCGTTACTAAATTTTTTGTCTCATATTTTCAATTTTTCATAGAACTTTTTTATCGTGCATTTATTATTACGTCTTGTTATTTTGACCGACGGTTTTATTGTTTATTGTATTCGATTTTTGTAAAACGAACAAACCTTCGTCGGCAAATAAATTTTCCAAATTAAAAAAAACATTCATTTTTTTCCCTTTGCCTGAAAAATATATTTCTTTTTTTATATTTATTTCGTTCTTTTTACAGAACTCCTTAAAATCTTTTATGGTTAAAAGATGAATGTTGGGGGTATTATACCATTCAAAAGGCAATGCAGAACTTTTCGGCATTTTACCCGTAAAAAAAAATTTTAATCTTAAATTCAGCGACGCAAAATTTGGAAACGTTACAATGGCTATTTTTCCTATCCTGATTATCTGTTTTAACACATAATCAGGTCTTTTAACTGCCTGAAGCGTTTCTGAAAGTATAACACAATCATACGATTCGTCTTTTATCTTTTCCAGACTTTCATCAATGTCTTCCTGTATTACTGAAACGCCTTTTTTTATGCAGTTTAAAACTTCGTCAGTGCCGATATCAATGCCAAGACCATAGACCTTTTTTTCTTCCCACAATAAATCAAGCAATTCGCCATTCCCGCATCCAAGATCAAGGACGTGCGAATTATTTTCTATTAAATTTATTATCTGTTCGTAAACGTTTCTTAAATAAATGTCCCTGTACATGTAATCTCCGGAATATTGTTACTCTATTTTTGCGTGAGAAAGAAAATTTTTTATTGCCTGAGTTAAAATTTTATTTTCCGTTAAACTTTTTTTATCAAGTAAAAAAGCATCGTGTCCGTATTGCGATTCTATTTCCAGATATGAAACGTCTTTATTGTTTATCCGCAGCGCTTCTACTATTGATTTGGCCTGTGGCGGTGAATAAAGCCAGTCGGACGTAAAAGAAATTAAAAGGATTTCTGCTTCTATCCTTTTTAACGCTTTTATCAATGAGCCGTTGCCATATTTTTCAGCAACGTCAAAATAATCCATTGCTTTTGTTATGTATAAATATGAATTTGAATCAAATCTGTCGACAAATTTTTTACCCTGATGGGAAAGATAACTTTCAACTGCAAATTCACGCTCAAATTTATTTTCAAAATCATCCCGGGTCGGATCTTTTTCAGTATTGATTATCCTGTAACTATACGATTTATTTGAATACTGCAGTTTTCTGCCGAATTTTTTATCCATTCCTTCTTCGCTTAAATATGTTAAGTGTGCGATCATTCGTGCAATTGCAAGCCCTGTCAATTTTTTATTTTCACCATAATAGCAGCCGTTTCTCCAGTCAGGATCATTAATGATGGCATTTCTGCCCACCGCATCAAAAGCAATTTCCTGTGCAGATTGCTCTGCACATGATGCAATTATTACTGCGGACTCCGGGACGTCCGGGAACTGCAAGCACCAGTCGAGTGCCTGCATGCCGCCCATGGAACCGCCTATAACGGTCGCGAGTTTTGAAATGCCGAGATAATCCAGAAGTTTTTTTTGTGCCCTCACCATATCATGAACCGTTATGACGGGAAAATCAAGGCCATAAGGTTTACCCGTCGCAGGATTTGTAGATGAAGGTCCGGTTGAGCCATAACAACTGCCAATGATGTTTGAGCAGATAATGAAATATTTATTTGTATCCATTGCCTTTCCGGGTCCTACCATAACGTCCCACCATCCGATATCTTTGTCGTCGGGGGAATGATAGCCCGCTACATGAGCGCTTCCTGAAAGAGCGTGTAATATCAGGACCGCGTTATTTTTCTTTTTGTTTAATTGTCCGTATGTCTCATAGCATAAAGTAATAGGGCCTAATTTTCTACCACTTTCCAGCATCATTTCATCGGGAGGTTCTGCAAAAGTAAAAAATTGCGGTATAACTATTCCTACGGAATTATTGTCTGTTTTATTCATCCTGTTATTTTTCACCTTTTATATTTTATTTTATGTTATTATATATATGTTTTTAAAAAAATCAATTTATATTTTTTGTTTTTTGGGTTTGATGAAATTTATGAATAAAAAATGGGAGAGACCCTCATCATTGGATTGCTGTTACTGAATCCTGCCGTCTCTCCCAAAGCCCGATGTTTCAAAAGGGCTCTTTATACTATATATATAGCATAAGGAATCAACAATGTCAAGTTTTTAAAAATTTTTTGTCATAATTAAAAAAAGGATAAAAAAATGGAAAAAATTTTATTAAACGTCTGCTGTGCTCCGGATGCAACTCATTGCATTAATGTTTTAAGAGGCGAAGGTTTCTATGTCATTACTTATTTTTATAATCCAAACGTCCATCCCGAGGATGAATATAAAGCACGTTTTGCAGATATGATAAAACTCGCAAAAGAAACAAACGTGGAAAATATCATGGATGTTTCCTATGATGTTTCCGAATGGAAAAAAAGATGTGATATCCTTGCCGGCGAGAAAGAAGGCGGTGCAAGATGCACTGAATGTTTTAAATTACGCCTTGAAAAAACGGCAGAAAAAGCAAGGGAACTTGGAATAGAAACTTTTGCTACGACGCTTACTATATCGCCACATAAAAATGTGAATTTGATAAACAACATTGGAAAAAAAATTGCAGAAAATTACGGATTAAAATATTATGAATCAAATTTCAAAAAAAAAGACGGATTTAAAAAATCAATAGAGTTGTCAAAGAAATACAATTTATACAGACAGAATTACTGCGGATGCGTATATTCAAAAAAATAATGCCGATTGTCGACGTTCACCGTCGACATCCGTCAAAAACGTCTATAACCGGCATTAAATATTTTATTTGTAACGACCGGACTACGGGTTAAAGCCGGAGTCTCTTATCTGCTATCTTTTGAAAGTCCTGTAATTTTTAATCGTTAATTATCGGGTACTTATAATTGATATTTACATTAAGTTTTGTTTTTACTTATCTTTTTTTATTGCCTATCGCCGGTTGAATTATTGCATTGCAGTTTTTGTTTTTCTACTCTCTATTTTCCACTTTATATTCTCTCATCAAGGCATTTGGCATCTGTAATATTCCATTAAGTTTTCCTGATGGCAATGGACAAAACAAGAAACCCTGGTAAAAATTCAATGGGATTTAATCATGCCTTCCTTGTGATGATGATGCGGTTACGGGATTGATTTTGAAGGTCTGAAATGGGCTGATTATATAAAGCATGCCGCTCCTGTCCGGCAAAAAAATATAGATTTCATATATTCCATTTCAAAATATATGCTTTATTGAAACTTTCGATTGTGTAGACATCAATAAAAATGGAAGGTCTGATTGCATTTTTTGATGAATGCATTGCAATAAGTTACAGAAAGCAGTATAAGGACAAGCATTACCGTGAGACATGGATATAATTGTAAATAAGGGGTGTTTGCGTCCGCCGCGAAAAGCAGGTAAACTAAAATCTTATGGAAGCAAGTAAACAATTTATTGGAATATAAATCAAAGTTTTATCTACTTTGCCAGGAGGGTTCCAGGGGCGCTGCGGAATATCACTGGTATTCCTCGTCCCCTGGT
Source organism: Candidatus Goldiibacteriota bacterium (assembly GCA_018000835.1). Classification (GTDB taxonomy): domain Bacteria; phylum Oederibacteriota; class PGYV01; order PGYV01; family DSYL01; genus DSYL01. Next base: position 22,124 of record JAGNJD010000010.1, on the reverse strand, counting down.
CAATCAACGAAGTCCCGTAAAGAGAATTTCTACGGGACAAATTGATTGAATTTTTTGTGGGAGCTTCGGGCTTTAGCCCGAGGGGGTCTCACTTACTTTGCCGAGAGAGTTCCAGGGGCGCTGCGGAATATCACCGGTATTCCTCGTCCCATAGTCATTCAATAATGTTGATTGATTTTTTTATAATTACGAAAAAACGCAAAAATCCTTCCATTAAGTTTACCGGGTGGCAATGCTGTAACGACTTAACAACAGACGTTCTCATCAAGCGTCTTTATTCAATAATAACATCTTTTGTATCCAGCAGATTGGAATTATCCGATATCCCGTCGTATAATTCTATTCTTATTATTTTTTTAATATCCTGCCCTTCACCTATTGATAAATATATCAACCCCTTCCATTCACCTTTACTATTTAAAGGATACTGCCCCTGATACCATTTTTCCGTTTCTGACAATAAAACAAAAATTTTTACGGAACCAATTGTCGGTGGGTCAATAACTTTTCCTTCCAGAGGGAACTGCTTATCATCCACTCTTCTCCCGATTCCTATTGGATTTGCAAGCCACAATTTTATCTGGGGATTTTCCCATTTGTTTACATCTTCAAGTGCAATATTTGTTATTTGTATTCTATTGCTTTTCTTTTGTTCATGATTCCATCCGGATTCCTGCTTTTTTTCCTTAACTTCAGATTTAAACCTGAATATAAGCAAAAACAAAAGGAAAAAAATAAATATTGCCTCTGCAACTGCTATAATTGCCAGATACTCGCTCATGTATACTCCCTATAAAATATTGTTTTTACATTATATCAAATCCGGATAAAAAAAACATTATTTTTTATTGTATCGGGAAACGGATTGGGAATCTCTCCTGTCCGGTAAAAAATACAGATTTCATATAATTCCTTTTGTAAAGTTTTTGGTTGGTTAGACATCAAATACAACGGAAGGATTGATAAATACATCGCATTCTTTGTTTTTCTACTCTCTACTCTCTCATAAGGTATCCGGCATTTTACACTTGTAATTTTCCATTAAGTTTACCGGCTGGCAGTGGAACCCCCTCGGGCTAAAGCCCGAGGCTCCCACAAAAAATTCAATCAACTTCGTTGATTGACCAAGGGACGAGGAATATCAGTGATATTCCGCAGCTCCCTTGGAACCCTCTTTGCAAAGTAGATAAAACATTTTTAATGTGTGCATTCATAAAATATCTCACTGAGATATTTTATTCCCCAAACTAAAGTTTGGGGTTTTCTGAATGCTGTTCCAATAAATCTATGAGTTGTTAAATTATTTCGTTTTCTTTTCTTCTGCAAGCAATTTATTTATTTTTTTTACGGCATCAGGGACGACTTCTACAGGTTTTTTTTCGTTTGCCCATATTTTATCAAGCGCCGGATACCAATAAGAACTTAATGCTTCTTCCCATTTCAAACTGTCAGGCATAAAGTCGCCCATATCTGCTGCAGTAAGTAAAAAATCCTTTGATTTTGGCGGTTTGCCGTCAAGAAAATCCTTTGATTTTGCAATTTCCACGATTGCCGGCTGTGCAAGTCCTGTCCTTGCCAGGTCTTTTTGTCCTTCCACTCCTGACAAAAAAGTAAGAAGTTTCCAGGATTCTTCAGGGTATTTTGTAGTCCTTAATATTGCATAGCCGCCGCCGCTGCATAAGAATCCATTTCTACCGTCTTTGGGTTTTGGAAAAATAACGCAGTCCCAGTCAAATTTTTTTATTTCCCTGAAAAAAGGCGTCTTCCAGATTCCGGAAAAAAACATGGCAACCTTTCCCTGCATGAACATGTCGGCAGAACCAACGCCTCCCATCGCCGTCAATTGTGACGGAGACGGCATAATTTTATGTTTATAAATCAGATCCTGTCTGAATTGGAGCCCTTCCATGGATTCTTTGCTGTCAAGCAGACATTTCTTTGGATTTTTTAAATCGTCTACGTATTTACCTCCTTTTGACAAAACAAACGCGTCCCATATTGACCAGTCATCGGCAAATCCAAATGTCATCGAACCGTCCGGATTTTTCTTAGTTAGTGCCTGCCCGTAACGCACGAGGTCATCCCACGTCCAGTCGTTCGTTGGATACGCAAGGCCTGCTTCATCAAAAAGATGCTTGTTGTAAAAAACGACACAAACCGGGGCTATGTCTCTCGGCAGGACGTAAAGATTGTCTCCTATTGAAAATTTCTGAACTATGCGTTTGTAAAATTTGTCTATCGGGAAATTATATTTTTTAACAAAATCATTCAAAGGCAGCAGTATGCCTCTTGCAGCATAATTATAAAATCTCTCTGCATTGCAAAACATAATGTCAACGGGATTTCCACCTGCTATCATCGTCAATATTTTTTCTGTATAAGGGTCACCGGCAGGAAGACGTTCCAGTTTTACTTTTATGTCCGGGTTTTCTTTTTCAAATCTTGCCACGCTTTTTTTTATTATTTCTATTTCTTTTACGTCTCCCCAGAATGCCACGCGAAGCGAGACGTTCGCCTGATTGTTTGCCTTAATACAGGAACTTAAAACAACAATTACAGCCATAAAGAATACTAACGAAAGCGTTTTCAACGTTCTTTTCATTATTATTTTCTCCTTTAATTTATTTGTATTATTTTAACAAATAAACCTTAAATTTGCAATAATCTAATGTTCTATGCAGCCATTTTATAATAAAAAATGCAAGTTAAGGCAGTTATGGGATTGATTTCCACTCCTGTCCGGTAAAAAAAAATATAGATTTCATTTTAAGCCGGCTTCTTTTACATACCGCAGGATTTCTTCCGGTAATGGAGCCGTAATTTGTATTTTCTTTCCTGCCGCTTCATAAAAAAATTCAATACTATATGCATGCAGGCAGAGCCGCGAACAATCATCAGTAAAAGTTTCTTTTCCCGTTGCTTCAATTCTGTTATATAAAACGTCCCCGGCAACCGGATGTCCTATTGAAGCAAGATGAACGCGTATCTGATGAGTCCTGCCGGTATGCGGCGTTATTTCCAGAAAAGAAAAATTTTTTATTGTTTTTATAACTTCATATTCCGTAATGGACTTCTTCCCGTTTTTACGGTCAATGGTCATAATCCCTTTTTTCTTTTTCAGACGTCCTATTGGACTGTTTATTCTGCCGCGTTTACGGAAAAACTTTCCGTGGACAAGAGCATAATAGGTCTTCCGGACTTTGCCTTTTTCCCACAGCATGCTTAAATTTCTGTGAACGTCTGAATTTTTTGCAAATAAAATTATCCCCGAAGTCCCCCTATCAATACGATGTATTACGTAAACGTCTTCATAAACTTCCTTTAATGCGTCATAAAGATTTTCTCTATTTTTGTCAAATCTGTCTGGGATAACAAGAATACCGGATGGTTTGTTTAACGCAATTATATTTTCGTCTTCATAAACAATCAATTCTTTTATGTTCATTTAACTGCCGATCATTTTCAAGAACTCTTTTTCATCAATGATTTTTAATCCCAATTTTACGGCTTTGTCAAGTTTGGACCCAGGGTCCCTGCCGACAACGACATAATCTACGTTTTTACTTATTGTCGTCGTCACCCTGCCGCCAAGGGACTTTACTACGTTACTGGCTTCGCTTCTCGAATACTTTTCCATTTCCCCCGTAAAAATAAAAATTTTACCGTCCAGTACGTTTTTTACTATTTTTTTCTTTCTTTTCATGTTTACGCCGGCTTTTTTGAATTTTATAATTACTTCTTTTGTTTCTTTCCTCTTAAAAAAATCCGATATTGATTGTGCAACGACGGTGCCGATCTCATGAATGTCGTTTAATTCTTCCATCGCTGCAGACGAAAGTTTGTCAAGGGAATTAAATTTTTCCGCAAGTATCTCAGCCGTATGTTTTCCCACATTTCTTATTCCCATCCCATATATCAGATTTTCAAGATCTCTGTCTTTGCTCGCAATTATTTCATCCACCAGATTTTTTGCCGATTTTTCCCCCATCCTTTCAAGTTTGGCTAAAACCGGCACTTCAAGAAAATATAAATCCCCGTAATCAGATACTAATTTATTGTCAACTATCTGTTTTACGATTGCTTTACCGAGTCCGTTAATATTCATCGCATCCCTTGAAGCAAAATGTATCAAAGAACCTTCAAGTTGTGCACGACATTTTACGTTTATGCAACGCGTTGCTACTTCACCTTCATATTTTACCGTCTCACCCCCGCATACAGGACAGGTTCTGGGCATTTTAAATTTCCTCTCGTTTCCCGTCCTTGCTTTTAGGTCTACACCCGTTACCTCAGGTATTATTTCTCCTGCTTTTTCCACAAAAACAACGTCGCCTATACGGATGTCTTTTTTTTCTATTTCTTCTTCGTTATGAAGGGTAGCCCTTTTAACGGTGGTCCCTGAAAGATGCACCGGTTCCAGTTCTGCAACCGGAGTTAAGACTCCCGTTCTGCCAACCTGGACGATGATGGATTTTAACCGCGTTTTCGCCTGCTCTGCCTTAAATTTATAGGCAATTGCCCATCTCGGACTTTTTCCGGTAGAACCAAGAATTTCCTGCTTTGAAAATTCATTTACCTTGATTACCATGCCATCTATGACGTATGGCAGATCATACCTTTTTTTCTCCCAGAAATTGCAATACTCAATGACCTCTTTTATTGAATCAACTTTTTTACTGTGTTCACTTACCGGAAATCCGATTTTTTTCAATTTTTCAAGAACTTCAAATTGCGTATTTATGCCATATTTTGCAGGATTTATAAGATAATAAACGAATATGTTTAATCTCCTTTTTGCAACAACTTTTGGGTCTAATAGTTTAAGAGAACCTGCCGTTGCATTTCGGGGATTTGCAAATAATGGTTCTCCTTCTTTTTCTCTTTCTTCGTTTATTGCTTCAAACTGTTTTTTTGAAAGATAAACCTCGCCTCGCACTTCAAAATCCCTGAAAAACATGTCGTCGCTTTCAACCCTTAACGGAATCTGCCTTATTGTTTTTACGTTTTCCGTTACGTCATCGCCTCTTTCACCATCGCCTCTCGTTATAGCCACGTCCAACAATGAATTTTTGTATCTTAAAGCAACGGCAACCCCGTCTATTTTTAGTTCAACGACGTATGAATATTCATCGGTTATCTTTTTAATTCTTTTGTCAAATTCAAGCAGTTCTTCTTCTGAATAAGTATTATCGAGAGATTGCATGGGCGTGGAATGTTCTATTGTCCTAAATTCTTTAAGCGGTTCACCGCCAACCCGTTGCGTGGGGGAATCCGGAGTTTTTAGTTCCGGATATTTTTCTTCCAGTTCAATCAGTTCTTTCATTAACATGTCGTATTCATAATCGGAAATTTCCGGTTCTGCATCAACGTAATATTTTTTATTATGATATTCTATCTCTTTTTTTAATTTATCCGCTTTTTCTTTTATTTTCCCGGGAACGTAAGACATGTTATCTCCAGAAATTATTTCTTTTTTTTCTTATTTCTTACGATTTTTTCGAGTTCTTTTACTTTGTTATAAAATTTTTTTAATTCAATTTTTTCTATATCGGGTAAATTTCCGTGCAACAGCTGGTCCTCTGGATGTTTTTCTCCTTTTATTCTTACGATTCTTCCGGGAACGCCAACGACAGTAGAGTCGTCGGGCACGTCATTTATCACGACGGAACCGGCACCGATTTTGCAGTTATTCCCGATCTTTACAGGACCAAGTATCTTCGCTCCTGCACCAACTACGATTTCGTTGCCAAGGGTAGGATGCCTTTTTCCTTTTTCCTTTCCGGTTCCGCCCAGCGTTACTCCCTGATACAGCAGTACGTCGTCACCTATTTCAGTCGTTTCGCCTATGACGACGCCCATGCCATGGTCAATAAAAAATCTGTTACCGATTTTTGCACCAGGGTGTATCTCAATTCCCGTCAGAAATCTGGAAAAAGCAGATATCATTCTTGGAATAAAAGGGACCTTAATCCACCATAAAAAATGAGCTATCCTGTGTAAGATTATTGCGTGAAGCCCAGGATACATAAAAAGGACCTCTATAATGTTTCTTGCCGCAGGGTCTCTTTTAAAAATTACTTTTACGTCGTCTACTATGAACATTGAAACCTCCCGGGTTTTTCGCATCAAATTTATTTCAATAGAGAAGCCCCTTTGGGTGCGTCTCTGAGCCGTGCGGCTCATGTAGTCATGCATCGTAAATTAATTTTCATACTGGTTAAAGTCGCGTGCAAGCCGCGTCCCGGCAACAAACGTTTACATAATTTTAAAATTACTTTTTCATAAAAACCTGTTTACAAGATAAAAAGAACCGCCGATTATTATTATACCATCTTTTTTTAATTTATATGCCAGTTCCAGCGCCTTTAAATTATCCGGCTCAATTTTATATTTTATGTCATATTTTACAATAGTTTTTCTAAGTTTTTCAATACTTATTGCCCTTTCATTGTCAATTGTCGTTAATATCACGTAAATGTTTTTTTTCCCTGATAAAATGTCAAAAATCTTACGAACGTTTTTGTCTTTTAATGACGAATAAATGTATACGATTCTCTTGTTATCAGCCGCTGTTTCCGCTGCTTTTAACATTTCCTTAATTGCTGCGGGATTATGGCTTACGCTTAAATAATAACCTTTTTTATGTCTGGTAAACCTGCCTGGTATTATCGTTTTTCTAATCCCTTTTATTACGTTTTCCCGTGAGACGTTTATTAATTTTCTTTTTTTCAGAACGTAAAGAGAAGCCAGGACGGTCAATACGTTTTCTGCCTGAACGGGTTCTGTCATGTAAGTCCTGATTTTAAAAGCAACGTTCGTCTTACTTTTTACCAGCAGTTCAAGAAATTTTTTGTTTTGATTTATTTCCATGATTCTAAAAAAATCTTCCGGGAAAAATATTTTTCCTTTATGCAATTGCAGAAGCGTTTCTCTAAGTTTTTTGCCTTTAACGTTGCAAACCGCAATTCCGCTACCTATTATTTTTTCTTTTTCCAGAAGTATTAATTTTTTCGTCCGTCCGAGATAATTCGTATGTTCAAGGTCTATGGACGTTATGATGCTTAACATTTTGCGTTCGTATTTTACGTTCGTAGCATCAAATCTTCCGCCAAGTCCGGCCTCAACGATTGCAACCGAAACGCCGGATTTTTTAAATACGATAAAAGCAACGACCGTCAGGAACTCAAAATAGGTTAGTTTTATTTTTTTACTTTCAATTAAATTTTTCAGTTGCAAAACGACGTTTGAAAAATTTTTTTTGTCAATCATTCTGCCGTCAATCACGATTCTTTCCCTAACGTCCAGAAGATGCGGAGAAGTATATAATCCGGTTTTATAACCAGCCTCTTTTAACGTTGACGAAAGAAAATGTGCAACCGACCCTTTGCCGTTTGACCCCGTAACATGAATTACCTTAAAGTCATTCTGGGGATTATGAAAATAATTTAAGACGTTTTTTACTCTATCCAGGGAAAAATCAAATTTAAATTCATTTAAACCTTGCAGATAATCACGTATATCGTCATTTTGGTTTTTTATCATCGTAATTTTTGTTTTTTATCAGGTCGGATAATATTCTGTAAATAGTATCTTTCATGTCTTTCCTGTTCACTATCATGTCCAGCATGCCGTGTTCAAGAAGGAATTCAGACCGCTGGAATCCTTCCGGTAGTTTTTGCTTTATCGTTTGTTCAATTACCCTTGGTCCTGCGAACATTATCTGGGCACCCGGTTCTGCTATGTTCAGATCGCCGAGCATTGCAAACGATGCAGTAACGCCGCCGCCGGTCGGGTCAGTTAAAACGGAAACGTATGGAAGACCTGCTTCGGATAATTTTGCAAGGGCAGCCGATATTTTTGCCATTTGCATCAACGACATGATGCCTTCATGCATCCTCGCTCCGCCACCGGAAGCAGATACGGCTATAAAAGGAATTTTTTTGCTTATTGCATGTTCTATCGTAAGTTTCATTCGTTCACCCACTACGGAACCAAGCGAACCACCCATAAAAGAAAAATCAGTAACCGACAGTGCAATGTCAAGGTTGTTTATTTTTCCGGTCCCCGTTAATACCGCTTCAGTTAAAGAAGTTTTTTTCATTGCCTTTTCAAGTTTTTCCTTATAGTCGGGAAAATTAAGAAAATCCACCGTTCTTATCTCTTCAAACATAGGTATGAACGTCCCCTGATCAACCATTATCTCTATGCGCTTTTTTGCACCTATTCTGTTGTGATAATTACATTTCGGACAAACATTTAAATTATCTTCCAGTTCCTTTTTCAATATTATGGCAACGCATTTTTCACACTTCACCCACATTCCTTCCGGAATTTTAACGTCTTTTTTATCCTGGGTCTTTTTAATTATGGTATATTTTGGTCTATGGAACCATGCCATTTAATTTTCCTTTTCTTTTTTTGTATTTTTTTCTGACGTAAAATATTTTTTTAAAGCTTTTAAAGCCGCATCTGAAATTTCAGGGTCAAACTGCGTGCCTGAACACTTTTTTATTTCAAGCAGGCACATGTCAAAAGGCAATGGAGCCCTGTATGGTCTGTCAGACGACATTGCATCAAACGTATCTGCTACGCTTAAAATTCTTGCAAAATAAGGAATGTCGTTATCCTTTAACCCGTCTGGGTAACCGTTTCCATCGTATCTCTCATGATGATGCCTGATTGCAGGTATGATTTCTTTCATCTGCGGTATCGTTTCGAGAATATTGGCGGCAAAAACCGGATGTTTTTTTATTTCCTGAAATTCGGCATTTGTGAGTTTACCCGGCTTTCTTAGAATGCTTTCGTCTATGCCTATTTTGCCTATGTCATGAAGAAGCCCCGCCAGCCTTAAATCCTTTATGTCATTGTCCGGCAGTCCAAGTTCTTTTGCAATAAGTTCGCTGATCTTCGTAACCCGTTCAGAATGGCCGCGCGTGTATATGTCCTTTGTTTCTATTGCTGCCGAAAGGGATTTTACGGTGTTTAAAAACATGTTATTCAGATTTTCGTATAATTTTGCATTTTCTATTGCAACTGCTGCCTGGTTTGCAAACGCTTCAAGAAGCGACTTATCTTCTTCGTTAAAAAGATTTCCGCCCTTTTTATTTAAAACTTCCACGACTCCTATCAGTTTATCTTTTGTCAAAAGAGGGACTGCAATTATGGACGTCGTTTTAAATGCCGTTTTCTGGTCAACTTTTTTGAAGAACCGCGGGTCTGTCTGTGCATTAGCTACCAGGACGGATTTATTTTCCCTTGCTACCCAGCCGACAATGCCCTCTCCAACGGGGATTCTGATATCTTTTAATTTGTCTTTTTTCTCGCCGGTTGCTGCTGCAAAAATAAGTTCGTTTTTATCTTCGTCAAGTAATAATATGGAACCTGCCTCTGCCTGTAACATGTCCGTTGATATGATTAACATGTTATCAAGTAATTTTTTAAGTTCAAGCGTTGAATTTATGTGCTTGGTAAGTTCTATTAAATGTTCAAGTCGCGTTATTTTTTGTTCATTTTCAAGCATCAACTGGGCATTTTTAATGATTGCGGCAATGTATGGCATGAATACGTTTATTATGTTAAGGTCCTCTTCGTTAAACGGTTCGTTTGATTTTTTATTCAGAAACTCAATAACTCCCAGAACTTCATCCTCAAATTTTATTGGTATGCATAAAATATTATGTGCCATGTAATCTATTTCTTTACCTATCTGCTTATTATGCCGGCTGTCGCTCTGTGCATCGGGCGTTATTATCGGTCTTCCTGACTGGGCAACCCAGCCCACAATGCCTTCCCCCATTGCCAGTTTATATTTTTTTAATTTTTCTGCTTTACTTCCCTTAGTTACTGCAAAATACAGCATTCCGGAAACTTTATCCAGCAGAAGAAGCGATGCCGCATCGGAATTAACGGCTTCCATGGTTATTGACAGGAATTTATCAAGCATTTTCTTAAAATCAAAATCCCTGCTCGTTATGTCTGCTACTTTTTCAAGTATGCCGATTTCTTTTTCCATATTAATAATTTTTGAAATGTATCTGGACGTTGCAGACGACGTTTCTTTTTGTTTACCGTTTTGTTTCTTATTTTTTGGCAGCTTTTTCTGCTTCATAAACGTATCCTTTCACGAATTCTTCCGATTTCTTTATCAACAAATCCGGAGTATTGACATATCTGGAAATCTCGTCAATAAACGCACTTCCTATTATTACTCCGTCGGCATATTTAAAAATCGTTCCTGCCTGTTTCGTATTTGATATGCCAAAGCCTGCAAAAAATGGTTTATTCGTATGTTTCCTTAACGTTATCAGATTTCTTAAATCCGACTCATTTTTTTTCCGCGCGCCGGTTACTCCTTTTAAAAGAATATAATATACGAATCCCATGGATTTCTCTACAATTTTTTTTGCCCTGTCCAGCGTATTTGAAGGAGAAACGAGATAAATAACGTAAAAATTGGACTTTTTAGCAAGTTCATATAAATCGGTTTCTTCGTCAAAGGGTAAATCCGGAATAATCGCGCCGTCAATGCCTGATTCAATGGCATCCTTTATGAACTTTTCTTTTCCATATTTAAAAATAACGTTATAATACGTCATAACGACTATCGGAGTATCTGTTTTTCCTCTTATTGATTTAACGAGAGCAAATGCTTTTTTGGGGGTAACGCCATTTTTTAACGCGACTTCTCCTGAATGTTGTATCACCGGCCCGTCTGCTATCGGGTCCGAAAACGGGATTCCAAGTTCAATCAAAGATGTTCCTGCTTTTGACAGGGAAAGCAAAAGTTTTTTCGTAGTTATCATGTCCGGATATCCTGCCATCGTATATATTACCACTTTTTTGGATTTTTCGTTTAAAATTTTTTGTATGCGATTTTCCATAATTATCCTCTCATGTCTTCTTTAAATTTAATATCGTATTGACGTCCTTATCCCCCCTGCCGGATAAATTTACGACGACAAAATCATTTTTCTTAAATTTCATTTTTCTTAAATAAGCAAGGGCATGAGCGGACTCAAGTGCAGGCATTATGCCTTCCAGTCTTGTCAGGTCAAAAAAGGCATTTACGACTTCTTTATCCGTTACAGCAAAGTATTTAACCCTGCCCGTATTTTTTAAATAAGCATGTTCAGGGCCAACTCCGGGATAATCAAGTCCCGCTGATATTGAATAAGTGGCGGATATCTGCCCGTTTTTATCCTGCAGCACGTATGATTTTGAACCATGTAATATTCCTATACTGCCTTTTGACAGCGTGGCAGCATGATATTTTGTATCCAGTCCTTTTCCGCCGGCTTCAACGCCTATCATTTTTACGTCTTTGTATTTCAAAAAAGGATAAAACAATCCTATCGAATTTGAACCGCCGCCAACGCATGCAATAAGGTAATCAGGTAATCTGCCTTCAAAATACATGGCCTGTTTTTTTGCTTCAATGCCAATTATTGACTGAAAATCCCTTACCATCATGGGATATGGATGAAAACCTGCAACAGAACCAATGATATAAAACGTCGTATCAACGTTTTTAAGCCAGTCCCTTATTGCCTCGTTCATCGCATCTTTTAGCGTCCTTGAACCGGAAGTGACCGGAATGACGTTTGCGCCAAGGATCCGCATCCTGTAAACATTTAACGACTGCCTTTGGGTATCTTCCTCTCCCATGTATACGTCACAGTCAAAACCAAACATGGCAGCAACGGTTGCAACTGCAACGCCATGCTGACCTGCTCCCGTTTCGGCTATTATCCTTTTTTTCTTCATTCTTTTTGCAAGTAAAATCTGCCCCATAGTGTTGTTTATTTTATGAGCGCCGGTATGGCACAGGTCTTCTCTTTTTAAATATATCTTTGCGCCCATTTCTTTTGAAAGTCGTTCGGCATAATAAAGTGGAGTAGGACGACCTACGTAATTTTTTAAATAATAATTAAGTTCTTCGTTAAATTTTTTTTCTTTTCTTGCCTTTTTATATTCGGTTTCAAGTTCGTCAATGACTGAACGAAGGGTCTCTGGTGCAAACTTGCCGCCAAATTCTCCAAAAAAACCGCGTTTATCTGGGTTGTTCATGTTTTTCACCTTGAATTTCGTATTGTCATAATTTTATTAAAAAATGCCGTCAATTTCTTTGCGCTTTTTTTACCTGGATAAATTTCAACTTTTGAATTTACGTCAACGCCATAAGGGGCAATCCGTAAAACCACTTCTTCTACGTTGTGAACTCCAATACCCCCTGCAATAAAATATGGCATTTTAACATCCTTTATTACACCCCAGTTAAATGATTTCCCTGTCCCGCCCGATTTCTTGTCGTCAAAAGTATCAAAAAGCAAAAAATGAGCGGAATTTTTGTATTTATTTACATCTCTAATTACCTGTTTCCTGTTTTTTATGGCTATCGTTTTGATTACTTTTGCACCTTTTATTTTTTTTATGTATTGAGGCGATTCATTGCCATGCAACTGGACGTAATTTAATTTTAATATTTTTATTGCTTCGTTTACCTTATTTACCTTTTCGTTTACAAAAATGCCTGCCTTTTTAGTCGATAATTTAAGGGCATTTGAAATTTTTTCTGCCTTTGAAACGGTAATTTTCCTCGGGCTTTCTGCAAATATCATGCCTATTATGTCTGCTCCAAGTTTTTCAACTAATAAAGCATCCTTTACGTTCGTTATCCCACATATTTTCAGTAATGTTTTTGCCATAGGTTAATCATAAAATGTTTTTTTCTTTATATTATATCAAATGAAAATAATTTTGCAATATTTTACTGGTTCGTGTTTGCGTCCGGCAAATTGCAAGTTTTATTGTACCACACCCAAAATTTCACATGTTTTTTTTGTAAGAAATTGACTTGTTATATTATTATTATTGGATGTTTTATAGTTTAATATTGCTTCGGGGTAACTATTTATCCAATTTTGTATTGCCCTCTCTGTCTTTCTCGTTACTTTTCCTATATCTGTCCCCTTGCTTATAAACCTTCTTATCATCCGGTTCTGATTCTCGTTCGTTCCTCTTTCATATGCTTTTGCAGATTGAACGCCTTCAACAAGGTAAATGGAAAAATCCTATTCCTATACTCAATGGCAAATCATACGGCATGAATCAATTGTTCAATGTTAAATCCTTTGATTCGGAAACACAACATTGTTGACAGGTGTCTCATAATATAGCATAAACCCTTTTTAATTATCTCTCAGCGACACAGAAAAATCTATAAATAATTTAATGCTCTATCTATTTCCAGCAATATCTATAAATCCAATCATAATCGCTGTTATTTGTTAAATTTATCTGATTGCTTCCATTTGCATCCATTACATAGATTTCTTCGTTACCATCTCTATTACTATAAAACGCTATCTTGCCCCCATCTGGCGACCATACTGGATATTCATCATTATTGCTGTTATTTGTTAACCTTATCTGATTGCTTCCATCTGCATCCATTACATAGATTTCATAGTTATCATATCTATAACTTACAAACGCTATCTTGCTCCCATCTGGCGACCACTCTGGATTCCTATCATAACCGCTGTTATTTGTTAAATTTGTCTGATTGCTTCCATCTGCATTCATTACATAGATTTCTCCGTTACCATCTCTATAACTATAAAACGCTATCTTGCTCCCATCTGGTGACCACTCTGGATTATAATCATTATCGCTGTTATTTGTTAACCTTATCTGATTGCTTCCATCTGCATCCATTACATAGATTTCATAGTTACCATCTCTATAACTATAAAACGCTATCTTGCTCCCATCTGGTGACCACTCTGGATTATAATCATTATCGCTGTTATTTGTTAACCTTATCTGATTGCTTCCATTTGCATCCATTACATAGATTTCTTCGTTACCATCTCTAGCACTTAAAAACGCCATCTTGCTCCCATCTGGCGACCACACTGGATTATAATCATAAGCGATGTTATTTGTTAACCTTATCTGATTGCTTCCATTTGCATCCATTACATAGATTTCATAGTTACTATCTCTATTACTTAAAAACGCTATCTTGCTCCCATCCGGCGACCACACTGGATTATTATCATCAGTGCTGTTATTTGTTAACCTTATCTGATTGCTTCCATTTGCATCCATTACATAGATTTCATAGTTACCATCTCTTTCACTTACAAATGCTATCTTGCCTTGTCCCCCTCCTATTGGCGTTGGGGTGTTTACCGGCTGCTGACTACCTGTCGGTGTCTCTTTTTTACTGCATGACATCATCATTACTATTCCTGCTATCATCATAACTACTAACCATATTACCTTTCCTTTCTTTCTCATCTCTCTTTTTACCTCTTTGATTTTTTTTTATTCTTCCTCTTTAAATTTTACCCTATCTCTGTCATATTTCAAATATTTTTTGATAGTAAAATTAATATTCAATTTATTGAATAAAATATCGTTAATTGCAGATTGCTTTTTATGGATTGATAACTACATCGTATCATTTGTTTTTGATTTGTCGCTTTACACTTACAATTTGCCATTTATCATTAATTTACATTTTTTTAATTAAGTTTACGGCCGGCAATGGTTCATAATTATGCGAAAATTTTGCAGTTGAACCGCGATTTTTACTGATTTTCAAATTTATTCGTAATTTCAGATGCAAACTGGATGATGTCTTTCCTGCTTTTTTTCATAAAACCAGTTCCTATAAGGACCCCGTTTATTCTTCCAAATTGTCTCAATTCGTCTATGTCTTCTGAATCCTGTATCCCGCTTTCTATTATTACAAACTTTTCTCTGGGAACATTTTTAATCAATGACTTCACCTTTGAAAAATTAATTTTGAACGTTTTTAAATCTCGCGTATTTATTCCTATTATGTCCGTCCCGCTTAACAACGCCTTCCTTAAATCATCTTTTGAATGGACTTCGACAACGGGCGTCATGTTCAGGAATCTCGTTTTTTTTACAAGGTTCGTAAGAATCCGTTTTTCAAGTATGGACGCAATTAAAAGAACGGCATCTGCTCTTGCAACCCTGGACTCATATATCTGATATTCATCAATGATAAAATCTTTCCGTAAAACCGGAAGCGCGCATGCTTTTTTTACTTCTTTAATATAATTTATGTTGCCGTCAAAATATTTTTTGTCCGTTAAAACCGATATCGCTTTTGCACCTGCCTTTTCGTATATTCTGGCTGTTTCTTCCACGTTAACCGACTTTTTAATTACCCCGACAGAAGGAGATTTCTTTTTAATTTCTGCAATTATGACAAAAGGGTTGTTCTCAAAAATTTCCCTGAAATTCCTGTTTGACGGCGCTTTTATTATTTCTTCCAGTAAATTTTTTACCGGATTTTTTTCTTTTTTGATTTTTAGTTCGTTCTTCTTGTTCTTTACGATCTTTTTTATGACATTCACGGAATGCCTCCTTTTTACGCATGTTCTCCCGGATGATTCGTAACAGCGTATTTTTTTAGTGAAATTTCGTAACGTTACTTTTCCGATAACAACGCCGGTATAAACATCTGCACCAAACTTATCGTTACCTTTAATATTTTATGAATTGGTAAATTCAACGAATTCTTTTAGTTTTTTTGCTGCTTTCCCGGAATCTATGACGTCACATGCAATTTTTATGCCTTCCACCGGGTCTTTTGCCAGACCACATATATATATTGCAAATCCTGAATTTAACGCCATCAGATTATAATACGCCTCCTTTTCTTTTCCATTAAAAATGTTTATCAATATTTGCGCGTTTTCTTCCGGCTTACCACCTTTTATTTTTTCAACAGGATATTCACGTTTTAAATATTTTGTCGCGCGTATTTCATATTTTATTATCCTGCCGTCTTTTATTTCAGCCACTTTTGTTTTTCCATAAGGTGCAATTTCATCAAGGACGTTATTGCCACATACAACTAATCCGCGTTTTAATCCAAGCTTCAGAAAAACCTCGGAAATTTTATCTACAAGTTCGTTATTCGGAACGCCCATCAGATGATGCGTATTGCCGGCCGGATTAATGATTGGTCCAAGTATGTTAAATATGGTCCTTATGCCTACTTCCTTCCTTGCCGGCATTGCATATTTCATTGCAGGATGATAATTTGGAGAGAAAATAAATCCGATGTTTATTTCTTCAACTGATTTTTTTACTTTTTCCGGATGAATTTCAATGTTTATGCCGGCTGCCTGCAAAACATCGGCGCTCCCGCATTTGCTCGTAAATGCCCGGTTGCCATGCTTTGCTACTTTTATTCCTGCTGCTGCACATACTATTGCAGTTGCAGTGGAAACGTTAAACGTGTTCAATCCATCTCCCCCTGTGCCGCATGTATCAAGTATGACGTCGCTATCCACTTTTATCTTTACGGTTTTTTCTCTCATAACTTTTGCAGCAGCCGCAATTTCATCCGACGTTTCACCTTTCATTTTCAAAGCAGTAATAAACGATGCAATCTGGACGTCGTTTGTCTGCCCTGATGTTATTATCTGCATTGCGTCGGTCATTTCTTCCTGCGTCAGGTCCTGACGCTCAGAAACCTTTTTTATGTGTTGCTTTAACATTACAATATCCCTCCTGTATGTTTTTAATCATTTATACTTTATATGTTAAATATTTCTTCCGCATTTTTTGTCGTCTGTCTTATTATATCATTTTTATCCAAGTTTTTTATACGTGCAATTTCTTCAATTACGTAATTCAAATATGCCGGTTCGTTTCGCTTTCCCCGCTGCTGCTGCGGGGCAAGCCAAGGTGCATCCGTTTCAAGAACGACGTTTTCAATGGAAATGTTTTTTATCGTCTCTTTAAGTGCACCTGAATTGGGAAATGTAACAACGCCGCCTATGCCCAAAAAATAACCCAGGTCTATAAATTTTTTTGCAACGTCCAGGCCTCCGGTAAAACAATGAATTACGCCTCTTCTTTCAATTTTATGTTCTTTTAACATGTCATAAACATCTTCGTGGGCATCTCTGCTGTGAATAATTACGGGAAGATTATGTTCTTTTGCAATTATTAAAAACTTTTTAAAAATTTCCGTCTGTAGTTCCCTGGACGTCGGACTTTTAAAATAATCCAGTCCTATTTCACCAATTGCAACTATTTTTTTTATATTTTTGATAAATCCTTCTATTTCATTAAAAACGTCGTCATTAATCTCATCTATGTAATGTGGATGTAATCCTATTGATTTAAAAACGCCTTCCTTTTCAAATTTTATCACCTTTTTGTTTTCTTCAACGTCGGCGCCTATGTTTATAATTTTTCTTATGCCGCTCTCAAAAGAACGTTTCAACATTTCATCCCTGTCAGCATCAAAACGTGGTTCGCATATATGAACGTGGGTCTCAACAATGAATTGTTCCGGCATTTCGCCCATTATCTCTTTTCGTCAATTATTCTTGGAAATAAAATCTGGGCCTTATTTACTTTACTGCCTGGTTCCATTATCCCAAATTTTATTTCTTTTTCAACGTCAAATCCGTCAATTACGTAATTTAGATTTAACATCTGCCATATTTTTTGTGACGTTTCAGGCATAACCGGCTGTATTGCAAGGGAACAAACCCTTATAACTTCCAATAATACGTATAAAACGTTTGCAAGTTCCTTTTGTTTTTCGTTTTTATGTAAATTCCACGGAGCTTCGTCCTCCACAAGTTTATTGGCCATTTTAACGACGTTCCAGACATTTTCCAGTGCCTGTGAGAACTCAAAACTTTCCATTTTTTCCGAATAAATCTTAAAAAGCCCGTCTATCCGCGAAACGAGGGACGTCGTTTTGTCGTCAAAAAGTTCCTGGTTTGATTCAGGTACTACATTATTAAAATATTTTTCCACCATGTTTAAAGTCCTGCTTATTAAATTGCCAAAATCGTTTGCAAGGTCATTGTTATACCTTGAAACGATGAATTCTTCCGAGAACTCTCCATCCTGGCCGCTTGTGACCGCTGCGGCAAAATAATATCTGATTGCGTCGGTTCCAAAAACTTTTGCAACATTAATAGGGTCAACGATGTTACCCCTCGTTTTTGACATTTTTTCGCCTTTTTTCAGTAAAAAACCATGGGCAAAAATTTTTTTAGGAATCTTAATGCCTGCCGACATAAGCATAATAGGCCAGACAATGCAATGAAATTTTATGATGTCCTTTCCTATTATATGCGCATCCGCAGGCCACCATTTATTGAACTTTTCTTCGTCGTCTGCAAAACCAACCGCAGAAACATAATTTATCAAAGCGTCAAACCACACGTATACGGTTTGCGTCGTATCAATCGGAAGTTTTATGCCCCAGTCAAGCCCTGCCCTTGATATTGAAATGTCCTTAAACCCCTGCTTTAACAGGGATATTATCTCATTACGCCTTGTATCCGGCTGAATAAAATCCGGGTTATCATTTATGTACTGCAGAAGTTTATCGGTATATTTTGAAACTCTTAAAAAATAATTCTCCTCTTTTATCAGATTAACTTTTGTTTTGTGAACTGGACACAGATTGTCTTCCAGTAATTCTTTTGGACCGTAAAAATTCTCACACGACTTACAATACCATCCTTCATAATGTCCTTTATATATGTCGCCCGATTCATAAATGCGGTTAAAAATTTCCGTAACGCTTTTTTCATGCCGTTCCTCTGTTGTCTGTATGAAATCCGTATTCGTTATGTTATAAACTTTACATAGTTCCTTAAAATTCAAAGCCATTTCATCACAAAACGTTTTGGGATCTTTATTCATTTCTTTTGCTTTCTCTGCAACGTTTAAACTATGCTCATCCGTTCCCGTGCTAAAATAAACATCGTATCCACGCAATCTTTTGTATCTTGCAATGATGTCTACAAATACTTTTTCATAAGCATGACCGATGTGTGGTTTTGAATTTGCATAATCTATCGCCGTCGTTACGTAAAATTTTTTCACGTTTACCTCGTTATGATTATTGTAAAAAATTCCAATAAAATTTATACGTTTTTTTCATTCATTATCTGACAACCGGTATCCGATATCCGAAGTCGTCCCTTTGAATTTTTATATTATTCCTGTCCCCAATCAACGTCTGCTTCCTGGACAGTGGTTTTTTCATTGTTATCTTCAAGGACTGCTTCAATATCTTCGGTAATTTCTTCTGTCTCCTGATAAATGGGCGTAACGGGTTTGTCGTATCGTTCGTAAGCGAGGCAGCATAACAGCCTGCCACAGATGCCGGATATTTTTGACGGGTTCAAAGGCATGCCTTGAATTTTTGCCATCTTAATTGTAATCGGGGAAAATGCTTTTAAATGATTTTTACAGCAGCACTCCCTTCCGCAGATCCCTATGCCGCCTATCTTCTTTGCATATTCACGCCGGCTGACCTGCCTTAATTCTATTTTAACCCTGAGTGTCTTTACCAGATCTTTTAATAACTCACGGAAATCAACCCTTTTTTCCGCTACAAAATAAAAAATAACCTTTTTAAGATCTTCGGTATATTCGACGTGTATCAATTTCATGGGAAGATTCCTTGCCTGTATTCTTTTATTGCAAAAGTCCCATGCTTTTTTCTCCATGTGGCCTTTTTTCTGTTCAAATATTTCTTTTCTATCAGAAACGTATTGTATAATCCTGCGGAGAGGCGCAATAATTTTATCGGGCTCAATAAAAAAATTTGCAAGCACGACTTCACCTTCTTTTACGCCTTCAGGAACTTCAACGAGGCATTTTTCCCCTTTTTCCATCTGTAATTTTGAAGGATTATAATAATATATCTTTTCATCGTCCGTAAATTTTATGCCTACAACTTCTATCATTTTGAATGACTCACCTTTCTGATATTAAATAAAAGTGCATACAACAATAAATTTATGTTAGCGTTTGCCATAAGATCTGTCTGTGCAGAATTTAACAACTTTAAAATTGAATTAATCGCACCTAAATCAATCTCTGTCAGATTATTCGCGTCTATGCCATATTTAGGCAATAACGTTTTTCTTACGCCAAGTTTATCAAGCAATAAATCTTTATAAATATAAGTCAACATCTTTAAAATTTCAAGTAAAAACAAACGCTGGTAAGACATGCTTTCACTGCTGCTCTTTGTTTTTGACGTTTTGTTTTCCTCCATTTTTTCATTCGTGGTTTTTATTATTTCAAAAATGGCGTCAACGTTGTCCGTTTTTGACGTAAGAACTCCGAATATCTCTTTTACAAACGTAACATCCGGTTCAATTTCACTAAATTTTAAAGCTCTGCCTATTTTTCCATCACAAAATAAAGTTGCTTTTCTTGCAGTAATTTCATCCATGCCCGATTTTATGAGTTTTTTTTCTATTTCTTCCGGCTCTGCCCTTTTTATGTTTATTCTCTGACAACGTGAAACTGTAGTCGGCAGGACTTTTTCAATGCTGTTAACTATCAATATTATTACCGAAGCATTGCCGGGTTCTTCAAGTTCCTTTAAAACGGAATTGGATGCTTCCTTATTCATTTTTTCGGCATCGTTTATAATGAGTATTTTATATTTTAACTTAATCTGCCCATAGGCATTAAGGTGCTTCAGCGAATCCCTTACAAGGTTGATCGTTAATTGTGCCTTGTCGGTTGAGATGTATTGAATATCAGGATGGGGATATTGTTGTAAACCATTTTCGTCAATCTGTCCCAGAACTTTATCAATTAAAATGCAGTTATCACAAACGTCGCAGCAATCACCGTCTGCCGCAGGCGATAAACAATTCAAAGCCTTTGCAAATTGTATTGAAGCAAATCTTTTACCGGTATCTTCTTCTCCGCTTATTATGTAAGCAGCACCCGCTCTGTCTCCTTTTGAAAATGAAAAAAGCATCTCTTTTGCTTTTTTATTTCCGGTTATATCTTTAATTGCCATCAAATCACCCTTAACAAAATCTTCTTCGTAACGTTAAATATTTCTTCTACGCTTTTTCCGTCAGTCCTTATAATCTTTGCTTTGATTAGTTTGCCTTCCTTTAAATATCCACGTCTTATCCTGTCATGAAATCTTTCGTTTTCCATTTCAATTCTATCTTTTTTCTTTCTGTTTTTCATCCTTTTTATCGCTTCTTTTCGTGAAACGTCGTAAATTATGGTTAAATCAGGTTTTATGCCGTCCACAGCCAAATTGTTTAAATAAGAAATGATATTCCTGTTTATCCCTCTCCCATATCCCTGATAAACTACGGTTGCGAGATAAAATCTGTCCATTAAAATTATGTAGCCCTTTTCAAGAAGAGGTTTTATCTTTTCATGAACCAATTGTGCTCTTGCAGCTTCGTATAAAAACAATTCCGTAATATTGCACATGTTTTTATTCTGCGTATCTAATATTATTTTCCTTATCTGTTCCGAAATTTTTATGCCGCCGGGTTCCCGCAGAAAAACGACCTTTTTGTTTTTTCTTTTTAAAAAATCAAATGCCATTTTTACTTTTGTCGTCTTGCCGCATCCTTCCGGTCCTTCAAAAACAATAAGTTTTCCTTTCAAAACAATCTCCTTTTATAATTTTGGATACAATATTATATATTTAAGAAAATGGAAATACAACAAAAAATATCCGTTGCCCTTCCAATTATTGCTATCCGATAAAAATATGGATTTCATATGATTTTCTTCAAATTATATGCTTTCATAAAATTTATTGGTCGGTTGGATATAAATAGTAATTAAAAATAAGGAACCAAGGTAAAATTAATGGTGCTTCGTATCTCCTCCCTGATTACGGCGTGGCGGTTGCAGGGTTGATTTTGAAGGTCTGAAATAATCTGATTATATAAAGCATAGCCATAACATCAGCCCGTTTCAATTCCGGAAAAAGCAATCCTGCAACCGCCGGTTTTATATTAATTCATTACCTCGTTTTTTCCGTGCATGCGTTTTTATAAAATTCATTGATTAACTGAACATCAACTACAATAAACAGCAATGCCTTCCAACAAATTTATGTATTTTTCTTTATAATAAATGAGCGAATTTGGCAGTGGGACCCCCTCGGGCTAAAGCCCGAGGCTCCCACAAAAAATTCAATCAATTTGTCCCGTAGAAATTCTCTTTACGGGACTTCGTTGATTGACCAGGGGACGAGGAATACCAGTGATATTCCGCAGCGACCCTGGAACCCTCCTGGCAAAGTAGATAAAACA
>JAGNJD010000009.1 GCA_018000835.1 Candidatus Goldiibacteriota bacterium | reverse complement strand
GAAACAGGCAGAACAACCGACCAGTTTTTCTCTGAAAACGTTCCGGGGACGTTAATGCGCATGTTTTTATTATCAACGTCGTAATAATTACCGATTGACAGCCAATCCTGGATTAATTGTATGCAATAAATAGACCTTGAAGCAGAACATGCATTTAACGCTTGGGATAAAAGTTGTTTTGTGGCATCTTCCGGCGGTTCCCCTGTGTTTTTAAGATATTTCCAAAATTTTTCTTTTTCAGAATACGACTCAAGATAGGCATCATAAAACATCCATGCTTTTTCCCGCGGCATATTAAGTATTTCAAGTACTTTTTCCGGCGAGTCAATCCTTTTTTTCCATCTTAACCTTTTATCGGTTGATTTTGTTAAAGCAAAAAGAGCGTTTACTATGGAATCATAATTAAAATCATGCTCGGCGCACCATTTCTGGACAAGATATTTATCAACCGTTCCTGCTTCTTCCTCCCACCATAAAACGAACGGTGACATATCGTGCGTTGAGATTGTGGCAATGGAATTTGGCCTGTATTCATTCGGCTCTATGAAATCATAAGTTTTACCCCAGTCCCTTTTCCATCTCTGCACGTCAATACCCGGTATTGAAAATTCGTCAAGCGTCTCATAGGAACATTTCGGCACCACGCCGAGGTCTTCTGCACACGGCAGCATATCAACATCATCAGTCATGTTTTTTAAAATTTTTTGTCCATGCTCTTTCCACGTTTTTTCGTCAGTCGGGTCAAACTTACCATTTAATCCATATGTTTCTGCCGGCTCATTGACGTCAATCGTCCACAATCTGAAAAGTCCGACAAAATGATCTATGCGATACATATGATAAAAATTTTCAGCATATTTCACTTTTTGTTTAACATAATCAAATTTATTTTTTTCCATTGCATTCCAGTTGTAAGGAGGCATACCCCAGCGTTGCCCTTTTGCAAAATACATGTCAGGAGGCGCACCGGATGAAAGATTTAGTTTAAAATAATTCTGATGAGCCCAGACGTCGGCAGAATCGCGTGAAACAAGAAAAGGAAGGTCGCCAAGAATAAAAACCCCGTTTATTTCTGCATATGCTTTTACGACTTTCATCTGCAAAAAAAGCTGCCACTGCAGCCATATATAAAAATCCACCATCTCTTTTTCATTATTATATACATCTTTGAGAGCATCTGCTTTCCTGAATTTGTATTTTTCCTCCCATTCTTCCCATGATTTCTGTCCATATTTTTCCTTTAAAACCTTAAACAATGCATAATCCGTTATCCAGTACTTGTTTTTTTCCTCAAAATCCTCACAATGGACTGAAACTGTTTTTACTGTCTTAAACATTTTCCATAAAATCTTTAATTTTTCCTGTTTTATGTCATAATTCACGTTTGTTTTTGGAAAGGTAAACCTCGTCCTTAACTTTTCAACGTCAACTATAAAATCAGAGACGTCAACACCCTCTATTTTATCCAGCGACAAATACATGGGGTCAATGCCAAAGGTTGTCTGACTATCATAAGGGGTAAAATTAAATCCGGTATCATTTAACGGCAGTAGTTGAATTATGCTTAATCCGGTTTTTTTACACCATTCCACCAGCATACAGATGTCTGGTATCTCACCAATGCCGGTTGAATCATCGGAATAAAGACAAAAAAGCGGGGCAAGAACTCCTGCACGTCTTCTTATGCCTATTTTCTGCCACTGCCTGGATAATTTTGAATTTAAAAAACTTTTATAAAAATCGGAATAATTATAATTCATGTTTTTCTCCGGTGAATTAAAGTAATTTAAACAATTATACTGCAAAATAAATAATTTGTCATTATTGATGTTTGGTTCTAAAATCGCACTAAAAAATTCAAAACAACCGACAATAAATACATATTTTTATAAAATTTTTATCCCCTCCATTGGATGCTTTTTAGGTTTAATTTAAAAAGGAAATTCCGTCTGTTCTTCTGTCTTTTTTTTCTGCTTTCCGGTTTCAGGCATCTGCGCAGTATCATGTCTTACTTTTCCTTCCACGTAAATTGCCTTGTTAGGCAATGCAGGACATGCATTTTCGCAGGCACCGCATCCGATGCATATATTTTCCCGCACAAAAGGAATCCCAAGTCCGTTTTTATAAGGTACCAAAATAACCGCTTTTGTAGGGCAATATTCGTTGCATATTCCGCAATCAGTTTCATTTTCATAAACTACGCAGTTTTTTTGTATGAATTTTGCAACGCCAATCTGTATTCTTTTTTTCTTCTCAACGGGCATCGGTCTTATCGCGCCGGTCGGGCATACCTGCGAGCAGACGTTGCAGTCATATAAGCAATACGATTTTGAATAATTCATTTCCGGCTGCAGAAAACTTTTTAAACCGGTTCCGTTAAAAGCCGGAGTTAAAACTTTTGTGGGGCAGGATGCTACGCATAAATGGCAGGACGTGCATTTTTTCCTGAAATTATCCATACTCTGCGCCCCGGGGGGTAAAATAACCGGGGTTTTCTTTTTTATCAGAATTGAATTTGCAAATACCTTGACCGGAGACGTTGCAATTGCAAACGTAATTATTCCAGTCATAGTTTTTGCCAGAAAATCTCTCTTCGTTTCGTCCGTCTTATCGGTTTTACGTTTAAAAAAACCGTATGAATATTTTATGCCGTCTTTTTTGCACGAATCAAGGCAGTTAAAACAATAAATGCACGTTTCGTTGTCTATTTTCTTTGCCCCGCAGTCAATGCATCCTGCCTTACAGACGTTTGAGCACAGGCCGCAGGAATTGCATTTTTCTTTCGAAATTTTTATTCTG
Source organism: Candidatus Goldiibacteriota bacterium (assembly GCA_018000835.1). Taxonomy (GTDB): domain Bacteria; phylum Oederibacteriota; class PGYV01; order PGYV01; family DSYL01; genus DSYL01. The sequence continues at coordinate 61,325 of JAGNJD010000009.1, read as the reverse complement.
AAAACGGAAAATTTTGAAATTAATCCGAGCAACGCCCCTGCCGGACAAAGCGTATTGCAAAAAAATCGCCCCTTAAAAAAAGAAAGTCCGCCGATTAAAATGAAAATGACAAGCGAATAAAAAAACGATTTGCGGTTAAAGCCGTGCATTTCTGTTTTTTTTACGGAATAAAGGTCAAATTTCTGCAAAACCGAAGAAATCAGATTGTTTATAAAATACACGGCAGGTTTTATGACTTCGTTCGTTATTCTCCCGAAATTTGAATATGGCTCAAATATGGACAATAAAGTTACGCTGCCAGAAAAGAAAACCACGAATAAAACGGCGACAAAAACGTATCTGAAAATTTTATGATTTTTCTGTTTTTTATAAAACTTATTTCGTGCAAATTTATATTTTAAAAAAATAAAAACGTCCTGCAGCGTCCCGAAAGGACACAAAACAGAACAATAAACCCTGCCAAAGACAAGGGTTAAAACGGCGATTAAAATTAAAACAAAAATAAAGGAATGGTTTACAATGGAATTTATTAAAGCAGGTATCAGTTGCAGATGGACGAGCCATTTTGTCAGAAAGAAATCATACGGGACTATCCCGGAAAATAAAAAAATAAAAAATACAAAAAACGTCAGAGATACGACTATTCTCAATATTTTTAATTTGTTCATTGATTTACGTTAAAGATAAATTTTTTTTACGTTTATTTTATCCAGATTTAAGTTGCCGAGACCTTTTTCATCTGCCATCTTTATGTATTTTATGTCCGATGGCTCCATCCCAAAAATTTTAGTTGCAGCAGCGTCTGCTGCAACTATGTCAGTTGAAATTATCTGGCTTTGCATTTTAACGACGTCTGAACTCCCCGTGCCGCGCGGTCCGTTTTCCACCATAACATTATAGGCATCAACGACGGTTAAATCCGGTTTCCTGTATGCCGCAAAATCAGCGATGCACTGCTGCAGGTTTGTTATGTGCCAGTATCGTCTGTCCCACACGCATCCCATCAGATTTTTCATTCCAATCGTGATTTTTGTGGAACCATGATTTTTCAATATCGGGACGTTGATAAAAACGTCGGAAGATATGAGTAATTCATGAACGTCTGCTGATTTCAGCGTTTTCCCGCCGGGAACGTTTACCTTCTGATAATCTGATTTTGAACTGCCCGGCGCCATTATGCCACCTGCCTGTTTCACTGCATATTCAATCCCGCTATTTTTATACGTCTTTTGCCAGTTATCACACGGATGGTCAAAAACGCAAACTTTTTTTGCTCCTGCATCATAGCAATGCCTGATAATCGTTGACACGAGTTCAGGATTCGTATTTGCTGCAAGTCCGGGTGCGACGTCCCATCCGATATTTGGCTTTACCAGAACCTTTTGTCCTTTTTTTACGAATTTCGTCATGCCGCCCATTGCCATAATGCCCTTTTCAAACATTTTCCCGGGGGTTGAGCCTTTTATGGCTATAAGGTCGGGAGTTTTTATCATGCTATCCTTTACCAGCGTTTCGCCAGCGGCAAATAATTTATCAACGCCGGTTAAAGCAATTGATGCCGTCAAACTATATTTTAACGTCTCTTTTAAAAATTTTCTTCTGTTCATTTTAATCTCCTTATTTCATCAGTTTCCCTATTATAACGGATATTTCAAACAATAAATATAAAGGAATTGCAACGAGTATCTGTGATAAAACGTCAGGCGGAGAAAAAACAGCTGCAATTATCAGTATAACCACGATTATGTAAAACCTTAACCTGTTGATTGTTTCAACACTTATGACGCCTGCTTTAATCAGAAAAATTAAAGGCAAAGGCAGCAAAAACACAATGCCCGTGCCTGTAATTAACGTTATTAAAAGGTTAAAATAATTTGAAATGCCCCATACTGGTATTAATGTTACTCCGCCCGCAAAGTTATAAAAAAACCGTATTGCAAAAGGAAAAATTATTTTATATGCAAAAAATCCGCCGGCATAAAAAATCACCGGCAACAAAAACAGAAAAATGTAAAAATATTTCCTCTCATTTTTTTTTAATGCAGGATAAACAAACCGGCCAAGCAGTATTATTGCAAATGGTAGGGATATAAAAATTGCCGAAACAAAACCAATTTTTAAATATGTTAAAAATTTTTCTTCCGGGCTGAAATAACTTAACTTTACCCCTGTTTGTTTTATCGGTTCCTGAAGCAAAATTACAATCTTTTCGGCAAAGGTCATTGAAAAAACGAACGAAACAAGAAGAATAATAAATATTGAAATCAAGACTATCCTGAATTCTTCAAGATGATAAAGATAACTCCCCTTTTTTAATTTTTTATTTTTCATAAAATTCTTTATTTTTTCTTTTTTACGTTATCATCTCCCCCGATATCCTTAACTTCCTTTTTAAACTCCTTTATGCCCTTGCCAAGTGCTTTACCTATTTCAGGCAATCGTGCGGCCCCGAAAATCAGTAAAATAACGACAAGGATTAAAATCACTTCACCCATTCCTATGTTCATGGTATGCCTCCTTTATCTTTAAAGATGTTCCATAAGTGGGACCCCCTCGGGCTAAAGCCCGAGGCTCCCACAAAAAATTCAATCAACTTCGTTGATTGACCAAGGGACGAGGAATACCAGTGATATTCCGCAGCTCCCTTGGAACCCTCTTGGCAAAGTAGATAAAACATTTTTAATGTGTGCATTCATAAAATATCTCACTGAGATATTTTATTCCTCAAACTGAAGTTTGGGGTTTTCTGAATGCTGTTCCAATAATATTACGTCTTTCATAAAAGTTCATAACGAACTTTATTTATGAATGTATAACGTCTGCGTAGGATAAGCAAACTCAATTTTTAAATTATCAAATTCTTCTTTTATCCTGAAGTTTATTTCCTGCTGGATATCCATGTATTTGTTATAATCGCTTCCTTCCACAAAATATACCACTTCAAAAATCAGGGCTGACGAACCATATTGAAAAAAATGTGCCCTGTCAAATTTTGTATTTTTTAATGAAGTAATTATATTTTTAATAATTACGGGTATTTGTTTTAGTTTTTCAAGGGGCGTATCATAGGTAACGCCGATTGAAAAAACGGCCCTGCGATTATACATCCTTTTATAATTTTTTACGCGGGAATTCGTTAAATCCGAATTTGAAAGGATGAGTTCTTCACCGCTTATACTTCTTAATCTTGTGGTTTTCAGTCCCAGGTTTTCCACGGTTCCGAATAAATCGCCGACGATTATAAAATCACCCACTTCAAATGGTTTGTCAAAAATTATTATGAAATACGAAAATAAATCCCCGAATATCGTCTGTGCCGCAAGGGCAATTGCAATACCGCCTATTCCAAGTCCGGCTAATACGGTAGAAACCTTATAACCAAGGTTGTCAAGAATTAAAATAAATCCAAGTCCCCAGATTAAAACTTTTAGTATTATTAAAATGCTTTTTAAATTTTTTACCTTGGCTGCGTCTTTTTCTTTTCTGATGAAATAGATTTCAATTAAAAACGATATTAAATTTGCGAAAAATTTCAGCCCAAAAAATGTTGCCAGGACGATGAATATAATTTGCAAGTATCTGTCAACTTTTGCACCGAGGTTAAGATACAAAAAAGCAACGTAAAATATGCCGATGTATAACAACGGAATTATCGTCTTATCAAATGCTACATCAAAAAACTGAAATATCGTCGATTTTTTTTCTTCTTCCTTTTTAATAATAGCCCTGTATATTTTTTTTACGACAAAGACCAGGACAAAACCAATTACTATTATTAAAGCAAAAACAAGCAATCTCAACCATACATTTCCCGAAAAATTTTCCGTAAAAAACTTTTTTATTGGGTCCACAGTTAAAAGTCCTTTCCGTTTTTTTTTTCATTTTACCTTTTTATTTTTTTTAGTCAACAATTTGTTTATTGCCGCTACCTTCCGGTAAATTTAATGGAGGCAACGCTGAATCCGACTACCCAACATAATCTGACGATTTTTTATTTAATCTTGTTTTTATCATGTTTTTATGCTATCTTTAATACAGAATCGGTTAAAGAAAGGGAGATATGAAAAGAACATCTATAACAATTTTATTCATAATGATTTGTTTTTATTCTTTTGCAGGGATTGAACTTGTGGGAACCACAAGTTCAAATTTTATTAAAATTCCTCCTTTTGCACGTGCAGTTGGAATGGGTGAAGCATTTGCATCAATATCGGAAGGGACTTACGGCCTTTACTATAATCCGGCAGGCCTTTCATACATACCCGGATTTGAAGTGCAATTAACGCACATCGGCTGGTTTCAGAACATTAATTACGAATTTTTTTCAATCGTTACCCCTGTGCCTTTCTTTGAAACCGGAAAATTAGGTCTTGCTTTTGCATGGTTCCAGGTGGATGAAATGGATAAAACGTCCGAACTCCCTTCTTATGACCCGACAGACCTTGCAACGACTAACTTTGACCTTTACAAACTTTATAAATTTTCGCCCTACGATTATTCAATCATACTTGGTTATGGCCTTGAAATTTATAAAAATCTGTCCGGCGGCATCTCAATAAAATATACGGCGGAAAACATTGACAAATCCTCAGGTGCAAACGTAACTACAGACGCTGGCTTCATATATAAATATGAATCAAAAGGTCATCTTTTACGTGCCGGTCTGAATTTATCAAATCTGGGTTCTGAATTAAAAATGGATAAAGTAGGATTTGAGCCGCCTAAAATTTTAAAAACGGGTATTTCTGACCAGTTTGATTTGTTTTCAAATAAATTACTTCTTGCTTTACAGATAATGCTACAACCGGATTATGACAATCTGTATAGTCTGGGGTTTGAATACTGGATTCACAATCTTTTTGCCCTGCGTGCAGGATACAAATTTGGTGCATTTAATCAGCCCACTTTCGGTGCAGGAGTCCGATACAAAAACATGGAGTTTGATTATGCTTTTGTAAAATATGATGAACTTGGTAATACGCACAGATTTTCCCTGCTTTATTCATGGGGATCTCCACCGGTAAAACTTGAGGTATCTCCACGTATATTTTCTCCAAACAACGATTCTTTTCTTGACAATGTAACTTTTAGTCCAATCTTAAAATCAAAAGAAAAAATAAATTCAATGGTAATTAATATTTTCGACCATGAAGGTAAAACTATAATAACAAAATTATCACTACATTCTGCCTCTGAAAAAGAAATCCGGTGGGATGGTCTTGTTAATGGTGCTGCCTTATCTGACGGCGTCTACCTTGCATCACTTGAGACGTCTTATGAAACAGGAACGTCTGAATCAAACAAAATTCCTGTAGAGATAGACAATACGCCACCTGAAATGAGAGTAGATGCAGAGCCAAAATTGTTAAAACCGGGACAGAATGAAGCACTCATAATTCCTGCTACGTTTACTTTTTATGCAAACGACAAAAACAAAGTTGCAAAATGGCAGTTCGTTATATGGGATGGCAACAAAAAAGTATTTTATTCTACGGGCGGAAACGGTGATCCGCCTCTTTCAATAATCTGGGACGGGAAAGGCAATTCAGGGGAATACGTTGAAACCGGACAGATTTATTATTATAGTTTAATGACGACCGATTCGGTTGGTAACAAAGCACAAACGCCTCCGCAATCCCAGGTCGTATTGCTAAAAGAAATAAAATTAACTTATTCGTCAGATGCTTTGTTTGACCTGGGACTTGCAGACGTAAAAATTTCGGCTTATAGTATTTTAAAAGAGATGAAAAAAACGATAAATAAATATCCCGATTCGGAAATCATTGTTTCGGGGCATACGGATAATCTGCAGCCGGCCGGCATAAAATATAAAGATAATTTTGAACTGTCAAAAGCCCGTGCAGACGCCGTTAAATTTTTCATGGTCAATCTGCTTAACGTAAACGAAAAAAGAATAAAAACGGAAGGATACGCAGATACAAAACCAATAGCAACTAACGATACCCCGGAAGGCAGGGCAAAAAACAGAAGAGTTGAGATTATCATAAAATCAACGATTTATAAATAATCCACGTCAAAACGAAAATTTAAAAGCATCCGGCATAATAGATTGCATTTATACCATATAAAAAAGGTTTTTAAACAGTCCATAAAGTTCTGAATTTTTCATTTATAATTCTATAATTCATTTGAAAAAAAAATTATTTTTTAATATGATGGTTATATGAAAATACTTTATTTAAATCATAATATAAAAGGTGAAGGCACTTATTTCAGGGCATTCAATTTTGCAAAACAAATTGTAAAGTTTGGCCATAACGTAACTCTGATAACTTTGTCTCCGGAAAAATTATTTACGTCGGTTTCTTACGTGGAAGACGGCGTCAGGATAATAGAAGCCCCTAAATTTCTTGACAGAACTCGCGGCGGCTGGGGGCCTGCTGATATTATATATAGAACAAAACACTGTGTTTTCAATAAATACGACTTAATCCACACCTTTGCGCATAAACCAACAGTGTATTTCCCTTTATTAAAAGCAAAATTCTTTCATAAAAAAACAATCCATTTTGCCGACTGGGATGACTGGTGGGGCAAGGGCGGCATTAATTCAGAATACAGGGCAACACCTGAAACAATGATAGAAGAATTTTTGGAAGAATATATAATTAAAAAATCTGATTATGTAACAACAGCTTCCCTTGCGTTAAAAAAAAGAACTACTGATTTAAAAATATCTCAGGAAAAAATTTTTCACATACCATCAGGCGCGGATATAGAAAAAATTAAACCACTTTCAAAAAATAAAATTCTAAATCTAAAAAGAAAATTTAAAATTGATAAAAATAAAACAATACTTGGTTTTGTAGGTTTTGGTCAAGCAGATTTAGGCATTATTATTGATGGATTTGCACTTGTTAGAAAAAGAAGAGAGGATGTTATATTGCTCATAGTTGGTCCACTGGAAAAAAGATGGGATAAAAAAATAAATGACCATCCTTTTAAAAATGATATATTAATAACAGGTAAAGTTAAACCTGATTTGATACCCGAATTAATTTCCATAATTGATATATGTTATCTACCTCTGAAGGATACACCAGCAAATCGCGGGAGAAATCCGATAAAAGTCGGGGATTATATGGCTGCAGGGAAACCGATTCTGGCAAATCCCGTAGGAGACGTTACTGAATTAATAAAAAAACACAAAATCGGAATGACGATGGAATATTCCCCGGATGATGTTGCAAAAAAATCATTGTTCCTTTTATCCCGGCCTGGTTTAGTAAAACAGATGGGCTATAATGCCAGAAAAACTGCGGAAAAACATTTCAACTGGAAAATTTTTTCAAAGGAACTTAACGAGAAATACAACAGGGCTTTTGAGATTATTTCAAAATCATAAATACATAGGCGCTATATTTTACCGGAATATGTGATTGCATTTACATAAATTTCCAATTATCAGTAAAATTACCGTGCTTTAATCAGGCTTTGCGGATCAAATCAAATATTATTAACTCATGCTTAATGTCGTATCCTTTTGCTGCTCTTCTTCTTTATAAGGTTCCACGTGTACAAGGACGTTCACATCTCCATATGCATTATGCAGGTCTTTATCAAGGTTAAATGTAATTTCATGTGACTCCGCAACCGTCATATTGGGATTAACTTTTATATGAACGTCTATGAATATCGTAGAGCCGCTACGTCGTGTTCTGAGTTTATGAAAGTGCGTTGAATTATTTTTTATTAAATTGTTTATGAACTCAGGACATTTTGACTGATTTACTGATTTTTTTGCCTGCGTTATCTATATCTGCGTCTGCCTGGCCCGGATTTGCAATGTTTGGCAATTGTCACAGCCATTGCCTACACCATTTAATCATTATCGCCCGGTCAGGGGGTCAGAGTTTGGGCAATTGTCAGCAATATCTGCGATTCCATCAGAATCACTATCAACATCATGGTCTATTGTAGAAGTAATAGTGCATATTGGAGTTGCATTTTGATCGTTTATGTTGCTGTTTCCGGCTGGTTCGTTGAATGTCATAAATCCGTATCTGCTATAAACCCGGACCCAAGGACTGCGTCTTTTTTATAAAACACTGCAATCTGGCCCGGCGTTATGGCAAATTGCGGCTCGTCAAAAATTACCTTTGCCGTATCGTCAAAAATTTCAATCCATGCAGGTGATTGTTTATGTAGATATCTTATTTTTACGTCTGCCCTGAATTTTTCTTTTTTTACGTCAATGAAAAAATTTAATCTATCCGCAATAAAACTTTTTTTAAATACATCGGAACGGTTTCCAACAATTACTTTTTCGTCCTTTGCATCAATTCCGGTTACGTAAAGAGGCTCTCCGCCACCAACGCCCAGTCCTTTTCTCTGTCCTATCGTATATTTATAATATGAATACTCCAGATCTTTTATTTTTTTTCCGTCCTTTGTATAAAGTCCGGTTTTAAATTTTTTTTCTCTTTCGTTCTTCTTTATAAATTCAAACGGCGTCTCATTTCTTTTTAAAAAACAGGCCTCCTGACTTTCTTTTTCTGCAATCTGAAGTTTGTTTTTTAAAGCATTTTTTTTTACTTCATCCTTTGTTAATCCGCCAAGAGGAAAAATAATACGTTGTAAATATTCCTTTTTCAGACGTGCGAGAAAATATTCCTGGGTTTTTTTTAAATCCCTGCCTTTTGTTAAAAAATATCCGTTTTTTGTTTTCCTTATATTTGCATAATGGCCGGTTGCAATGTAATCAAAATCAAATTTCTTCATTTCTTTCATTAGAAAAGCAAATTTTATTTCTTCATTGCAAACGGCACATGGATTCGGCGTTTTTCCCCGTAAATAATCAGAAATGAAATAATCAATTACTTTTTTTTTGAATTCTTTCCTTAAATCAAATACGTGATGTTTTATACCTGCATCATCGCAGTTTTTTTTTGCAATTAAAATGTTTTCGTCATCGTAATCGTCAATCAATTTTAACGTTATGCCTTCTACGTAGTATCCCTGCTTTTTTAAAAGTAATGCTGCAACCGACGAATCAACCCCTCCGCTCATTCCTAAAAAAACTTTTTTCATCTAATTTGACGTCTCCGGTTTTTAATGTAATTTTAAACTTTTTCCGTTTCCTAAAATGGTATATCCGTTAATTTGACACCTGTATTTATAACTCCACCATCCTGTCTATTGGCTTTTTTGCCTTCTGGATAATTTCATCCGGTAATTTTATTTCAATCATCTCCTTGTCAAGGGAATTATACACGTCCTGCAACGTAATTAATTTCATGCTAAAACAAATCTGTGCATTACCAAGTGAATAAAATTCTGCATCCGGCCTTTCTTTTTTTAACCTGTGTATCATCCCTTCCTCCGTGCCTATTATAAACCGTTTTGCCCCGCTTTCTTTTACGTATTTCAGCATTCCTGATGTTGATGCTATGACGTCGGACAATTCCAGCACTTCCGGCGAACACTCCGGATGTGTAAGTATCTTTGCGTCAGGATATGTTTTTTTCATGTTCATTACGTCCTCTTTTAAAAATTTGTTATGAACGTAACATCTTCCGTCATGGACGATTATTTCCTTTTCCGGAACGTTTTTCCTAACCCACAGCCCGAGATTTTTATCGGGTAAAAAAACTATTTTTTTTGAATTTATTTTTTTGACGACGTCTACTGCATTTGCCGACGTAACGCAGTAATCAAGTTTTACTTTTACTGCTGCAGTCGTATTCACGTAACCTACGATTGTTGCATCGGGATATTTTTTCCTGTATTCATCAACTTCCTCCGGAGTTATGCAATCTGCAAGCTGACATCCTGCATCCTCTGCCGGTATCAATACTTTTTTTTCAGGCGATAAAATTTTTGCCGTTTCAGCCATAAATCTGACTCCGCAGAAAACTATTATTTTTTCCTTTGCAGCAGCAGTTTTACGCGACAGTTCAAGTGAATCGCCCGTGATGTCGGCTATATCCTGCACCTCAGGTCTTTGATAATTATGCGATACGATGACCGCATTTTTCTTTTCTTTTATGGTTTTTATCTTTTGAATTAATTCCTGGTTGTTCATTTTTTCTCTCCTTTTGCCTTTTGTTTTCGTAAAGGCGACGTATTTCTTAATTTTTCAACTATTTGCGGCAGAACATCCATTACTTTTTTTACGTCGTTTTCGTCATTAAATTTTCCAAACGAAAATCGTATGCACCCCTGTGCCGTTTCATGCGATAGACCAGTCGCAAGTAAAACGTGAGAAGGAGTTGACATCCCGGATGAACATGCAGAGCCGGAAGACGCGCATATTCCTTCAAAATCCAGATGAATCAGCGTTGACTCGCCGTCAACGCATTTTATGCATACGTTCAGTAAGTTATCCGCTCTTTTTTCAGGATGACCGTTTATTATTACGTCAGGTATTTTTTTAAGTATTTTTTTTTGTAAAGCATCGCGTAATTTTTTTATTCTTAAACTATTTTCAGTATCTGACAAAAATTTTCCTGACAGTTCTGCTGCCTTACCCATTCCTATAATACCCGGAACGTTTTCCGTCCCTGCCCGTCTGTTTTTTTCCTGGCGTCCGCCATGAATCAACGGACATATTTTTGTTCCGTCTTTTATGTATAGCATGCCGATTCCTTTTGGACCATAAAATTTGTGTGCGGCAATGGACAATAAATCTACACCGATGTCTTTTACGTCCAGTTTTATCTTTCCTGCTGCCTGCACGGCATCTGTGTGAAAACATATACCGTTTTCTTTTGCAACTTTTGCAAGTTCCTTTATAGGTTCTATGGTTCCTATTTCGTTGTTTACCAGCATTATACTTGCAAGTATTGTATCTTTTTTAATTGCCTTTTTAAAATCAGCAACGTCTATCAGGCCATATTTGTCAACCGGAAGATAAGTAACTGAATAGCCGGATTTTTCAAGATATTGACATGCATTTAAAACTGCGTGATGCTCTATTCTGGACGTTATTATGTGTCTGCCTTTTTCCCGATTTGCAAATGCAATGCCTTTTATAGCCATGTTATCTGCTTCCGAGCCGCTTCCGGTAAAAATTATTTCGGATGACCTGCAATTTAAAAATTCTGCAATTTTTTCCCGTGCTTCTTCAATGTCTCTTTTTATTTCCCGTGAAAAAGAACAAATGCCGGATGGATTTGCAAATTTTTCCGTGTAATATGGCTCCATAACTTTTAACACTTCCGGTTCTACGGGGGTAGTTGCTGCATTGTCAAGATAAAGATATTTTTTCATTTTAAAACTCCGGATTATTTCCTGTAAAACGCATATTTTAAATTATTAACTCCGGTAAATGAAAAAACGTAATAAATCGGAAATGGACGTCTATCTTTTTTTAACATTTTCATTATTTCACCTCTGCTGACCTGATGACATAATAACATCAGAATTAAAATATGTCAAAGCAAAGGGTATCTGCTGGCTGCCAATTACTATCAGTCGGTAAAAAGCGGCCAGCAGATAATCGTAGTCAAAAAATTTTTACAGATTTAACGTTATGCTTTTTACATCAATTATGTCGTCCATGTTTTTTATACTGTCTATAACATTTTTTGGAACTTCGCTGTCAACCGTTAAAACGCCAAGCGCTATTTTTTCTTCTTTACTTCTGCCAAGTGAAAATGACGCAATATTTATGTTGTTTGAACCGAGTATGGTTCCAAGTCTTCCAATAACTCCAGGCTTATCTTCGTTTTTGTAAACAATCATGTTCCTTTCAGGAATGATTTCCAGTTCAAATTTATCTATCATCTCTATCCTTGCTTCTTTATTAACAGAAAGAATGCCGTATACGCTTCTTTTTTCCTTATCGCTTACAATTGATACGCTGATTAAATTCGGATAATCGGTTTTTATGTTGGTCGTCTTTTCAATTATTTCTATGCCTCTTTCCTGTGCAATAAATTTGGTATTTACGTAATTTATGCTATCGCCTAAAACAGGATACAACATTCCCTTTACGGCTGCAATCGTAAGTATGGCGAGGTTGTATTTCGTTACGTCGCCACTATATTCAACTATAATGCTTTTTACGTTCCCATCAATCATCTGGGCACAGAAACTCCCAAGAATTTCGTTTAAATTAAGATACGGCTGCATCTCTTTCAGAAGTTCAGGCTCAATCGCAGGTATGTTTAACGCATTTTTAATCATCCCACCGCGGAGTGCTTCTATTACCTGCTCAACGATAACCCTGCCAACGTTCTCCTGCGCTTCTACCGTAGAAGCACCAAGATGGGGTGTCAGAATTATTTTATCGGGGTCAACGTTAAACAACGGGCTGTCAAACGGAGGTTCTTTTTCGTAAACGTCAAAAGCTGCTTTCTTAACCTTGCCTTTTGCAATGGCATCTGCTATGTCCTTTTCATTAATAATGCCTCCGCGGGCACAATTAACGACCATTACGCCGTCTTTCATCATTTCAATTTCTTTTGCAGTAATCATGTTTGTCGTTTCTTTGGTTTTTGGAACGTGGATGGTTAAAACGTCTGCTCTTTTAATGACATCCTGAATCGTGCCTATTTCTATGCCAAGGGCATCTGCTTTTTCCTTCGTTACAAAAGGGTCGTGCGCTATGACTTTCATTCCAAATGCGAGCATCCTTTTTGCAACTTCAGTTCCTATTCTTCCAAGACCGATTATACCGATTGTTTTTCCGTATAATTCAGTTCCTACGAATTTGTTTCTTTCCCATTTTTTTGCTTTTAAAGAAGCGTCCGCCTGCGGCAGATTTCTTGCCAAACCAAGTATCAACGTAATCGTCTGTTCTGCGGTTGATAACGTATTTGCATCCGGCGTATTCATTACGATGATGCCTTTTGAGGTCGCTGCCTGCATGTCTACGTTGTCAACTCCTACGCCAGCCCTTCCTATTATTTTTAATTTCGTTACTTTGGATAATGTTTTAGCCGTAACTTTTGTTCCGCTTCTTATTATCAGCGCATCATAATTTGGTAATTCTTCCGTAAGCTGGTTCTCGTCCATTCCCGTCTTTACAACGCATTCAATGTCTTTTTCTTTTTTTAACATGTTTATGGCATCTTCTGCCAGTTTATCGCTTACTAAAATTTTATACATATTTTTCTCCTCCTTATTGATATTTTTCTTCCAGTAATACTTCCATTGCTCTTTTAACTCCCTTGCCTATCTCAACCTTTCCTCCCATCTCCGTAATTGCCATTTCAACTGCCGCGAGTCCTATTATAGGGTCAAATCTGTCGGTATAACCAAGAGTCCCTATTCTGAATATCTTGCCTTCAAGTTTTCCCTGCCCTCCAATCATTGATATTCCATAATCATCACGAATCTTTTTTACAAGTGCCTTCCCGTCAATGCCTTCCGGAACATCAACGGCGCACAAAACAACAGCCGGATTCTCTTTTGCAAAGGGTTTTAATCCAAGTGCTTTTATTCCTTCACGAACTGCTCTTGATAATTTTCTGTGACGTTCCCAGATATTTTCAAGTCCTTCTTCCTTTATTAATCTCAGTGCCGCTGCCTGCTGTGATATCAAAGAAACTGCAGCGGTCCATGGAGTATCCGGCATTTTTTCTTTCGTTAGCGATTTTTCATATCTTTTTAAATCAAAATAAAATTTTGGTGATTTGCACTGCTCTACCACTTTCCAGGCTTTCTCACTGCATGCGACGTAGGCAAGCCCCGGTGGTATCATTAATCCTTTCTGGGAACCTACCACTATTAAGTCAACTCCCCATTTGTCCATATAAAACGGCTGGGCACCAATGCCGGATATTCCGTCAACCACAAGTATTGCTTTATGATTTGCAGTTAATTTGGCAAATGCTTCTATGTCGTTATAAACTCCGGTTGAAGTTTCGTTTAAAGTCGTAAAAACGGCAACTGCATCCGGATTTTCGTCAAGTACCTTTTTTAATTCGTCCGGTTTTATGGCATATCCCCATTCCGGTGCTATTTTTACTATGTTGGCTCCGTAACATTTAGCAATGTTTTCCCATCTGTCTCCAAAATTACCTATGCTTGCAACTATTACTTTATCACCCGGATTTACGGTATTAGAAACTGCCGCCTCCATGGCGCCCGTTCCGGACGACGCCATGATATAAATGTTTCTTTTGGTTCCTAATACGTACTGCATGTTTTCAATTACTTCTGCCAGAATTTTCCTGAATTGCGGCGTTCTGTGATGCATAACTGGTTTGGATGCTTCTGCCAGGACTTCTGGCGGGACTTCGGTAGGACCTGGTGCCATAATGTATTTTTTCTTCATCTTACTACCTCCTTTTAGTTTTTAGTGATTTTTTTCACTATGTTTTAGATTTATATATATCACAAAAATATTTTTTTGTCAATAGTTTTTTTTAAAAAAAATATATAAATTTGTGAATTATTTCACTTAATATAATATTTTAAATAGAATAATTAAATAAAATTGTGAGTTTTGTTTGATAAAAGAAATATTAATATTTCAATCAGACATTTTTTTTCTTATCTTCAATAATCTTTTTTCTCATTTCAACCTTTTCAAAAATTTCTTCAACTTTCTCTATTAATCTTGCCGGAGAAAAAGGTTTAACTACGTAAGCATCTGCGCCTGATTTAAAACCTTTTTCTATGTCCGTAATCTGACCTTTTGCAGTCAAAAGTATAATTGGTGTTCCAGACGTTTCTTTGTCTCTTTTTAAAATTTTACATGCCTCAAGTCCATCCATTTCAGGCATCATAATATCAAGAATTATCAGATCTGGTTTTACGTTTCTCACTTCCTCAATTGCAATTTTACCATTAGTCGCAGAATAAACGCTGTATTGTTCTGATAATGTATCTTGTAACGCCGATAAAATAAAAGGCTCATCATCTGCCACTACTATTTTCTTTTTTTCCGCCATAAACGTTCCTCCTTTTTAGGTCGGTTTTATTTTAGGGATATAAAAAGTAAATTCGCTCCCCTTTCCAGATTCACTTTTTACCTCAATGTTACCGTTATGCAGTTCTATGATGTATTTAACTATTGGCAAACCAATACCCGTTCCGCTTATTTTCCGTACCGCATCGCTCTGAACTCTGTAAAATTTTTCAAAAATACGTGGTAAATCTTCCTTTAATATGCCTATACCATTGTCCCGGACCGTGACATATATTCTGTCATTTTTATCTTCCATTATTATTTCGATGTTTCCACCATCCGGAGAATATTTAATGGCATTAGATAACAAATTAATCATAACCTGTGAAAGTTTATTTTTGTCAAATAATATTATCTCACTTTTTCCCGGAACTGTCAAAATAATTTTATGTTTTGGCGACGTATTTTTATACATTTCATAAATTTCTTGCAGGAAACTTACAAAATCCAACTCTTCCAATGTAAGACTTAATCCTTTCCCGGATTCAATCCTTGACAGGTCAAGCAAATCGCCAATTAATGAACCCAGTCTCTGGGTTTCCTTGTTTATTATTTCAGCATAACTTTTTACTTTTTCACTGTCCATATTTCTTATGAGCATAAGTTCGCTGTATGCCTGGATTGGAGTTAATGGCGTGCGCAATTCATGTGATACCATGTTTAAAAATTCCGATTTCATTTTATCAAGTTCCTTTATTTCCGTTATGTCCCTGAATACGGCAACAGAACCAGCGGCTTCTTTTTTTTCATCCACAATGGGGGTAAAAACGGCTGCAAAAATGTGTTCCTTGTTGCCAAAATGAAATTTTACTTCATTTTTCATGGTAATTTTTGAATCAAGGACTATCCTGAAATTATCTATTACGGTCTGATTTATTTTGAAATTCGTTATCTCCACTCCAAATGCATGGGCTGCATCTATATTGAATATTTTCTCCGCAATCCTGTTAACAAGAACAACTTTATTACTTTTATCAATTGCAATAACCGCATCTTCCATTGACTGGATGATCGATTCTATTCTGAGTTTTTCTATTGAAAGATTGACGTTTGCTTCCTTTAATTCCTTATTTAATTGTTCGGCCCTTTCTTCCAGATGTTCATAAAGATTGGTATTTTCAATTGCAATTGCCGCCTGCGAGGCAAGTGCCTCAAGAAATTTTATTTCACTTTTTGCAAAACTTTGTCCAGATATCTTGTTCAAAACCTGAACAACGCCTATTGTCTGGTTACGGACTTTTAAAGGAACACATATAACAGACCTCGTTATAAACTTTGTTTGTTCATCAACTCTTTTTGCAAATCTCGGATCTTTTGAAACGTCAGGAACCAAAAGTGCTTCCCCTGTATAAGCAACCCATCCGGCAATCCCTTCGCCCATTTTTAATCTTATTTTTTTTAATTCTTCTTCTTTTGGGCCTGTTGCCATTTCAAAATACAATTCATTTTTTTCACTATCTATCAAAAAAACCGAAGATGCTTCTGCCTGCATGACTTTTTCTGCAGATTGCATGATTATTTTTAACAATTCATCTAGGTTTCTTGTTGAATTTATTATTATGCTTGCCTCCATCAATGCACTCATTTTTGCAATTTCTTCTTCCTTTTGTACGTTTGCCATCTGCGTGGTATATTCCTGGACCGAGAGTTCAACTACAATATTAAACAAATCAACGATAAAATCAGAAAGGCTTATAAGACGTTCTTCATTAAAAGTTGGAATTGAATTATATGCTTTTAGAAGTTTGTCGTAATCAAGTTCGAGTTCCTCGCTTAATTTTTTTACGATGGAAGGATTAGGCGTTCTGTTTCTTATACCTACCAGAATGTGAAATTTTTCCCCATAAAAATAAGTTGAAGTATTATAATAAACGCAGTCGGCATATAAATTGACAAACTGCGCTTCTTTATCAAAGGAATTGATGTCAATGTCAACGTATTTCTGACCTTTTGGCGATGACAATAAAATCTGATAAAAATCACTGAAATTGGATTCTTCAATATTTATATTGCCGTTTTCGCTCATTACTTTTATGGCAATACCCATATCCTTTGCAAATTTATATTGTATGCCCTCCCATACGGACATATTAAACAATCTGGACGAATCAAAATCTGAATCCTTTTTTATGCTTTCAACGGCCATATCAACCTCAAAAAATATTTTTTTCCATATACCACGTTTTTAATTGTTCTATCCATTCATTTATGTTTTCGCCCGTCTTTGCAGAAAGTTTGATTATCTTTAATTTATTGTTTATTCTCTTTACGTTTTTCTCAAAACTTTTTAAATTAAAATCAACGTAAGGCAAAAGATCCGTTTTATTTAATACCAAAACATCTGCAATTTTAAACATCAAAGGATATTTCAACGGTTTATCGGATCCTTCCGTTACTGATAAAACTACTGCTTTTTTGTCTTCCCCGAGATTAAAATCAGCAGGACAGATCAGATTTCCTACGTTTTCAACGATAAAAAAATCGTAATTGTCTTTTTTTACGATTTTATTTAGCGCCTCTTTTATCATCTTTGCGTCAAGATGACAACCGCCGCCATAATTTTCGGTTTTTATCTGATAGGCAAAAACCCCGCATCTTTTTATTCTTAACGCATCATTTGACGTCGAAATGTCACCTTCAATTACCGCTATTTTATATTTCTTCTTTAAAATTTTTAACGACGCTTCTAGCAACGTTGTTTTCCCCGAACCGGGAGAACTCATAATATTAATACATAATCCATTTTTTATCATTTTCTTGTTATACTCTGCTATTTCGTCGTTTTTTTTCATTATGTTTTCATAAACATCTATAGTCGCCATTCATATCTCCATTTCTATCGTTTGAATTATCATTTCTCTTCCCTGCATAATTTCAACGTCGGAAGAATGACAGGCAGGACATATAAAATAATAGTCGTTTACTTTAAATTTTTTTGAACAATTCCTGCAAAACGCTTTTGCTTTTAAAACTTTTATATGAATCAATGCGTTTTCCATGGGAGATCCTTTTGAAACAACGTTAAAGGCAAATTTTAATGCTTCGGGCACAATTGAAGTTATCTCTCCAATTAACAACTTTATGCCTTTTACTTTTTTACCTTTGTTTTCATTTAATTTCTGAATGACAACGTTTTTTATTTCCTCTGCTATTGCAACCTCATGCATTTTTATTTTTTTGTTTTTTTACTTTTCTTCGTTTTTTTGGTTTTTGTTCCGCAACCGCACGTTTTACACATATTATCCATCACCTCCGTGTTTTATTTTTATTTACTATAATACCTGTCTGGTGGGCTGGACTGGATTTGAACCAGCGACTTCCATCCTGTGAAGATGACACTCTAACCAGCTGAGTTACCAGCCCGTTTATAGTTAATTTTACACTTAAATCAGGCAATTTTCAATAAAAAACAGGTGGCATATCATCCCTGTTTGGTAATTTTTTTTAAGGTGTTATTTATTTTTAAGTGGGACCCCCTCGGGCTAAAGCCCGAGGCTCCCACAAAAAATTCAATCAACTTCGTTGATTGACCAAGGGACGAGGAATACCAGTGATATTCCGCAGCTCCCTTGGAACCCTCTTGGCAAAGTAGATAAAACATTTTTAATGTGTGCATTCATAAAATATCTCACTGAGATATTTTATTCCCCAAACTGAAGTTTGGGGTTTTCTGAATGCTGTTCCAATAAACTACGGATTGTTTTGCTAACGCTTACAATGATAGTTTTTCCCCTTTTGTAAAAGGGGGACTAAGGGGGATTTGTCGTCTTCTTTTCCCCCCATTTGTAATCTTCCATTTATTATTTAATCCTTCTACTATATTTAGCGGACAGTGATATGGAAAATAAATTATCTTTTTAATTCCAGTTCTGCAATACTTTCTACGTGCGGGGTCTGCGGGAACATGTCAAATAATGCAAAATCAATTAAACTGTATTTTTTATCAATGTTTTTGAAATCTTCAACAAACTTTACGGGGTTACATGATATGTAAAATATTTTTTCAGGAAGCGTATCAAGAATAAATTTTATTGCTCTTTTATGCAGACCCGCCCTTGGCGGGTCAATTATGAAAACTGACTTTTTGTCTTTAACGGACGACGTTAAACCGCCCACATTTTGAATGTCGTCTTTTACAAAAATTATGTTTTGCTTCCCGTTTATTTCAATGTTTTTTTTTGCATAGACATCGGCATACTTATTGTTGTCAAAAACAATCACGTCTTTTGCAAAATCGGATAAAAAAATGCCAAAAGTTCCAATTCCGCCAAACATGTCAAAAAGCAAATCATATTTTTCCTTTATTTTATCTTTTATGTAAAATAACATATCTGTGGTTACGCCTGGGTTGCTCTGGAAAAATCCCTGGGAATGATAACGATAATTTACGTTAAAAATTTTTTCGTTTATGAATTCTGTCCCTTTTAATATAAAAAAATCGTCGGTTATGCTTACGTCGGTATTATGTTTAACGAAACCACATAAAACGTTTTTTGAATTTGTCCTTTGCGTAAATAATCGGATTTTGTCAATCATCCGTTCCGTTTTTTCCTTTTCAGCATCTTTATTGAGAATAAACATGATTGAATTATCGTCGGTAAAAATTCCCGCCCTGATAACGCAATACCTGAGATTCCCGGTTTTTTTTCTTATGTCAAATATTTCTTCTTTTTGTACGTTGTCCCTCATCCACAAATTTACTTCTGATAATAACCGGTTTATTTTTTCGGATGCTATATGGCATCTGTTAAAATTTACGATTTTATAAAATTTACCTTTTTCCCGCAGGCCGCATCCATCTTCGGATAAAATCAGATCCATCCTGTTCCTGTAATAATATTCGTTTTTAAAAAATATTTTTATTCTTTCTTTTGGCCATGAGATGCCCGACCTGTTTAATAATTCATATATGTCATTTTTTTTTATTGCAATCTGGGCAGAATATTCTACGTCCTGGAATTTACATCCCCCGCATTTTCCAAAAACGTCACACAAAGGTGTAATTTTCATGTTATACGCTTTATCCTGCAGGCCATGAAAATTTTCTTCCCCCGAGTAAATGAAGATGTATATGAAAAACCGCCTGCCCTGCATCCGGTCCTGTGTTAAAAACCACCCTGTATCCTGTTTTGTCAATTTTTTTGTCTTTTGCAACGTCTTTTGCAACCATACACATCTCACCGACGAGATTTTTATCCTCCTGCGTCATTTCGTTTAATGAAGCAAAATGCTTTTTTGGTATAATCAGTATATGAACCGGTGCAGTAGGATTGACGTCCTCAAATGCATAAACGTTTTCATTTTCAAAAACTTTTCTGGATTTTATTTCTCCTTTTATAATTTTGCAAAACAAACAATCCTGCATGAATCTTGCCTCCTTTTCTTTTTACGTTGCCTGGCCACAAACAAAACCTTCCTTATATTCCATCAATTTAACGCCTGCCAATTTTCCGGTTAAATCGTAACCAGCATCAAATTTTACCCTGATATAATTATCCGTATAACCTGATAATTTCCCGTCTTTTCTGTCTTTTTCAACGAGGACTTTTCTTATAAGCCCTGAATTTTTTTCTGCAAACTCCTTTTCTTTCATTTTCCCGAGACGCAAAAGTTTATTTACCCTATGCTTTTTTGTTTCGTCGTCAACCTGTTCCCTCATCTCTGACGCTGCCGTATCAGGTCTTTTTGAGAACGGAAATACGTGTAATCTTGAAAAGGGATTGTTTTTGATAAATTCATACGTGTTCTTAAACTCCATCTCACCTTCACCCGGGAAACCGGCTATCACATCCGTCGTTATTGCACACAAAGGAATCTTTGAAATTATTTTCTCTATTTTTTCTTCACATTCTTTTAACGAATAATTCCTGTTCATTAATCTTAAAATTTTTTCGTCGCCGCTCTGAAGCGGGAGATGGACGTGAGGACAGATTTTTCCATCTGATTCTGCAATGAGATTTATGACGTCGTCACTTAATTCTTTTGGTCCTATGGAACTCATTCTAATCCTGACGTCATTGTTTATCCCGGATAAATTTAAAAGAAGTTTATGTAAATTTTTCTCTCCATTGCTTTCTTTGCCATAAAATCCAAGATTAACTCCGGTTAAAACGATTTCATTAAAACCTGCATTTACTAAATTTATGAATTCCTTTTTTACGTCATTAATTTCACGGCTCTTTATTACGTCGCCGCGGACATAAGGGACCTCACAATAGGAACAATAATTGTCACAACCGTCTTCAACTTTAATATAAGCCCTGTCTTTGCCGGAAAAATCCGATAAAATCACGTCGTTGCTGCATTTACTGCCGATAATCCCGTCCATTCTGAATTTTTTGTCATTTGATATTATTTCATCGGCAAAAGAAAAGATATCCTCTGCTTCTTTATCCGTTCTTTCAACAAGACAACCGGTTAATATTACCTTTTTCCCGTTTTTTTTTAGTTGTTTGATTTTACGAAAGATTTCTTTGTCTATCTTCTTCGTTACCGTGCATGTATTGATAATGTGGACATCGGCATCTTCGTCTGACATTTCCAGATTTGAATTTTTTATCTGCTGTCTTATTACTTCACTTTCATAACTATTGACCTTACATCCATATGTATGTAATGCAATTTTCATTTTTTAAACTCTTTAACGTCTATCTGAAATTCTTCAATCTGGTTATCAAGACCAAACGTTTCCGAATACAGATCAAGACCGGTTCTTGCGAGAAACGTCTTTTTTATTCTTGATTCAATTTCATCTTTTTTATTTTTATCAACAAGCAACAGCACAGTCCCGTCAATTCCCATATTAACAAGCCGCGCTGCCCGTATTTCAGAAAAATCCTGTATTATGTCAAGAAGAATTTCGTTTTCTTCTTCAAGTATTTCAAGCCTGTTCTTTATGTTTTTCTGGGAATCATTTAGTATGGCAGCAAAACCATCAATGTCATTTTTTAATAAACATTGTCCTGCTTTTTCAACTCTTTCATTTTCTGAAATAAAATAAGCACAACGTTTTCTTTGCTGCACTGATAATTTGTTTCTATATTCGTCAAATTGCTCCATTGATAATTCATTAAGTTTTGAAAACTTTGCACCTGCTCTTTGCATGATTAATATTGCATCTTCAACTTCTTTTAATATGTTTGCTCTTTTTTCTTCTACGTGCTTTTTTTTAACTCCGGAACTTAGCGTTAAAAATACGTTATTTTTCATGTCAAAGTTAATATTTTCTTCCAGATTGGTATTTGAATTAAATAACGTTATCATGGATTTTTTTCCGAAAATTGCAGGAATGTATTTGACGTAATTTTTGTCGCGCCCCAGAAATCGTTTTTCCCCTTCTGCACAAATCTGCGCCATTTCGGCACCTTTTAACTGCCAGTCGGAAAATTTTGAAGCAAGATACAATATTCCTATTTCCAGCGACTCTATTGAGTTGGCATCAAATAAATCCGGTATATCACTATCAATATAAACGTTCATCCCAAAAACCTTTTTTGACGTTCCTTCCAGCATAAACAGGGTTGAAGCAATAAAATTTGCCCAGCCATGCTCTTCTTTTGACTGCGGGTCATTTAAAGTCATCTTTATTTTTTCATCATATTTTTTGGAATAAAAATTAACAACCCTGTCGCCTTCCCTTCTTTTTTGCGCCATTATTATTGCACTTTTGCCAATATTTGTTGATATGACTTTACCCTGATTAAAATTTGTAACTTCTCCCAATATCTGAATGCTCCCGGGAACCTTTATTACGTTTATTATTTCGCCTTTTGGTTCAAAAATCTGGAAAAAATTCTTTGCTTCATTGTATAAAGTATTCTGCTCCATTTTTTTCTCCTATTTATCAGGCCTTTTTTAAAATATATTCGGCCAATGGTTTATCCTGCAATGTTTCTCTTACAACTTCATCAAGGGTTGTAATACCCTGCTTCATTAATTGTATTGCCGATTCTCTTATTGTAACCATTCCCTGACGCCATGCTTCTCTTTTTAAATCATTTAAGGTCCCTTTTTTAAATATTATTTCCCTTATGGCTGTATTCATTGGTAAAACTTCATATGCTGCTATTCTTCCTTTATATCCTGTATAATGACAATTCGGGCAACCAGCGCCTTCATAATATTCACCATCTTCCAGAATTTCGGGAGGAATCCCCCATTTTTTTGCCTTAACATAATCTATTTCTTTTATTTTTTCCTTGCAATGCTCACAAACCCTTCTTACCAGACGCTGTGCAATAGTTATCAGAACAGAAGAACCAACATATATTGGATCTATACCCATATCAACAAGACGTGAAACGGTTGTAGGAGCATCGTTTGTATGTAAAGTAGAAAGAACAAGATGCCCGGTTAGTGCCGCTTTTACTGCGATTGAAGCTGTTTCATCATCACGAATTTCTCCAACTACCATTACATCAGGGTCCTGTCTTAAAAACGACCTTAAAACGTTTGCAAACGTAAGGTTTGCTTCTGGATTTACCTGTATCTGAATAATATGTGGCAATCTGTATTCAACCGGGTCCTCTACTGTCATTATATTATCATGCGGGTCATTTATATGGGTTAATGCTGCATAAACAGTTGTCGTTTTACCGCTGCCAGTCGGTCCGGTTATCAGAACCATGCCATAAGGATATGATAATGCTTTTTCAAGAGCTTTCATCTGAAAATCAAACATACCAAGATCTTTAAGCTCCAGATTTTGTGAATCTTGATTAATGACACGCATAACAATATTTTCTCCCCAGATTGAAGGAATAACGGATACGCGTAAATCCACGGTCGTTTTGTTTGATAACGTATGTTTCATTCTTCCATCCTGTGGTCTTCTTTTTTCTATTATATTCATTCCTGCCATTAATTTTATTCTGGAAGTTAAAGCCTTTCTCCATTGAATTTTTGGCGGCGGCATTTCAACAAGACACCCGTCTATACGATATCGCAGGAGAATCTTTTTTTCAAAAGGAGTAATATGAACATCCGATGCTCTTTTTATAGCAGCATCTTCAATAAGATAATTAACATATTTAACAACCGGACTATCTGATCTTTCTATATCCGAATCTGTTACATCATCGTCTTTTACCTTTTTTTCTTCAATAATTGTAATGTCTTCATCTATAACCCCTATGGCATCGTATGTTTCCTGTAAAATAGATGATGCTTCATAATATTTTGCTATAGCAGCCTGTAAAGCTGTATCAGTAGTTACAACGAAATTTAATTCCACATCTCCTGCCGTTTTTATTTCATATTTCAGGTTCATTATAAGAGACGGATCAAGGGGATTGGATGTGGCAAAAATTATTTTACCTGGTTTTTTATCAATTGGTATTATGCTGTATTTTCTTGCCAGATTAACGTCAATTAGTTTTATAACTTCATCGTCAATTTGCAATATGCTGACGTCTATGAATTTCGTGCCAACCTGCATTGCAAGGAAATGATATAATACGTCCTCTGTAATGTAACCAAGTTTTAAAAGCACGGTCCCCAACGGTTCACTTGTCTTGGTTTGCTCGGTAATGGCAGACTCAAGCTGGTCTTCCGTTATCATTCCTTCTTCTAATAAAATTTTGCCTAATTTTTTTATGTCATCCATTTATTTTTTCCTGTATTTTAATATGTTAATCTCCCTCTGTCGTTACTCTTATAATTTCATCTATCGTAGTTATTCCGTGTTTCCATTTTTCTATTGCAACGCTGCGTAATGGTCTCATTCCTTCTTTTATTGCCTGTTCTGTTAACTCACTTAAATTAGCCCGGCGAAAGACCATGTCCGATATTGTCTGCGTCATGGGTAATATTTCATATATTGCTATCCTTCCCTTGTAACCAGAGCCACTACAATTGGGGCACCCTTCACCAACATATACTTTTTCTTCAATTTGTTCTCTTTTTATCTGTATTTTTTGAAGTTCATCCTCATTAGGTTCGTATTCTTTTTTACAATTCGGGCATATCTTTCTTAAAAGACGTTGTGCAACTATAAGCCGGACAGCAGAACCAACATAAACAGGGTCAACGCCCATATCAATCAATCTTATTATTGTTGAAGGTGCATCATTTGTATGAAGAGTTGAAAATAACAAATGCCCGGTTAATGCTGCTTTTATGGCGATGTCTGCAGTTTCAGAATCACGTATTTCTCCGACCATTATAATATTCGGATCCTGCCTTAAAACTGCCCGTAATGCTGATGAAAAATCAAAACCAATTTCATGATTTATCTGTATCTGGACTATGCCCGGCAACTGGTATTCCACAGGATCTTCAAGCGTTATAATATTTTTTGAAACATCGTTAACAGTTGAAAGAGCTGAATATAACGTTGTCGTTTTCCCACTGCCAGTTGGTCCTGTATGAAGTATTAAACCATAAGGAGACTGAATAGCTTCTTTATATATTTCAAGCTCAAAAGGTTCAAATCCAAGTTTTGTCAGGTCAAGCATAAGTCCTTCCTGGTCAAGTATACGCATTACTACGTTTTCCCCATAAATGGTCGGCAGGACAGAAACTCGCAAATCAATAATTTTATTCTGGACTTTTATCTTTATGCGGCCATCCTGTGCTGCTCTTTTTTCCATAATGTCCATTTTCGCCATGACTTTTATTCTTGAAACAATTGCATCCCTGAAATGTTTTGGCGGTGACTTCTGGGTCTGTAAAACACCGTCTATTCTGTAACGGACGACCATATTTTTCAGATATGGATTTAAATGAATATCAGACGCTCTTTTTTTTACGGCTTCTGAAATAAATGCGTTTGTAAGTTTTATCACGGGGGCTGAATCCTCAGTAATATTATCATCTTCAATACTTACGTCTTCATCTTCTATCGCTCCTTCTTTTGCATTATCTTTAAATATTTCCTGCAATTTTGTATCTTCTTTAAATTTTTCCGATACTCCATAATAAGTGCTTAAAGCATTTCTCATATTTGATTCTGACGTAATGACAAATTTTATCTTGTCGGTCGGCAAAACAATCCGCTCTTGTATCCTGGTTAATAAATGTTCGTCGGGTTCGGACGTGGCAAAAACTATTCTATTATTGGATGCTTCTATCGGGATGATGTTTAATTCCTCTGCAATCTCCTTTTTTATTATGTCAACCGAGCTTTGCTCTATTTCTATGTTGCTGATGTCCACGTATTCCAAACCATACTGTATTGCAATGAAATAAAACAATGCATCTTCGGTAATAAATCCCATTCTTACTAAAATTCTACCGAGTGGCTCGCCTGTTTTTTGCTGTTCTTCCAGTGCCTTTTTTATCTGCTCTTCGGTCACGAGATTCTCATCTAAAAGTAATTCTCCCAGCCTCTTGGCCATCGGTTATTTCGCCTCCATAAACTTTTTATATTCCTGGTCTGTTAATTTTCTATACAATATTTCTCTTTTTACTATTATGTAAAAAAAACTATTAACTGTTTTTCTTAAACCATAATCATTAAAATTAATTTGCCCGGTAATTCCATCATAAAACGTCTCTTTAAAACAATTTAATAAATTATCTTTATCTTTTAAATTTTTATTATAACATAATTTGACAATCGTAGCAGCATCGTAAAGATAAGCAAGATGCTTATCAATATTTTTATTGGTTTTATAATATTCGGTTAAAAATGGCCTGAATTTTTTTAATTTATAAAGATTATCCGGCGAGATGTCGGCATAGCAGGATTTTTCAGCTTCATTTTGTAATTTTTTAATAAAAAGTCTGTTCCCGATTGTGTTTGTAGACATAAACAATGCCCCTGTTTTCATTTCGTAGGATTGTTTGGCAAAATTTATTGACTGCTCCAGCGTGCCAATAAAAAAAATCGCCTGAACTTTTAAATCCCTTAAACGTAATAAAATGTTCGTAAAATCTTTTCTTTGCGGTTCAACGCTTCTAAAATAATCAACCTTTGCACCATTTCTCTTTACTGTTTCTGAAAATTCTTCTGCCGCCTTCAAAAAATCCGTAACACCGTCTGTATAAACCACTGCATAATGCCTTTTGTCAAGTATGGCAACTGCAAATCTTGCAAGGTCGCGCGCTAACTGGACTTCACTCGGACATATCCGAAAAACATTTGGTTTGTTTAAATAATTAAAATCAATGAAATCTTTTGAAATTGAAATCAAAGGGACGTCATTTATTGCTTCAATTATTTTTTTATGCTTTTCGTTAAAACAACCTATTATGGCAAGCAAATTTTGAGTGTCTTTTATGTCACTTATGACATTTTCTGAATTTTCGTCAAAAAATACCGGTTTAATCCGTCCATTTACGTAATTTTCATCTTCAATATTTAAAGATACCTCTAGACCCGTTAGAAGTGAATCGGTTGATGCGTTTTCCGAGTTACCAAGGAAACCAACGTAATATAAATCGTCTGCAAAAACCGTTAAATTTAAAAACAATATTAAATTTATTAAAAATAAAAGCCTCTTAAACACGCATACCTCCATTTTGCCTTTGCTTATATAGTATAATAATAAATGATTAATGTCAATAATGGCAAATTTTACAATATGCAATTATGAATATAACGTGGTATAAAGTTCACTCCTGCCCGGTAAAAAACACTGATTTCATATAATTCCTTTCAGATTATATGTTTTTATGAAATCTATTGTTTGGGTAAACCGCCATCATATTACAGGGATTGAATACGATTAAGTGGGACCCCCTCGGGCTAAAGCCCGAGGCTCCCACAAAAAATTCAATCAACTTCGTCCCGTAGAAATTATCTTTACGGGACTTCGTTGATTGACCAAGGGACGAGGAATACCAGTGATATTCCGCAGCTCCCTTGGAACCCTCTTGGCAAAGTAGATAAAACATTTTTAATGTATGCATTCATAAAATATCTCACTGAGATATTTTATGAATGCTGTTCCAATAAATTTTCAATTGCTAATTATTTTAAGTTTACCGGGCAGCAACGATATGAAAGAGATAAATCTTTTATTTTTTCGTCATTCCCCTGTATAATAAATCCAGATTTGATATTTTCCTTTTGAACAAGTCCATGGAATCAGATTTTTGAATCAATATTCTTCTCATCATAAACGGATCTCCGGTAACGGTAAAAGACGGAGATGTTATTGAAAAGCCGAGTTTATATCCTGCTTTAATGACAATATTTTTTATTGCATCGTTATATTCACCATAAGGATAAGCAAAAGAAATAACGTTTGTCTGCAAAATCTGTTCTAAATCAAACTTAGAGCCATATATTTCTTTTATAATTTTTTCTTCCGTAATCTTCGTAAGATGTGCATGGGTTAAAGAATGGGAACCGATTTCCCATCCCTGTTTAATCAATGAAAGTAAACTATTTTTATCAAGACAAGGGACTCTTGTTTTTTCGTCAGGATTATCCCAGAAATTATACATTCCTATTGATTTTGATGCAACAAATACAACTGCCTTAAATCCTGCACTGTCAAGAACCGGTTTTACAACGGATAAAAGGCATTCGTAAGAATTATCAAACGTTATCATAATGCTTTTTGGAGGCAACCTTTTTTTATTAATAACATGATTTAAAAGATCGTTTTGAGAGATTGACGTATATCCACTGCTTTTTAAAAATTCCATCTGACTTTTAAAATCCGCCGGTGAAATGGAAAAATTGTCATCCATCCGCTCGTTTTCATCTGTTATTTTACGATATAAAAGTATGGGAAGGTTCATTTATTTTAATAACGTTTTATAAATTTCGGATGCTATGGGTGCCGCTATTGTCATGCCTTTTCCTTCTTCATCACAGACAATAGCCATTGCATACCGGGGATTATCAGAAGGGGCAAATGAAATAAACCATGCATTCAAGCCCTTACCGTTTCCTGACGTCCCTGTTTTCCCTGCGATTGAAATGCCTTTCACCTTTGCTTTTTTACCTATTCCGTCCTGGACAACCTTTTCCATAAGAGATTTTATTTTAACGTCCGTGGAAGGCGATATTACTCTTTTAAAATCCGTGGACGTATTTTTATATAATAATTTTCCATTGATATTTCTTATTTCTTTTATTATGTAAGGATTAACAAAGATACCGTTGTTTGCTATTATCTGTGAAATTATTGCTGCCTGAAGAGGCGTAATGAGATATGGATTGTTTTTTGCAGGAGTTAAGCCGCTCGCAATCATAGCAAGTTCATATTTATCTTTTGCTTCCATAGGAAAAATGCTTTTACTGACAGGAATTGAAATTTTTACGTTTCTGATGGGGTCAAAAAATCCTATATCAAGTTCTTTATTAAAGCCAAAACGCGCTGCATATTCCGACAAAGAATTTATACCGACTGCAAAACCAAGAAAAGCACTTGCAATGTTACAGGATGACTCTATTGTTTGTTCTATTGACTTAACCCTGCCGTGTTTATCCCAGCACCAGAAAGATTTGTTTGCAAACATGGTTGAGCCAGCACAACGGATAGGAAATATAGAATCTTCTTTTAAGCCGTTCTCATAAAATGCTGATATAGTTATGATTTTTGTGATAGAACCAGGCTCGTATAACTTTTCAACAGCCCTGTTGATAAGCGGTTTATTGGCATTATGTATTATTTTGCTCCAATCCTTGTCAACGTTATTAGGGTTAAATGTCGGCTGGCTATACATCGCAAGTATTTCACCCGTTGACGGATTTAATATTACTATTGCCCCTTTATACCATCCCATTGTCCTTGCAACAGTCTGCTGGACGTTGGAATCAATGGTAAGATATATTTTATTTCCCTGTGCATATTGTTCTATGTATTTTTCAATGCCATATTTCCCGTGTTTTTCGCTGTCAAATCCTATTACGTGCGCTGCTTTAAAATCAAGCATATAAGTTTTCTTGTTTTCCCCGGCAAGTAAATTATATCTTGCAAGTGGTTCACCATTTCTGTCAAATAAATAATATATTGACCCTTTGTTTTTTTCATCTTCGGCAATTGACAAATTTTTTCTTGCTGCAGTAAATTTGGGATTATATGTCAACGCTTTTGTATAATAATTAATTGCCTGATTTAAATTTCCATACGCATGATAACAACAGCCAAGCCCGAAAAGTGCGCTGAAATCAGTGCTTTTTAACCTTATTGCCTGTGTAAATTCCAGTTCTGCTTTTTCGTAAATGCCATTGTCCAGATATACGTTCCCGTATTTTGTATGATTTATGACGTTGTTTGGCTTTAAACCGGCAGATATTGCTTCTACGTATGTCTTCATTGCTTTTTCAAAATCGCCTTGTTTAACGTAAACAAGTCCAAGTCCGTCCAGTGCAAGAGGTGAATTTGGTTTTATGTTCAATGCCTTGTTAAAATCAGACATTGCATAGGATATTTTACCCTTTTCAAAATTTGAAACTCCGCTTTTAATGCAAATAAAATGCCTTAAATTTTTTCCAAAAAAATAAAAAATACAACAGCAAAGGACAACGCCGATTAATATTAATATTATAAGTCTTACGCGTTTCTTTTTGTAATAATTACTGCCGGATAAATAATCAATAGGCTTAAATACGTTCATGTAATCCTCCTTCTCAATTATAACTGAATTATAATAACACATTATTTTACGTAGACAAGAATTTTTTATGCATAAAAAATATTCGTAAAACCACTTTTAAATATTTTATCCGCATTTTTGTTGTGACAAATTTCTGTATTTTGCCCCGGGCATTTTCGCTTCATTATATCTTTTAATTTTTTTCTTATCCGGCTTTCCGGCATATTTAAAACGTGTCTTTTCCCCTTTCCTTATCATTATGCAGCAGTATTCCCTGCTATTAATTATTTTTCTGATCAATGCGCCTTTTGATGGTGCATTCAATGTCTTTTTATATTCTGCCTTCACGGTTTCCGCATTCTTTAGTTCTTTACGCAATATTTACCGCCACAACAGCACCTCATTACCATACATTTTTTTAATATTATATATTGTAAGGTAATATGGGATGATGATAATTCCAATTTTGTAAAAAAATACAGGTTTTATATAATTATTTTTAAATTATATGTTTTTATGAAATATTTTGACTCGCAGACATCAATTAGAACAAAAGGATTGATTGCAGTTACAAAACCAAAAATTTAATTTTTTTAGTTGATAATCCTGCATGCTTTTATTGCAAAAAAATGCAATGGCTATTTCACCGGATCTCTAAAAGAAAAAAATAAGATTCCTGCGTCTGAGCAACAGCAGAAATGAATTTTTATATTTTGTTATTCATCCAGCATGGTGATTTATAATTTATCAAACTTCTTTTTTGTGTTTTATTGATTCTCCTTTTGCCATATATACTATGTCTTCTGCAATATTGGTTAAATGGTCTGCGATTCTTTCCAGATTTTTGATTGAAAGAATCAATTCAATTCCTGCTTTTACATTTAATTTATTTTCCATCATAAACGCCATTATCTGCCTGAAAGTTTCTACGTACATTTCATCTATGGATCTGTCGTTTACGCAAATTGTCAATGCTTTTTCAGGATTTACATCCATCAATGAAGCCGTAACGCCTTTTAACATTTTTTGTATTTCTTTGCTTATTTCGTTTATTTTTGCCGGTATTTCCGCCGGATGCTGTCTCGTTATTATCCCTGCTTTATGGGCAATTGTGGTCGTAAGGTCACCTATTCTTTCCACATCATTATTTATTTTCATTATAGAAGTTATAAATCGCAGGTCAATTGCTGCCGGCTGGTATTTAACAAGAAGTTCCAGGCAGAATTTATCTATCTTATTTTCATAATCATCAACTTCTTCGTCCCTTTTTTCAACCTCTTCTGCAAGTTTTTCATTCTTTTGAATTAACGCGGTTACCGCATTTTCCATCAGTTCGTTAACAAGGGAAAGCATTTCAAATATCATCTTTTTCAATTCCTGTAATTCTTCATCAAATTTTCTTTCCATTTTTTATCTCCTTTTTTTATCCAAATCTTCCGGTAATATATTCTTCCGTTATTTTGTTTGAAGGCGTAGTAAAAATTTTCGACGTTACGTCATATTCCACCATCTCTCCCTGCATAAAAAAAATGCTGTAATCAGACACCCTTGCTGCCTGCTGCATGTTATGCGTGACTATCACTATCGTATATTGTTTTTTTAATTTTCTTATCAATTCTTCTATTTTTGCAGTTGATATCGGGTCCAGTGATGCCGTTGGTTCATCCATTAAAATTATTTCGGGCTGTATTACGAGTGCTCTTGCAATGCATAATCTTTGCTGCTGCCCGCCGGATAAATCAAAAGCATTTTTATTCAAATCCTCCTTTACCTCGTCCCACAAAGCCACTTCTTTTAAACTATTTTCAATTTTTTGATGTAATTCGTCGTTATCCCGATATAATTTGTGAATTTTCAGACCGTATGCTATGTTCTCAAAAATTGATTTTGGAAACGGATTCGGTTTTTGAAATACCATGCCAACCTTTTTTCTTAAATAAATTACGTCTACGTCTTTTTTATATATATTTTCTTTGTCAATCAACAATTCACCGTTGACAGAAAAGTTTTCTATCAAATCGTTCATTCTGTTTAATGAACGCAAAAAAGTTGATTTTCCACAACCGGATGGACCTATTATCGCCGTTATTTTATTTGAGTATATTTTTAAATTGACGTTTTTAACGCATTTTTTTTACCATAATATGCGTTAAAATCTTTTGCTTCTATTTTTACACTTTCTTCCATTTTTATTTTCTCCCTGAATGTTTTTCAAATTTTATTCTCAGATAAACTGCGAGAAAATTTATAAAAAGCGAGATTATAAGCAATATCAGTATTCCTGCAGCCGCGTTTGCATGAAATGCCTTTTGTGGTCTTGAAATCCAGTTGAAAATTTGTATTGGTAAAACGGTGAAATAATCTTTTAAGCCCTGCAACGTTATAAATGGAAATTCGGTTGTAAAAGGTCCGGTTGGTAAAAACGCAATGTAAGTTAATGCGCCTATGGTAATAAGTGGAGCCGTTTCGCCTATTGCCCGCGACATTGCAAGTATGACTCCACTTAGAATGCCTGAAAATGCGGAAGGTAAAACCTGAAAAATAATCGTTTGCAGTTTTGTGGCACCTAATGCAAAAGATGCTTCTCTCAGTGATAATGGGACGGCTTTTAACGATTCCCTGGTTGCAACTATGACTATTGGTAAAACAACGAGCGATAGCGTAAGAGCGCCTGCAAGTACGCTTCTGTCAAGCCTGAAAAAATAAACAAAGACCTGCAATCCAAGTAATCCATATATTATGGAAGGAACTCCGGCAAGATTTGATATATTGATTTCAAGAAAATCTCTTAATTTTCCGGATTTTGCATATTCTTCAAGATAAATGCCGGCAGCAACACCAATTGGGAATATCAAAAATGCAGTTATGCTCATAATCCATATGGTTCCTACCCATGCAGACAAAATGCCTGCTTTTTCCGCCTTCCTTGACGGATAACTGGTAAGAAATTGAAAATCAAGCCGCATAAATCCATCCTTAAAAACGTCTATTATTAGAACAAAAAGAATGCCCAGGCTTATAATAACAGCCAATAATCCTGCGACAGGAAAAAAAACGTCTCTTATTTTATTAATTATTTTTTCTTCTTTCATGTGTCATCTGTACCTTTCCCTGTATTTACTTTTTAAAAAATAACTGATTACGTTTAAAATAAATGTCAAAACGAAAAGTGTCATGCCTGTTGCAAAAATCGTCCTGAACTCAATTGAACCTGTCGGGGTATCGCCGAGACTGACCTGGACAATGTATGCAGTGATTGTTTCCATTGGTTCCATGACGTTGAAAGTTAAATTTGGCATTTGTCCTGCTGCAATTGTAACTATCATTGTTTCACCTATTGCCCGCGAAATTCCGAGAATAAAAGATGCCATAATACCTGATAGTGCGGAAGGAATTACAACGCCGGTTGTCACCTGAAATTTATTTGCAGCCAGTGCATAACCACCCTCCCTCAGCCATTTGGGGACTGCCTGCATGGCATCATCGCTCATCGTTGCTATAATCGGTATTATCATAAACCCCATGACAATGCCAGGTGACAGTGCATTAAAAGTTGATATGTCCGGGAAAATTTTACGAAGCAAAGGCGTTATAAACAAAAGTGCAAAATATCCATAAACAACCGTTGGTATGGTTGCGAGTATTTCCAGTATTGGTTTTAATATCATTCTCTTTTCCGGACTTAAATATTCACTGATGTAAACTGCTATGGTAAGTCCAAATGATATAGAAATTATCATTGCAATTAAACTTGTTAATATGGTTGCATTTAAAAGCGGTAAAATGCCAAAATGTTTATCTTCAAAAAGCGGCGTCCACTGTGTATCTGTAAAGAATTCAACGATTGAAACTTCCCTGAAAAATTCTATCGTTTCAAACAAAAGTATCATAATTATTCCAATTGTTACAAATACGGAAAGGGAGGCGCTTAAAAAAAACGCCCCCTCCGTAATTTTTTCTGTGATTTTATTTTTATTTATTTTCATTTACTTAAAAGTTCCTCCGCGGTTACTCCTATTTTTATTCCTTTAAAAACCGACCCCGTTTTCTTTTCTTTAAATCTCTTTAACGCGAGTTCATAAATTTTGTCCGGCAATGCAATGTAACCAACTTCTTTGGCTATTTTTCCGACATTTTTCAGATAAAACTCAACAAATTTGTGGACTTCTTCTTTGTTTGCCGAACCACTGTTTATGTATATAAACAAAGGCCTTGAAAGCGGCTGATACGTACCATTTTGAACGGTTTCATAAGAAGGAGCAACGGATCCTTTGCCATTATCTATTTTTACGACTTTTAATTTATCCTGGTTTTCTTCGTAGTAAGCAAGCCCAAAATAACCCAATGCATATCTGTCACCGGTAATGCCCTGAACCAGAACATTATCGTCTTCACTCGGGGTGTAATCTCCCCTGCTTTTTCCTGCTGCTCCGCAAATTGCTTCCGTAAAATATTCAAAGGTCCCGGAATCCGTACCTGGTCCGTACAATTTTATTTTTTCTGCCGGGAAACCGTCTCTTATCTGATTCCATTTCGTAACATTATTCTGTGATGAGGGATGCCATAGCTTCTTCAATTCGGCAACCGTCAGATAATCCACAAACTGGTTATCCCTGCTTACTACAACCGATATTCCGTCATAAGCTATTGGCAATTCTATATAATCAACGCCGTTCAATCTTGCTTGCTTTTGTTCGCTCGATTTAATCGGCCTTGAAGCATTGCATATATCTATGCTACCAGTTGTAAACTTTTTCATTCCACCACCCGTTCCGGAAATGCCTACAACTACTTTTATATTTTTATGCATCTTCTGAAATTCTTCTGCTATCGCTTCTGTTATGGGATAAACAGTACTTGAACCGTCTATTTTTATCATCGAATCCGAAAACAAATTCACGTTAAAACCGGTCAAAACAACCAGCGTCAAAAACATCTTAAAAAATTTGTTCATTTTATTTTTCCTCCTTTTCCGTTTTTGTTAAAATGTTACAAATAAAAAATTAAAATAAATTTAAGTTTAAGTTAATTTTTGGTTAATTTTTACCACGACCATTTTAATTGTGCCATCCATGTATTTTTATGTTTTACCGGTAAATAACCGCCGTGCTGTGGCTGTTCCAATTCATAGTTTAACTGGAGTAGATTGTTTGCGTTGATTTTTAAATTTATGCCTGCAATATAGAGATTTAATTCGTCGTTTGCAATATACGTATCCTGATTCCAGTTATCATACCTTATTGCAAATTGCAGCCATTCAAAAACGTCAATCTGTCCAAAAAACATATAACCAACGGAACAACCGGATTTACCACTACCACCGGCGGAAGGATCTGTTGAAACAACGTATTCACCCAGTATAGTAGCCGGTCCTATTTTATACTGAACAACGAAGTCCGATGCTTTTTTGGTTTTCGCTGGCTTTCCATACGCCGCTGAATTGTTAATCATGTACGATCCGCGAACCATCAGTCCTGTCAGTGGTAATATCATAAGACTCGCGCTCCACTGTTTTTCAACGTTTGTATCCAGTAATTTATATCCGCTGCCATTATGCATTGCAATCTCATATGATCCGTATCCATCCGGAATTTCTCCAAGTAAAGCAACGCCCATGTCTGCACTGCTTATTACTTTCCGTAAATCGGTCATTGTTTTTTCAATTAATGGATATTCCCATAATTCAACCGTTCCAAAGTAATTCTTTTGCTGACCAACCCTTAATTTAACGTCAAAATCCTTTAAATATGGT
This sequence comes from Candidatus Goldiibacteriota bacterium, assembly GCA_018000835.1. Classification (GTDB taxonomy): domain Bacteria; phylum Oederibacteriota; class PGYV01; order PGYV01; family DSYL01; genus DSYL01. The sequence goes on along the minus strand of JAGNJD010000009.1, from coordinate 25,197 downwards.
ATGTTCATAAAATCAACGTATGCATATTTTGGAAAGATTGCAAAATCAATTTTTCCAGTTGCTTTGTCATAAGTGTGCGTATGTGTGGATGTTATCGTAGTTCCGGAGCCGTCCGCATCTGTTGCCCCTGTATTTGCAGAACTTGCCGACACCTCCTGTCCGCTTTTTACATTATTAATATCAAGCGTTATTTCACCAAGCCAGCCGGCATCTTTATCTTCTATTTTCCATCTTAAATACGTTCTTGGAATTGAAAACGCCGACTCGCCTTGTGCATCTGCTCCATAAATCACATCTGTATATCTCATCCATTGATAACCATAAAATTTTGTGCTTACGTCTGCACCGATACCACCAGCCACGTTCATAAAAATTAACAGTAAAACAAATATTGCTACTTTTTTTCTCATCCTTTTCCTCCTTTTAAATTATTTTTTTTACAATGAACGATCTTTATCTTTTTATCACATGTCCATCACCTCCTCTTTTTATTAATTTTATTTTTTTTGTTTCTGGAAAAATTATATAAAATGCAAATTAAAATAATATTTTTTCTGAATTAATTTTTTGTTAAGGAATAATAGACGTGATGGATATTGTAAAAATCATTAGTTGATTGGTTTTTTTCTGTTACGGGAAAATGCAACAATCTTTCTATTATATTAACCGGGCATCAATGACTTTAAACCGGAAAAATTATTACGAATTTCGTTCCTTCATTTATTTTACTTTGAACGGTAATTTGTCCGTTTAATAAAGTGACTATGTGTTTAACTATGGAAAGGCCAAGTCCTGTTCCACCCGTTGCTTTTGAGCGGGATTTATCCACAACATAAAATCTGTCAAAAATTCTATGAATATGTTCTTCTGGTATGCCAATGCCGGTATCGGATACTTCTATAGCAACGCCGTTTTTATCTTTGATGTAAATTTCTACTTTTATTCCACCTTTTTCAGTGTATTTAATTGCATTGTCAATCAAATTAATAAACATTTGTTCTAACATAAAAACATCGGATTTGATTTTTGGAACGTCATCGTTAATGATGACGTTGAATTTTAATTTCTTTTCTTTTATCCTTTTTAAAAACAATTTTCCAACATTTTCCAGAACTTCCCGTATGTTTACTTCCTCCACGCTGATTTTTATGCCGGGCTGTTCCAATTTTGACAAGACAAGCAGGTCACCAACAATGTTTATTAATCGTCCGGCGTTCACGTTTATTATTTCAAGATAATGTAAAATGTTTTTGTCTTTTGTCTCTTCCATTGCCGTTTCAGTAAAACCTTTTATGGCGGTCAGGGGCGTTTTTATTTCATGAGAGACGTTTGCGATCAGATCTTTTTTTAACGTTTCCAGTTCTTTTACTTTTGATACGTCATATAATAAAATCATTGTTTTATTGTAATCTTTCAGATAATTTACACTGCATAAAAGCGTCCTGCCCTTTATTTCCATACTTTCAAACGTATATGTTTTATCATTTCTCGTTCTTTCAATCATCTTTATAAGTTCGTGTGGTAGTAAAAATTCCCAATAGAATTTTGATTCCCTGCATTCGCTTGAAACAACGTCGTTAAATTTTTGATTTACAAAAACTATTTTTCCAAAATCATCTATCATCAAAATTCCTTCATTAATTGATTTTATTATGATTTTAAGTTGCTCCTGTTTTTCCTGCAATTGGGTAAAAAGTTTTTTTATCTCGTCTGCCATAACATTAAAATTATCCGCCAAATCCTTGAATTCATCGTTTTGATAAAGTATAACCTTATGTTCAAAATCCCCATGAGCAATTTTTGCAGTTGCTATTTTTAAATCGCCAACCGGTTTATACATTTTTTTTGAATAAAAATAAATTATAATTAAAAATATCAGGAATATTAAAATGGCGGACAACAAAATTTTATTTCTTAAATCTGCAAAACCTTTATTTACATTTTTCAGGTAAAAGCTGGTCCTTATAAAATAATCCAAATCCTTATCCTCTTGATGGAATTTTCTTGAAAAATATAGCATATCGGCCTTAACCGTAGTGCTGTATCTTATAAATTTACCGTTTCCGTTTTTTATTGATTCCTGAATTTCGGGTCTGGTCAGATGATTTTCCATTTCAGATGGTTTTTTATCCGAATCAGCCACGACTACGCCGTCATGCATTATTATTGTAATTCTGACGTTAATGTTTTTTGAAATGTCTTTTACAATTTTATCTATTTCATTAAATTTTTCATTTTTCACGTAAATTTTTATGTTTTCATTTATCAGATACGAAGTATCTTTTAGGATTTCTTCAAGACTGTTGATGTATAATTTTTTGGAAAAATTCAGGGATATTATGACGAATATGACTATAAAAAAAAAGAGAATTAAAATATAATTTAAAAAAATTTTATAAAATAATTTATTTTTCATTTGATATTTTATATCCGAACCCTCTAATATTTTTTATCATTTTGCCGTTCGGGCCCAATTTATCGCGTAAATGTTTTATGTGAACGTCTATCGTCCTGTCGATAACTATTTTTTCATCTCCCCACAAATTACTCATCAGATAGTCCCGGGAACAAACTCTGTCTTTATTTTCTATTAAAATTCTTAATATATTATATTCCGTTGCAGTAAGTTTAAGTGGTTTGTTATTCATCAAGACCTCCACTCTTTGCTCATCAATCGTTATATTTTTATATTTAACAATCTTTTGCCGCTCGTCAACGTTTTTTGAAAATCTTCTTAAAACGGCTTTTATTCTTGCAATAAGTTCTTTTGGAGAAAATGGCTTTGATACGTAATCGTCCGCTCCCATTTCAAGCCCTACTATTTTATCCGTTTCATCGGTTTTAGCAGTCAGAATAATAATTGGAATATCGTTATAATTTTTGTCCGATTTTAATTTTTTGGTTATTTCAATCCCATCCATTCCAGGCATCATTACGTCAAGTATTATTAAATCCGGTTTTATTCTGGGAAGTGCTACAAGCATTGAACTCCCGTCAGAAAATTCTTTTGATTTAAAACCATATTTTTTCAAATTTACCGAAACAAGTTCTCTGATGTCTTTTTCGTCGTCCACGACAAATATCAGTTTATCCATGTTTAATGCTCCTTGTTATTTTTATTATTATACATAATTTATTATTATTAAATCCATATAAAAGAATTGTTAATTTTACGTTAATTTAAATTCAATAGTAATTTTGTATTAATTATATATCAATTGTATCGCTTTTATTTGGTAAAAAAATACAGTTTTTTGATAGGATAAACGTAAAATCAGGATGGAAAGAATTGATTGCAGTTATGACAATTAAAAATTGAAAATTTTACCGCCCCATGCCTTTTGCCCGCTTGAATAAACTTCCGGTAAAATTTAAACCGAGTAAATTCATTTTTTCGGCCGTCTTTATCTCCTGTATAAACAGATACATTGATGAAATAACGTGAAAAACAAGGCCATGAAAGCCGTCCAGAAAACCAAATTTTAAAAAATAATTTTTTATGAAATTGTAAAACGGTTTCATGAAAATGGAATATCCGGTCGGCGTTTTTGAATTTTTTACGTTTTGTATTGCTTCAAGTTCGGTATATTTATTAACTTTTTCTACGTGCTCTGCTATCGCGTCATTCGTAAAATGAAGCGTTGCTCCGTTTAATTTCGTCTTTTTCCCTTTTAATGCAACTCCTTCGTGGACTTCTTTCCTGCTGAATTTTCCCCTGCCTTTACGGAATAACAAAACGTGATAATCAGGATATAATCCCCCGAATCTGATAAACCTTCCGTAATAATAATTTTTACGTTTTGCCTCATATCCGTCATATTCCCCATTATCGGTATTAATGGTCTGCTTTATTTCATCTCTTAATTCATCTGTTATAAGTTCATCTGCATCTATCGCTAATATCCATTTTCCTTTTGCTTTTGAAAGTGCAAAATTTTTCTGTAGGGAATAACCCTGCCATTTCTTATAAAAAACCCTTGCATTATGCCTTTTGCTTATGGCAACCGTATTATCGGTGCTGCCGGAATCCACAACTACAATTTCATCAACCCATGACAACGAATCAAGACATCTTGCAATTATTTTTTCTTCGTTATTTGTAATTATTACCGCCGAGATATTTTTCCTTTTCATTTATAACCTTTCTGATAATATTCAAAACTTTTTTTTGCATCTTCTTTTCACTGAATTTTTCCTTAATAATCTTTTTTGCCTTTTGCCCCATCGCTTTCAATCGTTTTCTTTTATTATATGCGAAAATTATTTTTTCAGCAAGTTTTTCTGCCGATACTTCTTTTGCAAGAAACCCGTTTACGCCGTCTTTGATTATTTCCGGAGTCCCACCCGTCGCAAATGCAACAACCGGTATGCCACAGGCGCCTGCTTCCACGGTTACGAGTCCAAATGGTTCTGCATAAGAAGGCAGAACAAAAACGTCAAATGCATCCATACATTCAAACCAGTCAATATAACCGCCAAATATTACGCTGTCTTTAAGGTCGTTTTCTTCCACCAGCGATTTTAATTCCCGTTCGTATTCAAAATCCCCGTCGGATTTACCCGCAATAAAAAATTTTATATTGCTTTTTTTTCGTTTTACAATCGTCGCCGCTTTTATCAATAATTTAAAACCTTTGTTTCTCCTCAAAAAGCCAATGCTTCCAGCAACAAAAAAATTGTTTAACCCGTATTTCTTTCTTATTGTATTTTTGGTTTCCTTTTTTAACGGAACATTTATGCCATTATAAACAATGCATAACTTTTTTTCATCAACTCCTATTCTTTGCATTGATCGTTTTACGGCTTGCGATACGCATATTATTTTATCAACATATCCCGATATTTTTCTTATCTGGCCTGCAAGGTATGAATCTTTTTTATTTTCTATTATTACGTGTTTATGCCATATAACCGGAATTTTTGTTTTTTTTGAAACAAACGTTGCAAGTTTTGCGGTGAAATAACTGTTGCAATAAATAAGTTTCACGTCATTTTCCATTAAATACTTTTTGAACCTGAAATAAAAAGGGATTGAACGGTAAAAATACCTTAATTTTGCGTTTCCCGGCGCTTTCATAACATCATATGGGATGCCCATTTTTTTCAGTTCGTTTAAAACCAGCCCGTCGTTAAAACATAAAAATCTGACGTTAAATTCTTCTTTCAGGGATTCGGCTATTTTTAAGGTTATCCTCTGCCCTCCGCCAAGAAAAGGAAAATATTCAAGGAATAATATGTTGTCTTTTTTTTTCTTCATCGTTTCCTTCATTTTAATTGCGTTTCTTCATTTTTCCAGTGCGGAAAAATATAATCCACGATCAAACCGATCCTGTTGTTTAAACTATCCTGCAATATCGCATCGCATGACAGAGCATAATCCAGTTTAACGATAAAAATCTCCGATGGTTTAAATTTGAACCCGGTTCCAAATGTAAACGTTTTGTCAAAACCCGTCCTTAAATAAAAAAAATCGTTTACTTTTATTTCCATACCGGGTTTTAATAAAAAATATCCATACGTATCGTATAACGAATCAAGCGCTATAAGAACGTCAAATTTTTTTACGTTCATTACCGATTTAAAATCGTAGGAAATGCCTCCGTTGATAATTACGGGTGCGGTTTCAGTATATGGATTTTTATCCCAGTTCAAATACGTTGATACGTTCATGACGGACAAACCAAAGTTAAGATTATCTGTGATTTTAATTAAAAACCCCAGATCAAAACCAAATCCTTTTGCCGTTCTTTCATCTATGGACTGGTATAAAAATTTGAAATTTCCACCCAGATTTACGTTTTTAGCCAGTTTCATTGCCATGGTAAAATAAAATAAATGTGATACGTCAGATATGAGTTTTAACGGATCCGGAGAACTGGTAATCCGCTTTTCAACGGGGCCTGCCGAATAATTAAACCACGACAGAGCAAGGGTATAATAATTATTGCCTATTGATAAAGGTTTACCGGTAGAAATAAAATTAACACTCCTTCCAAAACTCATCAGGTATGTTTCTGCAAATAATTCAAATCCGTCCAGATTTATTATTCCGGCAGGATTATATAATATTCCGGAAAGATTATTGGATAAAGACGTCCATGCGCCTCCCATGGCAGTTGCCCTTGCACCTGCTTTTAATTTCAGATAAGCGAGCGGTTCTCCGCCATAATCACAATAAACGTTAAAAATTATCGCATTGAATAACAGGAATAAAATAATTTTTTTATTCATTTGTCATTTCCCGTTTAATGTAATACAAGTATCTTGTTTTTGCCATTTGTTGATTGCGATTTAACGACGTAAAAATAAGTCCCGTTTGCAACGGTTTTACCTTTTAAATTTTTTCCATCCCATCTTATGTAATTATAACCGGGCGTAATTTCAGAAGCAGATACGTCTTTTTTCCATACGACGTCTCCTGCTGCATCAAAAATCGTTATCTTTACGTCAGCGGCTTCATTAATCACAAACGTAATGTTCGTATATATGTCCCCTTCGGGAGAAAAAGGATTTGGCCAGTTATAAGTAGCAATTTCCTGTGCTACGTTAAAATTCCGGGCAAACGCTTTTACAAAATTTATCCTTCCCCATCCGGTGTATTTATCGTAACCGGCTGCATCTATGTCATCGGCAGTTTGTTCAATCAACTTTCTTATAATTTCCGGCGATGCACTGTCGTATTTTAACATTAACATTGCAGCAAGCGCAGAAACATAGGGTGCGGAAAACGACGTGCCATCACCTGAAGAATAGTCATAATCTGAAACGTTACCCGTACTGAGAATATTTTCACCGGGTGCGGTCACGTCTATTTTTCCATAATTTGAAAAATAAGACCTGGCATCATTTTTATCACAGGATGCAACGCTTATGACGTTTGAATATGAAGCAGGATAATAAGCATTGATGGAATCGTTTCCTGCCGCACCAACGTTGATGCAGTCATGCTCTGCTGCATAATTTATAGCATTCTGCAAAACCTGACTTGGATCATAACCTCCAAAACTGTAATTTAAAACTCTTGCACCATTATCAACCGCCCATTTAACGCCAGCGTATACGTCGGAATCGTATCCATCTCCATTTGATGCGAGGACTTTTATCGGCATTAATAAAACTTTTGCCGTCCATGACGAATGCGTATATGCAGCGCCTGCCATAGTTTTCGGAGGATGCATTAAGTTATCATTCGTCCTTGCAGAAATAATGCCTGCGACATGTGTGCCGTGCCCCCCATCAATCCCGTCATCATCAGGCGGATTCTCCGGATTAAGCACGTTATAGCCGGTCGTTATCATACCGGTAAAATCCTGATGCGTTACCCTGGCACCGGTATCAAGAATAGCAACAATTACCGTTCTGTTTTCATCAGGATTAATAAATCCCCACGTAAATGCCTGGTCTGCTTTTACAAGATTAAAACCGTATTGTTCCCCATTCTGATAAAACCAGTCATTTGGACCGGCAGGAGGTATTATAGGCGTATATAAAGCAGACCTTATATAATCCGGTTGTGCATATCGAACAAATGAAAGTTTTTTTAATTTTTCTACTGTATTTATTACGTTATCCCTGTTTTTTACCTTATATCTTATAAAAGGAATTCCGTTTAATTTTGAAGGCATCTCGGAGAGTTCATAATTTATTTTAAGATACTCCACCGCTCTTTGTAACGAATCGGGCTTTACGTTATATAAATCATAAAATTGATTTTTATCATTTTCGTTAAAATCGCTTTTATATTCAACGAGTATTTTGTCGTCAAAAGACGGATTATCTTTTATCTGCCGGGCATCGCAAAAGGCAAAACAGTAAAAAAATATAAAAAAAAACAAAAAAATAAAATTTCTAATTTTCATAAAAATCCTTCAATCCTGTCCATTATCTGCATTGCGAGATTTTCTTTCGTTCCTTTTCCGGAAAATAAAATTTTACCCTTTTTATCCAGTATTTTTATTTCGTTCACGTCTGAATTAAAACCCATCCCTTTTTTTGAAACGTCGTTAAAAACAATCATATCAAGATTTTTATTCTTAATTTTTTCTTTTGTCCTTTTAAGAGAATCTCCTGTTTCAGCAGAAAATCCCACAACAAATTTGTTGCCCTTGTTTTTCCCGATTTCAAATAAAATATCTTTTGTTGGTTTTAACGTAAGATGAAAAGGTTTTTCCCTTTTTATTTTCTGGTCTTTAAAACTGCCTTCCGGTGTAAAGTCACCCACAGCAGCAGCACCTATTATTACGTCTGCTTCTTTAAAATGTTTTTTCACCTGTACCATCATTTCTTCTGCCGATTGAACCTTTTCTACTATGTCTGCTTCCGGAATATAATCTGATTCCCCCGTGATAAAAATAATTCCGGCTCCGCGTTTCATTGCTTCTTTTGCAAGATAATACCCGGTTTTTCCGGATGATGGATTTGAAATAAACCTTATTCTATCAATGTATTCCCGGGTGGGGCCCGACGTTATAAGGAAAGTTTTGTTATTTAAGGTCTTTTTTTTTACGGCAGACAAAACGGCATCTTTTATTAATTCAGGATCCGCTATGTGCCCTTCCCCGACATCACCACAGGCTAGTTTTCCGCTTGTGGGGCCTACAAAAACATATCCCATACTTTTTAATTTATTTACATTTCCCTGGACGATTTTATTATGCCACATGTTTGTATTCATTGCAGGAGCAAAAATTACTTTTTTGTCCGTTGCCATAATGACGGCACTTAAAAGGTCATCCGCTATGCCTGATGCTGTTTTTCCTATTATGTTTGCCGTAGCAGGAGCAACGAGTATCAATTCACAATCCCTTGCAAGGTCTATGTGTAAAGTTGCGGTTCCGGAGTCATCGGAATCAGGGAACATATTTATAAAAACGTCGTTGCCGGATAATGATTTTAACGTAAGCGGAGTAATAAATTTCGTTGCAGAAGAAGTCATGATACAAACGACTTCAAAACCATTGTTTTGAAGGAGCCGTATTAAATCGCATGATTTATAGGCGGCGATACTCCCGGTAATTCCAAGAAGAATTTTTTTTTGATTAATTTTAATCATCAATATTTATTTTTGTAACGTCAAACTCCGGGAATTTTAATTTATCCTGCATAAATTCCTTTAATGCAACGATGGTGGGTTTTAAACGTCTGTTCTCTTCGTCGGTATCGGCAGGATTTTCACGAAGTTGTTTTGCCCTGTTTGCAATTATAATGACCGCCGCATATTTGTTTCCGGCTTTCTTTTTCAGATCAAGTGTCGTATAACCAAAATTATCCATTTTTTCCTCCTGTTATTTTATATATTTTTTTTTAAATTTTTCAAAACTATATATTGCATCAAGAATCTTAACCACGTCGTCAATGTTCTTGTTTGTTATTATATAATCATATTTTTTCTGTTCTTTCAATTCTTTTTTTGCAAGTTTAATGCGTTTTATTGCCTCTTCCTTTGATTCGGTTTTTCTTTTAAAAAGCCGGCTTTTTAATTCTTTTAAAGAAGGCGGCCTTAAAAATATCTTTATGCAATCCTCAGTTTTTCTGCTTATTTTTGCCGCACCCTGGACGTCAATGTCCATAATAACATTTAAACCTTTATTTATTGATTTTATCACCGTTGCTTTTAACGTTCCATAATAATTATCCAAAATCCTGGCGTATTCCAGGAACATGCCTTTTTTTATGTATTCTTTGAACTTTTTCATTGAAATAAAATAATAGTCCCTGCCATTTTTCTCATTTTTTCTCGGGCGTCTTGTCGTAACAGAAATTGATAAAACAAAATCCTTTTTATGACGTTTTATAAATTTTTTTATAACCGTCGTTTTACCGGTCCCGGATGGCGCTGAAACTATAAATATCAAGCCTTTGTTTCTCACTGTTTTTTCTCCTGATTTTTTTCTTTTCCTGAGAATCTCGCCATCAGCGTTTCCGTCTGAAGTGAAGACAAAACATAATGGTTGCTGTCCGTTATTATGACAGACCTGATTTTTTTTCCATGAGTTGCATCTATTAAATAACCGTTTTTTTTTGCTTCATCTATCATTTTTTTTACGGGCGTGGAATTTACCGCAACGATGGAAACTATTCTGTCGATTACGACTGCATTGTCAAATCCGACGTTTAAAAGCATTAAATTATTTCCCCTGTCATTCCAGGTTCTGTGCCTGTTCACGTATTTTCTCGGAGCGTTCCTTGATTTCAATGGCAATTGACGTGACCCTTGCATCCTGTATTTTTGAAGTTATTGTATTTGCTTCTCTGTAAATTTCCTGGGCAAAAAAATCAATTTTCCTGCCGTTACAATCGCCTTTTATCATCAGCAGCAATTGCTTTATGTGGGAATTAAGTCGCACAAGTTCTTCCGTAATTTCATATTTTTCCAGAATTTCAACAACATTTATGTCAAAAAATTTTTTATCCTTGTCATTTTTAAATAACTCCCTTATTTTTTCTTTTGCTTTTTCCGCATAAATCTGCCTTAAATCCGCAAACCGTATCTTTAACTCCTTGACGATCTGCTCCATTCTCAGGACGTTTGTTTTTATATTTTTTATAAGCCGTCTGCCTTCATTTCTTTTTGATTTTTCAAAATCATTAAGTCCGTAAATTACCGCCTCTTTGATTTTCTCCATTGATATCTGATTATCCGACGGCAGCATCCGGGTGGCTGCAACGCCTTCTACATCCCTTAATATATATTCCATTGGAACGTCCTGTCTTATTTTTAAACGTCCAAACAAATCCTTGATTCTTTTGTATGTATCCGCAAACAAAAAATCGTTGATAACGTATTTTTTTTTGACTTTCTCAACGTTAAAATTGATAAAAACGTCTATACGCCCGCGCAAAACCTTCTCATTTACTATTTTATAAATGTATGGCTCCGCATCAAATAATTCCTGCGGCAAATGAAGAAATATTTCTTTATATTTTGAATTAAGGCCTCTTATGGAAACGTTTATCTCGTTTGATTTATACGTCCCCCAGCCAGTCATGCTGCCTGACATCTTTTGCTCCTTTATATTTTCTATTATTTTATCGCGGCAACCATAAAAGCAATTATCGAAACGATCAGTGCCGTAATACCTGTATAAGGCCACATGGCTATCGAATTAAAAACATTGTCGGAATAGCCGTATTGTTTCTTTAATTCGTTTATTTCTTTTTTCAATCTGGCTATTTCAATTTCGTTATTTGATATTTCTTTCTTTAAAACGTCGAGGATATCGTCCCAACTTTGCATCTTATCGACTCTTGATTTTACGGTATCCCGCGTTTCATTAAAATTCTTCTCAAGCGTCGTAACCTTTTTTAACTGTTGGGAATAATTTTCGTCCATCGTCTGCATTTGTTCGTTATATTTATTTATTTCCTTTAAAATGGAATCGTCGGTTGCCGACATTTTCTCCTGTAACGTCTTTATTTCTGCTTTTATTCCAATAATAGTTTCCCCCAATTCCTTCATTTTGACGTTAATCTCCTGTATTGAATTCTGAATTGATTTTATCTTTTCGTCGTTTTGCTGCGCCGGCACATTAACCGTGGTTACGGTAATTCCGGCCGGTTTTTTCACCGCTTCTTCATCAACTACAAGTTCCTCGCAAAAGGCATAAGAATACAAAAAAGAAAACATGATTGTCGCACATATTATTAAATTACTGATTTTGATTCTGATTTTCATCTTTTTTACCCGCATATTTTTCATATAAATAATCAAATATTGAAACCGCTACAAAGCCGCCGCCAAAAACGATAAAAATGAAACCAAACGCAGATTCCATTACAGGATCCCATTTGCCTCCGGCTGTTATGAAAACAATGATGGCAATTACAAAAAGAAAAGCAAAAAAAATAACGTTTATGTAAAAATAATCCTTTATGGTAAATTTGTCTTTGCCCGCGTCTGATTTCTGTGCCTGCTTTTTTTGTTCTTTATTTGACATTTTTATCCACCTGCCTTTAATGTTCTTTGGAAATATCTAACTAAACATTATATTGCTCAGTTTCTGCCTATCCCGATATAATTAAATCCAAATTTTTTAACCACTGCCGGATCGTATATATTCCTGCCGTCCACAATATTAGGCAATTTCATTAATTTTTTTATTTTTTTCAGATCCAGTTCTTTAAATTCATTCCATTCGGTAAGAATGACAAGGCATTCGGAATTTTCCGCAACATCATAGGCATTTCTTACGTATTTTACCCCTTTAACGACTTTTTTTGAATTTTCAATGGCTGCAGGATCGTATGCTTTTATCCGGCATCCCTTTTCAAGCAGCATTGTCATTACTTCTATTGAAACCGCATCTCTTATATCGTCAGTTTCAGGTTTAAAGGAAATGCCCAGTATCCCTATGGTTCTGCCTTCTATCGTTCCGAGTATCTTTTTAATTTTAGTCAAAATTGATTTTCTCTGTAACCTGTTTACTTCCATTACTGCCTTTAAAATTATTGGTTCATAATCTTCGCTGCGGGCAATGTTTATAAGTGCAGAAACGTCTTTGGGAAAACACGAACCTCCAAATCCAGCACCGGCATTTAAAAATGACCTTCCTATTCTTTTATCAAGTCCCATTCCGGTTGCAACAGTTTCTACGTCTGCACCAACCTTTTCACATATGTTGGCAATTTCATTTATAAACGAAATTTTTGTTGCAAGAAACGAATTTGAAGCATACTTTATCATTTCGGCAGACCGTAAATCGGTAATCATTATCTTTGTATTAAGGGGCTGGAAAATTTCGGCCACTTTATTTGCTGCTGTTTTGTTTTTTGCACCAATTATGAGTCTGTCAGGATTCATAAAATCATGTATGGCATTTCCTTCACGTAAAAACTCCGGACAGGATACTACGTCAAATTTTTTATTATCTTTGCCTGCGTCTGATATGATTGATTCAACCAGGTCCCCCATTCCAACCGGGACGGTTGATTTATCAACGATAATCTTATAACCATTTATGAATTTTCCAGTTGATTTTGCAACTTCTTTTACGTAAGTTAAATCTGCCTCGCCATTTTCCTTTGGAGGCGTGCCTACGGCTATAAAAATCACGTCTGATTTTTGAACGCCTTCTTTTACGTTTGTAGTAAATTTCAACCTGCTTTTGTTCCTCTTTACGAGTTCAGAAAGGCCCGGCTCATAAATGGGCAATATACCTTTTTTTAAATTATCTATTTTTGTTTTGTCTATATCAACGCAAATCACGCTATTTCCAAGGTCAGAAAGGCACGCTCCGGTTACAAGGCCGACATAACCAATGCCAATAACGCAAATTTTCATATTTCCTCCGGTATAATAAAATTATTAATTTTATAACATAAAAATCGCCAATTTACAAGGATGATGTTTACTGCACTCCTATCCGGCAAAAAATATAAATTTTATATAATTCTTTTCAAGTTATATACTTTCATAAAATTTTTAATTGGGCAGGCATCAATTATAATGGAAGGTTTGATTGCATTTTTTGAGTAACTCATTCTCGCTTTCCTGATTAGGGACGTAGCGGTTACAGGGGTGATTTTGAAGGTCTGAAACAGACTGATTACATAAAGCATGCCCATGGCATCAGCCCATTTCAATTCCGGAAAAAGCAATCCTGCAACCGCCGATTTTATAATAATTCATTGATTGGCGGACATCAACTACAATAAAAAAATCGATAACCGAATTGCAGATTTTGTTTTTCTACTTTCTCATAAGGACATTTGGCACTTGTAATCTTCAATTAAATTAAGGACAACAATGGTTTCTATCTGATAATTAACATTTTACTCTTCGTCTTCGCCGTCTTTATATTTTTTCATCATTATCTTTGTCTTTCTATCTTTTTTCTTTTCTTCATCAAGTTGTACCTGATAATATGGTTCAAGTTTTATCATTTCATCAACAAGTTTTTTCTGTTCCAGAGACATACTTTTATAAATTTCAGGATTATTTTTCATCATTCTTAATTTATCTATTCTATCAAGCCTTCTTTTTAATTTATATTCTTTTATTTCCTCTTTCATTCTCAATTTTCTGACGTATTCTATCTTTTCCCTTATATCCTTTATTTCTTTGTATCTTTTCACGTAATTTTTACTCAATTTACCGGGCTCTCCAGGTCCTATGTATTTTACTATTTTTGTTTCCTGATTTTTATTAAGTATTATTTTTTTCTTTACGTTCCCTTCATCATTATAACTTACAACTTCTACCCGCCCTTCAAAAACGCCGACTGAATCTTCGTCGCCAGTTTCAACAATGAGTTCTGTGCCTTTTACGGCCGCCATTGCAAGTTTGGTTTTAACCGCGAATTCTTCCTTACCTTTTAACTTGTTGATTACTCCCATTAACCTGCCTTTTATAAGTTCAATTACCGTTTTATTTTCTTTTTCTCTTTTCAAAGTCCTTACGACCAGTTTGCTGTTTGGGTCTAATTTTACGATCGTTGTATCGTCAAAAACAATTTCAACATAGGAATCATACCCCGTAATAACCATATCACCTTCGTATAGAGGAATATAAATATCAAATATTGCTTCACCCATGCTCTGTCCTTTTCTTTTTAATTCACAATCACCTTCGTAATCATTTATGTATGCAATTGAATAATCTTCATTGTTTAACGCTTTTAAGCCGGTTAAAAATAAAAGCAGAAACAAAAAAACAAAAAATAATCTGTTTTTCATTTTTTCTTCCTTCTTGTGTTTTTAAAATGTCATATCTTCTGACGTATGATAACAATAATTTGTTTACAATATCCGTTTATTTAAAAAATATTAATATCCCGTTTATTATAACAAAAACTGAAATTAAAATCCCTGATATTCTGCCTGCATTCCTTGCCGTCTCAAACCTGCTTATTAATCCCGAAAAAGCAAAAGGCGTCAGATAAACTGCCGTCCCCAGGAAGAAAAACAAAAAATACGTTATTGAAACAATAACGTTATGAAACGACATTGCATAGGTAACCGCGGTTACAAAAGGCGGGCAGATGTTTAAACCGCTTACAAGTCCGGCACTAAAAGGAATGCGTATTGAAATTTTTCGTAATGGATGAATTTTTATCAGATTTGTAATCCCCGAAGAATATAAAAACAGCATTATGCCGGTTATAGCCATTAATGCTCCTATGATTTTTCCTGAAATACTCAACTCACTTAAAGCAACGCCTGCAATGCCTGAAATCAGCCCCACAAAAAAATATGCAACAAACCGTCCTGACAGGAATTCCAGTATTACAAAAACATTTTGTTTTACGTTTCTTTCTTCCGACAATAGAAATGGTATCAGATACGGCGAGCATATTCCAAGGCATGACATGCCCGATGATAATCCCACGAGAAACCCTGAAACGACATCGGCCGGCATGCTTTTATCCTGCAAGTTTTATTAATTTTAAAATAATTGCAATTGCATCAGGAACGAAAAAAGACGATATGGCGCCGGAAAATAAAAATACGCAAAGCAGGAAAATAACATATCCTGCTTTTTGTATCTTTTCGTTCTCGCTTTTAATTCCAAGAAAAATTGCATTCTTTGTGCAATTATCTATGCACCTGCCGCATCTCACGCAATAAGAAGTTACTTCGTAATCTTTTGTTATTGCAAAATTCGGGCATACCTCAATGCATTTTCCGCATTTTTCACATTTTTTTTTGTCACGATATACCTTAAAAGGATTTATTCTTCCCGCAACCGAAATAAAACCTCCAAACGGACAGATAAAAGAGCAAAATGTTCTTTTTTTTGACAACAAAGGCAGAACAACCAGAAATAAAATTCCGACAGAAACAAAAATGATTATTTGCATTTTATAGACAAACAGATCGCCTTTATTTAAAAAAGCAGTAGTTAATTTAAAAGGACAAATCCACAGACAAAAAAACGGCTCAAATAAAATAATTGATGCAAGCATCAAAAATATCCAGAAACCGACCGGAAAATCCCTTACCATTTTTGGAACGTTGTTTATTTTCAGAACCTGTTTACGCGGTATTTTACTCATTGTCTCATCTATGCCGCCATAAAAGCAAACCCATGAACAAAATGCCTGTCCGACTGCAAGCGTTGAAAAAACATAGAGAATTCCTATCGTATAAAATCCCCACTGCCCCCATCCATAAATAAATGCGGCTTTTAACTGGTCAAAAAAAGTAATTGCAAAATTTGAAGCAAGTGCTATATGGCATACCGGGACTTCCGGGGAATTTTCAGCCGGAGCCAGAAAAAAACTTCTGCTTACGCCCCATAGGCGTGTTTTATAAACGAGAATAAAAGAAACGGCCGTCGTTATAAACAAAATTGAACGGTAAAACGAAATTTTTCCGGTATAAAAAACAAAAAACGACAGAATAAAAAGAAAAATGGAATAAAAAATTTTGCCGGTTAGAAAAACGTTTCCCCTTTTTTCCGTCAGGACAAAAATCAAAATAAAAAATAGAAAAATCAGGAAAGACAGTATCAAACTTTTTTTCAAATCCAGATTTCTGTTCATTTTTTTAATTCATACAACTCAAGTTTTGAACAACTCCTGTTCTTTTCGTAAAAATCCATGTAAATAACGTTTTTTACGTCGGGAAAAATCTTTTTTATTTCCGTTAGAAAATCATCACCGCTCAGTACCGGATAAACGGAATGTATCAACGACAATTTATTGTATAAATTTTCGTCGTCGGTGATTGCAACGACGCTGTTCTGAGGTCTGTAATCAGACACAAACGAAACGTCATCAATGTTTTTTGTTTTGACGGCAATTATGGAAGCGTTTAATTTACTGGAACTTATTACGGCGCAGTAAGAAATCACGTTTTTTAACCGGCGGCTGCCCGCTCTTATCGTCTCCATTGGTTTACAATCATATTCTTTCCCCATCTCTGCTTTCATAATGATTTTATGCATGACATTTACCGTCTTAAAAGGATATTTTCCTACGGACGTCTCTCCGGAAAGCATGAGCACGTCTGCTCCGTCAATAACGGCATTATAAACGTCGGTTATTTCTGCACGCTGGGGAAAAGGTGTGTTTATCATTGATTCAAGCATCTGTGTTGCAACAATCACTATTTTTCCTTTTTTATTTGCCTTTGAAATGAGCATTTTCTGGGCAAAAGGAATTATGCTATAACCCGCCTCTACCGCCAGATCCCCTCGGGCAACCATTATTCCATCGCATAAATCCAGTATTTCGTCTATCTGTTTTAATGCTTCCGGTTTTTCTATTTTTGCAATTATAACGGGCTTTTTTCCTCTTACGTATTTATTCAAAATTTTCAGATCTCCTGCATCCCTTACAAAAGAAAGACAGACTGCATCAATTCCGTTTTGTAATCCAAATTTCAAATCCCTTTTGTCCTTTTGCGTCAGGGCTGGTATTGGAATTCTGATATGCGGTAAATTAACCCCTTTTCTTGATTTAATTTCTCCTCCAGCAATTACTTTGCAGATTATGTCTTCGTTTTTTATTTCTTTTACTTTTAATTCAACCACACCATCATTAATCAGTATCTTTTGTCCTGTTTTTACGTATTTATATAAATTTTTTACGTCAATGTAAATCTCTTTTTTAGACAAATTTTTGCTTGAATTTCTGATTACCAGTACCTCTCCTCTTTTTACGAAAAATTCCAACGGAAGTTTTCCAATTCTTATTTTTGGCCCCTGTAGATCCTGCATAATTGCAACAGGTTTGTTTAATTTTTTTCTTGCTTTTTTTATGTTTCCTATAACCCTGTCGAAAAAAGCATAATCACCATGTGAAAAATTCAGGCGGAAAATATCAACCCCGCTTTTTATCAATCTGCAGATGGACGAATAAGAAGAAATTCCAGGTCCCATTGTTGCTATTATTTTTGTTTTTCTTAATTTTTTCATCACTTTGTTGTCTCCTTTACAACCCATTTTAAATAATCCTTATTTCCCTTATCAACGTCAAAAGATATTATTTCCGGAACTGCGTAAGGATGGATTTTTCTGGTTTCCTTTATTAATTTATCAATCATGTTTTTTTTCGTTTTTATTATCAATAAATACTCGTCCGTTTTTTCAACTTTGCCTTTCCACCAGTACAGGGATTCAATTTTCTTTATTATGTTTACGCACGCACACAACCTTTTATTTAGCAGTGCCCTTGCAATTCTTTCTGCCGATAACTTTTTATCCACGGTAACAGCAACGGTTGTAATCTTCATTTTTATTCTCTCCCAAAATTTTTAATTTCTTTAAATAACCACTTTGTCTCTGCCCGCCTTTTTTGCCTTATATACGTTTTCGTCGGCACGTTTTATGACTTTGTGGATATCTGAAATTCCATTTTTTGTTGAAGCAACGCCTATCGACATAGTAACCTTGATTGTTTTACTTTTAAATTTCATTGACGTCTTTTTAATTGTTTTCCTTATTTTCTCAGCCCTGCTATATGCATCGTCACCCGTTTTGTCTCTTAAAAAAATTATTATTTCTTCGCCTCCATACCTGCACGCAACCCCTTCCGGGAGAGACGCTTCCCTTATTATTTGTGCAACTCTGTATAACACTTCATCCCCTGCCATGTGCCCGTAGTTATCATTTACTTCCTTAAAATGGTCAATGTCACACATAAGGACGGAAAATTTATTTCCGAGTTTTACGTCTATAAGCCCGTCTGCTATTGAATTCATATATTGTCTGTTGTAAATTTTTAACAAAGGGTCGTAATGAGCTTTATGCTGAAGACAAGTAATCCAGTGTGCAAACATGCCCCATATCAGCAAAACGCTCATAATCGGCATCATTAATTTTAATTTACCAATATAGTTTATCTGCAAATTACAGTAAAAAACAATCAAAGATAATGCGACTATAATGCTGCCATAATTATGTTCTTCCTCAATGTTAAAAAACGAAAACAAAACAATCAGCAGTAAAAGAAAAATATTGATTGATAAATTATATTTGTTAAAAAAAACCACGAATTCAGGAACAGGTTTTAAAGGCATTAACATAACGATAGATTGATATAAAACAAGATTAACCGCAAGAATAGTCCATGATACCGTTTTCCCGGTATTATACGTAACATACGAATTTGATATGATTATGAACAGAAAATTAAGATTGAGTAAAGTCAATAAAAATTTTAATGCAAAATTATCCGGGATTTTGATTGATTTTGTATGCGGATTTAAAAGGCCCATAATCTTTAACGAAGACGGCATATTTATGTCCAGTATTATAAAATTAATGATAAAAGCACCGAGGACAAAAGCAGATAAAAGCATTTTGAATTTATAAATTTTGGGATACGAGACCATTGCAACCAGGAAAACAATGGACATCAACATCAGCATTAATATTTCAAAATTGATTTTTTTATAAATAGCAGCCATACTATCACGATAAAAAAACTGAAAAAACATGATTATAAGGAATGAAACGATTACAAACTCAATTTTATATTTTTTCATCAATATAATGACATTTTTATCCATTATTTTCATGCCTCTTTTGAAACGATTTTGGAACATTATATCATAAAAATTAGTTCTGCAACTAACAATTTAATGCGCCCGCTGGCAATGAAACAGTTACACATTTGTATAACAATAAAATTATTTTTATAAAACCTTTGACCGGACAGTTATCAATCAAAATAAAAGAATTTATATTTATAAGCGTTTGCATCCTACATTAAATTTACCGGGCTGCAATAATTTTTATGCCATTATGACGGACTTTTTACTTTTTCATTTTTTTAACAATTGACAAAATAATGTAAATATTGATAAAATACTTTAAAATATTTGATGGAGGGCTTGATGTGAAACGACACGATTTATTGAAAAATTTGACGGTATTTTTTATTTCTTTTTTTGTTATCATTACGGGTTGTGATGCAAAAAAGTCGACAAAAACTTTATTAAAAGAAAAGGGGCTTCTTTGCAGCTTTGAAACGGCTCCATCCGATACTGCCATCGGAGACTTTGACTGGGAAACAAATGGATTTGTAAAGCTTGAGCAATTCAAAAAATATGCAACCAACGGCAAATATTCAGCCCAGGCGATATTTTCCGTCCCGGCCGATTTTTTACCAAATACGGAAACTGCTAAAATAGACCAATGGATTTCCGCCATGACTTTATCCATTTCTACGCTAACCAGATTAAAAGTAACTAACTGGAGCGAATATAAAAAATTTGGGGTTGACGTTTACGTTCCGGATAACAAGGAGAGAGAATTTTTCATAAAATTAATTGATAATTACGGGAATCAATACATAACGACAAAATTGATAAAAAATGGAAGGAATAAACTGGAAATCGCTCTTGACGAAGTAAAAGCAGCAAGAATAAATACAGGTGCAATTGTAATTTTATCTTTATATTTAAATACAAAAAACGAAGAAAAAGACGTGACTCTGTATATTGACAACGTTCATCTCACACCATAAAAATAATGAAAGTTAAAATAAAAACATTTTTTGAATTATTAAGAGTAAAACAATGGATAAAAAATCTTCTCATTTTTATTGCTCTGATATTCACTAACAATCTTTTAAATTTTAATTTATTTCTGAAAACCGTCGTTGGTTTTATACTTTTTTGTTTTGCAGCAAGCAGTATCTATATCATTAATGACATTAAAGATGCGGAAGAAGACAGTCATCATCCTGCCAAAAAAAACAGGCCGATAGCATCGGGCAAAATTAAACCTTCCTTTGCTTTTTTAATTTCAATTCTATTGCTTGTATTTTCCTTGTCTGGTTCGTTTCTTCTGGAAAAAAATTTTTTCATTGTCACATTAATTTACATTCTGCTATCCGTATGCTATACTTTAAAATTAAAAAACATAGTCATTCTCGACATACTTGTCGTTTCAATAAATTACGTCATAAGGGCAATTGCCGGGGCTGCAATAATAAAAGTCGCAATTTCTCCCTGGCTTTTGGTCTGTACTTCACTGCTGGCTCTTTTTGTAATTCTGGCAAAAAGAAGATACGAGCTTAGTTTGGTATCGCCAACAAAACACAGAAAAATACTTGAAGAATATTCAATTCCTTTACTTGACGAAATGATTTCCATTACTACTGCATCTACGATATCCGCATATTCTTTATATACTTTTACCTCCGAGACGGCAGCAAAACACAATTACCTTTTATTGACGATTCCTTTCGTTTTGTATGGAATTTTCCGGTATTTATATCTAATACATAAAAAAAATCTGGGAGGTAGTCCTGAAAACATATTTTTAAAAGACGTTCCTATGATAGTAAACATAGTTCTCTGGATTATCTCCATTATAATCATCATATATTTTTTAAAATGATGCTTACCATAAATTTAAATTCAACCAATGATATTGTAATCCCGCTTCCCGGATTAAAGCTTTCAAGCGTTACCAGAACTCCATGGATAGCAGCCTATCCGGGTGGGAAAGGCACCAATGTTGCGCGGGCACTGGCAACGTTAGGCACGGACGTAACGGTTTCCGGCTTTTGTGGTTCAAATGATTTTGATTCAATGAAAAATTTTCTTGAATTATGCAAAGTAAAATGCGATTTCGTAAAAGTCGAAGGTGCAAACAGGCCCTGCATAATAATTACTGAAACCAGAACAAAAAGAGAAACGATAATAAACAGTGAATCTTCTTTCAAAATAACCGGAAATGCAATAAAACTTTTTTGGGGAAAATTAAATAAATTATCGCAGAAGTCAAAAATAGTAATATTTTCCGGCAGTCTGCCTGTTTCATTACCGGAAAACTTTTATTATGACGCGTTAAAAATCTGTAATAAAAATTATACAATTCTTGATACTTCTGCGAGGTATTTAAAACACGCAATAAAGGCAAAGCCATCCGTAATAAAACAAAACATTGACGAACTTGAATCTGCATTTAACGTAAAATTAAACAAAAAATCCAGAATTAAAAATTTATGTTTTAACTTATTAAAAAAATACGATCTAAAAGCACTTATCGTTACTTTACATGAAAAAGGCGCCGTTCTTTTTGAAAATGACAGTTCTTATTATTTCACATCCATACAAAACAAAAACGTCGTTTCTCCGGTTGGATGCGGAGATGCTTTTACTGCTGGATTTGCTTTTGGTATTGAATCATGGAAAAACACAAAAGAATCTGTCCGTTTTGGAATTGCCTGTGCAATGGCCAACATACAACATTTTGGTTCATGCTTTTT
Organism: Candidatus Goldiibacteriota bacterium; assembly: GCA_018000835.1. GTDB lineage: Bacteria > Oederibacteriota > PGYV01 > PGYV01 > DSYL01 > DSYL01. The sequence goes on along the minus strand of JAGNJD010000009.1, from coordinate 3,034 downwards.
TACCGCAGCCGAAGCCCGCATGAACATTAAAAAAGTAAAAATTTTTGATTATTAGGAGATTAACGTCTTTTTACGTTTATTATTAAATCCGGATTTTCACCTTTGTTTAAAGTAATTGTAACCGCTTTTTCTTTTATATAAGTTGCTTCAACTGAAACGACATAACCGCCTATTGGTATTTTTTCAAAAATAAATCTTCCTGAATCGTCAGTATACGTGGTATACAATTTATCCGAATGTTTATATATTGCCTTTATTTTTACTTTTTTAACAGGCTGGTTGTCAAGCATTACTCTTCCCTTTAAATCAGTTTTAATTATTGAACTCTCTATAACCGGCGTAGGTTTTTTTGTCTTTTTCGGTATCGGAGTCGGCTTTGGTTTGGGTTTAGGCGTATTCGTAGGTTGTGGAGTAAAAGTCGGCTTTGGAGTTGGCGTATCCGTTGGCAGTGGAGTATAGGTTTCCGTCGGCGTTGGCGTGGGTTTTGCTTTTCTTATCTCCAGATACATAGGCCAGCCATCAACGTCTATTTCAGACGTTACTTCATTAATTTCAACATCAACAACTGCAATTTTTCCCGTTTTTTCACTCTTATTATATCCAGCGACAAATGCCATTTTTCCGGTTGACGTCTTTCCCGCAACAACGTCATAAGTGGAATAATCCAACCCTACCGATGCTGGTTTTTCGTATCTTATGGTTTCAAAAATATCAACGCCATTTGATACGCCAACGTAAATCAGATTATCAATTATGTCCAGTCCTCTGGGGGCGTCCGTCGTAACGATTTCGTTTAATAATTTGTTTTTCTTAACGTCAACGACGGATATGCTGGCAACCCCTTCATTCGTAATAAACAATCTGTTTCCATAAACGCACATATCCCATGGTTCAGTACTAAAAGGCATAATCCCCGTTATTTTTAATTTTTCGGTATCAAAGACGGCAATGCCTGATTGCTCCGATAAACCAATGAATGCTTTTTTATCATCTTCTGATAAAACTATGGCTTTAGGAGCCGCGGGTAATTGAATCGGCTCTTCCAGCAGATTAAAATCAGCGGCATTAATGATAGATATGTTTTTCGATCTTTCATTTGCAACGTAAATTCTGTTATTGTCGGAACTTACGGCAATGGCAACCGGTGCAGTCCCTACGCTCACGAAATCATTGTCAAGAGTTAAATTCTTTGTCGTTATCCTGTAAACAGCATTTGTATCGTAACCCGTAAAATACAAATATTTGTTATCAGGGGACAACTGCATCCTTCTTGCCGTGCATGGCAGAATAATTTCCTTAAAAACTTCGCTTGCAGACGTATCAATCACGGATATCTTTTTTGACTGGTTATACGACACATAAAGGTAATTTGCAGAGTAAACGTTTAGTGAAATTAAAAACAGGATGAAAACGCACAATATTCTTTTCATATTGCCTCCTTTTCTTACCAGACATTGATTTTTTGCCGCTCATTAAAAAATCAACATATTAAGGCTATGTTTGTTTCTGTAAATTTGACGTTTGAAACCAGAAGTATGTATCATTTTTATTTATGCTCCGCCACTATCCGTAAGCATTTTTAAACAATTATAAATAATTGTCAAGCAATCTTTATATTTTTATGGGAATAAGGATAGACATGGCGGACACATAAAAGGCTGAAAATAATGAATAAAGAGGGGCTACGGGAGATTTTATTCCTTCAAATCTCCCCCTTTGTCCTACTTTTTCTAAGGGGGATTAAGAAAGTGATTTCCCCTCTTTGGAAAAGAGGGGTCAGGGGAGATTTTTATTCTTTCAAATCCCCCTTTGTCCCACTTTACAAAAGGGGGAAAAGAAGAAAAGTAATTTCCTCTCTTTGGAAAAGAGGGGTCAGGGGAGATTTTATTTTATACAAATCCCCCTTTCATCCCATTTTTCAAAGGGGGATAAAAAATATTTCCCCTCTTTGGTTGGGAATGAGGATAGACATGGCGGACACATAGCAAGGTTGAAAATAATGAATAAAGATATGCTGGATGCTCTTAATAAAATATTAAAAATTATGAATAAAATGGAGTTCTTTGATATTGAAAATTTTTCTTCATTACAAAATTTTCCTGATAAAACATATACCTATCAATTATTCTTTAACCTTGTTAGACCTGATGCTTACAAAGAAAACAAAACTCCATGGATATTGTTAAAGAAAAAAAATCCTGATTTACGTAGAGAAATTTGTATGTTGCCTCCGATTATTCCTGACAATATGATTCACAGAGAATATATAAACAGTGTTTACCATCTATGTCCCGCTCCCTCAATGTGGAGAATTAAGTGTTATTAATCTCTCAATAGGTGGATTTGATTCGTCTGATAAATACCATCTGCTTGCCAATCCATCAGCGATATATGATACAAATCTGAATTTTGTAAATTCTGGATGTTCTGGCCTGTTTTCGTATGCAGTTCTAAAATTATTTACCCAGTTAACTAATTCATTACCCCAAGTATCAAGCGTGCCATATCCTGAACAGCTAAAAGAATCATAATAATAAACAACTCCGTAAGACGATAAATAATCCAATAAAGTTCCCCCCGTTTCATTTTTTATTGTATTCCAATTGTTTCCTGAATGCATACCGCGGCCATGAATTAATAGTATTGGTTGGGGAGTATATTCTGAGTTAAGTTTAATTCTGTTTTGTATCAGCAATAAAATAATCATAATTAAAATTTTTATTACATTCTTATTTTTAAACATTCGTCTTAACTCCCAATAATTAATTTATTTTTCTGATAAATTATCATAAATACATTCGCCCAAAAGAAAGCCTCCAAATATTCCTATTGATGCCAACACAACGGCTCCTGTATAAATTAGTCTTTCTTCTTCTCTTTTCGCCTTTGGAAAAATATATATCGCAATTCCGCCCACTATCAAACCATAAATTACTGCTCCTAACAGACCTGCTCTTGTTCTATCACCATCGTTTTTTATGGTATATCCTGTTTTTTCGTTTGCTTCATTAATGGTTTTTGAATTATTTGATAC
>JAGNJD010000008.1:468-65134 GCA_018000835.1 Candidatus Goldiibacteriota bacterium | reverse complement strand
CCCCGATTTTTAGATTTCACTCTTTCCCCTATCTTTTGTTTTTAATATTTTATTAAGAGCATCCAGCCTATCTTTATTCATTATTTTCAACCTTGCTATGTGTATACCATGTCTATCCTTATTCCCATGTAATTAAGTGATTATTCTTGACAAAATGAATTATGAAGAGTATAAAAAAATATTTACCATTTATATTTTTATTTTGGACGGGAGAAAAAATTATGGAGGCGGATTATGGCAGAAATGGACGTTGGATTAAGAGGCTTTATTGGTGAACTTGTAGTTCAATACTGGCTTGAAAAAAAATATAACAAAGGATTTACTATTGTCAGGCAGATAATGCCGGAAGAAGTAGATAAAAAAGGTGGCGGATATCTTGATTTCGGCGTTATAAATAATAAACAAGAGGTTGTCGGAGTATACGAAGTAAAAACACAGGATTACATACTGGATAAAGGTTTTAAAATAAATAAGTCATTAAGATATATCTGGGATAACCAGGGAAGAATATTAAAATTTATAACTCAGGACAAAAGAGAATTTATAGGGTGTAAAGATACAACCGGTAGACTTATATTGCTTGTTGGTGCAAACGACGAAGGAATTAAAAACATTGGTTGCGATAATCTTAAAAATGTTATTTTGTTTGATGATATTTTGAATGATAATGGTTTTGAAATAGATATTGAGCGGCTTAAAAAGGATTTGATTGAACAGATTAATGTTGTTCTTAACGTTCTGAAAAATCCGGTTAATGGCAAAACGACAACAAAAAAATTTCAAGAAAAACGTGGAAATGTTGAATTATGAATATAACGTTATTTATGCAAAGTTATATCTACAAATTTGTCAATTAATATAAAAAATGGAAAAAACAGGAGAAACATACGTGAAATTCATTGAGTTTGAAAACATAAGTGTTTTGCGTAAAGGAAACCGCATACTCGATTCAATAGATCTTTCAATATCATCAGGCGAAAATACGGTTATATTGGGTCCAAATGGTTCCGGTAAATCAACCATAATAAAACTTTTAACAAGGGAAATATATCCATATAATATGGAACCTCATGTTTTCAGAATATTCATGGAAGATAACTGGAACGTAAAAAGTTTGCGGTGGAAAATGGGAATTGTATCTGATTCAATGTCGCTTTTTGCAAATCCTGACGAGACGTGTTTTGAAATTGTTGCATCCGTATTTTATAGTGCCATGAATCTTTATAATACCAGAGTAGATGACCAGATTGCACAAAAGACAATGAGATATCTGAAATTTATGGACGTAGCACATTTAAAAGACCATCTTATATCTGAAGTATCTTCAGGCGAGGCAAGGCGTGTTTTTATTGCAAGGGCACTCGCACATGCTCCGAGGGCTCTCATGCTTGATGAACCGACAAATTCCCTGGATATAAGTGCAATAAAAAAATTCAGGGCAAAAATGTCAGAGATAGCAAAAAAGGGTGTCACTCTTATTATAGCCACACATACATTGCAGGATATAATTCCGGAGATAAAAAACGTTGTGCTTTTAAAATCAGGCAGGATTTTCAAGGCAGGAAAAAAGGAAGATATATTCAATGAAAAAATACTCTCGGCTCTTTTTGATACAAACGTAAAATTATTTGTTAAGGATGGAATTTATTATATGTATTAAATTTATTATTTTAATTAAAATTATAAGCATATATTTATGATTTTCATAAAATGAGGCATGATTTCAGGAGATGATACAGGAACGATTGCTTTTTTTACCCGCATTAAATATTGACATAATATTATCTTATGCTATAATTACAACACATTAAAAATTTAAATAGGAGGAGGGAATGGTGAAAAAAGAAAAAAAGGGTTCTGATTTTACAGGAATTCAAATAGTAGTTTTTATCGGCATTGGTGCTATTATTGGCCTTGTTATAGGATTATCTTACTTTAATTGGCTTTTTGGAGAATACGTTCTGACGTTGAGAAAATATATAGACGAAGACTGGGCAAAAATCCAGTATTATTCAAACAGAATAGTTGATCAGGCCGTTGTTCTCAAAAATATGTTATATAAAGATAAAGTAAAATATGATACGGCAGTAATTGACGAACTTCTTGATGTAAGAGCACGGTTGATAGGCGCCGATAAACTGGAAGATAAATGCAGAATTCTTTCTGAACTTGAAAAGAAGATAAACAATTTAATTGAGTATTATAATTCAAGGATGGATTTAAAAAACATGCGGTTTGGATACATTGAATGGGGCCTGATTACAGGCCCTTATATTGACGAATACAATGAGTATAAAATGAAATATACCGAATCGGCAATGATATACAACGACAGAATAAAAAAATTTCCTTTTAAAAACGTTGCAGAAAAAAAACAATTGACACAAGTTCCTGTCATAGAAACCGGAACTGTAATGATAATAAATTGCGATACGGAAGAATACAGTAAGGATAAAATTTTCAGAATAAATAAATTAGAAGGTAGTAGCAGTGCGGGTGGTAACTGAAAAATGTTTGTTGTTTTTCAGAGGAAAGTCCGGACTCTATGAAGCGCGGTTCCGAATGAAAATTCGGGATGCTGTTTAAAAACAGCATACGGAAAGTGCCACAGAAAACAGGTAGCCACGTAAATCCGAAAGACGGAAACGTGGTGATAGTGAAAAGGTGGGGTAAGAGCCCACCGTGTTCCGGGTAACTGGAACTGCAAGGCAAACCCATCCGGGAGCAAGACCAAATAGAGGGCTGTGGAACGTTTTAACGTTTCCTGACTGCTTCTGTCATATGGCCCAGGGTTGGTCGCTTAGACTGATTATCACCGCCATATATTTATGGTACAGAATCCGGCTTATAGCACTGCTACGACCTTTTTATTTTTGCCTTTTATTAATACAGGAGTAATCCATGCAATATTTCCGTAAAAAATCATACGTTTAGGAGATAAAATTGTATAATTTATGCGATTTACATCTTCATTCACAGTTTTCGTGGGATGCGAAAATGTCAATAGATGAAATAACAGCGGAAGCGAAAAAAAACAACGTCCGATATGTTGGGATAACCGAGCACGTTGATTTTATGGATGAGCATAAACAGAATTATCTGAAATTTAATTATGACGGATATACAGAAGCCATAAAAAAGGCGCAGGCATCAAACTCAATCAATATCTGTAAAGGCGCTGAAATTGGAGAGATACACGTTTACCGCGACAGATTTAATAAATTTATGGAAGGCAAAAATTTTGATTATGTTCTTGGTTCAGTTCACATGGTTGGTAATTATAATCCGGTATTTGACGATTTTTTTGAACAATATAAAAACATAAAGGATGCATATAAAGCATACCTTGAAGAGGAATATAAATTAATAAAATATGGCGGTTTTGACGTTGCTGCTCACATAACTTTAATGCATAGAACCGGTGGAAAATTTTTCAGGGATTTTAATTACAATTCCTTTAAAAAAGAAATAGATGATATATTAAAGTTGTTAATATCAAAAAAAATAGGTCTTGAAATTAATACGTCAGGAAAAAGATATTTTGCAAACAGTCCTGTGCCTGATTTTGATATTGTAAAGGCATATATGAACATGGGCGGCGATATCATTACCGTGGGTTCAGATGCACATTTAGTAAAAGATATTTTTTATGACATAAAAGAAACGTTTGAAGTTATCGATAAAATGGGGCTGAAAGAAATAACAGTTTTTAAAAACAGAAAGCCTGAAAAGATAAAATTAAAAAATGAAGAAAAAAATAAAAACAAAAAAGAATTATAAACTGATAATATTTGATTTTGACGGAACGCTTGCCGATTCTATCCCGGGCATTTACAAAACTGCAAATATTATGGCAAAAAAATATGGAATGTCGTCCATTCCCATGAATAAAATAAAAAATGCAGTTGGAATGGGAATTGAAATTTTTCTGAACGAAATATTTAAAAATATCATTGATAAACATAAATTTACAGCCATAAAAAAAGATTATGAAACAACATACGAAAAAAATTCTGCCGACGGAACCAGATTGTTTCCCGGCGTCCGGCAGACGCTTAAAATCCTTAAACAAAAAAAAATAAAAATGGTAATATTGTCAAACAAAAAATCTTATTTTATAAAAAAATTATGCAAATATTTTAACATTGATAAATTTTTTATTGAAATCATCGGCAGAGGGGATTTAAAAAAAGACAAACCGGACCCGTATGCAATAAATTATTTTTCAAAAAAATATAAAATAAACAGGAAAAACATTTTACTTGTCGGAGACAGCCAGTATGATGCGGAATGTGCAGCGAATTCAAAAATAGATTTTTTTTATCTGGATTATGGATACGGCGATAAAAAGAAAACAAAAAAATTTAAACCGGCATATATTAGAAAAAAATTTTCTGATATATTAAATATAATTGATTAATGACAATAATTAATAGTATTTTTCCTACATTTATAATAATAGCAATAGGATATTTACTTAAAAGCAGAAATTTTATTACAGAAACAGTTGATAATTTTATTAATGGTATTGCATATTACCTTATTCTGCCATGCATTATATTTTCAAGCATTGTAAAAATGCCATTTAAAGAAGTTTTTAATTTACCAGCGATAGCAGGTCTGTATGTTACGGTTGTAGTTACTTTTATTTTATCTTTGTTTATTTCCGGTTTTTTTAAGGATTCAAAACGCGGCTGTATGACAATCTGTGCCTTCAGATCAAATACTGCATACATAGGTTTTCCGATTATATTCAGTTTATACGGTGCCCGTGGACTTGGTAAACTAAGTTTTTTAACAGGTTTTCTTGTCGTTTTTGTAGTAAGCATAGTAGTTATTTACTTAAATATTATAAGTAAAAGAAGGAAAGAAAACATTCTGCCTTTTGTGTTAAAAGATCCATTAATAATAACTTCCGTTGTTTCCCTGCTTTTCTCATATTTTAATCTGAAATTACCGGTATTCATTAATAATACAATCGAAATGCTTTCTACAATGGGTTCTCCGCTTATGCTGATTGCAGTCGGCAGCGGGTTAAAGATAAATACAATAAAAGCAGACAAAATCGCAATAATAATTGTAACTATTTTAAAATTAATCTTAATGCCGTTGATTGCTTATCTTATATTCAAATATGTTATAATTCTTGATAATACAGAAAATTTCAACATAGCGGTTTTAACCGTTGCATTACCAACGGCTCTTTCAAATTATGTTTTAATAAAAAAATTTGATGGTGATACGGAACTCTGTTCTGCATTAATAACGATAACCACGATTCTTTCTTTTTTTACGATTTCTGGATGGGTTGCAATTCTTATTCATTAGTTACCCAATATATCCGGCAAAAAATTTGTCAGTAAAGACGGTAATTGAAAAATCATATTTATCTGCTATAATATAAGAAGAATTATAAATACACTCTTTAAAATTCGATTATTATGGTGTGAACATGAAAAAACCGTTAAAAATTATATTAATAACGCTTGTTACATTGCTTATCCTAATTTTTATTTTCTTGGTGACGATACCTTTGTGGTTCCCCGTTGAAAAAGTAAAAGATTTTGTCGTTAATGAATTAAGCGAAAAAACAGGTAGAGAGATAATAATAAAAGAAGTAAATTTTAATGTTTTTAAGGGGATAGAGTTAAAAGGTTGTTCATTAAAAGAATCAAAAAGATACGGAAACAGGGATTTTATTAAAGACGAAAAAATAGTTTTAAAATATAATTTGTTTGCTTTACTGGGAAGAGAACTTGTTATCAATAAATTTGAAATGGTATCACCTTACATAGAGGTAATAAAGGAAAAAAACGGCAGATATAATTTTTCTGACATTGTTGAAAATTTTTCTTCCGGTAAAAAACAGACGTCTCAATCCAAACCGGCGACTTCCACCGGGGAAACAAAACAGACAAAAAAGAAAAATGACAGCATAATAAAAAACATCGTTATAACAAGCGCATCCGTTAAAAATGGAACTTTTGTTTACGTTGATTATTCAAAGCCAAAAGTTACGTCCTTAAAAATTGAAAAATTTAATTTTAATACCGGCAACATAATTTCATCAATTGTAAAACCCGTTGAAATAAAAATGGATTGTGACGTTTATTACGATAAATTTAAAATTCCTGTTTCGTTAAAATCTAATCTTACGGCGGATATAAAAAACAAAAAATTAAGATTAGATGTTGATCCTTTTATCTGTGCCGGAATAAATACTACAGGCAGGATAAACATAATTAATTTTAAAGATATAAGCGGAGCAATAAATTCTACGGTAAATGTAAGAGAAATATTAAAAATTTTACCCGAGGATCTAAAACAAAAAATCCTGGGACTTAATGCCGCAATAGACGTCAATAATGAACTGAATTTTAATTTAACGAACAAGATTTTATCCTTTAATGATACGTTAAAGATGGCAAACGGCGTTATTAATTATAAAAACAAAAAAATAATTGAAGATCTGAAAGCAAAAATAATTATTACCGATAAATTTGATTACAAAGGTAATATTAATTTTTTACTTGTAGGAAACGATGTTAAAATAACGACAAATGGAACGTCAATAAACAAACCGGTTGACAGTGTATATAACTTTGATATTTATTCGCCAAAATTTGCAGTTGAATATTTACTTGCTTTGTTTCCAAAAAAGGAAAAAAAAGCAGACAAGGAGAAAACAGAAAAGCAGCCAAAAAAGATTGCAACTCCTGCTAAAAAGAAAGAGGCACAGATAAAAAATATTCCCGGCGTTTACGTTACTCTCCGGGCAGATTCTATTTTTTACAAGGACGTTACCATTGGTAAAACAATATCAAACATAAGGTTTATGGATGGTAAATTATATTCAGAGACGGCAATCAATGCTTATAATGGAAAAATAAACTGTAATTTCATAGCAGATATTAATAAGGAAACCTATAATGTTACTGCAAACATTGCATCCGTTGAAGTTAATAAGTTAATAGACGATTCCATAAGCGTTATACCCAGAAAAGACCAAAACAAAAAAACATTACTTGACGACATAAAAAATAAGGTTTATGGAAAAATTTCCATGGAATCAGAATTTTCAGGCGATACGTTTAAGGACGTTGCAAATACCATAAACGGGAACGGTTATTTAATGGTAAAAAACGGAAAAATTGCGGCAACTGACATTGGCAGGGATTTAGCAGGCAAACTGGGAATAAAATTTCTGGGACAGGACATACCATTTACACTTCTATACGGCGATTTTAAAATGAACGGTGGAAAGATAAATATAAAAAATTTGAAAATATATAATGGCCCTGATGGAGAAAACGGCGACATAAGGATAAGGGGCAGTGGTTACGTTACCGTTGATAAAAAAATTGATTTCAGGCTTGAAACAGAGATAAACCCAAGATCTGCAAAGATGCTTGAAGAATATTTTGCAAGGAATTTAAGTATAAAAGACGTTTCTTATGCATATAACAAAGATGGCTGGCTTCCTTTTGATTTCAGGCTTTATAATACACTCACGGAAAAAAAATATGATTTTTCCCAGCCAAGGATGATTGAAAATATAAAAAGGAATTTAACCAAAAAGGTGGAAGACGAAGGGAAAAAATACATAGAACAAAAAGGCAAAGAATTTATGGAAAATTTATTTGGAAAATAAATATAGCCTGAAAGCAGAATATGTTATAATTTAGAAAGGCGGTGAGCAACATGGACTTATTAAAATCAATCCACTGGATACATCACTCATGTTTCAGAATCAAAATTAACGATATTACAATTTACTTTGATCCATGGAAAATAAAGAATCCAATAAAAGCAGATTTTATATTCATAACACATGACCATTATGACCATTTTTCCATGTCCGATATTGAATCAATAGCAGATGAAAAAACCACGATAATTCTGCCTGATAACATTGCTGGTGAATTATCGGGATACAAAATTAAAAAGGTAAAACAGGGTGACGTTTTTAATGTAGGCAATATAAAAGTAGAGGTTGTTCCCGCGTATAACGTCAATAAAAATTTTCATAAAAAATCAGATAATAAGGTTGGATACGTGCTTGAGATAGACGGAAACAGAATTTATCATGCAGGTGATACGGATTTAATAGAAGAGATGAAAAATCTGAAAAACATTACCGTTGCAATGCTTCCAATCGGCGGTGTATATACCATGAGCGCAGATGAAGCAGCAAAGGCCGCAGAATTAATAAAGCCGTTAGTTGTAATACCAATGCATTATGGAATAATTACCGGCTCTGCCAAAGACGCGGAAACGTTTAAAAACAAGTGTAAAGTAAAGGTTGAAATATTAAAAGAAGAGGAATAAATAATGGTGGGCCCTGTAGGACTTGAACCTACGGCCAATAGATTATGAGTCTACTGCTCTGACCAACTGAGCTAAGGGCCCAACACAATAAATATTATTATATTTTTTTATTCAGTATTGTCAAGAATAAATAACAATGAAAAAAATGTCTTTACAGGATAAGGCAGAAGGGCATTAAAGTAAGATGTAAAAGAAGTCATAGAAAAACATAAAAACAGGACATCTCGCATTGCTGTCCGGTAAAAAATATAAATTAAACATAAAGTATTGAAAATTATATATTTTTATATAGTTTTTAATAGCGTAAACATCAATAAGAATGGAAGGATTGATTGCATTTTTTGAGGAATTCATTGCAATAAGTTACAGGAAGCAGAAGAAGGACAGGCATTACCGTGAGACACGGATATAATTGGAAACAAAGGGTGTTTGCGAAAGCCGCGCAAAGCAGGTAAACAAAAAACCTGCTGGAAGTAAGCAGACAATTTATTGAAATAGCGTTTAGAAATCCCCAAACATAAAAATTTTATGAATGCTCACATTAAAAATGTTTTACCTACTTTGCCAGGAGGGTTCCGGGGTCGCTGCGGAATATCACCGGTATTCTTCGTCCCCTGGTCAATCAACAATGTCCCGTAAAGAGAATTTCCACGGGACAAATTGATTGAATTTTTTGTGGGAGCCTCGGGCTTTAGCCCGAGGGGGTCCCACATTAACCTGACAGCACAAGATGGATTGCTATACTATTTATTCACAGGTTGTTAACAATAAATAAACAATAATGTTTTTGTTCATAAATAACGTATTAATTAAAAAAGTATTTAAAATAAAGGCATTTTTATCCATTGTTTTTGTGGATATGCTGTGTATAATTCAATTTTTAGTAATGACGTCAGGAAAAATGAAATTATGCAGGATTATGGTGGTAAGATACTACTTTTATTAAGTTTATCAGACGAAAATAATACAAGAACATTTTCTACTTTATATTTTCCATATTATATTCTAAAGATTGTATTTATATTTAAAATTGACTTGGAATTTTAAATATGATAATCTTGACAAAAAGGAGAAAACAGATGTTAAAAAAAGTTATTTCCATTAACAAGAAAATTTCAAAAGAAGCATTTACTTTTGACGACGTTTTACTTATACCTGAAAAATCGTCAATTATTCCAAGGGATGTTAATACGCGTACGAAATTCAGCAGAAACATAAGTATTAATATACCTATTGTATCGGCTGCAATGGATACCGTTACGGAATCCCGAATGGCAATTGCAATTGCCCAGGAAGGTGGTATAGGAGTTGTTCATAAAAATTTAACAATAGAGGAGCAGGCAAGGGAAGTAGATAAAGTAAAAAGGTCTGAAAGCGGTATGATTCTGGAACCAATAACCCTGTCACCTGATGCAACTGTTTCCCAGGCAGCACAGATGATGGCAAAATATAATATATCAGGATTTCCAATATGTGAAGATAAAAAATTGGTCGGCATCCTTACAAACAGGGATTTAAGATTTATTAAAAATAAAAAACAAAGAGTAAAAGAACTGATGACTTCAAAAGAAAAATTAATTACTGCGCGAAGCGGCATTTCGCTTGATCAGGCAAAAGAAATAATGCATAAGAACAGGATAGAAAAATTGCCGATCGTAAACAAAGATTTTGAACTAAAGGGTTTAATAACGATAAAAGACATTGAAAAAAAATATAAATATCCAAACGCCACAAAGGATAAATTAGGCCGTTTAATGGTTGCTGCGGCTGTAGGCCCATCTGATGAATTGATAGAACGTGCAACTGCTTTGATAAAAGCAGGCGTAGATGCTCTGGTAGTTGATACGGCGCACGGTCATTCTGAAAGCGTTATTAAAACAATAAAGAAATTAAAAAATAAATGGCCGGATATTGACATTCTTGCTGGTAACGTTGCAACGGCAGAAGCAGCAAGAGATTTAGTTAAAGCAGACGCAGATGGAATAAAAGTTGGTATTGGACCTGGTTCTATATGCACGACGCGTGTGATTGCAGGTATCGGAGTTCCCCAGATAACTGCGATTATGGACGTCGCAAATGTTGCCATAAAAAAGGGTGTGCCAATAATCGCAGATGGTGGCATAAAATATTCAGGCGATATTACAAAGGCAATAGCAGCGGGTGCCGATTGCGTTATGATAGGAAGTTTGTTTGCAGGAACCGAAGAGAGTCCAGGAGAAACAATTTTACTGGAAGGAAGAAGTTTTAAGGTTCATCGTGGAATGGGCTCTCTTGCTGCAATGAAAAAACGTGGCGGCAGGGAACGATATTTCCAGTGGGAAGAAGAAGAAGAAAAATTAGTTCCGGAAGGAATAGAAGGCAGAGTCCCTTACAGAGGAAATTTATCATCCACCGTTTATCAGTTGATTGGCGGGTTAAGAGCCGGCATGGGATATTGCGGCGTTGAAAATATCAAAGAGTTAAAATTTAAAACTAAATTTGTAAGAATAACCAATGCAGGTTTAAGGGAAAGTCATCCACATGACGTTATTATAACGAATGAAGCACCTAATTATAGAATAACAAGATAGTTATTATGAAAAATATTATCATTGTCCTTGATTTTGGTTCTCAGGTAACGCAACTCATTGCAAGAAGAATAAGAGAAATTAATGTTTATTCTGAAATATATCCATACAATTATCCCATAAGTGAAATAAAAAAACTAAGTCCAAAAGGCATAATACTATCAGGTGGTCCGGCATCCATTTATGACAGCAAACCTCCTTTATGTTCAAAAGAAATTTTTGACCTCGGCATTCCGGTTCTTGGAATATGTTACGGAATGCAGATAATATCAAAATATTTTGGAGGTAGCGTTGAAGGAACACAAAAGCATTCAACTCACAGGGAATATGGTTTTGCTGAACTTGTCATAAAAGACAGGACTGGTTTGCTGGCAGGATTAAAAGACAAAGAGGTCGTATGGATGAGTCATGGTGACAAGATTTCAAAATTGCCAAAAGGTTTTAAAATACTGGCAGGGACCGATAAATCACCTTATGCCGCCATTGAAAATAAAAGAAAAAAAATTTTTGCCGTCCAGTTTCATCCAGAGGTTGTTCATACGCGTAATGGTAAAAAGATACTGGAAAATTTTGCAGTTCGTATCTGTCAATGTAAAAAGGACTGGACCCCGGAATCATACATTAATAAAGCCATCAGGGACATAAAACAGCAAACGGACGGCGAAAAAGTTTTATGTGCCGTTTCAGGCGGCGTGGATTCCACGGTAACGGCGGTTTTAATGCACAAGGCAATTGGAGATAAACTCGTCCCTGTTTTTGTAAATAACGGGTTGTTGCGATTAAATGAAGAAAAAAGAGTTGTGGAAACGTTTAAAAAATTAAAAATTAAAATTAATTACGTAAATGCCGAAGATGGATTTTTAAAAAAATTAAAGGGTGTATCAGATCCTGAAAAAAAGAGAAAAATTATCGGTCATTATTTTATAGAGGTTTTTGAAAATTTTGCAAAAATGAAAGGTAAATTTACGTTTCTTGCCCAGGGAACGTTATACCCTGATTTAATTGAGAGCGTTTCCGTGAAAGGTCCATCCGCGACAATTAAATCCCATCATAACGTTGGTGGTCTGCCGGAGAAGATGAAATTAAAATTAATAGAGCCGTTAAAATATTTGTTTAAAGACGAGGTCCGGATTATAGGGAAAAAACTCGGATTACCTGATGACGTAATAAACAGGCAGCCCTTTCCAGGACCCGGCCTTGCAGTAAGGATACTTGGTGAAATAACCAGAGAACGCTTGAATATTTTGAAAAAAGCGGATAATATTATAGTTGATGAAATAAAAAAAGCCGGTTTGTATCATAAAATATGGCAGACGTTTGGAATATTATTACCCGTTAAAACTGTCGGCGTTATGGGTGACAAAAGGACTTATGAAAACGTAATTGCCTTACGGGCGGTTCATTCCAACGACGGAATGACTGCAGAATGGGTAAGATTACCGTATAACCTGTTAAATAAAATTGCTTCCCGTGTTATTAACGAAGTAGAACATGTAAACAGGGTGGTTTATGACATATCAAACAAACCGCCTGCAACAATAGAATGGGAGTAAATAAAAATGATTTCATTTGGCAGACACATTTGCAATATTTTTAATTTTGCAATAGAAAAAGAGTGGATTATAACGAATAGAAAGGGTTCGTATTCAAGTTCTACCATTATTTCAACCAACATAAGAAAGCATCACGGGCTGCTTGTTGCAAAATTTGATGATTCGGACGGCAGAATAGTGGTATTTTCGAACTGTGAGGAAGAAGTCGACATAACCGGCCACATTTACAGCATATCAACGCAAAATTATAAAAATAACATAGTTAGTCCGGAAGGCTACAAATATCTTGAAAATTTTACTTTAAAGGACGACACGGCTGTTTTTTTGTATCTGATAGACAACGTCAGATTAAGGAAAAAAATTTTTTTGATGAAAGATTCAAATACCCTCGTTGTAACTTATGAAATTTTAACTCCCGACAGTCATTTAAAATTATCCGTAAAGCCGTTCATTGCATTCAGAGAAGCAGAGACATTATTAAAGGAAATACCAGGTTTTTCACCTTCCTTAAAAGTGGAAAAAAATTCCCAGATTGAAATAATGGCATACATGAATTTTCCGCCCGCATACATATATTTATCGGAAGGCGCTGAAATAAATAAAAACGGATACTGGTATAGGGATTTTTTCTATCTGCGCGAATATCAGGGAGGTTATGATGCTCTGGAAGATTTGTACAACATAGGAACGATTAAATTTGACTTGGAGTATAATAATCCAAAAACGATTGTTTACTCCACTGAAAAATTTTCTAATCTGGACATTAATGGATTAGAAAAAGAATTTTATAAACAGTTTTCAAAAATAAAAGAGACCTGTATTGACATTGGCGCATGTGTTGATGACGAGGATTACAGGACAAATATCAGACAATTAATTGAAACTGCAGATTCATTTGAAATGACAGACAGGGAAGACAATCCGGTCATACTTGCAGGATATCAATGGCATTTCCGGGTATGGTTCAGAGATGCGCTTGCTGCACTTCCGGGCTTGCTGCTGGTTCCTAAAAAATTTGATACTGCAAAGAAGTTTTTAAAAAACACCATTCAATTTGAAAAAAACGGAATAATTCCATTAAGCATGACCGTTAGTGGAAAAGATATGAAATATGCATCTGCCGATACGACTTTATGGTATTTTTATGCTTTGTATAAATATTTAATGTATACAAACGATTATAAATTTGTTTCAAAGGGTGGTGAAATTTTTGAAAGACTGACGTTTATCATACAAAAATATTCTGAAGGAACGGATTATAAAATTTATAAAGACGAGGATGATTTGATTTATGCAGGTGGACCCGGTATGGCTTTAACATGGATGGATGCCATGTTAAACGGTGTTCCAATCACGCCGAGAATTGGCAAAGTAGTTGAAATCAATGCTCTCTGGTATAATGCAATAAGAATAATGCAGCATATTTGTGAAAAGAACAATTTAAAAGATATGGCAAAGGGTTATAAAGAATTTGCGGAAAGGATATACAAGAGCTTTAATGAAAAATTCTGGTATGAAGATGGCGGATATTTATATGATTACATTGACGAAAATTTTAAGGACGATTCAATAAGACCAAATCAGCTTTTTGCAATCAGCCTGCCATTTGAACTGATTTCAGATACCGAGAAAAAGCAGAAAATGATAAATACCGTCATTAAAGATTTATATACTTCTTTTGGATTAAGGACTTTGTCTTACATGTCAACGTCATATAAACCAACTTGCTCGGGTGACCCAGGTTCTCAAAGCAGGGCAATGCACCAGGGAACTGTATGGGCATGGCTTATAGGGCCTTTTGTTACGGCTTATTTAAGGACGTATGGTAAAACAAAAGAAATTTTATCTTTTGTTGAGACGGTTTATGAACCATTTTTTGAACATACAAAAAATGCTGGTATCGGCACAATTTCCGAAATGTTTGACGGAAATTCACCGTATAATGCACGAGGCAGGGTTTCTCATGCACTGGCAGTTGCTGAAATAATTCGCTCATATTTTGAGGATTATCTGTTGGATAATGAAAAAAAATGAAGTTTTGATAATAATATCAAGCCCGAGAAAGAAATCAAATTCTGCTTTTGCTGCCATTAAACTGTCTGAAAAAATAAACTCAATGTCTCCGGCGATAATAAATGTTAATGATTTTAACATAAAACCATGCAGAGCATGTTTTAATTGCGGCAGAAATTTTAAATGTTGCATAAAAGACGATTTTGAGAAAATAATGAATTTTGTAAACGAGGCAAAAATAATAATCGTTGCTTCCCCGATATATTTTACGGGTGTTCCCGGGCAGTTTAAAAATTTTATTGACAGAAATCAGCAGCAGTGGGAAAAATACAAAAAAGGCCTCTTAAAAAAACGACCTAAAACCGGATATATTATACTAACCGCAGGAGCAGATAAAAGAAAATATTTCAAACCTGCGGAAAGCGAAATAAAAAGTTTTTTTGCGGTCAATAACGTAAAATGTAAAAAGATATTACGGTTTGGTAATATGGACGAACCCGGTAAAATAAAAGAGAAACAATACGTTAAAAAGTTAAAAATATAATGAAGGTAAAATATGACGGATGCTGAACTGATTGATGAAAACGTTGAAAAATACGTAAATTTTCTTACTTTTGAAAAAGGGCTTGCCGATAATTCAATCATTGCATATAAAAATGATTTGAAAATATTTATTGATTTTATAAAAACGAACAGGATATCCAGGGTAGAAGAGGACGAACTGATAGATTTTATTTTTTTTATGAAAGCAAAAAAATATTCTGAACCATCAATTGCAAGAGCTCTCGTAAGCATAAGAAATTTTTATATTTTTCTTGTCAGAGAGAAAAAAATTTTAAAAAGTCCGTTTGAAAATATGGATGCCTTTAAAACCCACAAAAAGATTCCTGAGGTTTTATCAAAGGAAGATATTGAAAAATTAATAAACGCTCCTGACCCTGCTACAAAAGAAGGGATAAGGGACAGGGCCATTTTTGAATTGCTTTATGGAGCAGGTGTAAGAGTTTCTGAACTTATAAATCTTGAATTAACGGACCTGAATCTTGATGAAAAAGTTGTCCGTTGCTTTGGCAAGGGGTCAAAAGAAAGGATAGTTCCAATAGGAGATTTTCTGACTGATGCCGTATCAAATTATCTTGACGTCAGGGGCACGTTTGTAAAAAAAGGTTTTAGTCAATACTTGTTTCTGACAAGACGCGGGACCAAATTTACGAGAATGGGTATATGGAAACTGGTAAAAAATTATGCAAAACAAACCGGCATTTCAAAAGACGTTTATCCGCATATATTCAGGCATAGTTTTGCAACGCATCTTCTTGCCGGAGGAGCAGACCTGCGCAGCGTCCAGGAAATGCTCGGACATAGCGATATTTCAACAACCCAGATTTACACCCATGTGGACAAATCAAGGTTAAAAAAAATACATAAACAGTTTCACCCGAGAGGATAAATTGAAAAAAATAAATTTTTATTTAAAAACCGTATTTATCGTTGCCGTCATAATAATTTTACTAATAGCCGGTAATTTTTTTATCAAATTCATTATTGAAAAATCCAGATGGAAAAGTTTTGAAGCAACCGTAACAAAAGTAATAGACGGTGACACGATCATAATTGACAAAAATAATCAGGTGGTAAGATTGCTTGGCATAGACGCTCCTGAAACGAACCATCCTGATTATCCTGTTCAGAAATTTGGCGATGAAGCAAAAAAATATCTCAGACAAAAAATAGAATTCAGGAAAATAAAACTTACATACAATACCGAAGAAACATATGACGTATATAACAGGCTGCTTGCTTATGTATATTTAAATGGTTGTCTGATAAATGCAGAGATGGTAAAATCAGGTTATGCATACGTTTACACAAATAAAGAGTGTTCCAAAACGAAGGAATTTTTAATACTGGAGAGCGTTGCAAGGCAATTTAAAAAAGGAATATGGAAGGAAAGATAATGAAGGATTTCTATAAAAAGACAATTACAGTTACTATTGCAATAGTAATCATTCTTTTTTTTACAAAAATATTGATTATAGATGAATTAAAAAATGTAAAAAACAGTGGTAGTCCGCAGGTAATGCAGACGAATACTATAAATAAAGATTTTAAGACAAAAGACAAAAAATCAATAAACTGGAAAGATGCAAATAAATACATAGGTGAATACGTTGAAACCGAAGGAGAGATAGTATCGTCGTATAATAACGGCAGAGTTTGTTTTTTGAATTTTCATAAAGATTACAAAGGATATCTTACTCTGGTGATATTTGCTTCTGATTACAAAAAATTCCCTGAAAAACCCGAGAAATATTATCTGGGTAAAAGGATAAAGGTGGAAGGAAGAATAAAAGAATATCAGAACAGGCCTGAAATAATATTAAAAACGCCTGACCAGATATTAATTTCGGACAAAAACTGACTATTGGGTGATTTATGGATTTATTTCAACAGATAAAAAATAATTTTTTGAAATTTCTGATAAAAATGGACAATGGATTCATATGCGATACGTGCAGGTTTAATCATCCAAATACCTGTTCAAATCCGGAACGACCCAATGCAAAAGAGTGCAGGGAGTATGAGCATAAATAAAAAACCGTGGAAAACGGAAAATCATAAAAAGGAAGGAGTTTTTTATGCCAACTTACGTTTATAAATGTGAGAATTGCGGTGAATTTGAAGCAAAGCAGTCAATACTTGACGGTGCCTATAAAGTTTGCCCCAAATGCAAAGGTAATAATATCAGAAGAATGGTAACAAATACTGCGGGCTTTATAATGAAATCTACCAGCAGAAAAGACCATTCAGCCGATGTGCCGCCATCCGAGTGTGAAACTTGCAGCAAAGCAGAAGAATGTCCAAATAATCATAGCCACGAATAACGTTGCTTAACGGATAATTATTGGAATTTATGGTAGTTATGTAGACATGAATCATAAAAAGTATTGATAATGAAAAATTGGAATTGTTCCTATAAGATATTAAACAGGAGAAAATAGAAAAGAAATATTTTTAGACGGTAAATGACTATGTAATTATATTGCACTTGCCATTGGTATTTTACATTTGTAGTATTCCGGTAATTTTACGGACTGCAATGAATAATTTAACATGCGGAGAAACCATGAAAATTACTGCAATAATACTTGCAGCAGGAAAAGGCACAAGAATGAAGTCCTGTTTTCCAAAGGTATTGCATCAGATATCCGGTAAAGAGATGATTTCTTATGTGCTTGATTCGGTCATCAAAGCAGACATAAAAGATATAGTAATAGTAGCAGGCAGTAATTTTCATAAAGTAACGAATTTTGTTAAAAGTAAATATAAAAACATAAAAATCATAAGGCAGAAGAACCTTCTTGGGACAGGACATGCAGTTTCCACCGCATTAAAATCTGGAATTGCGTTAAATCCTTATATTTTGATATTAAACGGCGACGTTCCCATGATTTCGCCTGAAACCTTAAAGCATATAATAAATATGTTTACAAAATATGCATGTGATGGTATAATTGCTGTTTCAAAAGTTAAAAATCCCTCTGGATACGGCAGAATCAAAATAAATGACGACGGCAACGTCGCCAGCATAATAGAAGAAAAAGACGCAACTCCGGAGGAAAAGAAGATCGACGTAATAAACGGCGGATTGTATTTTTTTAAAAAACAGGATTTGACGGAAAACATCTTTAAAATCAAAAGAAACGCAAAAAAAGGCGAATATTATTTAACTGATTTAGTTGACATAATGGTTAAATCCGGGAAAATTTTAAAGCCATTTTTTGTTGATGAGTTGGAAATGAAAGGAATAAATGACAGACAGCAGCTTACAGAGGCAGCGGCAATTAATAATAAAAAAATTCTTGAAAAGCATTTAAAAAATGGTATAACTATAAAGGATGTTAATACAGTATTTATTGAAGATAACGTCATAATAGGAAAAGACACGGTTATTGAACCGTTTACTATAATTAAAGGGCCTGCAAGAATAGGCCCTTTTTGTAATATCGGGCCTTTTACTCACATCAGATCTGATACGGTTATTGGCGGAAATTGTAAAATTGGAAATTACGTTGAAATAAAAAAATCAAAAATAGGAGATAACGTTCACGTTTCTCATCTGAGTTACATAGGCGATGCTACAATAGGAAGCGGCACAAACATTGGCGCAGGAACGATCACTGCAAATTATGACGGCAGGAAAAAGAATAAAACATATATAGGAAAAAATGTTTACGTTGGAAGTAACGTCGTTTTCGTTGCTCCTGTCAAAATAGGAGACAACGCAGTAATAGGAGCGGGCTCGGTAATAACCGAAAACGTTCCGTCAGCTTCACTTGCAATAGCAAGACAGCGGCAGATTAATAAAAAGAACTGGACGTTGAGAAGGAGTAATAAAAAATGATACTTTTTTCTGGTAATTCAAATATTGATCTTTCAAAAAAAATAGCGAAAGAGATAGGAATTAAACTCGGTGATGCCATTGTTGATAAATTTCCGGAAGGTGAAATTAGTGTTAAAATAAACGACAACGTGCGCGGGAAAGACGTATTTGTCATACAGTCCACGTGCCCGCCAGTTAACGACAACCTTATGGAATTGTTGATTATGATAGATGCATTACGCAGGGCATCTGCAAAAAGAATAACTGCCGTTATTCCTTTTTTTGGATACGCAAGACAGGACAGAAAAGACCAGCCAAGGGTACCAATCACGGCAAAACTCGTTGCAAATCTTTTAACGCAGGCAGGCGCAGACAGAATTTTAACGATGGATTTGCATGCGGGACAGATTCAGGGTTTTTTTGACATACCAGTTGACCATTTGCTCGCAGCTCCTGTTTTTATTGATTATTTTAAGAACAAAAAAATAAAAAATCTCGTCGTTGCAACAGCAGACATAGGCGGTATAAAACTTGCCTGGTATTTTGCGGAGAAACTAAACACGCCGCTGGTCGTTGTTGATAAAAAAAGGCGCGGACCTGAAGCGGTTGAAGCCATGCATTTAATAGGAGATGTAAAAGGCAAAAATATTTTAATACCGGATGACATGCTCGCAACCGGAGGCACTCTTGCCCAGGCAGCAAAATTTGTCAAATCGCAGGGTGCTTTAAAAATATATGCCTGCATGACGCATGGACTTTTTTCCGGCAATGCAATACAAAAAATACAGGATGCTCCGATAGAGGAAATAGTCGTAACGGATACAATTCCGCAGTATGACAGAAGCCAGATTAAGAAAATAAAAGTCCTGTCCGTGGGATGGTTATTTGGAGAAGCAATAAAGAGAATTCATGAAGAAAGAACCATAAGCCAATTGTTTAAATGATATAAAAATGTTTACCTAAAATATTTTGTTTGAATTTTGGTTATACTATTTACAGGAGGTTTTAAAATGAATCGCGTTGAATTAGAAGCAACTTTAAGAGACAAAAAAGTTGAAGCAAAAAAATTCAGAAAAACAGGAAAAATTCCTGCAATTGTTTACGGAAAGCAGACAAAATCAATGCCAATAGAAATAAAAGTAAAAGACATTGAAAAGACGGTTAAGACGCTTGAAGAAGGTGCGTTACTTATTACGTTAAAGTTAAAGGAAAAAGATAAAGAAGAAGAAAAAACCGTCGTAATAAAAGAAGTTCAAAGAGACCCGAAAACAGACGAAATAATACATGCTGATTTTCATCAGATTTCCGAAAATGAAAAAGCAATTTTCCGCGTTCCTGTATTTGCAACTGGAACTGCAGAAGGCGTAAAAATGGGCGGCATCCTGGAACATAGTTTAAGAGAACTTGAATTAAGATGTCTGCCAAAGGACCTGCCGTCAAAAATAGAAGTTGACATTTCAGCATTAAAAATCGGGCACAGTTTAGCCATAGGCGACGTTAAATTACCTGATGGCGTGGAAGTGGTGGATGATAAAAATAAAGTGCTGTTTGCAGTAGTAACTCACAAGGTAGAAGAAGTAAAACCGGAAGAAGCAGCTGCAGCAGTAGCGCCTGAGACGGCACAGCCTGAGTTAATAAGGAAAGAAAGAAAAGAAGAAGAAGTTACAGAAGAAGCTGCACAGGGAAAAGAACCGGCAAAGAAAGAAGAAAAGAAGTAATTTTTAGTGAAAGTTTAAATGAAACTCATAGCAGGCCTTGGTAATAAGGGAAAAGAATATGATAAAACAAGGCACAACGCAGGTTTTATTTTTCTTGATTGTTTTTCTGACAATTTAAACATAAAATCCCGTGAAAAAAATAAATTGTCGGTTTTTTTCAAAAAAAACATAAATAATGAAAAAGTCCTGTTTTTAAAACCATCAACTTATATGAACCTTTCCGGGAAAGCAGTTTACTTTTTTGTGAAAAAACATAACATATCCGTTTCAGACGTTCTTATAATCCATGACGACATTGATCTTCCGTTTGCAAAGATAAAAATAAAAAAAGGCGGCGGCGATGCGGGGCATAAGGGAATAAAATCTATAACTGATGAACTCGGCGACAATAATTTCTGCAGGATAAGAATAGGCATAGGAAAGCCGGAAGAAAAAGGAATGGAAACTGATTACGTTCTTGACAAATTTACGAAAGAAGAAGAAGAAATTCTTTTAAAAAAATTTCCAGTTATAAAGGATTTTGTTTATAACTGGATAACGTATGGTTATGAAAAAGCAGCAGGCAGGTTTAAAGACGCGTAAAATAAAATTTTAATAAGAAAATGTAAAATATAGAGGGGTAATTATGATATTAACAAGAGAAGAAAAGACAATCCTTTTGATAATCCTTACTTCATTAATCCTCGGTTGTGTCATTTATTTTTTTACCTCCTTTAAGGAAAAAATAAAAGTTGAAAATAAAGCAGAGGGACAGATAAACATTAATACGGCATCAATGGAAGAAATAGATAAACTTCCCGGCATAGGGAAAACTATATCGTTAAGAATCATTGAATACAGGGAAAAGAACAATGGTTTTAAAAATACGGAAGAACTAAAAAAAATAAAAGGTATAACTGAAAAAAAGTTTGAAAAAATCAGAAAATACGTAAAAACTGAATAAGGGGGAAGGGTTTTACCACAATGAACAGGCCGTTTATTTTTTTGTTTGTTTCGCTTGCTTCAGGCATTTTTTTCAGCGAATACATAATAACCGGTTTAATTGTAATTATATTTTTTCTTTTTTTTACGTTTCGTTTTATGAAAAAAAAGGACCTGGTTTATTTTTTATTATTTTTTTGTCTCGGTTTTTTTTACGCTGTTTTTAAGACGTATTATTTTCCGGAAAATCACATAAAGAATCTGCACTTTGAAGAAAGAGCGGATTTCATCGTTTACGTAACCGGAATGGTTGAGGAAACGGAGGACAAAATTTATTTTGACGGTAATTTAATTTCAATAGAAAATAGTAAGGAAAAAATAACGAACGTAAAAGGCAAAATAAGGGTAACAATCGTAAAAAACATAGGTTTAAACGTGAAGTATGGCGACGTATTAAAAATAAAAGGCATTTTGCGTGAACCCATGGGACCAAAAAGCAGGGGAGATTTTGATTATAAAAAGTTTTTAAGATATAAATCGGTTTATTATACTTTATACGCAAAAGAAAAAGACGTGGAACAGCTCGGAGAAAAAACGCCGAATTATTTTTTAAAATTTTCATATAACCTGAAAGAAAAACTCGTTCATATCATATACTTAACGCTTCCGGAAGAGGAAGCAAAAGTACTGGAAGGCATAATGCTTGGCAATTACAGGATATTGCCGGAAGAGATAAACGATTATTTTAAAAGAACCGGGACTGCACACATTCTGGCAGTTTCCGGAATGAACGTTGGCTTAATTGCCCTCCTTGTTTTTCTGATTTTAAAACTGCTTAACTTTTCCAGAAAGATAAGTGCCATAATAACGCTTATCATCATTACTGCTTTTGCAATCATAACCGGAGCCGACCCATCTATAGTTCGTGCAACTTTTATGGCATACGTTGTATTAATAGGATACGTAATAGAATACGACAGTGATCTTATGAATTCACTTTCCATAGCAGGATTTTTTATTTTACTGATAAATCCTTTTGAATTATTCATGGTTAGTTTTCAGCTGTCGTTTCTCGCCACCTTTGGTATTATTTATTATGGAGGATACGCAAGCAAAAAATTTCCACACATACCGGGGTGGTTGTCAGAGACCTTGCTTACCACTTTTACGTCACAGATTTTTATTTTCCCGGTAATGGCAAATACTTTTCATCAGGTATCGGTAATTTCTTTTATAGCAAATTTTTTTATAGTTCCGATTTCAAGCATAATAACCATACTTGGTTTTGTTTTATGGATTATTGGCTCCATTTCAGTTAAATTTGCAGTTTTCCTGGGGGCTACAATATGGTTTATGATAAAAATAATGATAGTTATAGTAAAAATTTTATCCACAATACCCTTTGCAGCAATATCTGTAAAATCAATGAATTTCGTTTTTCTTTTTTTATATTACGTATTTTTCATAGTTCTGCCGCACAACGATGTTGACGTTTTTATCAAAAAAGTTTCGTTAAAAAAAGTAACCGGATTTATTATCGGCGTAATGTTTTTTTTCCATCTATGCATTCCGGCGGATGATTCCTACGTATATTTTCCGGACATTAAAAACATGGCGGCAACTTTTGTAAAAACGAAAAACAATAAGAAGATTTTATTCATTGGATGCGATAAAGAAGATAACGCAAAAGAAATCCGTAACAGCGTAATTTTGTTTTTAAAAAAGCAGGGGATAAACATCCTGGATTATCTGGTACTTTTTTCCATCAATGCAGAACAAAATTATAAAATTGTAACGAATAATTTTTTTGTTAAAACCATATTATCTGACAGATACGTTAACGATAAAAAAGTCAGGTTAATATCCAGTGGGGATAATTTTTACGTTGATAAAAATACTTATCTGTCTTTTTACAATGGTTATGCAGAAATAAACGTGAAAGACAAAACTTTTGTTTTTTCCGGTTACTTAAATGACGAATTGCTTAATTCAAAAGACCGGATAATTTTTTCATGCTGTTACGACGTAAAAAAATTAAAATTCATTAAACCGGAAGAAAATATGATCATCATAAATTCGTCAATTTCAGGAAGATATTACAAAACGAAAATTCCGCCGCATATATGGGACATAAATAAAAACGGTGGAAAAATTTTTGAATTTTAAAGAAAATTATATGAAAACATAATAAAAGGAATAGATAATTACAAGGATTTTCTGGGTAAAAAAGAGAAAATTTGTTCTGTGATTTTACTTCTTGTCCAGATAGGCAAGGTTGTTAAAAAAATATCTGATGAAGAAAAAAGCAAAGAGACAGAGATTCCATGGCATAATATTTCGGGAATGAGAGATGTTTTGCTGCATGAATATTTCAAGATACTCAATGGGCATGGGAAACGATAAAAAATGAGTTAATGCCGTTAAAAAAGGTGGTATAATATTAAAATGAAGATTAATAAAATTTTTTTAGGCGGAGTTTTTTTGCTGATGTTTAATAACGTTTTTGGAAGTTTTATCCCCGAAGGACAATCAATTGACTGGACAAACGCAGGTTGTCCGGATGACAGAATAAAGATAAAAAGCATCATTAATATAAAGGATATTGGTGCAACCGGTGACGGTAAAACCGACGATTCTGCTGCGTTTATCAGGGCAATTATGGATGCCGGTCCCGGCACGGAGATTTTTATTCCTGAAGGCATCTATGTCATAAAATCCCCCATAAGAATTTATAAAAGTATCGTTTTAAAAGGTGAAGGAATAAATAAAACAAAACTGATTTTTGATTTCAAAGGTGACCCTGCAACAGATGCAATAACGATAGGGCCGGAAGGAAAAACCGAATGGACGGACGTATTATCAGGTTTTGAAAAAGGGTCAAAGGTTCTGGAAGTAAAAGACGGCACGCTATTCGCACCCGGGGTTTTTGCAGAGATTGAGCAGGAAAACGATGACAAAAAAATGCTAACAAGTCCTGAGTGGAATCAGAGCTGGGCTCAAAACGTAGTTGGCCAGATTTTCCAGGTTTTATCTGTTGATGGACACAAAATAACGATTGACGAACCGCTTCATATAAGTTTTGAGAGCAGGTTAAAACCAAGAATCAGGGTTTTATACATGCTGACCGGAGCGGGTCTGGAAGATTTTTACATTAAACGGATTGACAAAGGTGAAGGCAACGTCATAACGATAATAAACAGTGCTTATTGCAGGGTAAAAAACGTAGAAAGCGAATATGTGCTAAGGACGCATGTCGGCATTGAGCGTTCATACAGATGCAGCGTGCTTAATTCGTATTTTCATCATGCGTATGATTATGGCGGCGGTGGTCATGGTTACGGCGTTGAAATAAAGCATCACGGATGTAATAATCTCGTTGAAAATAACAGGTTTTTTCATTTGCGACATTCAATGATGGTGCACCTTGGCGCCAATGGCAACGTGTTTGGATATAACGAATCAAAACATCCTTATGCAACATCTGACAATACGCCCGGAACCGTAATATGCGACGTTTCAATACACGGGCATTATCCTTTTATGAACCTGTTTGAAGGAAACAAAGTTGCCAAGATAGAATTTTCTGACTGGTGGGGACCATGCGGCCCCGGAAATACCTTATTCAAAAACACAGTTACGGATGAAAACATTATTGTGAGGGACAAAACTTTTTATCAGAACATAATAGGAAACGTAATTGAAAACGGGAAAATTATGATATTCCCGCCGGCAGACAGAAATAATTTATTCATAAAAGACAACGTTGAATCCGGTCAGGGCAGAATTAGCAAAGACATTCCGGAATCATTATATAAAAAGGAGACTGAAAATGATAAAAAATAAGGCAATAACTTACGTCATTACGGTTTACGTGGTTTCTGCGATTTATTCCCTGATTTATTTTATCGTCCCTTATTCAACCAGCAACACGACGTCAATGATGGTCGTTTCGTTTTACATGTTTATTCCTTTATTATGTTCCATTTTTCTTTCAAAATTCGTTTACAAAGAATCAATATCTGTAAATATCAGATTAAAATTCAAATGGAACTGGTGGTATCTTGCCGCCGTTTTAATTCCCGTTATTCTTGGTTATCTTTCTTTTCTGATTGCCCTGCTATTGCCCGGGGTGCAACTGGACCCGGAGATGTCCTCTATCATGGATAAATTTTCAGGAATGATGCAGCCGGAGCAGATGGAAAAAGCAAGACAGCAGATGAAACAGATGAGCAACGATTTTAAAACAGAATATTTTTATCTGATTACGGGCCTGATAAATGCAATAATTTTTGGTGCAACGATAAATGCCGTATTTGGTTTTGGTGAAGAAGCCGGCTGGCGAGGCTTTCTGCTAAATTCGTTAAAGGATAAAGGTTTTTATAAGGCGTCAATAATTACGGGCATTGTCTGGGGAATATGGCATTTACCAGTTGTCATACAGGGGCATAATTACGGGCAATACAGAATAGCAGGAATTTTTATGATGACGCTATGGACTGTTTTGCTTTCCCCCTTGTTTACCTACGTCGTGTATAAGACGGATTCGGTTATTGCTGCCGCAGTTTTTCACGGCGTTTTAAATGCAGTGCCTGGCATTGCAATTGCATATATAAAAGGAGGGAATGAACTGACTACCGGCATTACAGGTCTCTCCGGTATGATATCCCTGCTTATTTTAAACGTCATCATTTTTGTTTACGACAGATTTTTCGCAAAGAAAAAAATAATAATATAGAAAATTTTTCCAGGCGGCAGGTGCCTAATGGCAAATGAAAAACAACAAGCAACCTGCAATTAATCCCGGCATTTTTTCACTTTACACATGGTATTTGCCATTGTAGTTATATGACGCTTTTCTATATTAATCCTTTCATTCAAATTTGCATTTTTTCAAAAGGCCGTTGAAACCGGATACTGCCGGCATGCTTCCCCTCTTTTTCGTTTTATATTTGCTTTTTTTAAATAAATATTTTAATATAATACAAAATATGGAGGGAAAGAAAGTATATGAACCCAAAATAAAATATAAAACTACAAATAAGCACTTGCTTATAACGACAAAATGAAAAAAACAGGCAGAATAAGCAGCCATATTCATGACAAAGTATTAAAAGGAGAAGAAAAAATGAGCAAGACAGTCCTTGTGACCGGCGGAGCCGGATTTATAGGTTCGCATTTATGCGAAGCACTGATAAACAAAAATTTTAGTGTAATATGCATTGATAATCTTGGAACCGGTAAACTTTTAAATCTTAATTCCATTTTAAAGAAAAAAAATTTCAGATTTATAAAACATGACGTTACAGAACCGGTAAAAATTCCGGTTAGAATAAATTACGTTTTCCATCTTTCATCTTATGCATCACCGACTTATTACCAGAAATATTCCATAGATACGCTTATGACGAATTCGGTCGGCACCAATAACGTACTTAAAATAGCAAGGAAAAACAATGCAAAATTTCTGCTTGCTTCAACTTCCGAGGTATACGGTGACCCGAAAATTCATCCACAAAAGGAAGAATACTGGGGCAACGTAAATCCGGTTGGCGTCAGAAGCTGCTACGATGAGGCAAAAAGATTTGCAGAAGCATTGACGATGGAATACGCAAGAAAGTTCAGGACAAACGTAAGGATAATCAGGATTTTTAATACATACGGTCCAAGATTGCAAAAAGACGATGGCAGGGTTATTTCAAATTTTATTTATCAGGCACTCAATAATCTACCGATTACCATATATGGTGACGGGACGCAGACAAGGAGTTTTTGTTACGTATCTGACATGGTTAACGGCATGTTAAAAGCCATGTTTATGCCTGAGACAAGAAATCAGATTATCAACATCGGCAATCCTGACGAATTTATGATAAAAGAAGCAGCGCTTATTATAAAAAATATTACAAATTCAAAATCAAAAATAGTTCATAAACCTCTTCCGGAGGACGACCCGGTAAGAAGAAAACCCGACATAACGAAGGCAAAAAATATTTTAAAATGGAGCCCTGAAATAAAATTAAGAGAAGGGCTTGTTAAAACAATAGAATGGTTTAAAAATGAAAAATAAAAAAGAAAAAATAGTTTTATTTTTAATGTTCGTTGCAGGAATTTTTATCCTGTTTAAGGAAGCAATAATAAACGGAAAAATGGTATTCGGCCACGATGCAATAAACATTTACATCGCTTTTAACGAATTTGCAAGAAACGTAGTCCATAACTACCATTGCCTTCCTTCCTGGATTCCGGACATTTATTTTGGCATGCCTATGATTGCATCGTCGAGTCTGCTTTTTTTTTACCCGACAGATTTGATATTTATCCTGCTTAACGTCCCTTACCATAAAGTTTATACCCTGGACATAATTATCCATCTTTTTATTGCCGGATGGGGAATGTATCTTTATTTACGCAGTATTAATTTATCCAGATTGACTTCGTATTTTGGTTCATCAGTCATTATGATGTCCGGATTTATATTGTCTTACGTTTACGCAGGTCACATAAACAACGTAAAGGCAGCATGTCTGATTCCGTTTGTATTTTATTTTATCCACAGGGCATTTTTTGGAAAAAAAACAAAATATATTCTGGCAGCAGCGTTTGTCCTGTCTTTGCAGATGCTTGCAACCGGAATGCAGATTATGGCATATACAATCCTCGGGATATTTTTTTATCTCGTTTATTTTCTTGTTACGGAAAAAGACCGTGACGTGAGGATAAAATCAGTTACGGGTTTTTTTGTATTGTGCATTTTTATCCTGCTTTTTTCCGCAATGCAGTTTCTGCCGTCGTTTAATTATACGAATTATTCCTGGCGCGGCGATTTTTCCTTTGAGAATTTCGTTTCATGGTCTTTTCCTCCTCCGGAATTAATTACGTTTTTATTTCCGCATTTTTTCGGATTATATAACGAGACCTACTGGGGATTTATGCCGTTCGTTTTAACTACATATTATTTTGGAATAACGTGTTTTTTACTTATGCCGTTTTTTTCTTTTTCCGGACAGCACAAAAGTTTATCCGTGTTTCTTATCATATCGTCGGTTGTGTTTGCCATTTTATCTTTTGGTAAATACGGAATTTTATACGACATATTTTATTTCGTTCCTGTTTTTAACCAGTTCAGAAATCCATCGAGATTTTTATATCTGGTTACGTTTTTTGTCGTCGTGCTTTCATGCATAGGTCTTGAAAGCATAATAAAAAAAGCAGTGGAAGAAAAGGAAATTATGAAAAGGTTTAAAATAATCGTCTGCACAACCATTGTCATAATAGTAATTGTATTTTTATTTTTGGTAAGCGGCGGATTAAAGGACATTATAATTTCCGGTTTTAATAAAATAAAGGGCGGTAACATTGATTATAAAATTCTTGACAGGATACTGGAAGGCATAAGACAGGATTTAATATACTTTTTTGTGATTTCCGGCTCTGTCCTGACAATTACGTATTTATTCATAAAAAATAAAATAAAATCAGCATTTATTTTTATTTTACTTCTCATTTCAATAAATTTTCTGGATAATTTCAGAATAGAAAAAAATTTTCTGAAATTTGATTATTTTGAGAATTTTGTCGTTCAAAAACATCCGATTATTGACGAAATCAAAAAAGACAAAGAACCTTTCAGGGTGATGAACCTTGACCAGGCATTCGGTCCAAACAGGGGAATATATTACGGCATAGAAATGGCAGGCGGTCTGCATGGCCTCGCTCCAAGATATTTCATGGAAATTCTGCAAAACGGAGGATTAAATAAACTTAACGTAAACAGATTTTTTAACGTTAAATATTATCTGACACAGAATGAAGTAAATATCCCTGATTTTTTAAAGGTTTTTTCATTTGGCGGCATATATCTTTATAAAGATACGCAGGCAATGCAGAGAATGTTTGCAACTGATAAGGTTATAAAAGTCATGAACGATAACATTGCGTTAAAAATGATGCTCTCGGATGATTTCACCGGTAAAGAGGCAATAATCCACGATTTTTTTGTCCAGAACGAGATGGATAAAGGAGAAGTTACCTTAAAAGAATACCAGCCGTTAAAAATAGAGGCAGAAGTATCAACCCAAAAAGGAACATTTATAGTTAATTCAACGTCGTATTACAAGAACTGGAAAGTCAAAATAGACGATAAAATGAATAAACTTTACAGGGTAAATTATAATGCATCAGGCACCTATGTGCCGGCCGGGGAACATAAGGTCGTTTTTTATTACGATGAAAAAGACATATATGCAGGAATTATCATTGCAGTTTTGTCGTGTTTGTTTTTTATTCTGATTTTAGTCCGCGACAAATTTCACTTTATGATAAAAAAGAGGCAGTAATGAAAACGCTGATAATAATACCAACCTATAATGAAAAAGAAAACATAAAAAATTTAATTCCAGCAATTAAGAAAATAAACAAAAAAATTGACATACTTGTCGTTGACGATAATTCTCCGGATGGAACAGCATCCGTTGTCTCAAATTTAAGGAGAAAAGATAAAACCGTAAAGTTATTACAAAGACCCGGAAAATACGGACTGGGAAAGGCATACGTTGAAGGTTTTAAATATGCATTAAAGGAAAATTACGACTTTATTTTTGAAATGGATGCGGATTTTTCCCATGACCCGAAATACATACCTGATTTTTTAAAGGAAATCAGAAGTAATGACCTGGTTATTGGTTCAAGATATTTAAACGGAGTAAGCGTTGTTAACTGGCCAATAAGCAGACTGATTCTTTCAAAATTTGCCAGTTTTTATACGCGTTTGATTACAGGGCTTCCTCTAACCGACTGCACGAGCGGTTATAAATGTTACAGAAGAAAAGTAATAGAAGCAATTAATCCTGATAAGATTTATTCTGACGGGTATGCATTTCAGATTGAAATGCATTATAAGGCATGGAAAAAGGGATTTAAAATAAAAGAAATCCCGGTTATTTTTGTTGACAGACATTCCGGTACTTCAAAGATGTCGCGTAAAGTGATGTTTGAAGCTGCAATGGTCGTATGGAAACTAAAGATGGGAATAAATAAATAAGAACGTAACATATTTGATGAATAAAACAGAAGAATCTGGAGGATAACATGGTAAAACACGTGCTTGTAACAGGTGGTGCTGGTTTTATAGGAAGTAATCTTTCGGACGAACTTTTAAAAAAAGGTTATAAAGTTACGATAATTGACAATTTATCAACGGGGTTGAAGGAAAACTTAAATCCTCACGCGACTTTTATCAAGGGAGATGTCAGAAATAAAAAAGACGTTGAAAAATGTTTCAGAAAAAAAGTGGACGTCATTTTTCACATTGCAGGATGTGCATCCACAATAAAATCTTTTCATGACCCGGCAGCAGACCTGTTTACGAACGTCCTGGGAACCATAAACGTAATAAATTCTGCAATTAAATTTAAAATTCCGAGGCTTTTATACGCTTCGTCAATGACGTCTTATGGGCAGCCGGACGCAGTTCCAATAAAGGAAACGATGAGCACGAGACCGATTTCCTATTATGGAATAACGAAATACTCAGGGGAACGTTACTGCCTTGCAACGGGTCTGCGAAACGATCTGCCTTTTAAATTAAACGTAACTGCTTTACGTATGTTTAACGTATATGGTAGAAGGCAGTCGCTTACAAATCCATATCAGGGAGTTGTTTCCATTTTTATAGGAAACGTGCTTCGGGAAGAACCGGTAACGATATTCGGCGATGGGGAACAGTCAAGGGATTATGTGCACATAAAAGACGTGGCAGATGCGTGGATTGGAGCAATTGATAATAAAAAGTCATACGGCGAGGTTTTTAACGTAGGTTCTGGAATGAGGATTTCAATAAATAATCTCGTTGATTTCATTTTAAAGGAATTCGGCAGAAACAGAAAAAATTATAGGGTGATTTATAAAGAAGAACGTCCCGGTGACCAGAAACACATGCAGGCAGACGTTTCAAAGGCAAAAAAATTACTTGGCTGGAAACCAAAAATTTCCTTTGAGGATGGAATGGGTGATACTATTTCCTGGGCAAAGGAGACGTGGATAAAAGAATGAGATGTTTTATTGGCATACCCTTAAACAGCACTACCCAGAATGAAATATATGGAGTTTATCCCAGGATTAAGGATTTAAAATTTACGAAAAAGGAAAATCTGCATATAACCGTAAAATTTCTCGGGGAAATAAAAGAAGATAAAATTGAAAAAATAAAAGAGATTATCGGTGAAAGTTTAAATGGCGTGGAGAAATTTGCAATATCCTGCAATAGGTTGTCGTCTTTTCCATCGCTGACTTCGGCAAAGGTTATATGGGTAAACGTAATTCAGGGCTCAAAAATAATAGAAAAAATTTATAACAGACTGGAAGATAAACTTGAAAAGACCGGAATACAAAAAGAGAACAGAAAATACATACCGCACATTACGATTGCAAGAACGAGAAACGCAGTTGACATAACGGATTATTTAAGAAATTTTGATATAAATTCCGCGGCAGAATCAATTGTATTGTTTAAAAGTGATTTAAAACCAGACGGACCTTTTTACACAAAAATTTTTGAACATAATTTTAAGGGATAAAAATGGTATCAAATCCTGAAATTGTAAAAGATTATGAAAGATGGTTTTTATCTCCGGTTGGAATGTACGTTGATGAAAAGGAAAAAGAATTATTGATCAATTCGATGCGTTTCAAACGCGGGGAACGCGTTCTGGAAATCGGCTGTGGAACAGGCAGATATGTCCAGTATCTTACCGAACTGGAACTTGAGGCTGTGGGGACAGAACCCGTGGAAGAGATGGCAAGAAAGGCAATACAAAAATCAGTAATAAAAAAAGAACAGATAATAATAGGGCCGTATGAAAACATACCCGTAGGAGACAACAGTTTTGAAAACGTTATTTTTATGCATTCTTTTGCTTTTTCACCCGATAAGGTGCAGGCAGTAAGAGAAGCATACAGAATAGCGTCAAAAAAAATAGGCATAGGATTTTTAAATAAACATTCCTTAACCAACTTTTTTAAAGTAAACGTAAGGAAAGAGGTTTACAAAGATGCAATGCCGCTTTGTGGCAGGGAATTAAAAGAAATAGTCAGTATTGCATTAAGCGATAAAAAAGATGAGTATTCAATTAAAATTTATTATACACTTTATCTGCCGTTAAATATTGCATATTTGTTTCCTTTCGTTGATAATTTTTTTGAAAAGACAAATTTGCCTTTTGGAGATTTTGGCATGCTCGTGATAAAAAAGGCAAAGGAAGGTATTTTTTAAATGGCAGTTATCGGTTATCTGTTTACGGCTGCCGGTTATCAGTACGTTAACCTTGGAAAAAAAGTGTATGATTCGGCATGGATTGTCCGGCAGTATTACGATAAAGTTGAAAAAAAATACCAGGATTTTAAGATAAATAAATTGTCTTTTATCGGACCGCAGGAAGAACTGTCAAAAGAAGAAAACGGCATAATAATAAACGGAGTTTACCAGCGTGGAATTTTTGATTTATTAAAGGAATACAGGGTTACACCTGAGCAGATGATGGGATACAAATCAGGGGAAATTATGGCACTTGCGTCAGCGGAAGCGATTTCATTTGAAGATGCGATTGATTTTTTATTTAAGAAAAGGGAAATAATACTGGAAGAAGTTGGCACGGATTTTTTTCATCACGCCCTTGTAAATTCGGTCCCTGTTACGGAAACCGGAAAATTAGTTTCAGAACTGAAAAAAAGGATAAAAATTGAAATTGTTTCCTATAATGGTAAGGATAGTTCAATAATAATGTATGAAAAAAAGGCACATCAGGTAATTACTGATATATTCAAAAAGTTAAATGCAAATTTAATTGATCTTCCAAACGAAGAATATGCCTGTTTTTCAATATTACAGCCGGTTGCGGATAAATTAAGAGAGGAATTTTTAAAAATAAAAATTGACAAGCCCAGATACAGGGTTTTATGTCAGACGACCGGACAGTATTACGAAAGCGTTCAGGAGATAAAAGAAAAATTCGTGGATTATGTTTTTAAACCTTCACGGATTGATTTGTGCCTTGAGATGATGCTAAAAAACGGGGTAAATACTTTTGTAGAAATTGGTGCAGGGACATTTTTATCAAGAATGGCAAAAAAAATGGACAGCGGTAAAAGATGCCTGAATACGAACGACCTCGCAGAAATACAAAAAACCATAAAACTGGCAAATTAATAACGTCCGTTAAATCAATTCTTTCCGCAAAAGTATAAATTTTGATTCATTCCTTATTAAATGTTTTTACAGGCATAAAGTCAGAATGGAGTGGTTGATTGCATTTTTTGAGGAATTCATTACAATAAGTTCCATGAGTATAATTAAACCGTTGCTTTGCAGCACAAAAATCTCTTTACTAATAATCACGTTTGTGTTAATTTATGAAAAATTAAAAGTTTTAAAATTTTATGGGCAAATAAAAATATAAAATTTCAGGTGTAAGTTATGTTTAAAAAAATTTTTAGTAGTTATTTGTCATGAATAGTAAGAAAAAAAACGCCAACCATAAAAACATGCCTGCAATCGTCTATGTGTTGCGGATATCACTCATAATTTCAATTCTTTTTAATCTTGCAAAGATAACGTTCAACATTATAGATGCAAAAAATTCTTCCGGTATTTATATTTATAACCAAATCAGCAAGGACGTAGAAATTGAACTATGGACAATACTTACGCTTATTCTTTGTTTTCTTCCGGAATTTCTTGATACTCGGATTAAAATACATCTTCCCATTATTTTTGAAACTATAATTGTAATTTTTATTTATTGTGCCATTTTTCTAAGCGTCAGGTTTGACCTTTATTATCGTTTTTTCTGGTGGGACGACCTTTTACACGCAACATCAGGTATTATCATTGGTTTTATCGGCGCCATCTATATTTACATTATAAACAAGCGTTACAGCA
The DNA here is from genome assembly GCA_018000835.1 of Candidatus Goldiibacteriota bacterium. Classification (GTDB taxonomy): domain Bacteria; phylum Oederibacteriota; class PGYV01; order PGYV01; family DSYL01; genus DSYL01. The sequence goes on along the minus strand of JAGNJD010000008.1, from coordinate 30,716 downwards.
TGAATTTAAGTCCCAGACTTATCGCAGTTTTTACTTTTGCTTTTGCCGTGAGCCTGGGAGTATTGTGGGAAATGTTTGAATTTACGATTGACGTATTTTTCGGAACTGCAAATCAGAAATGGGATCTGCCGCCAGATACTAATCTGATAATTCTCGGCAAGCCATATCAGGGGAGTGGATTGAGAGATACCATGTCAGATTTGATAATCAACGCATTTGGTGCCTTGATTGCAGCAGTAAGCAATTTTTTTATCTATATCCGCGACAGAAAAAAGGCTTTAAAATTATTAAGAAAAATTGCGCCGGGTAAATAATTTTTTTATTTATAATTAATTAATCATTCTATTTTCCTTTGCAATATTGATAAAATTATTATTATTTGATAAAATGTAAAAATAAACATTTCTGAACAATAATATAATAAATCCCATTATTAAAGAAAAAAATGCAGATATGATGAAAGGGCAGGATGCATAAAAGATAAAAAGGAGTTTACGGATGAATTTTGAGGAAATTCTTAACAAGAATCAGTTTGAAGCAGTAAAGCATAAAGACGGTCCTTTGCTGATACTTGCAGGTGCAGGCAGCGGAAAAACGCGTGTAATTACTTATAGGATAGCATATTTGATTTCGGTTCATAACGTCCCGCCTGAAAATATACTTGCGGTAACTTTTACAAATAAGGCAGCGGATGAGATGAAAAGCAGGATAGAAAAAGTTATCGGGAAAAAAGCAGAAAAAATATGGATGTCCACTTTTCATTCATTTGGATGCAGGATACTGATGAACCATTGCGAAAAAATAGGATATAACAGGAATTTTTCAATATACGATGAGGATGACAGGGAACGGCTTGTAAAAGAATGCATGCACGAAACTAAAATAACCGAAAAACAGATAAAACCTTACTTAGTAATAAGAAAGATTTCAGACATAAAAAACCAGTTGTTAACGCCTGACGAATTTATGGAATATGCAAAAGATTATGATTCAAAACTTGTTTCAAGAATTTATGAAATTTACGAAAATAAGATGCAGTTTAATAATGCTTTTGATTTTGACGACTTGATAAAAAAGCCGATAGAACTTTTCCGGAAAAATCCGGAAATTCTTGCCATGTATCAGGAAAAATTCAGATACATTCTCATTGATGAGTATCAGGACATAAATAATTCCCAGTATACTCTGGTGAGTTTTCTTGCAAAAAAATATAAAAATATATGCGTTGTGGGAGACGATGACCAGTCAATTTACAGATTCAGGGGGGCGGACATTACAAACATACTTGATTTTGAAAATGATTATCCAAATTCCAGGGTTATATGTCTTGACCAGAATTATCGTTCAACGAAATCCATCTTAAAAGCGGCGCACAACGTTATTTTCAACAATAAGGACAGAAAAGACAAGGAACTCTGGACTGAAAACGAAAGTGGACAAAAGATTACGCTGACGTATACGGAAGATGCCACAAAAGAAGCAGAAGCCATTTTAGCAGAGGCAGACAGATTATTAAGAACCACGGATACGAATTTAAAAGACATGGCCGTTTTTTACAGAACAAACGCACAGTCCCGCGCAATAGAAGATTGTTTCAGGAGAAACGGGGTCCCGTATAAATTGATAGGCGGGATTCAGTTTTATGGCAGAATGGAAATTAAAGATGTCCTTGCATATCTGCGTCTTGTTGTAAATCCCAATGATGTCATAAGTTTTAAAAGAGTCATTAACGTTCCCCCGCGTGGTATAGGAGATGCTTCCATTGCAAAACTGGAAGAATATGCAATGGAAAAAGAAATTCCCGTTTTTGAAGCCATCAGAGACATTAATGACATTGCAGATATAAAAGAAAGCACGAGAAATTCCCTTTCACAGTTTTATAACCTGATAAAAAACGTTTCTGATAACAGGAAGGATTTGTCAATTACGAAAGTGGTTAAGAAAATTTTGTCTGAAACCGGATACATTGATTACTGGCAGAGCAATACGTCTGTAAAATCGGATGAACGGATTGAAAACGTAAAAGAACTCGTATCCGCTATTTCTGAATTTGAAGAAAAACAACCGGAAGCAACCCTGGAAGATTTTTTAAGTCGGGTTGCATTGATAATGGACATAGACAAAATGGACAGGAATGCCAATGCCATAACTTTAATGACAATTCACAGTGCAAAAGGACTTGAATTTGAAAACGTTTTTATAGCAGGCATGAATGAAGGTTTGTTCCCTCATAAAAATTGTATTGATGAACCCGGAGGCATAGAGGAAGAAAGGCGTCTTTGTTACGTGGGGATGACGCGTGCAAGAAAACGTTTATTTTTGTTTACGACGCTGTTCCGCAGACAATATGGTTCAAAAAATGTAAGTTCGGTATCGAGGTTCGTAGATGAGATACCACAGCAGTTGCTGGAGATAAAAGGCAAAACGTTGCTAAAAGAATACGTAAATAAAGAACCTTTTATGATGGATGTGGAACCGCAGTTTGAGCAATACATGGATGAAGCACCGGTTTATAAACCAGGGGAGAAAGTAAAACATAAAATAATGGGGGAAGGGGTTATTTTAAAAATAGAACCGCATGGAAACGATTTCAAAATTACAATCGCATTTAAGAAACACGGTAAAAAGGTATTATCGGCAAATTATGCAGGACTGGAAAAAATATAGACAGATAACAAGTAGTAGCAGGTGCCCGGTGCAAATGAAAAACAAAATACTATAATATAATTATTAAACAGCAATAAACAACCACTAATTAAAACTGTGCGTTATTTTACATATGATATTTGCCACTTGGCACTGTAGTCATCCGGTATTCGGCACTTATAACCCGGCATTGTTGTTATCTGCCGTTTGTTGTCTAATCATCTCTTTAAGTTTGCCGGACAGCAAATATAATTGCCATATAAATTTTTAATTGACAAAACCATATACAAATATTAAAATATATGTAATTTAAAGAGGTGAGGACATGGCACATGTGCAGGATGATTTTTCACTGTTAAGAAATGCATTACAAAAAGTTGATTTTTTCTATAATTTAAGTTTTGGAGAACTTGACGAATTAATAAAAGTATTAAAAAAAAGAAAAGTAAAGCAAGGTGAAATCATAATAAAACAGGGTGAAATTGGGGACAAATTCTACATAATTGGTTCCGGCGAAGTATCGGTTCACATAAAAAAGGGTTTTGGTGCTGGTAAAAAAGCAGCGACGTTATCCACCGGCGATTTTTTTGGCGAAATGGCTCTTGTAACTGACATACCAAGAACTGCAACCGTGATTGCCGAGGAACCAACAGAGTTATTTGTGCTTCATAAAGTTGATTTTAAAAAAATATTAATGAAAAATCCAAAAATATCTCTAATAATTAATGAAGCATTTTCAAAAAGATTTGCAGATAATAAAAAATAATTAAAAAGAAGAGACGTTTAAATATAATTTTTTTCTATTTGAACGTTTCACATGATAAAACATCTTTATAAAAAGAGACGATATAATAAAAATCAGGATCACGTTGACAAAAACTCTGTATGATAAAGAAGCAGAGTAGACAGGTAATGGGTTGGATTTTTAACTGGGGCAAAAAGACCCCGAGAAGGAGATAAAAATGGCTGATACGGAAATGATTGCACGGGGAGAGGCAATAAACAAAGTTTTTGAAGGAATAGACCAGGACGTCCAGAAAACGGTTCTGGACGCCATAGAGTTTTATGCCAGGGAAAAATCGGATAGCGGAAACAAAATAGAGGACGTCGTAAAAGTTAACAAATTAAGAAATGCCTATAACACTCTCGTTTCTTGCCTGATTAATGAAAGAATGAACAAATTAAACAGACATCAGATGCTGTTTTTGAATACCGGGGCAATTGCTGACAAAGTTGAAAATAATGGCAAGGTTATAGAGCTTCTTGATACGGGAATTTATAACTGGCTTTTGGAGAATTTTGATAAAAAGGAAGAAAGTCAGTTTTCAAACGTAGTTTTTTCCGTTACTGAAAAATGGAAAATGATAGCAGAAGGAAAAATTGAACTAATAGATACAACAGGAAAGAAAAAAAGGTCAAAAGATGACAAGGTTGACCCGAAGAAATTAAAAGCAGCCCTCGAATGGAAAAGAAACGATGCAGTAAAAGCAGGTGCAAATATTTCAAGAACCATCCAGCCATTGATAGAAAAAATAGCAAGCATTGACCCCAACCGGCTTAAAAGTTTTAAAATGAATTTTGATTTACTTAATTCGTATTTTAATGTTTTACAAAAAGGACATAAATTATCCCCGGAAGATAAGAAAAACATTGATTCGCTTGCGGGCAAGTCAGATTCAATTGCCAAGGTTCTGATTGATTTTACAAAATTGTATACTGAAATTTTTGGCAGGGCGCACGAATCCCTCGTTGCTTTTAAACAAAACATAGATGAGATAAAAGAAAAGGACATGGAACTTTCCAAAGTTTCAACAATGGTGGAAGCAGAAGCAAACGCAACGGTTAATTCATACACTTCGGATCATCTTGATTTAATTAAAAGGGATAAAGTCATAGTTGATGCTATAATAGTAAATGCATCTGAAAAAAGTGCAAACAGAGTGCCTTTTTCCGGCACGAGAATATTAGTAAATGCACAGATCCCGGATATTACTAAAGCAAACGAAAATTATATTGCAACTCCACAGACCGTCATAGAATCATTGAAAAAGATTTTATCAATTCATATAAATGCTTTTCCAAAGGATGAAGATGGTAATTACTTAATTCCCCCAATTTTAATAGAACCAATTAGAAACTTCGTTGATTTTTTTGACGACAGGTTTATAATGGGCATTGTGTCCGGTGAACCCGGGAAAAAAGGTGCAAAAGTATCATTTACCCCGGTTGATTTCCAGGTTATGAAAGCAGTCGGTTTATATCTTGCCAAAGACCCCATATATGATTATCGTGGAAACATAAATGAAGGAACGTTTATGGGGGATTATACGGGTAAAATAGAAAAATCAGCACAGGTAAAATGGACGGGTGAGCAGAAAAAGATGAACCTTGTCATGTCTGCCGAACTGGTTGATGCTGCGTCGAGGGAAGATGCAGTCCAGAATTACATGGATTTCGTATTTAACGTCATCAACGGGTTAGGACCGCCGCCTAAAATGTCAAAAAGGAAAATAAACGTTTTGCTCCGCTATGCAACCATTTATTCAATAGAAAATAACGTAAGATTACTGCTTCAATACGTTGCACAGTCAGAGCCGACGGAAGTAAGGGATACGATTATAAAATATACGAACAGAAATTACGACGTGGCAAAGGAGATGGTAAGAAAAATAGTCCGTGAAGATCAGATAGTGCAGAGAGTCCTTGGAACAAATCCCGAACACGTCATTGCAAGGATATTCGTATAATCTATAAATCTATAGATTAAATTAAAAGGCATGGTAATAATAATTAATTACCATGCCTTTTTTGTCTGTAAAGGTAAATTAGGGAAAATAAAATTATGACCGATAAATTTAACGGATTTATTTGTATTTCTGACGGTGCAATTGTATAACTGGATATAAATAAAATAATGAATATAAACAGATAAAAAAACAAATCAAAAAATATACTTTTAATAAAAGGTTCAAAAATATTGAAAATATACCATACTGAAAATAACAAGACAATCATTAAAAAATTATTAAAAGATATTGAAAGAGCAAAAATCAGCAGCAGTATAAATAAAATTTTTTTTATGTCTTTTTCTATTTTAAAATTATTTGTCAGACAGATATTTAAGGTAAAGGAAAAAATAAAGATAAAAATCAGGAATATAATATTAAATAACGAAGTAAACAAATTAGAAAATCCATAACCGGATATAAAACCTGCAAAAATAGTAAAAAATATAATAAAAGTATCAACAGAAAATATTTGTTTAATCATGAATAAAAATTTTTTATCTTTATAATAAATTTTATAAGTTATTAAAAGCAGGGGGATAAGCAGGAAAACAATCATGATTGAAAATTTGTTTAAAAAAGAACCAAGAAAAGAAGGTGTAAAAAAGAAATTGTTTACAAAATTATCAAACTGCCCGTGATATACAGGCAGGAAAACAAGCAGAATAAACACAGGGTAGGCCATAGAAGAAATTGCAAGAAAATAAAGTATCAATGCACCAAGCAGTGATTTCATAAAATTTTCTGTTTTTATGAAAATATACATAAATATAAAAATACAGGAAAAAAACACTTCTATTCTGATACCGGAGCACACTTTAATGTCCTTAAACGGAACAAAAAAATACAATAGAGCACTGATATAATCGCTTACAGTATACAAATAATCAATTTTACATCCTGACGGGAAATAAATAAAAAAATCAAGAACAGGAACTATTATTATTATGTTATAAAAAACAAGTGATATCTTAAAAATAGAAATAATATTCGTTTTTGTTATAAAATATATAAGCAGAACTATAAAAAGATATAGAGTTATCCATTCAAGGTTGAAAAGCGCCCCCATCTGGGTAATTGTTATCTTAATATCCTGGTTTGTTCCTATTGTTTTCGAATAACCAATAAATCCCTCAAGAAAATTTCTTATAAAACAGATTGAAAGCAGTAAAATAAAAAAATTAAAAGGAGTTATATGGTAGTTTTCAAGACTCTTTATAATGTTGTTCATTTTTTTAACGGGTAATTTCAAAAGTAATCTCCTTTAAATAAACAGGATTAATTTCCATCTGATTAATTATATCAGGGTTCTTTCCGGTTGCTTTGTATAAAAATATAAGATAATCATTTTCGTTATCAGGCATAATCCTGGAATATATTTCATACAAACCAAGATTTGCCTGTGAAAAGTCAGGGTATAAATGCAAAGCCATTTTATAATTATTTATTGCTTCTTTATATCGCCCATGTAAATTATAAATCATTCCGATATTGTAATATATATCAGCTGAATACGGATAAAAATCCAGTGCATATCTGAAGATTTGTAAACTCTGTTCATATTTGTTTACGTTAAAATAAAACGTTCCAAAATTTGTTAAATTATAAAAATTTTCAGAATCAAGCAGTATGCATTTTTTAAAAAATATTTCTGCCTTTTCTATATCAGAATATGTCTGTTTTATTGCGGACGATAAATAAATATTTGAAGTTATTTTTTTTATATCTTTTATAAAAAAAACAAAAAGCGGTAAAAGGATCAGAATTATCAAAATTTCCGGCTGAAAGGAAAAAACAGATTTCTTTTTATCCGAAGATACGTCGCCATACAACAATCCAAGAAAAAAATAAAAAAGCATGCATGATGGAAAAACAAATAATGGAAAATTAAAATACGATTCAATTAATATAAATAGTACAGAAGAAAAAACACATAAAGTAAAAATATATTCTTTATCATTATAATAAACAATTTCTTTTTCAACCATATAAGAAACAAGTAATATTAGAAAGATAAACAATAATATCCCGATTACTCCTGTTTCACTGATTATTTGCAGATAATCATTATGTGCATAGGATGAATTAATAAATTTCAAAGAATCATTTTCACGCAAAAAATCAGATTCTTTTAATTGTAATAATTTTTTTATACTTCCGGGTCCTGCACCATATACAGGTTTATCCATAAAAATTTTTAAAGATGATTTGCCGAGCATAATTCTTTCTGATATTTCCTGATTACCCGGTGAAAAGGTTGATTTTATTTTATCCATAAAAATTCCGGCTGTTTTAAATATTTCTGGTTTCAATATAACAACAAAGCCGATGATTATTAAAATATAAATTATATTTTTTAAATCAAATAAATATTGTTTTTTTGATTTTATCAGCATGAATATTAATATAACCATAGAAACAAGAAATGAAAATAAAACTCCACGTGACTGGCACAAAAATAAAACAATTAATGACAGCGAAATATTAATGACAGAAAATATTTTAAAATTTTTATCAGTTAAATTAAAAACGGCGACAGGAAACAAAATACAAATAAATTCTCCAAAAAAGATAGGATTCCCAAAAAAGGAATACGGCCTTTTTATATCAAGAAACGCAAACTGATACAAACCATATATTAATGAAAGAAAAAGCAAAAAATTTAAAAATAATGAAAATTCTGGTTTATCAATTTTATGGAATAACGGAATAAAAAAGACAGCAGGGGATAAGAAAACAAAAACATAATAAAAAGGAGCGTTATTATTGTAAAAAAGAACCTGAATAAAGAAATAATAATATAAACATAATGCACATATAACAGCAGGGTCAATATTAACCTTCTTTTTATAAAAGAGAAGCAAAATAAAGATAAAAAATGATGTAATAAGAAAACCAGATGCCTTTGGTGCCTGATAGGAATCATAAAATACATTATTAAATATAATAGAAATTAATAATAAAAATATAATGGCAGAATTTATAAAAATTTTATTTAATTTCATTACAGAAACTAAAATGGGTATTGCGGTTCAGGAGTTGGGACAAGATATGTTATCTCACCAAATGATACAGTATCCACAGACATTCCATTAAAACCAAAAAGATTAAGATTTTTATCGTAATATACATAAAGATACGGGTTGTCATTTGTGGTATCCATATCAAGACGTCCCTTTTCTCCAAGAAAAATAGTCCCATATATGCATATATTTGAATAATTGGAACTACCGGAACGCTGCCCCCCGATTCTCAGTTCCCCGTTTACATAAATTAATCCTGCATGTTTTGTATTTGTAAGCCGGGATTGAGAATCATCAATAAGATTTCTGACATAATGATTATTATCACTTAACTGTGGAAAATAATTATTATCAGGATGCTTAACTTTTCCAACGTCATCAATGTCGTTTCCTGTATAAAAACCGTAACCCCATGTATATCCATAGGTATTAGAGATATTGGAAGGAGAATCTCCTATAAATATCAGTGGTCCCATAATAAACATCTGACCATAGGTCATATATTGATTTGAGTTGTTAACGTAAAATCGCAAAGTTTTATCTGTGGCTAAGTTTGCAGTTACTGAAACGCTGCCTGAATACGTATTACATGGTGAATATCTTACTGGCAATCCGTCTGTTGTGTCAATAAATAAAACAGAGGAAGGTGATTTTAATTTAGCCATAATTGTAACAATATTTGCCTGGGAGACCTTACTGATATCCTGGTCGGCGTTATAATATGGATTTGGTCCTATCCCTGGTATATTGGCAGGACCATAATATGCCTTGTTTTCCTTTGCCAGTCCTTTAAAATAATCAAAATCAATATCAGGTGCAGTTGCATATTGTGAAAATGGATGACAATGGGCAGTCGGACTCATATCATCGTAGGTTGATGCAAAAGTATAATTAGGTCCTGACCTGCCACCTGTATAACCAACGGAGGTATATATATCAGCTGCTGAATATACTTTTGGCAGCCAGTATTGTGTCGGACTTCCTTTTGCGACTTCAACGCGGGGAAGTCTGCAATAACCATTGTTTGTATTTGCAGAAAATATGTCACCCCAGTAAAAATTGGAGTCATCTATTTTTGCATCAGTGCACGGAAGATCAATTTTACCTTTTGAAATCAAAGGTCCTCCAAGCATTTTTCTCTGTACGACTGCATAATATTCACCGGTGCAATCAAGAATTTTTGATTTTACTTTTATGCCTATTGTTTTGTATTCGTCTTTTGCCTGACGGGAATTTGAGTCGGTGAGATTGCTAAAAAATAAATTTCCATCTGCGATGTGTATTGCATATTTACCTATCGGGGATTCAAATTCTTTTGAGTATCCCCTTAAATTTGTAAGCGAACTGACGTTATACCAGTTTGTGCCCTGCTGTAACTTCATGATGGCATGTTCCAGTGCAAGAGATGCGAGTTCCTGTTTTTGCATTATACAACTTGTTCTTACCAATTGTTTTGTCTCAATGCTGAATAAATCAAGAAGAGCAAGACTTAGCAGGGAAAAAACAGCAGCCACTACAATTACAAATGGCAGAGCCTGTGCTTTTTTCTTTTTCATTTTTTACTCCTGTAAATTAATTGTGAAAATATCCGGCACTATGCATACGTTTCACAATTACTGTTTCTTTTAGAAAAATTGAAACCGGACTTTTGTTATTCCATACAAATTTGGAAAATCTTCCGGCAGTATTTATTGCTTTGCCTTTCTTTGAATCAACAAAAGAAAACATTATAGATTCTACGTTTGCAGAAATAGTAAGCGTCTTGTAATATGTATTTGCCTGTACTGCTTCTGAATCTCCAAGGTCTGTTCCAGGTTTTATCTCAGGATAAACAACACGCAGATAATTATTATACTGGTATATTTCAACCGGCGCACCGACAGCACCAACCGTAATTGCATCAGATGTTGAACCGCAACCGCATCTCTGGACGGTAGTTTTGACAAAAATCGGTTCTGTTAAAACCATAGATATATAACTATTTGCCGGCTGGTTTGAATCAAATCTTGAAATACGAATTGTTGTTCCCTGGCACTGCTGAATGGCTTTTTTTATCATAGTCATGGTTATTTTTCCTTCTGTCGTTAACGTCATTTTTGCAAGACCTGAATTCCACATATACATCCCGTCGCGCAGCAGATTATACATGCCAATGCTGACAATGGATATAATAGCAGCTGAAATCATTGCTTCTATAAGAGTAAAACCCTTTTTACTTTTATTTATTTTAAGCATAATTTAATCCTTAATACTCGGTCCAGGAATTTAACGGACCGGTTATGTTATTATTTACGGTTTCTGGATTTATATCTGTTAATTTTTTATAATATTTTTTCAGTGTTTTTACGGGATTGTCAACTGTGCCTGTATAACTTAAATAAGAATAATAAGCATATACGTTATATGTCTGCCCAAGCGGAACGCTTATTTTAAAATTGGCATCCCTTTGGGAAATAACGCCGTAAGAAGGATAAAAATTTTTCATTCTGCCTGTATATCCCTGCAGATAATCCTGCGATGAAGTCATGGTATAGTTATGTGCATAATACGTTACTGACGACGGGTATGCAACTACAAGGATGCCTTCCGTGATATCAACCCCGTCAATCTGTATTTTGCCTTCTATTGTTCCATATGTCTGTTTAATCCTGAAATTCTGGTTTGCAGTCGTTGCACTTTTTATGACAGAAACGGGGTAAATGTATCCGGATGCAGGAAATGTGCACTCATAATTACTTGTAAGTGATAAGGATAATTTATAATTTGAACCAGCAGGAACTTCTTTTATTGAATAGGAGCCGTCAACATCGGTATAAGAACTTCCTATCAGAGTATGGGCACTGTTATATAACTGCACGGTTATGCCTGAAACAGGCTCACCTGAAATATCATCCGTAACCCAGCCGGATACGTTTCCAATCGGATAAAGGTAAAGATTGGGAGCATTATTGATGCCCTGCAATACGGTTATATTAATTACGTTTTCAACCTTATATCCCGGAGCAGAAGCCCATAACTGCCAGGAACCTGGAGTTACCGGCATTATTGTATACATACCTCCGCCTGACGTAGTTGCGGTTACGTCAATCGGGTCAGAAAGATAAACGGACGCGTTCACTACTGGTAAAGTCCTGTTTACCGCATCGTAGACAAAGCCATTAATTGTAGGAACGCCTGTTGATTCTTCAAGCCATATATCAAGATAAGTTCTCGTTGCAACTGCAACGGGGACGCCTGTCAGATATTTATAATACGATTTTCCGCCATAATAAAAAGTTGCAGATACGGACGTAAATCCATAAGTAGGGTCTATGTTCTGAATTACGTAATTGCATGCAGCAGATACGGTTGGAAGGGAAAGGCCATCCATTGATTTTACTATGGAACCATCTGCGCATGGAATGGGCGTATCTGTAGGCTCGATTGTAGGAGTATAAGTAAAAGTTGGTTCAGCAGGTGTTGGGGTAGGTGTTGCAATGCGGTAATCAACTTCGAGATATGCATAGTCAATATATCCTGTACTGGTTGTATTGTGTCTAAAACAAGCACCAAGACTATTGACTTTTGTCCAGTCCCATGTTGTATATAAATTTGTTATATCTGTTTGCCTTGTAACATATCCTGAAAAAATGCTTGGATAATTCCATGATGCATAAACAGTTGTAATTGATCCTGTCCAGCCGTTTGGCACAGAAGTATCAGCCCAGTGTGCGCCGCTGTCTTTTGTCAGGTGTATTCTGATGCCATTTGTGACGCCCAATAAAGCAAGAGAATAAATTAATCCTTTTATTCTTACGGCTGTTATGGTACTGTTTTCAATATTATCATCCTGAAATTCAGTGTATAGAAGGTCATTTGTATTATCTCCATATGCAGACTGACCGTCGTTTATCTGTATATTTGATGGATTATTCCATGTTGATGATTTGCCTGACATTGAGCCTTTTGCATTTAAAATTATCGTTCCTGTAATTGGCGTGTTGGTTGGCTGGATTACCGGTGTAAAAGTTACAGTTGGTGTTGATGAAGGTGCCATAGTTATATGGATGTAAACATGGCCGCCTATTTCTGCTCCTTGTATTGCCTGGCATATAAAATTTACGTCCGTTATTGTTGAGCCTGCCTTTGTAACTATTAGTGGATTTGAAGCATAATAGGTAGTATTAAACCCAAGACCTGAAGCATATAAAACGTAAGAACCAGGCATAACGCCGCTCACTGAATAACGACCATCGTCGTCACTTATTGTAGTCGTATATCCTGGGAATCCCGTAAAATAAACCGTTGCATTTGAACCAAGCCCCGGATTTACAATGGAGTCATCAGGTAGTTTTTTCATAATCCTACCTGATATTGTTGAACCTGCAAGCGGGACTTCCTTATAAGTTAATAATCCTGTTGTTTTTGTTGTTTTTGTCATGCCATCTGCTTCATAAGCAACGACTACTGTAATCTGCTTTGTATTCATGTCAGAGCCGGCGCCTAACTCTACAAGTTTTCTTGGAACTATGTTTCCTTCTTCGTCTTCATTTGCATACTGGACGTATTTGTATACTTTAAATGGTTTTGAATTTAAAAAAACGTTTTCAACCGGATATGGATTTGAAGGACAATTGGAAGTTTCAAGTTTTGAAAGCGGGTCAGGAAGACATTCATCAGGGGTTACGTTAAGTGAATTAAAACCAATGTCTTTTAATAATTCGAGATTTTCAGAAGCAATGTTGGCTGAATAAGTTTTTAACTGATTCATGGTAATTCCCCTGTAAACCCGTGAAATCAGGTCTACAGATGCAGTTATGACAAATGCAATTATTACTGAAACAATCATTGTTTCAATAAATGTAAACCCTTTATTTTTCTTTTTATTTTTTGACTTCATAACAATATCCTTCAATTAATATAATAATTTCATAGTAAATATACATTTAAAATTATATTTTGTCAAGTTTTTTGTAAGGTTTGCGTTTTAATATATAGCAAATTAGTGCAATTATTATGAATATTAAAGAAAAAATCTGACCTTCTGATAAAAATGATTTTACAACGTGAAAACGCGTAAATTCAATAAAAAATCTGAATAAACCAAAAAGAAAAGACAATAAAATAATTAATTCGCCGTCAAACGATTTATATTTTTTTCTTAAAATCAGAATAATAAAAATAATAAGCCAGGCGAATGATTCAAATAACTGGGACGGGTATAATTTTACGTCGCCAAAAAGGGTTTGTGGATATGAACCATAAGGATAAAAAATACCAAATGGGAAATTTTCAGGTGAAGGGATACCAAAGCAGCAGCCGTCAAAAAAACAACCAAGTTTTGCAAAAAAGCCGCCTATTGCAATTGACATTGAAAAAATGTCTCCTGCAGTCCAGATGTTTAATTTAAGTAATCCTGTTAACGGGAAAGCAATAATAACAGACAGGGCAAAACCCCAAACCAGTGAAAAAGACCAGAATAAATTGTTTTTTGTAACGCATGCACTTTTATTACTTATAAAATTTTCAATTACGTGTCCTAGCCATCCACCAAAGAAAAAAGGAAGGAATATCAAAATTGCAAATAATAAAACGGATTTTTTTGTTTTATAGTCCATATCTTTTATATTGTATAACAAAAGCAGAAAACCGGATAAAATTCCTGCAATTATCATTATTAAATGAGTGCTTATTTCAATATCGCCTGCATAAACGTAAGGAAACATAAAATTGTCACCTTTTTTCAATATGAATTAATTTATCAGAATAAAGCCGGTTTGTGAAGAATAAAAATAAAAAGATAAATAAAAAAAACGGAAAATACTACAGATTCGTTGACCACATTTTTTGATTTTATAATTATGATGAAAGTAAGGGCTCCGAATATAAAACTATAAAAAAGCATTACTTTAAAATCCAGTAATACAGGAAGAAGGACGTAACCGGAAAAAGCAAGTAATGCCGTTATTATTTTTCCTTTTTTATAACCGAAAAGCGTCATTATGGTTTTTATTTTGTATTTTTTATCTCCTTTATAATCGTTTATGTCTTTTACGTTAAATGCGAGAGATAGCACGATGAGCATTGCTATTCCCAGACGGTAAGGGAAATCATAAATTATTTTAAATTCGTTTGAAGATGCAAAACCGAGAAATAAAGCAAGGACGGATGAAAAGCCAATTAATATAATGTTAAAAGGGAAAAATCTTTTAACTCTTAAAGGCGGGCAGGAATATATAAAAGCAGTCACAAGAATTATAAGCGTTATAAAAAATGATGTTATATTTAATGAGAGGGAAACGAGTAAAGAGGAAAAAAAGCAGATGTAGTATATTTTCATGTAATCTTTTTTACTGATTGTGCCGATAAGAGGATTGGGTTTTTTATTGTATCTGTCAATGTCCTTGTCATATACGTTGTTTAATATTGTGCTTGAAAGAAACAGAACGTTTATAAGGAATAAACCCGATAAAAAATTTACCCACAGAGATATTCCTGATAAAGCGCCGGACTTTATTATTCCAAGAAAAAAGCCACAGCCGAATATAACCGAATAATATATAAACCGGGATGGTCTTGAATCGTAAAAAAAACCGCGAAAATTTTTTATTATGAAAAAAATAATAAAAAATAAAATTATTCCTGCTGTCAGAAAAAAAATTTCAGATAAAGTCAATTTTTTACCTTTAAAAAAAATATTTTTTTCATTTTTTAGCGTCCTCCTGTATTAATGCCTATTTTAACAATATACCCGCTTACCAGAATAAACATAATTGATTATAATATTTTCTGGATTTTTTTTATATAGTTATTTGATTTCAAATGATCATAACGGGGATGCATTTGTATCAAACCTATGGTTACAGTATTGTTTTTTTATAAAAGTAAAATTTATTGATATCCGGTAAACTTAAAGCAGGAATTTTAAATTAATGATAAATGGCAGATGCCAAGTGCCTTTGGGAGAAAGTAGAAACCATTGTTGTTCGGTTAATAAATTATTTGCATATTTCCATCAGGTTCCAGTTTACCTGTTTTGTGTGGTTTGTGCAATCTCTTTTTATTTTAACAGACGTCCATCCGACTAATGAATTTCAAAAACGCATGCAAAGAACAAGCAAGGTAATGAAGCAGTATAAAACCGCCACGTCCCTCAACAGAAAGGCTCGAATGAATTCCTCAAAAAAATAAACAATCGAAATATAATTTTTTATCGGATAGGAATGAGTTGAAACAGGGAGTAAAAACCGGAGAATGGAAAAAATCTGTAAAGTAGTTATCGGAAATTTGAAACCGGCATCGCAGTTATTAACTTAATTTACCAGTCCTTTTTATCCCCGCTTCCGCCGCCGCTTTTTCTTTCCGGTTCTTCAAATGGGTTCATCATTCGCTGTTCCATGTATCTCATTATTTCGTCGGGAGACATGTTAAAGAAATCGGGGAAATCGTCGTTTCTGTTGTTTTTTCTCTGCTGGTTCCCAAAATACTGCTTTAACTTCTGCTCCTGCTTTTTTTTCATGTTTAATATAGCCTGAACTTCGTCATCTGTCATTCCTGAATATTGCTGCTGATTTTGATTTTGCTGCTGGCTATTGTTATTTTCTGCCTGCTTCTGCTGGCTTTGCTGTCCCTGCTGATTTTGCTGTGACTGCGACTGCTGTCCCTGACTGCTTCCCTGCGACTTGTTATCCTGATTTTTATTCTGCTGGTTTTTATTGTCACACTGCGACTGCTGTTTTTTCAGTTTTTCCTCTGCAATTTTCATGTTATGCGTTACGTCTTCGTCTTTACTGTTTAATTCATAGGCCTTTTTATACATTTCAAGTGCTTTTTGATAATCGCCAAGACGGAAATATGCATTTCCGGCATTATAATAACCTTCATAATAATCCTTGTTTTTATTTATGAAATCAGAATATTCTTTTAATGCATCGTCATATTTACCGTTTAAATATAATTTATTGCCTTCGTCAAAAGAATTTCTGGCATATAAATTAACCATTAAACAGGACGTCATTATAAGAAATATAAAAAACTTTTTCATAATATTATCACCTCAAAAATACAATTATATTTTATATGCATAAAAAAGTCAAAATTTATTATTTACGAAACCGGTATTGTCCGTTCTGTTCCATAAAAGGAAATGAATATTTCATTATTGATGTAATTTAAAAAATGCGTTATGCTACATAACGGCGCCGCAAAATATCCTTGACATAATTTTAATATGTGCTACGATTTTTAAAAAACGTAACACGATAAAATGGAAAAAAAATGAAAAACAAAAAAATTACGGGCATGGCAGCACTGATTATTTCCGTATTTTTCCATGGTATGATTTTTTCCGTCCCGGCATACCTGTATTATGCAAAATACGGAAAAACAGAAAAGGCCACCCCGAAAAATTCAGATCAGGTTTTTACAATAGAGGCATCAATGCTGCCGGATATCAGGATAATCGGAGACAAAACAAAGATAAAAAAAACAACAAACAAACCAAAAGAAATCATAAAAGAGGAAGAAGCAATAAACAATGAAAACAATCCCGGTTCCTATATCGGTAATGAAGCGGATGACAGTGAGGCGATTGTTTTTTATGATTACGTAAAGAGAAAAATACAGGAAAATAAAAAATATCCCTATCGGGCAAAAATAGAAAACATGGAAGGAACGGTTGAAGTCCAGTTTTCAATTGTCAAAAACGGCACGTTAAAGGACGTAAAAATCGTCAATGGCTCAGGATACAACGTTCTGGATGAAGAAGCACTTTCAACCATAAAACGTGCGGCCCCGTACCCCTGCATACCGGAGAGGTTAAATGCGGAATGTCTGCAACTGAAGTTAAAAATGGTATATAAAATGGAATAAATATTTTCGCAACGTTTTTTATAATGGTTTAGTATCTTATGTAAACGTTTACAGCGAAAAGATAGAATAAAAATTAATCCGGAGGATTTTTTTATGAAAAAAATTTTTATTTGTATGTTTTTATTAATACCAATTTCAGGTTTTTCATTTATATACGACCTTGGCAACGTAGTCATAAATGAAAACCAATGCGTCATAGGCATAAATGATTCAGCCAGGTCTTTTGTTTCATTTACAGGAAGGACGCTGGAACTAAATGGCAAGGGTAACGTTGCAGACGTTTTAAAAGACGTCCCGGGCGTTTATTTTTCAAAGGCAGGTATTATTAATTTTAATGCAGGAACAATGGCACCGTCCGTATTCAAACTGCGGGGCATTGGAGACATGCCAAATTCCGGAATTCTTGTTGTCGTTGACGACAGACCACAATCAATGGCGATTTTCAGACATCAGTTATTTGATACTCTACCCCTTGATAACGTAGAAAGAATAGAAATAATAAAAGGACCTGATTCTGTTTCATCAGGCAATCAGGCAGTTGCAGGCGTCATAAACGTAACGACAAAAAGGCCAAAGGAAGAAGGAATGAAAACTACGATATCAACCGCCATTGGTAATTACTCCACCCAGGATTATTACATAAATAACGTTTTAAAATCCGGACAGTTTGATTATTCATTAAACGCAGGATATAAATCAACCGCGGGTAAGAGAAATAATTCTGATTCATATCAGCAGAATTATTCTGCAAAAATAGGATATGATTTAAGCCGGGAAATCCGTTTCGAGGCAAACGGCGGTTATAATAATGCAATACTTTTTAACCCCGGCCCGGTTGGCTCTTTTTGGGACAGATACCTTGAAGCATGCGACATGAAACAGGCATCCGGCGACATACGGTTTATAAGAGACATGGATGAAACCAAAACAAAGGTCATATTTTATGTGGATTCGGGTTTTAACGATTTTAAGGAAAATGCAGTGAACTATTCAGTGCCAATGCCGGTCACAATTCCCGGCAGCGATAACAGGTTTGAAAATTACGGATTTCGTTTAATGCACGATATGGTAATAGCCCCCGGCAATTTAACAAGAATTGGTTTCGACTGGCAGTATTTTGGCGGCAGATTTGAAAATTATCCGCCGAATCCTGCGTTTAAAAAAGCAGAGGAAAGGTATGAAAATGATTATGCTCCGTATTTTACAATTACACAGATCGTGGGAATGTTTTCAGTAATGCTCGGATTAAGATACGGAATAAATACGGCATGGGAAGATGAATGGATACCTCAGGCTGGGCTTTCAATGTCTTTATGGGAAGGGCATAAGATTTATCTAAACGTGTCAAAGGGGTATAAAACGCCTGCAATGGGGCAGGTGATTTTTAATGATTATGAAGGCAGTTTAAAACCAGAAAGTTATTATCAGTATGAAATCGGACTTGAGCATAAGGTTTTTAAACTTTTAACCTACAGGGCATCGGTATATCAGACGGAAGGGAGCAATTTATTGCAGGTTGACCCGGTTGATAATTCATTAAAAAATACGGGTTTTGTTTTGTTCAGGGGAGTTGAGGGCGGTGTTGATTTAAAACTTTTTGATTTATTGACAATAGGAGCAAATGCTTCGTATACAGACCCAAAAGACAAAACAAAAAATTTTTCCTATTTAACCGGTAAATCCTACGTAAATTTTGCACTGCTTGATAACCGACTGGAATTTAAAGCAGAGGCAGAATTTGCAAAGGACAGATTTGCAGAAAATGAAAAAAAAGATAAACTGGACGATTATTTAATTTATAATTTTTCAATAAATTACAATACGATGATATCAGGCATAGATTCAGGATTTTACGTTGAATGCGATAACATCACTGATACAAAGTATGAAGTCGTAAAAGGATATCCTGCTGCAGGATTTTTGATAAAAGGCGGGATGTTAATTAAATTATGACAGGTGTTGGTTGTCAGATGCCGGATAAAAAATATTTAGAAAGAGAATAAAATGAAAAAAATTTCAGTTTTATTTTTTGTCCTGATTTTTCTGACTGGTTGCGGACAGAAAGAATCAGAAAAAGTAATTTTATGCGGGACGTCCGTAATATCTTCCATGGTAAGGGACATAACCGGAGATAATAACGTAAAAACGCTTGTGCCTCATCTTGTCTGTCCCGGGTCATACGATTTAAAACCAGATGATGCAAAAAAAATAATAAATTCAAAAATTTTAATAATCCACCCATTTCAGAAATATCTGCTGGATAAGATTATTAAAATTAATAAAAACATCAGGGTTATATATGTGGATCTATCTGATTTAAATAGTCCCGGCGGATACATTAACGGACTGGACGAAGTTGAAAAATTTTTAATGGAAATTTTCCCTGAAAAGAAACAGCAATATGCAATGAATAAGGAAAATACGGTTTCAAAAATAAAACAAAGAATCACCGACGATGCAATGCTTGTTAAAACCATATCGAATAAAAATATAAAAGTAATTGCAAGTAGCCATCAGCAGGGATTCTGCAATTATCTCGGATTAAAAGTCGTTTCTGTTTTTTCAGGTCCTGATTCGCTAAAGCCTAAAGATCTGGCAGATATAATTAAACTGGCAAAAAAGGAAAAAGTTCAACTTATAATAAGCAATCTGACAGGCGACGATGATACGACCGCAGACATTTTAAACGGGGAATTAAAAACGAAAAAACTTACTTTTATGTATTTCCCCGCAGAAGAAAGCCAGGATTCCTGGTTTTTCAATGCATACAATTATAATCTGGAACAGATAAAAACGGTTGTAAAATGAAAAGAATTTTAAGCGTAGAAAAGATAAACGTTTTTATAGGAAAAAAGCAGATTTTAAAAAACGTAAATTTAACCGTAAATAAGGAGGATTTCATAATTCTCCTTGGACCAAATGGCTCAGGAAAAACGACGTTATTAAAATCCATTCTTGGAATGATGAAAATAAATTCCGGAAAAATTTCTTTTTATGACGATGGAGGGGCCGGTAATATAAGAAAAAAATGCGGTTATGTGCCGCAGCGGCTCGACGTTGACAGATATTTCCCCATAATTGCAGAACAGATTATTAATTTCGGCAGGCCGGAAAAAGATTTTTTACGTCACCTTACGGATGAATTAAAAATTAAAAACATCGTCAAAAAACCGTTTGGACTTTTATCCGGCGGGGAGAGACAAAAAATCCTTCTCACCATGGCACTTGCCGGAAAACCCGTTATACTTTTTCTGGATGAACCAAATTTAAACCTTGACGTTACTGCTTACAAGGATTTTTTGAAATGCGTGGAAAAGGTAAAAAAGGAATTCGGGCTTACTATAATAATGGTAACGCATCTGATAAGCAGTATTCCGGATACCGCAAATAAAATCGTCGTATTAAAAGACGGACAAATTGTTTTTAATGATGCACCCCGGAAAATATTAAAAAGAAAAGACATGGTGGATCTTATTTATGGATGAATTATTTGCAAAGGCAATAATAACCGCATCAATTGCCGGTTTTGGCTGCGGCCTGATAGGAGTTTTTATTTTTCTGCTTAACATACCTTTTATAGGAGTTGCAATTGCACATTCTGCAATGGCCGGCGGTATCTGGGCTATAATTTTTAATTTACCTTCAAAACTGCTTGCAATTCTCGTTTCTTTTTTTACTGCAATTTTCATAGGCCCCGTTACTGACAGGGCAAAAACGAATCCAAACGTTTCATTAAGCATAATATTTTCTTTTGTCATGGGAATTGCTTTTTTTGGCGTAGGACTGCTTGAAGGGAAGAATCAACTCGTAACAAATTTTCTCTGGGGTAACATCCTTTTATCCGGCTGGAAAGGCATACTTTTACAGACCGCCGTTTTGATAGTTGTAATTCTTTTTATTTTCATTAATTTCAGGGATTTTTCAGTTTTTCTTTTTAACAGGGAAATAGCAGCAACCCTTGGGGTAAACGTAAACTTTATTTTGTATTTTATTTTATTTTTGATAGGAGTAATAGTTACGCTGAATCTTGATATAATCGGCGGACTTATGCTTTTTGCACTCATAATTACTCCGCCTGCAATAGCATATCAGTGGACTTTTGATTTAAAAAAATTTTTCGTTATTTCTGCACTTACCGGCGCACTTGGCGGCATAGGCGGAGTCATTATTTCATTTGCATTTAATTTTCCCGTGAGTGCAACCGTGGTAATTTTCATTTCAATTTTATTTTTTATTTCTGCTTTTATTTCACCCAAAAGGGCAAAATATGGAGAATGAAAACGTAAAAATTTTTAATAAACTGTCGGAGTCATACGAAAACTGCTGGAGAAAAGACAAAAAAGGAAAAAAACGCATTGAAAAAATCGTAAGAAATTTTGGATTAAAAAAGGGAATGAAAGTCGTAGAACCAGGCTGCGGCATGGGGGAATTCACGCCTTTTATATTAAAAAAAACCGGGAAAGGCGGGGTTGTTTATGCAATTGACGTTTCAGATAAGATGTTAAAGCACGCAAAGGAAAATTTAAAAAATCATAAAAACGTAAAATTTTACAATTGCTGTGCTTCTAATATGCCGGTAAAGGATAACGAAATGGATGCAGTAGTTGCATTTAATTCTTTTCCTCATTTTTTCCCAAAGGAAAAATTTATAAAAGAATTTTACAGGGTATTAAAAGACGGCGGGCTTTTAATCATCACACATGACCTGCCCGGTGAGAAAATAAACCGCATACATAAAAACGCAGGCTTTAACATGAAAAAAAACTTCTTGCCGAACCGCGGAGAAATGTTTAAAATGTTGGTGAAAAACGGGTTTGCAATAAAAAAATATGAAAACAGGGGACATTATTTTTTAAAGGCAGTAAAAAACGGCAATTACAAATCAGGCAGGTGAAACGATGAAAACAAAAAATTTTACGTTGCTTACTTTGTTTTTTTTCTTTTACTTCGTTTTTTGCTCAGCAGAAGAAAAAAAGATAAGGGTAATAGTGGAAGGCGAAGAAGACGTAAATACGGAAACGGCAAAAGACGTAGTTCCAACGACGCAGCAGGGGGTTTACATTTTAAAGACGGATAAGCGGATAAAAAATGATACAAAAGAACTGAAAAAAATTGCAGAGAATCCAAAGATGGAGGGCGAGATAATTGACGCAATCATAAGCAAAATCATTGACATGGAAAAAAACCAGCAACGGCAGATGAGATTCATATTGTTTCTTTCAATAACAGACGTTTTATTGTTGGTAATTATAATTTTCATGATTGTAAGGAAAAAAGATAAAATATAATTAATCTGTGGAAAAATTTAATTTTTTGTTATATTTAGTTTAATGGTATTAAGATATTATCGGTTAACATCTGGATTCCAATAATTTTGTAAGTGTTTTATAAATTGTCTGTTCCGACTGTTTTGATTTAAAATATTTTTTTAAAAGCACTAATGTCTTTCTTTGAGGGAAAATCGTAATTATAATGTTGTTAAAAATTTCATCATTTTCAAAGATACTTCTGAACCATGTAGGATTTAAATCCCTGATTTCTTCAAAACTTGTTTCAGGATTAATATCAAAATTTGTTTGCGGTAATTCGGGTATTTCCTTTTTCCATTTTTTAAGATAAATTATGATTTCTTTCCAGATTTCTTTATGTTTTAAAAAAACGAATAATTCCTCACCATAGAATAAATATAATCTGACTCCATAAGCTTCTGCCATCCTTTTTAACTCCGTATTATAATATTTTTTATTTTTAACTAAATCTGGGTCAATAAAGTAAAATATTCCGATTAATTTTTTTTCTCCATGTTGTTTTATCATTTCATTTAATTTTTTTTCAAAATTTTGTATCTGTCCTCGTTTTTTTGTAGAATCATGGTCATCCCGTATTTTTTGTTCTATAAAATATATCTGTCCTCTTTTTTCAAAACATTGATCAATATCTAACTTTTCCCCGTCTTCTGTAGCATAATTTTTATTTAGTATTTTAAAATCAAAAATTTTTAGATATTCTTCTATTAATATTTCAAAAGCATCACCAAATCTTATTTCATGTGACTGTAACAGATTTTGTAATATTTTTGCTCTGGGTTTTGTTGGTCTGAATAATCCGATATATCTTTCTGGATTTTTGGCTATTTTTTCTATTAATTCTGCTTTTGATTCTTCAAAAATTTCAAAGTTAAAAATTTTTTTAAATTTTTTATAATCCATTATCATTTTATATTTTTCTCTTTTATGAACTTGTTCCTTAACTCATCTATACTTATTAATTTATTATTTCTTTCAACAAACCAGAAAGTCCATCCATTATTTGAAATTTTGTTTGATATATGGGCACTCACTTTGTGTATGGAACCTGCAAATTCACCTGAAATAACATTAGAATTTGCCAAAATTTTTGCTGTGTGTTTTTTATCGCTGGAATAAAGTAGTTCGCCAATTTTTAAATAATTATTTTCAATTAACATTCCAAAAGATACCCTGGGTTTTTTTATTTCCAGAGGATATCCGAGTAATTCCAGTTGCACAGGCTCTGTTGCATTTATTCTTTTATTTGAAATTTCTACGTATTCTTTTTCTTTTTCAATGCCAATGTATCTTCTGCCCAGTTTTTTTGCCACTGCAGCCGTCGTGCCGCTGCCTGAAAACGGGTCTAATATAACATCATCAGGGTTGGACGTTGCCGTAATAATCCGATAAAGTAATGCTTCTGGTTTTTGCGTTGAATGAGCTTTTTTACCGTTGACTTTAAGACGTTCGTTACCATTACAGATTGGTATTAGCCAGTCACTTCTTAATTGAACATCATCGTTAAAACTTTTCATCGTTTTATAGTTAAAAGTAAATTTAGAATCTTTGCTTTTTGCAGCCCATATCAGCGTCTCGTGTGCATTATTAAACCGGGTTCCGTTAAAATTTGGCATTGGATTTGTTTTAATCCAGATGATATCGTTTAGAATCCAGAATCCGATATCCTGCAGTAATTTACCTATACGAAATATATTATGATAACTGCCTATTACCCAGATAGTTCCATTTTTTTTCAGGACCCGGTGACATCCGGAAAGCCACTTATGACAAAAATTATCATACTCATCAAAACTGCTGAATTTATCCCATTTATCGTTTACTGCATCTACTTTTGTCTGATTTGGTCTCCATAATTCTTTTTGCAACTGTAAATTATACGGCGGGTCTGCAAATATCAAATCTATGGAATTTTCCGGAATTGTTTTCAAAATATCAATACAATTTCCCAGAATAATTGTATTTTGAATTTCTTTAATTCTGGGATCTGATTTTGATAATTTACCGGAGTTTTTTTCAATACACTTATTCATATTATCGCTCCTGTTATTATTATATAATTTACCATTTTATAACGTTTTTTTCAATATGTTCTTAACCGGAGTTTCCCTGATTTTTTATATCCCTCGTTTTGAACCTGTTATAAAAAATCAAAATTATTCTATATTTTTTCTGTCACGGGGGTTGCTAATATAAAATGAAGGTGAAAAAATATGAATAAAAATTTTTAATTTAGAAAAATATTTGCAATTATAAAGTACGGGTAAAAAGAAAAAAAAGTCATGTTAATCGTAATTATCAAAAATCACAGATAAATAATGTCATCAGTATAATATAAAGACAGGAAGGAAAGTATGTAGTCCTTTATGTGTCTCGTTATCAGAAAATTATTTTTTATATGTTCTCTTCCGTTTTCTCCGAGTTTTTTTGCGTAATCAGGCGACTGCAACAGTTGTTTTAACCAGTATGCCGTGCCGTCAATCGTATTTGTCAATATTCCGGAATATTTGTGCGTTATTTGCAGTGGAATCCCGCCAACTGCACCTGCGATAACCGGCTTTGCCTTCCATAATGCTTCTGCAACGGTTAAACCAAAACCTTCTTTCAGTGATTTCTGTAATATAACGGTGGACCCGCGTTGCAAAGCGTTTATTTCAATGTCGCTTCCCGGTGGAAGAAGCAAAACAAATATGTCCGCATTACCTGCTGCTTCCTGTCTTACTTCGTTTAAAACTTTTTCACCTTCCGGGTCGTCCGTGGCACCACCGCCAGCCAGCACAAGCTGACAGTCAATGTATTTTTTTACGAGTTTGTATGCTTTTATTACTCCTATAGGGTCTTTTAAATAGTCAAACCTTGAAATCTGTGTTATTACCGGTCGTTCCATGTCAATTTTAAATTTTGCAAAAACTGATTTTATCTCATCATCCGTGAGTTCCCTGTTTTTGTCGCTTAAAGGGTCAATGGACGGCGATATTAAAATTTGTTTTATCTTAAGTTCCTTTGCAAACGATGGGGCAGAAAAGACGGAAGCGTCGTATAGTTCAATGTAATTTTTTAAAAAGAGCCATATCTGTTCCACCGGCTGTGAAAAATCAATATGACAGCGCCACAACCATTTTCTGCCGATTTCCTGTTTCTTTTCAATTAAGGCAATCGGCTGCGGGTCGTGAATGAACATAACGTCACCATATAAATTCAGTTCCCGTGCATTTTGTCTGTTTGTTTCAAGGAAATTTTCAATTTCGTCGTCGGTTAAGGTAACGTTAACGCCATGCAAGCCATTATGTATTTTTTTGGTTACGTTAAAAAATTTATCCCCGCCTTTTATTACGTCCCAGTGTGCATCAACGCCCAGGTCACGCAAAAGCGGGATCATCCTGTTTAGTATTTCTGCCACGCCACCGCCTACTGCGGTAGAGTTAATGTTTTGGATAGTTTTTCCTTTTAACTTTTCTGCTATCATATATAATTCGTCTATGGTAACTTTTCCTACTATTTTTTCATAATCTCTGATATTAACCGTCATTTAATCTTTTCTCCAGTAATTTTGTTATCTTGTTTTTTAAGTCGTTTAAAGTCATTGTATAAGGGTCAAATCCGGCAATTTTTTCTGCCAGTTTGTTTTCACCAATTGATTCGAGCCATAACGAAAAATCGTTTGCTGGTTTTTCAAGCCGAAGTCGCGCTTCAAACATGTGAAAATAAAGTGAGTTTATGCTTATGTCTTTGAATATTTCGTAAAATTCCTTTAGATTATTTGCCACATGATTAGTTGTTAATACAAAACTTTCTGATTTTAAAAACTGAAACTCACTTCCGGGCGGAGATTCCCTTTGTTGTTTGTGATATTTCAGATAATCTTCAAGCAGGTCAATGAATTTTTTCCTTAATTCCGCTATGGATTTGTACTGGATTATGTCAACCGCAGCAAATTGCTCGCCGAGTATTTTTTCCTGAAGTATGTTTGTTATCCAGAAAGCAAAATCATTTGGCGGTTCAGGAGACAGATAATGGTGTTGCTGCAAAAATTTATGCGTGTGGTAATATATGCACGAACCCGGAACCGTTTTTATGCCTTCCAGTAATTCAACGAGATTTACCGCCTTTTTACCGAGAATTATCGTTAAATGTAATCTTGTATTAAAAATAAAAGGTTCCATAATCATTCTTTTTCATTGTTCTGAACGAGTTTTTTTAACAGATTACGTAAGTTATAAAAATTAAACAGATTGAATTTTGCAGCTGTCGGCTGTATCCCGATTTTTATTGAGTATGCATTTTTGGGAAGAATTTTAAACATGTCTTCGTCGGTTACGTCGTCACCCGCTGCCAGGATAAAGTCAAAATCGTTTTTTGACAGGAAATAAAGGCATGCGGTTCCTTTATTAATTCCTGCGTTTCTTACTTCCAGAGCTTTATTGCCATCCATAACCTGAACGTCAACGTTTGCGGTAAAATAAATCATATCTTCTTTTAATTCGTTTATGCGGACGTTAGCCATTTCAGGGTCGGCATTGCGATAATGAAACACGATTGAAAAATCTTTTTCCTCTATAAAAGCGCCGGGCAGACGGTCAGCATATAATTTAAAAATGTTTAATATTTCTTTTTTCCAGTCAGCCGTTATTGGTTTTAAAAGTTGCCACTCGTTTTTTTTCTCTTTTATCCATACGCCGTGCTCTGCTACAAGATTTATGTGCAAGTTACCAAACCACTCGGAAAGTGTATTCCTGTCTCTGCCGCTTAATATTACCAATTCCGTATTTTTTGAAATATTATTGAGTATATCCAGTAATTCTACGTCAGGTTTTGCCATGATGGGTTGGACTTTAAAACCCGTAAGAGTACCATCGTAGTCGAGAATAATTATTTTCCGGCCGGATGAGCAGAAATTTTTTATGATTACATTTTCCATGTCAGAATTTAAAATTCTTGCTTTTATTTTTGATTGTTCTTTTCTCAACAGAAGTAATTCGTTTATAAAATCGTTTGCCCATGAATTAACATTATACGTTTTTAACCTTTCCTGCATTATTTTGTTTTTTCTCATTTTTTCTTCAATCGGCATTTCAAACGAAATTTTTAACGATTCGGATATTTCCAATACGTCGTTTGGATTTATTATGATTGCTTCACCGAGTTCTTTTGCAGCGCCGGCCATTTCGCTTAAAATTAGAACGCCGTCACAATTTGCCTTTGCTGCTACGTATTCTTTTGCCACCAGATTCATTCCGTCACGTAAAGGGGTGATGAGGGCAACGTCGGCAAGGTTATACAAAGCAGATAAAGTGGTAAATGGAATGTGTCTGTATTGGTAAATTACAGGGGTCCAGTCAATGTCCCCGAATTTACCGTTTATGTTGCTGACCATTTCGTCAATTTTGCTTTTCATGTTCTGATAATCATTGATTCCTATTCTGGAAGGGACAATAATTAATATAAAAATTACTTTTTTATTGTATTGGGGATATTTTTCAAGAAACAGATTAAATCCCTGCAATCTGTTTATAATTCCTTTCGTATAATCAAGGCGGTCAATGGACAGGACGACTTTTTTATCGTCTATCGTTTTTTTGTATTCGTTCATTTCTTTTTGTGTTTCAGTTAAGTTGATGGAGTTGTTAAATTTGTCAAAATCAATGCCCATCGGGAACGTATCAGATTTGATAATCCTGTCATTATAAATTATTCTGCCGAGATTGTGTTCCAGCCCCAGCATACGCAATAAATTTCTGAGAAAATACTGATTATATTCGTGCGTATGAAATCCGATCAAATCCGCGCCCAGAAGCCCTTTTAATATTTCTTCCCTCCATAGTTTTGGTAGCAAACGGAAAATTTCAAAAGACGGAAATGGAATGTGAAGAAAAAATCCTGTTGAAATGTCCGGAAAATTTTTTTTTAACATGGAAGGGAGTAACATTAAGTGATAATCATGTATCCAGACAACGTCGTCGGATTTTAAAATCTGTGAAATTTTGTCACAAAAATATTTGTTTACGTTTTTATAACAGTTCCAATATTCATCTTTAAAAGTAGCATAAGACGGGAAATAATGAAAAAGTGGCCAGATGGTTTTATTGCAGAAACCCTGATAAAAATTTTCCATTTCTTCTTCTGAAATAAAGATAGGGATTGAATTGAATTTTTCTTGTATTTCTTTTTCAAAATTCTCTTTGTCCTCATCTTTAATTGTAAGTCCGGGCCACCCGACCCATACATGGGATGAATCTGATAATTTTGAATTTTTTAACGAATCGAGATATGTGCTGAGACCAGATACAAGTCCCCCGGAACTTTCGGTGAATTTTATTTTGTATTCTTCATAGCATGCCGTAAAAGGCAGTCTGTTGGAAACAATTAATAATCTCATATTTTGCATTTTACACATAAAATAAAAAAATGCAAGTCGTTTAAGCAAGGCATCCGGGAATTAAAGATTGTAAAATGAAGTGCATCAAGTAGAAAGTCAATCGTTCAAATGTATTAAAATGTAGATTGTAAGAAAAACATCAAACACAGAAGTGAAACGATGGGACCAGATAAGTATGACACAAAGAATGGGAAATACAAACAATTAAAGAAAAGCGAAAGATGGAAGATAATATAACAAGTTGTTTTCTTACAAAAAACATGTGAAATTTTGGGTGTTGTGCAATAAAACCTGCAATTTGTTTTGCCCTAACTACTATTCAAAAAATACTTGAAATATGACAGAGATAGGGTAAAATTTAAAGAGGAAGAATAAAAAAAATCAAGGAGGAAAAAGATAGATGAGAAACAAAGGAAAGGCAATATGGTTAGTAGTTATGATGTTAGTAGCAATAGTAACGATGATGTCATGCAGTAAAAAAGAGACACCGACAGGTAGCCAGCAACCGGTAAACACTCCAACGCCAATAGGAGGACAAGGCAAGATAGCGTTTATAAGCGATAGAGATGGTAACTATGAAATCTATGTAATGGATGCAAATGGAAGTAATCAGACAAGGTTAACAAATAACAGCGCTGATGATTGGAATCCTACATTGTCGCCAGATGGGAGCAAGATAGCGTTTATAAGTAATAGGGATGGTAACACTGAAATCTATGTAATGGATGCAAATGGAAGCAATCAGGTAAATTTAACAAATAACAGCGGTGATGATTATAATCCAGTTTGGTCGCCAGATGGGAGCAAGATAGCGTTTGAAAGTTATAGAGATGATAACAATGAAATCTATGTAATGGATGCAGATGGAAACAATCAGATAAGGTTAACAAATAACAGCGAGTATGATGGGAATCCAGAGTGGTCGCCAGATGGGAGCAAGATAGCATTTGAAAGTTATAGAGATGGTAACGGAGAAATCTATGTAATGGATGCAGATGGAAGCAATCAGATAAGGTTAACAAATAACAGCGCTGGTAATTATAATCCAGTTTGGTCGCCAGATGGGAGCAAGATAGCGTTTGTAAGTTATAGAGATGGTAACTATGAAATCTATGTAATGGATGCAGATGGAAGCAATCAGATAAGGTTAACAAATAACAGCGAGTATGATGGGAATCCAGAGTGGTCGCCAGATGGGAGCAAGATAGCATTTGAAAGTTATAGAGATGGTAACGGAGAAATCTATGTAATGGATGCAGAT
>JAGNJD010000008.1:0-368 GCA_018000835.1 Candidatus Goldiibacteriota bacterium | reverse complement strand
GGAAGCAATCAGATAAGGTTAACAAATAACAGCGAGTATGATTATAATCCAGTTTGGTCGCCAGATGGGAGCAAGATAGCATTTGAAAGTTATAGAGATGGTAATAGAGAAATCTATGTAATGGATGCAAATGGAAGCAATCAGGTAAATTTAACAAATAACATCGCTGATGATGGGATTTTATTAATGATTTCAGATCAATGATTTCAGCATGAAGTGCATCAAGTAGAAGGCCAATCGTTGACACATGTCAACAATGTTGTGTTTCCGAATCAAAGGATTTAACATTAAACAATTGATTTATGTCGTATGATTTGCCATTAAGTATAGGCATAGGATTTTTCCATTTATCTTGTTGAAGTCGTTCA
>JAGNJD010000007.1 GCA_018000835.1 Candidatus Goldiibacteriota bacterium | reverse complement strand
GTTGATGGTTCGGATAATTATTCGGCAGATATCCCTTTTGTTTGCATGGGAATATCAATTTTTAATGATAGAAAACAGCCGTTTTATTCTTTCGTCGGAAATTATTTTTCCGGAGACTGGATTTATGCCGATAAAAACGGGCTTATTTCAAATAACGATTATTTACAAAGAAAAACAAAATGGAAAAGAATTTTAATTTTTACCTTTTCAAAAATAAATTTAAAAAAGATAGGGAATTTACAAAAATTAATAACGTCTTTTGATGTTATAAGATCAATGGGTGCAACCATTGGTGAAATGATGCTGGTTGCAAAAGGCAGTGCAGAAGCATTCGTTGACGTCCGCGGGAAACTTACCCTTGAAAATTTTGCTCCGTTTTTTTTGATAGCCAAACATCAGAATTTAAAATTAACGAACGAAAAAGGCAGAGAAATAACTTTAAAGAATTTTTCTCTCACTAAAAAATATAAAATAATATTTACGGGAAATAAGATGATAAAACAGTTAATATGATTTTTTTATTACGATGTATATACTTTTTAATATATAATTACTTTTCCACCGGATAATTATTTTCAACCCATTGATTCCAGCCACCAAAAAAAATTGCAATGTTCCTGTACCCCATGTCATAAAGTTTGTATGCAACCTTATCAGATAAATGGCAGCCGATGCCGTGGCAATATGTAACCAGTATTTTGCCTTTTAGAACGTTTTTCAAGTCATTTATTTCATCTGGAGTGGCATCCGTTGGAATGGAAATTGCACCTTTTATGTGCGATTCCCTGTATTCTTCCGGATTTCTCGCATCAATAAAAATTGCATTGCCACTGTCATATAGAAATTTTGCAGAAGCAATATCCAGCCTGTATATTTTGTCCTTTGAATCAATCTGGTTGAAAAGATAATTATAGTTACCATTGTTTTGCGGTTTAATTTGCATAATTACGGTATTTGTAGGCGTGGGTTTCGGTAAATTCACTGGATTTTCAAATTTTATGTCTCCGACGGATGGCGGTTCAATTGGAATTTCTTTTTTTATGCTTCCTGATTCGTTTGTTATTATGAATGATTTTTGTGTCACGATGGACTTTGTTTTTTTATTATAATCAATATTGAATTTATTGTGAAAATTTAACAATGCCAATAAAATAAATACAAGAATTACGATAATTAAAAACGGAATAATTATTTTTGAATGATTGCTCTGTGTTTGTTTTATTTTAACATTTTTTTCCATGAAAAACCTCTATTTATGAAAACAAATATATTACTTTTACAAATTAAAGTCAAGTATTTAAAATACAATTGAAAGAAACAATTATTTTGACTTAAATAACATGATTTCATTGTTTATTTAAAGTTTATAAATATTTTATTTGGTAAAATATATTAGAAAAATTCTTTTTACTTGACAAAATAGTTATTATTTGTTATATATTAGATATATATATTATTAAAATAAAATGAGGCGAAATAAAAATGGGGACATAAGAGTTTTTATGTAATTAATCAAGGAGATGTAATCTTATGAAGGAAACGTTAATAGGAATAGGAGCAGCCGCAAAATTAAGCGGATTATCAGAAAGAACTTTAAGATATTGGGAAAGTCTTGGACTTATAAAGCCGTTACGCCTTCCATCCGGTCATAGAAAATTCAGCAAAACCATGATTAAAAAAATTATTGCAATAAAAGACATTCTTGAAAAATATAACCTGAGAATAAACGACCTTATTACTTCTTCCAAATTTCTGGAAGATGATTTATTAAAAGAAAAGATTTCATCGCCTGACGTTTTTGACCTTTATATGACATATGATTCTGAAATTTATGGTCATGCAAAAAAAACTGGCAGGATTAATCCGATTTCTGGTTTGCCCGATTCCCTGTTTTTTCAGCAGGAACTAATGAGAAAAATTGAAGGAGATGAAAAAATTGCAATATGTTACGTAGACATGAAAGATTTTAAATACTATAATAAAAAATATGGATATGAAAAAGGAGATATTGTTTTAAAATTTTTGTCTAATTTGATTTATGACGTTGTTAAAGAAAATGGGGACCAAAAGGATTTTGTTAGTCATCTGGGAGGGGACAATTTTGTAATTTTAACCAATCCCGAAAGGCATGCAAAATTATGTACGGAATTGATAAAATCGTTTGATTTATTGATTGAACAACATTATGAAAAAGAAGACAGGGAAAAAGGATACATAGTAACGCATACAAGGCGTGGGGAAGAAGTAAGAACCCCGCTTATGACTCTGTCAATCAGTGTCGTATCAAATTTGAACAGGAAATTAATGCATTTTGCACAGGTTGAAGATATTGCAAGCGAATTGAAACAATATGCACAGAAATTTCCAAAAAGTGAATTTGTATTTGATAGAAGAACAACGTAATAAAGAACTAATTCTAAAATCGGCTTTCCTCAGTGTGCCTGTCTGGACATTTTAGGCGTGCACCCTGAAATGCAGAGATACCACAGTGTGGCCGGAACCAAGCATTTTAATTTTTTTCAGAAAACAATTTTAATGCTCTTATGTTTGAATCAACGTCCGTTCTTCCGGGATTTATTTTTTTGACCATTTCAAACGAAAAAAGGGATTGTTTGTAATCTTTTAAGGCGTAATAGGTAACCCCGAGATTATACCATGCGTTTTCATATTCTGGATTCATTTCAACGCATTTTTTATATTGAAGGATTGCCAGTTCGTATTTTTTTAGATTATAATAGGCATTTCCTATGTTATAAACGTATTCATGATCTGATGGAAATAATTTATTTGCAAGTTTAAAATAATAAAGCGACCAGTCGTAAAAAAGGTTGTCTTCAAAAAAAGTTCCGGAAGAATTTGCAGCAACCGACATGTCTTTTGCATAAAGGTCCTGATATTTTTCGGGATAAAAATTTTTTTGTATGTTATAAATCCCACGTAAATTATAGAGTTTCCACATGTTCATGTTTGCAAGGATATATTTGTCATTTATGAACGCATATTCTGCCGGCAGCACTTTCTGAACAAGCCCTTTGGGCATAATTTTTATGGTATTATCAATGGCATTTTCTTCCGGTTTGTTATACGAAAAATAAATGTTAAATTTTGCAAGATTCATTTTTATTATGGCATTGATGATGTATCCGATGGACTCCGTTCCTACCTTTTTTGTTATTATTGGTAGTTTTACGTCCGGATTCTGTTTTGATACGTTGTCCCTTACCCATTTCATGGGTAAAACCGGGGTCCCTATTATTATTACGTCAGGCCTGTACTTTTTAACGTATTTCAGATACCAGCATGGAAAAACAACGCCGTCTCCTGCCATAAAAAGAATGGAATCTTTTTCAACGGAAGACATGACGTTTCTGTTGAAGTCGTAGGGAGAAAAATATCTGCTTTTATTCAGAATGTTGTAAAATATAATCAATTGAGTTAAAAATAATGCAAAGAAAACGACAAACGGAACGAAACTGTTTTTAATTTTATCTGAAATGAAGTACAATCCAAGCCCCATAAAGACCGAAATAGGAAAATAAACTGGTGTAATGTAAGTTTCCATTATGTAAAGATGTTCCTTTTTTAAATTTAAATAAAAAGAAGTTACCAGAAGAAAAAATACTGGAACTAATAAAAAATACCAGAGCAAAATTTTATTTTTTTTGTATAGCATGAAACATCCAATGGCAATAAAAACGTAACCAACGAAGAGATTTTCAAACATGGAAGCAGAAAAGAATTTTATCGCCTGAAAAAAAGTGTTTGAAATGGACCGCGTTATTTCAGACCTGACGTATTGATAGCGGGTTATTACTTCTATAAAATTAGGAAGAGTTGAAGGGTCGCCCCAGTTTAATATTGCCGTTTGTGCTCTTATTGGCATATAGACGTATATTGAAATTCCCAGCGTAAAAAAAATAAACGAGAAAATCCAGTCGCGGATTTTAAAATTTTTGATTATGCCGGATTTAAGCAACAGGAAAACATACGCCGGCAGTAAAACTATTTGCAGCATAAGATGATTACCCAGGGAAAGCCCGAAAAACAGACAGAATAGAAAAATATTTTTTTTAACGTTTTTTTGAACGTAAATATTTAATAAAAAAATTGAAAGTAGAATCAAAAAAGCAAGATTTAAAATGTAGATACCGCCCTTGGCGATTATTGACTGTTGCAAAATGGTAAAACCGCTGATGAATAAAAATGAAGGGATAAATGATAAAAAATTAGAATCAGAAACGTTTAGTAACCTTAGTAACTTTTTAAAAAAGATAAAAATCAAAATAAAACATAAAAGAGACAACGTAATGCTAAATAAATAAATTCTGTAAGAAACATCGCCGATATTAATAAAAGTGAATAATTTTGCCAGTAATGAAAACGATGGATAACCGGGTGGATGTTGTATTCCAAGAGTATAAGATGCAGTGATTGTTTCACCGCAGTCCCCAGAATAAACAGATGGAGGGACCATTGATATAAAAATAAAAAAAAGGAATAAAACCGAAATTGACAATAATAAGGATTGCTGTTTCCCCGTTAAAAACATTTTTAATTAAAATGTTCTACTAATCTGTCTATGTCTTCTTTATTGCCTTTTAAAATATGCAGTCCTGCTGAAAATCTACCGAATATTTTGTATGCATTCCTTTTTGTCCAGGCAATTCTAACATCAAATTTTATTGGATGATTTTTGGAAACAAATGTTTCGTCTGTTACGATAAGTTCAAGAATCGTTCTTTCCGGCAATATGTAATCATAATTGATTAGTATCCCGCTTTGACTTACGTTTATCGTCGTTGCCCTGAAAGTTTCTCCTTCTTTTACTTTTGCTTTTTTATCAATCAGGTCCTCCGGAAAGTTTTTAACCGTGCATTCAACTTGAATTATTTTTGTATATCTCGGAAATTTTCTAGATTCTTTATATTGTTTTTTCATGTTCCACCTGTTTTTTTGTTTTTTGGTGCCGGAGGTCGGATTTGAACCGACACGCTTTTAAGGGCGGGGGATTTTGAGTCCCCTGTGTCTGCCAGTTTCACCACTCCGGCCTCTTTTGTATTATAATTTATTTAAGATAAAAGTCAAATAAAAATTACGTTTTTGATTAAATTTATTACATGAAATTTGTATTTTTTACTGTATGGAAGTGATATAATATATTAATAATTATAATCAATTTTTGTTCCGGAGGTTTAACATGCAGGCAAAAAAATTAAAAAATATAGTTTTGGAAATATACATGGGAGATATTGCCACTGCAAAAACCGATGCAATTGTAAATGCTGCTAATAATAATTTATACATGGGAGCAGGCGTGGCGGGTGCACTAAAAGCACATGGCGGAATTCAGATTGAAAAAGAAGCAATTAAGAAAGGTCCCATACAAATTGGCGGTGCAATTGAAACTGGAGCAGGCAGGTTAAATGCGAAATACGTAATTCATGCAGCAGTTATGGGAATGAATTTTGAAACGAACGAAAAATACATTCGTGAAGCAACCAGAAATTCTTTATTACTTGCAGAAAAACTAAAACTACAGTCAATTTCTTTTCCTGCATTGGGAACGGGCGTGGGCAGGTTCCCGATACCTGATTGTGCAAGAATAATGTTTGACGAAACAAAAAAGTTTGACGCTGAAAATCCGGTATATTTAAACAGAGTGGTATTCTATTTATTTACGAAAAAGGCATTTAATGATTTTGAAGAGATTTTTAGAAATATTTAAAAAATTAATTACTGAAATGCGTCTACAAAACACTAAATTTTTTACCCAAAAGGCTTCAATTGAAAATTATTATTTCAACCAATGAAATTCGCTGATTATTTACGAAACTAAACATAAAACTATCTTGCCTTATGATGAAACTTATGCTATATTTATTCATATAGTAATGCCTGTATGTATAGTAAAAAGAATATAGTATAGATTTTATTGATAAATCCACGGAAGTGGGGAAATTGTATGACCCCACTTTTTGATTTTATTGAGGTATTTATGACAAATCAGGACTTAAAGCAACGTATTATTGGTTTAATTGAGCCAATAATAAAGGATAATTTTATGGAACTCGTAGACATAGATCTAATTAATACGGATTATTTAAGAATAATAATAGATAAGCAGGGTGGCGTATCCCTGGACGATTGCACTTTTATTAGTAAATCGGTAAATATTTTACTTGGTGCTTCAGGATATAATTTTTCCCTGGAAGTATCGTCACCGGGTATAGACAGACCGTTAAAAAAGATTGAAGACTTTAAAAAATTTATTGGAAAAAAGGTAAAAATAGTTACCAACGAACCGGTAAACAGCATGAATTTTCTGGAAGGTAATATAGATAAAATATTAAATGATACAATAGCAATTGATACAAATGCCGGAATTGTTGAAGTTGATTTTAACAACGTTAAAAAGGCGAATCTTGCTGGTGAAATAAAAATTTAAAAG
The DNA here is from genome assembly GCA_018000835.1 of Candidatus Goldiibacteriota bacterium. Taxonomy (GTDB): domain Bacteria; phylum Oederibacteriota; class PGYV01; order PGYV01; family DSYL01; genus DSYL01. The sequence continues at coordinate 58,709 of JAGNJD010000007.1, read as the reverse complement.
AGGCATTTTTATGTCAAACGAAATACAGATATTTTTGCAACAGGTTGAAAAAATAAAAAACATAGACAGAGTGGAATTAATTAAAGCATTTGAGCGTGGCATAACGTCTGCTGCAAGAAAGGTCTATGGGGTAAAAACAAAAATAAGAGTAGAATTTGACGAAAATGACATAAAATTTTTCTGGGCAAAAACGGTCGTTGAAAATGCCCAGAACGAATATACCGAAATTTCTTTTGATGAGGCGCAGAAAACGAAACCCGATGTAAAGATTGGCGATGAAATAGAGGTTTTATTTTATCCAAAGGAGTTTGGAAGAATAGCAGCCCAGACGACAAAGCAGGTTATATCACAGAAAATAAGAGAAATAGAAAAGGAACAGTTGTTTCAGGAGTATAAAAATAAAGAAGGTGAAATAATAACCGGTGTTGTGCATACAATTGAAGAAAACGGTAATTTTATAATTGATTTTGGGACGGCAGAAGGCATCCTGAAAAAAAAAGAGCAGGTTGGCAGGGAAGAGTTTAAGGTTGGCGACAGAATCCGTACTTATATTTTAAAAGTAAAAAGGGGAAGAGAAAATCCTTTTCTTGAACTTTCAAGGACGCACCCTGGGTTTATCAAAAAAATATTTGCAATGGAAATAACAGAAATTGACCAGGGAGTAGTTGAGGTTGTATACGTTGCAAGAGAACCTGGAATAAAAACAAAAATCGTCGTTGCGTCAAAAGACGCTCATATAGACCCGGTAGGTGCCTGCATTGGAGTAAAAGGAAGCAGGATACAGACGATAATAAGAGAATTGCAGGGCGAAAAAGTGGACGTGGTATTATTCAGCAACGACATAAAAAAATATCTGGAAAGTGCAATAGCGCCTATAGCCATCAAAAATATTTATATAGACGAACCAAATAAATATGCAATAATTGCCGTTCCTGACGAGCAATTTTCACAGGTTATTGGTAAAAACGGCGTCAATATGCGTCTTGTGGCCAAAATTACAAAATGGAAAGTTTCTGTATTGAGAGAAAGTGAATTTATGGAAGATAAATTAAATGAAATGAAAAAGAATTTTGAAGAACAACTGGAATATGATTTGTTTAAGTTAAGCGACATTCCCGTAATTTTATTAAAAAAATTAAAACAGGAAGGCATAAAAAATTTAAAGGATTTTATGGCTGCAAGAAATTCTCTGCTGTCAGAAATACTGGGACAGGACGAAGAGCACATAAAAAAATTAAAAGACAGGGCAATTGAAATAATAGAACATGAGAAGATACAGGAAGAAGAAGGGCAAAATGAGAATATATGAAATTGCAAAAAAATTAAACATAGATTCAAAACAGATAATGGAATTGCTGAACAAAGAGGGTCATAGCGTAAAAAGCCACATGAACACGATTACTGAAGAAGAAATAAAAATAATAAATGATAAATTAAATAAAAGCAAAGGCGAGGCAAAGGTTACAGATACGAAAAAAGACGAGAAAGTCATAAAAGAACAGGAAGAGCAGGAAGTAAAGGAAGTAAAGGAAGTAAGACCGGTAAAGGAAATAAAGGTTGAACAGGCAACCCAGAAGACAGATGAAAAGCAGTCAATTCCGCAGGTTGCTTTGCATGGGAAAAAGGAAAATAAAAACGTAATTGAAATAAGCAGGTCGATAACCGTTGGCGAACTTGCAAAACAATTTGAAATAAAATCTACTGAACTCATAAAAAAGTTTTTTTCGCTTGGCCTGATAGTAACCATAAACCAGACGTTAACCGAAGAGGAAATACAGATTGTATCTTCTGAATTCGGCAAAGAAGTAAGATTTAAAGACGTTACCGGCGACGATTTATTTATAACGGAAGCAGAAGATAAAGCAGGGGATTTAACGAAAAGAGATCCGATAGTTACAATAATGGGACACGTTGACCATGGCAAGACGTCGCTGCTTGATGCAATACGGGAGTCAAATCTGGTTTCAAAGGAAACGGGCGGAATAACCCAGAAGATAGGGGCATATAAAGTTGAAACTCCGCACGGCGGCATAGTATTTCTTGACACTCCGGGGCATGCTGCTTTTACGGCAATGAGGGCTCGGGGAGCCAAAGGCGCCGACATCGTCGTCCTGATAGTTGCGGCAGACGATGGCGTTATGCCGCAGACGGTTGAGGCAATAAATCACGCCAAAGCGGCCGACGTCCCGATAATAGTTGCGATAAATAAAATAGACAAAGAAGGAGTCCAACCCGAAAGAATAAAACAGGAACTTACAAAATATAATCTGGTTCCGGAAGAATGGGGTGGTAAAACCCAGTTCGTCCTGATTTCTGCAAAAAAAAGAATTGGCATACAGGAACTTCTTGAAAAAATAATTCTTGAAGCAGAAATGCTCGAATTAAAGACAAACGTTAAAACCATGGCTGATGGAATAATAATAGAGGGACGACTTGATAAAGGCCGTGGACCAGTTGGAACCGTCCTCGTACAAAGAGGAACGTTAAAAGTTGGAGACCCTTTTATAACCAACTGGACGTATGGTAAGGTTCGTGCCATTTTCAACGATAAAGGAGAGAAAGTAAAAGAGGCGATGGCAGTAGCCCCCGTAGAAATTCTCGGATTTGAAGATGTCCCTAATTCCGGCGATAAATTTCGGGTATTAGAGAGTGAAAAGCAGGTAAAGGAAATTGCCACGAAGAGATCCATTGAACTAAGAAGGATATCAGAGGAAAAGAAAAAGAAAAAAATGACGCTGGAAGATTTTCATAAAAAAATAAAACTTGGCGCAGAAAAAAAATTATATCTGATTTTAAAGGGTGATACGATGGGGTCCATTGAAGCCATATCCGACGCAATAATAAGAATTTCTGCTGAAACGGACGTCAACATACAGATAATACACAAAGACGTTGGAGATATTACGGAAAACGACGTGCTTCTGGCCGATGCATCGGATGCCATTATCATCGGATTTTTTGTATCAACGTTGCCGGCTGCAAAGGAACTTGCTGTAAAAGAAGGCGTTGAAATAAAAATTTATCACATTATTTATGAGGTTGTTGATGCAATAAAAGCATCGCTGTCCGGTATGCTTGAACCGGAATACGAAACCGTAAAAATAGGTGAAGCAGAAGTAAGACAGCAATTTTTTGTTGAAAGTGAAAACAAATTCATAGCCGGAAGTTATCTGAAATTTGGCAAAGCATATCACGACTCCACGGTCAGCGTTTTCAGAGGCAACAAGGAAATATTAAAAGGCCGCGTTGAATCTTTGAAAAGGTTTAAGGATAACGTAAAAGAAGTAAAGGAAAAATTTGAATTTGGAGTAATTATTGACGGATATAAGGATATCCAGCCGGGCGACGTTCTTGTATTTTATCATGAAATACAAAAAGTAAAAAAAATCTGATGATATAAACATGAAAATAGGTCTGCTTCAGGCGGAGTTATATCTAAGCCAATGCGGTTCATTAAAACAAAAAAGATTTGCATTATCAGGATTAAAAAGCAGGTTAAGAAATAAATTTAACGTCTCAATAATTGAGGCGGCATACCAGGACAAATGGCAAAGAGCGGTAATAGCAATTGCCTGCATAAGTAACGATGAAAAAATATTATCGTCCACTTTTAATCAGATACTGAATTTTATTGAACGTGAGAAAAAGGGCTTTGAGATTCTGAACAGTCAGATAGAGATTTTATGAGGAGAAAACATGAATAACATACGTAAAAAACGTCTCGAAAGTCTGTTAAAAAGGGAAATCAGTCTGATAATAATGCAAAAGATAAAAGACCCGAGAATCCATTTCGTTACGGTAACGAACGTAAGCTTAACTAACGATTACAGAATAGCACACGTTTACGTGAGCATAATGGGAGACGACAAGGAGAAAAATTCCAATTATGATGGATTAAAAAATGCAACGGGATTTATCAGAAAATTAGTCGGAGAGTCAATAAAAATAAGATATAATCCGGAATTGATATTTAAAATTGACGATTCTTACGATAAGCAGGACAAAATATTCAAAATTTTAAAAAAAATTGAGGATAACAAAACAAAATGAAAAAAAAAGAAGTTGCATTACTAAAAAAAGTTTTTAAAGACGCAAAAACGATTCTTATAACAACACATATCAATCCTGATGGGGATGGAATCGGTTCGGGTATTGGCCTTATGAGCATTTTGCTTAAAGCAGGTAAAAAAGTGGATTTCGTAACCAGAGATACCATACCTTTGATATATAATTTTTTACCTTACATTGACAAAATAAAAAAAGTTAGTTCGGTTGACAAAAAATATGACGTTCTTGTATTGCTTGAGTGTTCCGATAAAGAAAGAAGCGGTGGGATTATTGATTTTAAAAGAAATGCAAAGATAAGCGTTAACATAGACCATCATCTCGGTAATACAAAATATGCGGATATAAACATAATAGATTCAAATGCTTCTGCCGTCGGAATGCAGCTTTTTGATTTTTTTAATAAAGCCGGATGGAAGATAGATTCTGACGTTGCAACGGCACTGTATACGGCCATAATAACGGATACGGGTTCTTTTAATTTTTCAAATTCAACGCCGGAAGTTCATAATACGACTGCAACGCTCATTAAAAAAGGTGCAAAACCATCTTTTATTTCTTCAAACGTATATGCAACTTCACCTGAAAGCACGAAACTTATGTCTCAGATGCTGTCAAAGATAAAAATAGAAAATGGCATTGGGTGGAGCGTTCTAACAAAAAAAATGTTTGCAGAAACAAAAGCACATGACAACGAGACCGACACTTTTATTAATCTGATAAGAAACATCAAAGACGTTCAAATCGCGGTTCTTTTTAAAGAATACGGGAAAAACCTGATAAAAGTAAGTTTCAGGGCTAAATCCGGTTTTGACGTTAACAGCATTGCGACCTTGTTTAGCGGAGGCGGACATAAATACGCATCGGGCTGCGTTATTCATAAGAGTTTAAACGAAGCTATCCGTATTGTATTATCTGCAATAAAAAAAAAGCAAAGGTTAATATGATAAATAAATGAAAATTTTCACTTCAATTCATTCTTTTAAAAACGTAAAAAAAAAAGTTGTTTTAACCATTGGTGTTTTTGATGGCATGCACGTAGGTCATCGGCGTCTTATAAAAAAAGTCATAAACACAGCCAGAAAAATACATGGAATAAGTGCGGTTTTGACTTTTGACGTCCATCCGGAAAAATTTCTGGAAAAAAGCGAAATAAAGACAATAAAAGATACCGAAGCAAAAATCAACAGATTGAAAATTTTAGGCGTTGACGTCGTTCTTATGGAAAAGTTCGGCAGAATAAAATCACTATCCGCGGATGATTTTATAAGAAAATACGTTTTAAAGAACATAAATTTACATTGCATTGTAGCCGGAGAGGATTTTGTTTTCGGTAAAAATCAGTCCGGAGACGTCAGATTGTTAAAAAAAATGGGTAAAGAATTAAATTTTAAAACTATCATAGTCCCTGACGTAAAAATAAACGGCAGAAAAGTAAGTTCCACGCTTATCAGAAAGTGTTTAAAGGAAGGAAACATAAAATTAGCAGAAAAAATGCTCGGAAGACGATATTCAATAACGGGTAAGGTGGTGCATGGCAGGCAACTCGGTTTTAAGTATCCCACCGCAAACATAAAATTAAAATACGAGGACATACCTGCAAACGGGGTCTGGGCAGTATGGGTTTTATACAAAGGAAAAAAATATTTAGGTGCTGCAAACATCGGCGTTGCACCGACGCTGAAAAATGACAAAAAATCTTTATTAGAGGTATACATATTTAATTTTAACAAAAACATATACGGAAAAAAATTAAGGGTCGTATTTATTGAAAAGATAAGGGACGAAATGAAGTTCAGAAGTTATGAAAATCTGGTAAAAAGAGTGGATAAAGACATAAGATTGATAAAAGAAAAATACAGAGGCAGATAGTTTTTTATGGACAAGATAATAAAAATCTTTATCCAGAATTTCCGGTTTATTTTAAAACTTTCTTTTTTATCGGTCCCTCTTGGCATATTGTCTTTGGGCATTCTTTTGCCGGGTTTTCAGTGCGGATTTGGATACGTTTTTACGAAATTAAAAAAAGGGGAGTCTGTTTATTACAAGGATATTTTTAAGTTTATCAAAAAGACGCATGTCCTGCTGTTTTTATATTTAATATTGATACTAATTTTTATAATTACTATTGCAGGAATATTCATACCTGTTTTCGTGATAACTTTTTTTATGTACAGCCCTTATGTCGTTGCAAATGAAAACTCAGGCGTTTTAAAGGCGATGCAACGCAGCATTGAAATAGTAGTGAAAAACGGGTTTTTTAAACATCTCGTAACCGCCGTAATTTTAATCATCGTTTTTTTGATTGGATTATTGCCTTTCGGACTCGGCATCTTCATTACGTTTCCATTAATCAGTGGCTACATTGGAGCATCGTATGAGGAATATAAAAACGTCGTGTGAAAAGACCGGCAAAATCGTAAAAAACGTGATTGAGATATGAAAAATAGATGCCTATATTCTGAAACTCATGTTTACCGGACAGGAGCGGGAATTATCTATAACTCGTCTGACATACGAACCTGGTTTCTCCCGCTGTTTTTTGCCAGATACAATGCCATATCCGCAAGTTTTAGCAATTCCTTGCAGTTTTTTATTTTATAATTCCAGATTGCAATTCCGGCACTTATTGTTACGTTAAATTTTCTCTTGTTATCATCGTAATAAAATGGGGTATTTTCTATTATGTTCCTTAATCTTTCCGTCATATAAAAGGCTGATTTGTAGTCGGATATCGGTCCCAGAATAATAAATTCATCGCCGCCGTAACGTCCGATTACGTTTATTTCCCTGGTTTTTTCCTTTAATATTCCGGATATTTTTTTCAAAACTTCATCGCCGCATAAATGTCCGTATTTGTCGTTTATGCTTTTAAAATGGTCAACGTCTATCATTATGATTGCCATCGGCTGATTTGTGCGTTTGGACAATGAAAAAAAAGATTTTAACTGTTCGTTTATGTAATTTTTATTGTATAATCCGGTTAATGGGTCTGTTATTGCCTTTATTTCAAGCACTTCCGTTTTTTCCTGCAATCTATACAAATTTTTTCTTAAAGCATTTGAAATGTCCATGTATGATATAAGCCCCACGAGTTTGTTGTCTTTTACTACCGGGAGCCTTCTTATTCTGTTTAATGCAAGTTGAATGAACGCAAATTCAATGTCATCTTCCGGGGACAGCGTCACAAGCGGTGCAGACATTATGTCGCCTGCAGGTAATAAATGAGTTTTTTCCTTATATGCAATCAAAGATTTTATTATGTCACTTTCGGTAACAATGCCAATAGGAGAATCATTACTATCAACTATGACAACGGCACCCAGGTGATGCTTGTCCATCAATTCACAGACATATAAAATCGTATCGTTTTTGTTTGCTTTTAAAACGTCTTTTAACATTATTTGTTCAACTTTTGTTACCTGCATTTTTTCTCCTGATATATTTTTGAAACAAAAATTTATTCCTTGTTTTGAAAAGGAATATGACATTTTATTTATTAAATTGTATGATAACGTAAAAGTTAAGTCAAATACATTATTGCATGGGAGATAACCGTAAATGTTGTAAAATGAAGTGCATCAAGTAGAAGCCCCATCGTCTAAAGATAAAGGAAGACAAAGAGTTAAAGATGTATATGCTGTGCAATAAAACTTGCAATTTGCCTATTCCAGGTTTGTCGTAAATTTTTCTATAAATTTCTTGTTTTGTATGATATACTTTTTTATCAATAATATCGTTTGACATTTAAAACAAAATTAACGTAGCAAATTTTAATCTGCGAAAATTTTATAAGGAGAATTTATGCAGGTGGGCATTGTTGGAGCAGGAATCACAGGATTAACTGCCGGTTACAGGCTGGTTAATGCAGGACACAAAGTTACCATATTTGAAAAAGATAAACGGACCGGCGGACTTGCGGGAAGTTTTGATTTTTCAGGCAACAAACTTGATTGTTTTTACAGGCACATATTTAAAAGTGACACGGACATAATTAAATTGATAGACGAACTAAACCTAACCGGTGATTTGACGTGGAAGCAGGCAAAAATGGGATTTTATTATGGCGGCAAATCGTATAATTTTACGACTCCCATTGACCTTCTTTTATTTTCTCCTTTGCCTTTTTTGGACAGGATAAAACTCGGCCTCATATCGCTTGCTTTAAAAGGCGTAAAGGACTGGAAAAAATTTGAAACGATTACGGCAAAGGAATGGATAATAAAAAATTTTGGAAACAAGATTTATGAAGTAGTATGGGGACCTCTTCTTGAACAAAAATTTGCAGAAAAAGCGGATAAAATTTCAATGACGTGGTTATATGGCAGAATAGCAGCAAGATTTACGTCAAGAGGTGCTGGCGGCATAAAGGAGGTTCTCGGATATTTAAACGGCAGTTTTCAGAAATTGATAGACGCACTGGAAAATAGGATAAAAGAAGGCGGCGGAATAATATATAACGGGATGGCAGCAGAAAAAATAAACGTTGAAAATGGCAGGGTAAAGGGGGTTTACGCGTCAGGAAAAAATTTTGATTTTGACAGGGTCCTGCTTACCTGCGCTCCTCCTATCGTTAAAAATATTTTAGACGTTGCGGCAGCAGGCATAGAAAAACAGGTTAATTCCATTGATTACCACGGGGCTATTGCCATCGCATTAAGCACGAAAAAATCGCTCGGAGACATTTACTGGTTAAACGTAGCAGACAAACAAAGTCCGTTTGTCGCGGTGATTGAGCACACGAATTTTATTCCAAAAAAGAATTATAACGGCAACGTCATTATTTATCTTGGAAAATATCTGCCTGTTGAAAGCGAGACGTATAAACTGCCTGACGTGGAAATAAAAAGCAGATTCTTTGCCTATTTAAAAAAAATAAATCCGTTGTTTGATGAAAAAGACGTAATGGAATGGGTTGTTATAAAAGAACCTTTAACGCAGCCGATTATTCCCACGAATTATTCGGAGATAAAGATGGATTATAAATGCAAAATATCAGGACTGTATTTTGCAAACATGTCCATGATTTACCCGGAAGACAGAGGCATGAGTTATAGCGTAAAAATCGGTAACGAAGTGGCAGAAATGATGAATAGCAATGGTTGATTTGCAAATCATTGATGGAGAATGGATAAAATGAAAATATCGGCATTTTTCCCGGCACATAACGAGGAAGCAAACGTAGAGGAATTAACCAGAAAAATGTTACGCGTTTTGTCTGAAATATGCGATGATTACGAAGTAATAATAGTAAACGACGGCTCAACTGACAGGACAAAGGAGATTGCAGAAAACCTGGCAAGGGAGGACAGGCACATAAGGGTGTTGTCCCATGAGACAAACAAAGGATACGGGGCTGCGTTAAGGACCGGTTTTTATAATTCCCGTTTTGAATGGATTTTTTTTACTGACGGCGATGGACAGTTTGATGTAAATGAAATAAAGGAACTTGTAAAATATACGGACAGGGCTGATCTGATAACCGGCTACAGGATAAAAAGACAGGACCCTTTTATAAGAAAATTAAATGCATTTGCATGGGGGACTCTCGTAAAATTACTATTTGGTTTCAGGGTAAAAGACGTTGATTGTGCATTTAAACTGGTAAGAAAAGAAATAATTGATAAGGCAAAACTCGAATCCGACGGTGCATTGATTTCTACGGAACTGCTTGCAAAAGCCACACGCATGGGATATAAAATTATGGAAACCGGGGTTCATCATTATCCGAGAAAAGCAGGCACCCAGACGGGCGCAAAAATAAAAGTAATTGTAAAAGCATTTGTGGAACTTTTTAAATTTTATGGGAAGATGAAAACATGGGGAAAAAATTAATTTGCTTTTGTCTCATATTTTTCGTTCCTTTTATGATTTTTTCTGCCGAAGAAACCGGGGCAGACATTTTAAAGGAAAAAACCGGTGCGAGGCCGCTTGCGCTTGGTGAGGCATATACTTCGTCTGCAAACGACATTGAGGGCATTCCTTATAATCCTGCAACCGTGGGTTTTATAAAATCTCGTGAAATTGCCGGTGCGTATCTCTGGAAATCTTTTCAGACGTCCATAATAAATGCAGCTTATGCCCAGCCGATTGAAATTTTTTTCCTTGAAGGCATTGGCGGAATTTCTTTTATATACAGATCCATCCCGGAAATTGCAAACGTTGATGCAACCGATGCCCCCGTAAATTTTTACGACATATTGTTAACTGCAACGTTTGCAAACAATCTTTATCATTTTATAAAAAATGATTTCTTAAAATCCATCAATGCGGGATTAAGCATAAAATTCATACAGGAACAGATAGGAGATAACGTCGGGTCAACTTTTGCTTTTGATTTTGGATGCATTTTTTCTCCCGATAATTCAAATTACAGGATTGGTTTTTCACTTTTAAATGCAGGGGCACCGATAAAAACGCTCAGAAGTAATGCAGAGGAAGGAGACGTTGATTACGGGGCTTCTCCGCTTCCACTTACGCTGCGGCTTGGCGGTTCATACGCATTAAAAATTGACAAGGATAATACGACAAATTTTGAATTTGATTACGTGCAGAATTTTTATGAGGCATCCCAGTTTGCATTTGGAATAGAGCACAGCATTATAAACGTCTTATTTTTACGGCTTGGTTATAACATGTATACGGATACGAGGAACCCTTCTACGTTTTCGGCGGGAGTAGGAATCTCCGTTATGACAAAAGTTCCGGTCCCGGTGACGTGCGAAATAAATTACGTTTACAGATTATTTATGTGGAACTGGTTTAATTCACCGGATTCAACGAACGCGGTATCCATGGTTTTTAAATTTTAATGACGTAAATTACGCCTTACATAAAACAGGGAGTTTGAATGAAAATAATAATAATCGGAAACGGAGTTGCAGGCATTTCTGCCGCAGAGGCAATAAGAAACAGGGATAAAAACGCGGAAATTGTCATTTACAGCGACGAAAAATATTACCATTATTCAAGACCTCGTATAATAGAATATCTGTCCGGCAGGGTTGACGCGGACAGGATAACGATAAAAAAAGAAAATTTTTATAAGCAAAACGACATTAAATTGAATTTGAATTCAAAAGTCATAAAAATAAATCCAGGGGACAAAAAAATAACGCTTTCTGACGGTAAAGAAGAAAAATTTGATAAACTAATAATTGCAGCAGGCGCAAGTTCTTTTTTACCGCCGGTTTCTGGTTCTGATGCAGAAGGCGTTTTTACGTTAAGAACCATAGACGATGCAGACAAAATAATTTTTTATGCAAAAGGTAAGAAAAAGGCAGCCGTTATCGGCGGTGGTCTGCTGGGCATAGAGTCGGCAATGAGTTTAAAGGAATTGGGTCCCGACGTAACGATAGTTGAAATGTCTGAACGGCTTCTCCCGAGGCAACTTGACAGAGACGGGGCAGACGTCCTGCAAAAAATGCTCGAAGAAAAGGGCATGAATTTTTTGCTTTCAAAACAAACTTCGTCAATAGTAAAAGACGGTGATTTGTTAAAAATAAATTTTAAGGACGGAACTCTGCTTAAAAGCGACGTCATACTATTTTCAGCAGGGATAAGGAGTAATTTAAAAATAGTTGAAAATACCGGGATTGAATTTGACAGGGGCATAAAGGTAAACGATTATCTACAGACAAATATTCCTGATATTTATGCTGCCGGTGATATTGCTGAACATAAAGGTATTATATATGGCATCTGGCCTGCGGCAAAAGAACAGGGAACTGCAGCAGGTTTAAATGCCGCCGGTGAGAAAACGGAATACAGGGGAAGCGTTCAGTCAACGAAATTAAAAGTTGCAGGCATTGAACTTGCCTCAATCGGCAACGTTGAACATGCGGAAGGAGTGGAAATACGGACAAAACAGGATGGTGGGATTTTTAAGAGAATGTTTTTAAGGGATAACAAACTCATCGGCGCAATTTTGATTGGCAACGCATCACAATATCAGAAACTGCAGGATGTCATAAAATCAGGTCAGGATGTGTTAAATATAGAAGAAATAATGGATGTTTAGAAAATTAAAAAAAATATTTTATTTTTTTTGTTAAAATAAATTTTAGTTAATTAATTTTACTAAAAAAACAAGGAAATTTTAATGCCTAAACGTAAAATTATAAAAAAGACATCAAAAAAAATTAAAAGAAGGCGTTAAAAATAATAACATAGGGGATAAGCCACTTTAGTCATTTCACTGGGATGCTGCTTGTGCCATAAGGGGCACACAGGATGCACACATTAAAAATGTTTTATCTACTTTGCCAGGAGGGTTCCAGGGTCGCTGCGGAATATCACCGGTATTCCTCGTCCCCTGGTCAATCAACAAAATCCCGTAAAGATAATTTCCACGGGACAAATTGATTGAATTTTTTGTGGGAGCCTCGGGCTTTAGCCAGAGGGGGTCCCACTTTACTACCTGTATTCGTGAAACGGCTGTGCGATGTGTTTGATGATGAGGTTACGCGTATAGCAGGAAAAGACGGAAGCAGGGCAAAGGCGTTGAAATTAATTGAAGGAAAAAGTATGCTGGTGAAAAATGAAAAAGTCAATTTTTAAGGTCTGACACCTATTCCTTTATAACCTTCTTTCTTTAAATATACCCATCTATAAGCGTATAGTCCATGACCAAGATTGGATAGATAAGCAACAATTTTGCTTCTTATATAATATATGGATTAGGGATACTCGCAAAATATTATCTCTTGACAGAATCAGATTATTTTAGTATAATTCTAAAAGACACGTAAAAACGTATTTTGGAGAATTATATGAGATATCAGGAGCTGCAGGCAGGATTCGGGGAAAGGCTTTTATTTTCCCTCGATGACATCAGGCAGGTCGAGCCGGGCTTTGACAAGTCGCGGCTATACGAGTGGATGAAGAAGGGCTACATAAAGAGGCTCCTTCGGAGGTATTATTATTTCAGCGGGGTAAATTTAGATGAACAGAAGCTTTTTATGTTGGCAAACGTGGTTTACCGGCCGTCCTACATATCCCTTGAAAGCGCCCTTTCGTATTATGACATTATCCCTGAAAAGTCGCTTTCCATAACATCCGTAACTACAAGAAAGACGGCGGTATTTGCGACGCCTGCCGGCAGGTTTGCGTATAGGAAGGTGCTTCCGTCATATTATTTTGGATATGATATCAAAACAATGAATGATATGTCTTTCCTTATTGCCTCGCCTGAAAAGGCATTGTTGGACTATTTTTATTTTATCAATGCCAGAGGTATTGATGACGCGATAGAAAGCCTCCGCCTGAATAGGAAAGTATTAAGGGAAATCATAGACCCTCAAAAGATTTCTGCGATGGCAAAAGTATTCAAGCGCGATGCGCCCGGCATCGGGGCTGGGATTATCCGGAGGATGTTATGATACCCATGGAAAGCTTGCTTGCACAATATCCTGAAAGGCTGCGGGGCTTTAAGCGGCTCATCCTTTCCGAGTATTTGCAGTGCCTAATACTGTCGTATATATTCCCTCTGAAACGTGGGCTTAACCTACGATTCATAGGCGGAACTGCGGTCAGGCTTGGCTGGGAAAGCGAAAGGTTTTCCGAGGATCTGGATTTTGACGGAAAGGGTGTAACCAAAGAATCGTTTGGCGGTTTGGGCATGGAACTGGAAAGGAAACTGAAACTGGAAGGATATGATGTGAAAGTGGACATGTCGTTTAAAACGGCATATAGGTGTTTTTTGAGGTTTCCGGGCGTTTATTACAGATACGGGCTTTCGCAGCATCCGGATGAAAGGCTCATAATACAGATAGATTACGAGCCGCAGGAATACGCGTATGAACCACAGGAAAAAATATTGAACAGACTTGGCGTTTTTGCGCCTATGCTTGTCCCGCCCCTGCCAACACTCCTTTCAATGAAAATTACTGCTTTACTGGGCAGGAAACGCGCAAAAGGAAGGGATTTTTATGATGTCATGTTCCTAGCCGGATTTTCAAAGCCCGATTTTAAGTTTTTAAAGGCAAAAGCAGACATCAAAGATATGGATGAACTCAGGGCAAAGCTTATAGCCAAGGCAAAAAACCTTGATATGAAGGCTATTTCAAGGGATGTTGCGCCATTTTTGTTCTCGGAAAGGGACATAAATCGTGTCTTGAAATTCGGTGATTTTGTAGCCCAGTGGAAATAAGATTATCCAAAAAATGATAATTGGTGTCACCCATTTAAGTGTTTGTCAACTATAAAAATACATTTATCGTTAATAAAGTTCCACATCTAATAATATTACAAGTCGTTTTTTTACAAGAAATGCATGCGAAGTTTTGGGTGTGGTGCAATAAAACTTGCAATTTGCCAAAAAAGATTCTACCCCAAGTTTGTGTTGACTGAAAAAAATACCGGGTATAATCAGTAATATTAGGAGGATTAAAGTATGCATAAAATTACACGTATCTCACCGATAAAAGGATATAAAATTAAAGTTAAAATTTCAGACGGTGCAGAAGGAAAAATTGATTTATCCGACCTAAAAGGCAAATGCGTATTTTCTTCATGGAACGATGAAAAGACATTTAACGCCGTTTTTATTATTTTTATTAATAAAGAAAACAATACGGTTACATGGCCGGGTGGGATAGACCTTTGCCCGGATGTGCTTTATGCAAAAGTCACTGGTAAAAGCCTTGATTCCGTCCTGAAATCCGGCGCAGGAGTGTAAGATCAAACAGTCCGGTTAATTTATAAAAGATATAGTTTATAATAAAATAACTGTTATTTCATTTTAAAACTATTTATATGTCTGATTTTGTTTCATTTTGGAACCGTGATTTTTATAAAACCCTTTATTTTCAACGTTTTTCATAATGGTATGAGAATTGCTTAGTATTTAACAATGAAAATTATATATAAATAACAATCTGCCTTTCCTAATAATACGGAAAAAGGCAAATTAAAAGGAGAACGAATATGGGAAAAGTAATAGGAATTGACCTTGGAACAACAAATTCCTGTGTGGCAGTTATGGAAGGTAAAGAGGCAAAAGTTATCGTAAATGCAGAAGGCAACAGGACGACTCCTTCCGTCGTTGGTTTTACAAAGTCAGGGGAAAGACTTGTAGGCACTCCAGGGAAACGTCAGGCAATTGCAAATCCTGAAAATACTGTATATTCAATCAAGCGTTTTATGGGGAGAAAATATTCAGAAGTGACGGAAGAGATAAAAAAGGTTCCTTATAAAGTCGTAGAAGCATCAAACGGTGATGCTCACGTTGAAATTTTCGGAAAAAGATACAGCCCGCCTGAAATTTCTGCAATGATACTTGCAAAATTAAAAGCAGATGCAGAAAGTTATCTCGGTGAAAAAATAACGCAGGCAGTAATAACCGTTCCTGCGTATTTTAACGATTCCCAGAGACAGGCCACGAAGGATGCCGGTAAAATTGCAGGACTTGAGGTTCTGAGAATAGTAAATGAACCTACTGCTGCATCGCTTGCTTACGGCCTTGACAAAAAGAAAAATGAAAAAATAGCGGTTTATGATTTAGGAGGAGGAACTTTTGACATCTCTATACTCGAAATTGGTGACGGCGTTTTTGAGGTAAAATCAACAAACGGCGATACCCACCTTGGCGGAGACGATTTTGACCAGAGAATAATGGAATGGATTGCCGACGAATTTAAAAAACAGGAGGGCATTGATTTAAGAAAAGATAAAATAGTTTTACAGAGGTTAAAAGAAGCGGCAGAAAAAGCAAAAATAGAATTATCTTCAACCACACAGACGGAAATTAATCTGCCTTTTATAACGGCAGATGCAACGGGCCCAAAACATTTAGTAATGACTTTAACGAGGGCAAAACTTGAGCAGTTGTGTTCTGATTTGATAGAAAGAACGATTGAGCCGTGCAAAAAAGCACTTGCCGATGCAAATCTCGAAACCAAGGACATTGACGAAGTCGTCCTTGTCGGTGGAATGACGAGAATGCCGGCAGTCATAGACATCGTTCATAAGTTTTTTAACAAAGAACCGCACAAAGGCGTTAACCCTGACGAAGTAGTTGCCATTGGTGCTGCAATTCAGGCAGGCGTTCTGCAGGGAGAGGTAAAAGACGTTCTGCTGCTTGACGTGACGCCGCTTTCCCTCGGCATAGAAACGCTGGGCGGTGTATTTACGCGGCTTATTCCGAGAAATACAACGATACCAACGAGAAAGTCGGAAATTTTTTCAACTGCTGCTGATAATCAGACAAGCGTTGAAATTCACGTGCTGCAGGGAGAACGTGAAATGGCCGCATATAATAAAACTATAGGAAGATTTCATCTTGATGGAATACCACCGGCGCCCCGTGGTGTGCCGCAGATAGAAGTTACTTTTGACATAGATGCAAACGGAATTCTGCACGTAGGTGCAAAGGACCTTGCAACCAACAGGGAACAAAAAATAACCATAACTGCATCTTCCGGTTTAAGTAAGGAAGAAATAGAAAGAATCACAAAGGAAGCAGAAAAACACGCAGAAGAAGACAGAAAAAACAAGGAAGAAATTGACATAAGAAACCAGGCTGACTCCATGGTATATAATGCAGAAAAGACGTTAAAAGAAGTCGGGGACAAAGTTTCAGAAGCAGAAAAAAAAGATCTGGAAGAAGGAGTAAAAAAATTAAAAGATATGTTAAGCAGAAACGCTCCTGCATCGGAAATAAAACCAGAAATGGAAAGTCTTACTTCAAAATGGCATGCAATTGCAACGAAAATGTATCAGGCAACCGGCGCAGGTGCTGGTCAGGCAGGTCCTGCGGGTCAGCAGCCCCAGAACCAGCAGAGTGAACAAAGTAAAAAAGACGATGGAGTAGTTGATGCAGAATACGAAGTCATAGATGACGATAAAAAGAAAAAATAAATTTTTCAATCACATATAAAAAATATAAAAACAATTCCAATAAAATTAGAACATTGAACGGAGGTGATGAGTAAAGTAAAAGTATTGTAAAAATTGGAAAAAAATCCAGATTTATTTAAATGAAAGGAGGAAATACGGTATGAAGATTAAACCATTAGGTGATCATGTATTAGTAAAACCAATGGAGGAAGAAGAAGTAAAAAAAGGCGGTATAATCATTCCTGATACTGCAAAGGAAAAACCGTCAAAGGGTGAAGTGATAGCAGTAGGCCCAGGCAAAGTAATGGATGATGGTAAGAGAAAGGTAATGGAAGTAAAAGCAGGAGACAAGGTTTTGTATCAGAAATATGGAGGAACTGAAATTAAAATAGATGACGTAGAGCATCTTATTTTATCAGAAGAAGACATACTTGCAGTAATTGAATAATAAGAAAGGAGATGATATAAAATGGCAGGAAAAGAAATAAAGTTTGGAGAGGAAGCAAGAAGATCTATTCAAAGAGGAGTAAATAAACTGGCAAATGCAGTAAAGGTTACTCTTGGTCCCAAAGGAAGAAACGTTATTCTCGATAAAAAATATGGTTCGCCTACGATAATAAACGACGGAGTTGCAATAGCCAAAGAAATAGATTTAAAAGACGTTTTTGAAAACATGGGTGCACAGCTTGTAAAAGAAGTAGCATCGAAAACATCTGACATTGCTGGAGATGGAACGACGACGGCGACGATACTCACGCAATCCATTTATAATGAAGGAATGAAAATTATAACGGCGGGAACGAATCCAATGCCCGTAAAAAGAGGTATAGAAAAAGCAACGGCAGCCGTTGTGGAAGAATTAAAAAGAATATCAAAGAAAGTAGATACTAACAAAGAAATAGAACAGGTTGCTACAATATCTGCAAATAACGACAGGGAAATAGGAGAAAAAATAGCAAAAGCAATGGAAAAAGTCGGTAAAGACGGCGTAATAACGGTTGAAGAAGCAAAGGGCATAGAGACAACCGTTGAATTTACGGAAGGAATGAAATTTGACCAGGGATACATTTCCCCGTATTTTGTAACGAATGCAGAAAAGATGATTGCAGAACTGGAAAATCCTTACATCCTGATTTTTGACAAAAAAATATCAGCAATGAAAGATCTTTTGCCCATATTACAGGCAGTCGTGCAGCAAGGCAGGTCGTTGTTGATAATTTCCGAAGAAGTAGAAGGAGAAGCACTTGCGACGCTCGTAGTAAATAAATTAAAGGGAACGATAAATTGTGTTGCAGTGAAAGCACCCGGCTTTGGCGACAGAAGGGCGGCAATGCTTGAAGACATTTCAATTTTAACCGGCGGAAACGTAATAAGTGAAGATGCCGGAATGAAACTGGAAAAAGCAACGATTAACGATCTTGGACAGGCAAAAAAGGTCATAGTTGACAAGGACAACACCACGATAGTTGAAGGTGCAGGCGACAGTAAAAAAATAGAAGCAAGGGCAAAACAGATTAAGAAACAGATAGAAGAAACGACTTCTGATTATGACAGGGAAAAATTGCAGGAACGCCTTGCAAAAATTGCCGGCGGAGTTGCTGTTATCAACGTTGGTGCTGCAACGGAAACTGAAATGAAGGAAAAGAAAGCCCGTGTGGAAGATGCCTTACATGCTACAAGGGCAGCGGTAGAAGAAGGTATTGTTCCAGGTGGTGGAGTAACGTTGTTAAGATGCTCCAAAGTACTTGATAACATAAAAGTGACAAATGCTGAAGAACAGGTTGGGGTTGATATTGTAAAGAAAGCATTGGAAGGGCCAATAAGACAACTGGCTTTAAATGCAGGATATGACGGTTCAATCATCATTGAAAAAGTAATGAAAGAAAGCAACATAAACATGGGTTTTGACGTAAACGATGGTCAGTTAAAGGATTTGATGAAAGAGGGCATCATTGACCCAACAAAAGTAACGAGGACTGCATTGCAGAACGCTACGTCAATAGCGTCTTTGTTATTAACTACTGAGGCTATGGTTGGAGAATTGCCAGAGGAAGAAAAAGAGAATAAGATAGGAATGCCACCTGGCGGTATGGGCGGATATGACGATATGATGTAAAGCAGGTATGACTTAGTTCCTGTATGATACTGGGATTTACATCATACAATTGAAAGATAAAAACATTGATAAAGAGACGCCGTTTCTAATGTGCGTCTCTTTATCATAAAAAATTAAAATATGCGGTTAATTTTTAAAAACAATGTAAAAGTAGACGATTATTTTTTACGTTTATTGAAAAATTGTTCTTTAAAAATTTGCAATTATATATTATTATATTATATCGGAGTTTTAAATCTAACGGGTTGCTGAAAAAATTACTTTATGCATATCTGCATAAAAGCGACTAACCAATTACGTATTTGTGGAAAAAACAGAATTGCAATGTCTGACTAAATATCATCTTTGCAGCGCCGTTTGATAGGTCGGGCAATCCGTGAAAAAATAAAGGTGATTTTTATGCCTGTAAAAGATTATTATAAAATTTTAGGTGTAAGAGAAGATGCGTCAGATGATGAAATAAAAAAAGCGTTTCGTAATCTTGCCAAACAATATCATCCTGATGCGAATCCTGGCAATAAACAGGCAGAGGAAAAATTTAAGGAAATAAACGAAGCTTACGAGGTTTTGTCAAACAAACAAAAACGCAGCCAATATGAGCAGTTAAAAAATGCCCAGTCAAGAGGTTTTGATTTTTCACAGGCCGGCAATAATACTGATTTTTCCTCTTTTGGCGGAGGATTTGATTTTACGGACGTTTTTTCCGACCTTTTTTCAGGTAGACAAAAAAGGTCAGGCACCGGTTTTGAAAACATTTTTGACATGTTCTTTTCCAGAAGAGACAGGGGATTTGCTACTTCGTCCGATGAGGATTCATACGGGGAAAAGGGAACGGACATTACCGCACGGCTTGAAATCCCTTTTGCACTCGCTCTTGAAGGCGGCGAAACGATAATAAAAGTCCCACGGACCGTGGATTGCAACAGATGCAATGCAACCGGCGTTGAACCTGGTTCTCCCATCGTTGCATGCCCGACATGTGGCGGGACTGGAACTTTACAATATTCCCAGGGCGGTTTTATAGTAAATAAGGTCTGCCCGCGTTGCAGTGGAAAAGGCAAACAGCCCAAACAGTACTGCTCGCAATGCAAGGGTGCAGGGACGGTGGAAGAAATAAAGCAGATAAGGATAAAAATCCCGGCGGGAGTGAAAGACGGGGATAAAATAAAAATAAAAGAACAGGGCAACATGAACTCCTCAAATAGAAAACGTGGTGATTTATACGTTCTTTTTGCCGTGAAAGAAAGTCCTATATACAGAAGAGAAGGCGACGACATATATTTCAAACAAAAAATTAATATGGCACAGGCGATATTTGGCTCAAAAATTAACGTTCCTACGCCGGAAGGAACGGTCGTAGTAAAAGTTCCGGAAGGCGTAAAAAGCGGAACCGTGCTGAAAGTAAAGGGCTACGGGGCAAAAAACATAAAGACTGGAAAAAAAGGAGACTTTTTTGTAGAAATAGAGGTTGAAATTCCAAAAGCAGAAACAAAAGAAGAAAAAGAGTTAATTGAAAAATTTGCCAGATTAAAAAATATGTATTATTAATTTAGTGGAACAATTTTTTAATAAAGGTATCTATGATAGATATGTTTGATGAATGAACGTTCGCATTTTTAAATCCGGAGGAATTTATGATAGAATTGAAAAATGTTACCAAACGTTTTGGAAATCGCATTGCCGTTGATTCAATTTCGTTTGAAGTTCAAAAGGGGGAGATCGTAGGTTTCCTTGGCCCAAATGGTGCAGGTAAAACGACTACGATGAGAATCATAACCGGTTTTTTCCCGCCGAGCGAAGGTGAAGTAAAAGTAGCAGGCATTGATGTTTTGGAAGAACCAATAAAAGTAAAAGAAAAAATAGGATACATGCCGGAGAACGTGCCGCTTTATAAGGAACTTGACGTCTTGTCGTATTTACGTTTTATTGCCGAGGTTAAAGGAGTGCCAAAGGGCAGAATAGATTCCTGCGTTGTAAAAGCAATGGAAGAAGCAGGAATAACCGACGTTAAAAACAGGATAATAGGAAAATTATCAAAAGGTTTCAGGCAAAGAGTAGGTCTTGCCCAGGCAATCATAAACGACCCGGAAGTCCTTATCCTTGACGAACCGACGGTCGGACTTGACCCGAAGCAGATAATTGAAATAAGAAATCTCATTAAAGCCATGAAGGGAGAAAGGACAATAATTCTTTCAACCCACATACTTCCGGAAGTAAGTATGACCTGCGATAAAGTCATAGTAATTAATGAAGGTAAAATAGTGGCTCAGGGCGACGTCAAAACGCTGATTGAAAAGTCAGGAAGTGCTTCGAGAATGTACGTGGAAGTTGACGTACCGGAAACCGAATTTATACCGGAAATAAAAAAGATAAAAGGCGTTACAGACGTCGTTGAAATTGATAAAACCACGGCAGGCACGTATACGTATAACATAGACATTGAAGAAGGCAAAAAAGTAACGAAAGACATAGTCGGCAGGATTGTAAAAAACGACTGGGAATTGATTGAATTGAAAAGGCCACAGGTAACTCTCGAAGATGTTTTCCTGAAACTTGTGACGAAGGAGGATGCATAACATGTGGAATAAATTCACGGCACTTTATAAAAAAGAAATTGCGATAATATTTGCGATGCCGGTTGCTTATGCGGTTATATCGGTATTTGCCGTTTTATCAGGTTATTTTTTTGCAACCATAGCAAACTATTATGCCATGGTTTCGCTGCGGTCAATGAACCAGTATCAGCGGATGATGTGGGATTTGTCCATGATAGACGGAATATTCAGACCATATTTTCACAACGTGGTCGTGGTCATGATAATAATGTTTCCGTTGATAACGATGAGGTTGTTTTCGGAAGAAAAAAGAGAAGGCACGGCTGAACTGTTGTTTACTTATCCTGTAAGCGACATGGTAATAGTCCTTTCAAAATTTTTTGCAGCATTAACCGTTTTTGTAGCAATGCTCGTCTGCAGCATGATTTCGTTTCTGATTTTAAGGACGACTTCCCAGTATGAAATTTTACCAGTTCTTGCGGGTTTCCTCGGCTTGCTGCTCGTGGGTGCTTCGTTTCTTGCACTCGGACTTTTCATTTCAAGTTTAACCGACAGCCAGATAGTTGCTGCCGTAATTTCTTTTGGCGCCCTTCTTTTATTGCTCCTTCTACCGTGGCTTTCACAGACGGTGGGACCGGAAGCAGGAAAAATTATCATGGAATTGTCAATAACCGAACATTTTGACAATCTGGCAAAAGGGCTGCTCGATACGGCGGACATAGTTTATTATCTGGTTTTCATAATCCTGTTTTTATTTTTGACTTTAAGAGTTTTGGAAACAAAGCAGTGGAGGAGTTAACATGAAAAAAGAAAAATTAAACACAGTATTGTTTGTTTCAGGTCTGTCTTTAATACTTTTATCAGGAATTGTTGCCCTTATAATGGGCGCATTTGCAACATGGACTATGATTGGCATGATTGCCGGATTGGCATTAACCTGCGTTTACGTCGTTTCTGACCGGACAAACGTAAAGACATTTTTTACGAGCAAATCAACGAGATATGGAATAAACGCAATTATTTATACCCTGCTCGTGATTGCCATCCTTGTGATCGTTCAGGTAATTTTTTCGTTAAATTCAGTCCAGGTTGATTTAACCAAACAAAAGAAATATTCTTTGTCGGACCAGACGGAAAAGGCATTAAGCAGTTTAAAAGAAACGATAGAGGCATATTATTTCTATTCCGTAAAAGCACATAATACCCAGGTAGAAGATATGCTAAAAATGTACGAAAAAAAGAGCAACAAATTTAAATACATATCCGTTGATGCAGATAAAAATCCTTCCATCGCAAAAAGATTTAACGTTGATAGATACGGAATAATTGTTTTAAACAGGAAAGACAAAGGGACGTTTGAAAAAGTGGACCAATTGACGGAAGAAGGCATAACGAATGGTCTGATAAGAGTAATAAAAGGAACCAAGAAAAAAGTATATTTTACAAAAGGACATGGCGAACCTTCGCTTGACGCACCAAAAAATGAAAAAAATGGTTACAGTGCATTAAAGGAAGAACTTGAGTCGTATAATTATGAGGCAAAAGACATAGAACTATTTAATGCAGGAAAAGTTCCTGACGACTGTTCTATCCTGTTCATTTCAGGTCCCCAGACGGACGTTTTTGACAGGGAAATCAAGATATTGCAGGAATACATAAAACGCGGAGGGAAAATAATAATTTCTTACGTCCCGATGGTTGCAACTCCAAACCTGGACAATTTGTTAAAAAGCATGGGTGCAATCATTCATAACGACATAGTCGTTGATAAACTCGGAACAATGTTTGGCGGAGACGTCCTGATGCCCATAATATCCACGTTTGAACAGCATGAAATAACGAAGGGTTTCAGGACGGCATTGTTTTTCCCCATGTGCAGAACCTTTGAATTTAAAGAAAATATAGAAGGCGTTTCGTCCAATATCCTTGCAAAGACTAATACGACTTCCTGGGGTGAAGTTGACATGGCAGGCGTCAGAAAAGGAACGGTTAAATTTGATGCAGGTAAAGACCTGCAGTCCCCCCTGGCCGTTGCAGGCATTTTAAATGTAAATAACGAAACGTTCAAACCTGACTGGGATGCAACTACAAAACTCACGCAGACAAAAATAGCCCTTTTAGGTAGCACCGAATTTGCCAATAATACTTTTTTAAGTGCTTCAGGAAACAAGGATTTTATTTTAAACACTATAAGTTATCTTGCAGAAGAAGGGGACATGATTTCAATAAGACCAAAGGACATGGCATTTGAGCCGGTTTTTCTTTCAAAAATTACGGGAAGGATGTTATTCATAATTCCAACAATTATAGTTCCCCTGATTATACTTGGAATCGGAGTTATGGTATTTATTAAAAGGAGGATGTCGTAGATATGAAAGGGAAACAGATAATAACTGCATTGGTCGTTCTTGTTTTGCTTTCCGTTTATCTTTATTTTG
The DNA here is from genome assembly GCA_018000835.1 of Candidatus Goldiibacteriota bacterium. GTDB lineage: Bacteria > Oederibacteriota > PGYV01 > PGYV01 > DSYL01 > DSYL01. Next base: position 34,698 of record JAGNJD010000007.1, on the reverse strand, counting down.
GTGAAATAAAAAAAAGACAAAACAAGGAAACCGAAAAAAACAAAAAGGAAACGATATATCAGGATTTAAAAAAAGAAGACGTATCAGAAATAGTCATTCAAACTATTGAAAATAAAATCATAATAAAAAAAATAAGTAATGACTGGATGATTATAGAACCAATACAATCCTATGCCGATGAAAGTACCGTTGGCTCCATTCTTGAAAGGCACGCGGCTGCAAAATCAGAAAGAATAATAGAGCAGGTAAATCTTGCCGATTATAATCTGGACAAACCGGAGGTTTACATAGAATTCGTTACAAAAGACAAGACGTATAGATTAAACATGGCCGGTTATAACCCCATAGGCGATTCTGCCTATGCCGCAATCCCTGGAAATACGACAACCGTATATCTTGTCCCCAAAAATCTGCGGCTTGACTGCGACAAGGAATTAAAGGATTTAAGATATAAAGGGCTGATGAAATTTACCGACGATGCAGTTACGGAGATGGTCATTAATCTAAATGACAGGGACAAAAAATACAGGTTAAAAAAACAAGACGGGTGGTGGCACATAGTTTCTCCGGTTTCAAAAACGGCTAAGAACGAAAGAATAATGACTTATTTGAGTTACATGAAAAATACCGGAATAAAGGATTTCATGGACGTAAAAGATGCAGAGCGTTACGGACTTTCAAATCCATTGGAATATATTGAAGTATATGAGGGAAAAGACGTGCAAAGGGCTTATTTTGGGAAAGAAAATAAATCAAAAAATTCAAGGTATGCAAAGTCAACCATACATAAAAATTTACTTGAAATTCCGGATTACGTTTATAACGGCATTGAAAAAATTGACGAAATAACGAACAAACAGTTATTCCTGTTTATGCAGGATAAAGTAGAAAAAATTTCCGTAAAATATGGCGATAAATCAATCGTAGCCGTAAAGCACCATGACAAAAGTGGCACGGAAAAATGGGAATATTCCGAGTTTAAAAACATAGATAATAAAAAGAAGGAATCCATTTACATTTTTGGCGTTGCAAGCAATCTTTACTGGCTTGAATATAAAAGCGTAATTGAAAAATTTGACCAGAAAGACGAGGCGGAAAAATACGGTCTGATTCCGGGGCTGGCTGAAATAAAATTATACGGAAAAAATGACGAATTATTTGGTACCGTTATACTCGGTGGAAAGGTTGAAGGGAAGGAAGAAATTTATGTCAAGGTTCCGGAAAAAAATATGATTTATACGATTGATGCAAATTATGTAAAAAACATAGGCTTGCCCGACCTTGAAATAAAATAAAAAATACCGCCTTTTGCCCATGCAATGGAGGGAAAAAGGCCGAAACACAGGAGGTCCCGTTTATGAAACGTTTGATTAATTGTTTTATTATGCTTTTGTTTTTAATAAATTTTTCGTTTGCAGAAACAAAGATGATACCAGCGTCGTTTAAGGATGTTGCGGACGCAATAAAAGAATCAGTGGTGAACATTTCAACAATTACGGTCATAAAACAAACCAACCCTTTTTATAGCGATCCGTTTTTTGACGACGATTTTTTGTATAGATTTTTTGGAATCCCGCGGGGAACTTTTAAAACGAGAAGTCTTGGAACCGGAGTCATAATATCTCCCGATGGATACATTTTAACAAACAACCACGTTGTAGAATCAGCCGACGAAATTACGGTAAAACTTTACAATCAAAAGGAATACAAGGCAAAAGTGGTCGGTAAAGACAAAGAGACAGACATAGCCGTAATTAAAATAAATGCCAAAGGATTAAAACCGGCAAAAATAGGCGATTCAGATAAAATAGAAGTAGGCGACTGGGTAATAGCGGTTGGAAGCCCTTTTGGACTTGAGCAGACGGTAACCCAGGGAATAATAAGTGCAAAAGGAAGGATAATAGGTGCAGGACCTTACGATGATTTTTTGCAGACGGATGCTGCAATAAATCCGGGAAATTCAGGCGGCCCTCTGATTAATCTTGATGGTGAAGTCATAGGCATAAACACTGCAATTACTTCACGCTCCGGCGGGTATGAAGGCATTGGTTTTTCAATACCGATAAATATGGCAAAAAAGGTATACGACGACATAATTCAAAAGGGAAAAGTCGTAAGGGGATGGCTCGGGGTTGCCATACAGGACCTGACTCCTGAACTTGCAAAATATTTTAAGGTAAACGAAGGCGTCCTGATTTCAGAGGTATTTGCAAACGGACCGGCTAAAAAGGCAGGATTACAACGTGGTGACGTGATAGTCGAATTTGACGGAAAGAAAATAAAAAAATACAGGGAATTGCAGTCAATAGTTGCAGCAACTCCGGTTAATAAAACGGTTGAAGTAAAAGTCATAAGAAAAGGCAAAGAGATAAGTTGTAAAATAAAAGTCGGAGAAAGAAACCCTGATGCGGTTCTGGAGCCGGAAAAACCAGAGATATCCCAGAATGAGAACAACCTTGGAATAATAGTAAGCGACATTACGGAAGATGTTGCTTCCCAGTATGGAATATCAAAGGGAGAGGGCGTAGTTGTAATATCCGTTGGTTCTGGTACGGCGGCAGAAGATGCAGGCATAATGAGGGGGGATATAATTCATGAAATAAACGGAAAGCACATAAAAAACGTAGAAGATTTTAACAACGCAGTCAAAACGGCCAGGAAAAATGAACAGGTTGTTATTTTAATAGAACGTGGTAATTCAATGCTGTATCTTGCGTTTAACGTGAGATAATGGTGTGCCGTGCAGATACAAAAATGAACGTGAAGATTTTCCGGTTAATGGAAAAATGACGGAAGTTTTAAAAAATAAAAATGTCTATCAAATGGAAAGAAGATTACGTTTTAATAAATGAAAAAAATACAAAAGTAATATACCCTGAAATCGTATCCGCAAGCAGGGCAACCGATATTCCTGCATTTTATTCCGACCGGTTTTTTGACAATTTAAAAAAGGGTTTTGTAAGATGGAAAAATCCTTTTAACGGGGAAGAAATGTTCGTGTCTTTTAAAAATACACGCGTCGTGGTTTTCTGGAGCAAACATCCGGAACCGATAATTGATAAGATAAAATATCTTGATGAAGTTGGAATAAATTACTATTTTCTGGTTACCTTAAATGATTATGAAAAAGAAGGACTTGAGCCCGGCGTTCCTGAAATAAACGAAAGAATAGGGACGTTCATAAAATTATCAGAATTAATCGGAAGGGAAAAAGTTTTGTGGCGTTATGACCCGATTTTGACCGGCGGGAATTTAAGCATTGGCGAAACGTTAAAAAGGATAAAAACAATAGGGGATAAAATACGCGTTTATACCGAGAAACTTATAATCGGATTCGTTGACATTGAAAAATACAAAAAAGTGCGGATGAATCTGAAAAAGACGGGAAATGATTTTTACAGGGAATTAAATAAGGAAGAAATGGAAGAAATTGCAGAAGGGTTGCAGAATATAAACAAGAACTGGGGGCTTAATATTACAACGTGTTCCGAACCGTTTGACCTTTTAAAATTTGGAATAAATCACAATAAGTGCATTGACGACGAACTTATGAAAAAGATATTTCCTGATGACGGGATTTTGATGGATTTTTTAAAGCAGAAGAATTTAAAAGACAGCGGCCAGCGAAAGGACTGCGGCTGCATAAAAAGCAAGGACATAGGCGCGTATGATACCTGCCGGCACGGATGCGTTTACTGCTACGCAAACAGGTATTAAACCGTTTATGCCGGGGAAAAGTAATGGAAAATTACGAAATCACAATGCCGGGTGCCATATTAGAGAATATAGAGTAGAAAATAGAACGGTGAAGGAAGAAAGCAGAAAAACAAAATTTGAAATGGTTTTATCAATCAACAATAAACAGCAATTGAAAAGTGCCGCTTTTTAACATCAATCTTTTTATTATAATTTACTTACGCACTCCCTCAGTCACAAATTTAATAAAAACATATATTTTGAAAGGAAATATCCGGAATTTATGTTTTTTTTACCGGATATGAGCGTGGATAAAAATATTCCCATACTTATTTCCATGTTTTCAGGATTAAAAAGTTGACAGTGATTGTTTTTATAATATAATATTAAAAATTATCTGATAAAAAATCACAGGAGGAATATTTGAACAGCAACGAACTGAGAAAGTTATTTCTTGATTTTTTTGCACAGAAAGGTCACGTAATAAAACCAAGTTCGTCTCTCATACCAAACGACAGAACGATACTTTTTACGGTTGCAGGGATGGTTCCTTTTAAGGATTATTTTCTTGGTAAGGTGCCTATCACGTTTACGAGGGCTGCGTCCGTGCAAAAATGCATAAGAACGAACGACATAGAAAACGTAGGAAAAACGAGACGCCATCACACTTTTTTTGAAATGCTTGGTAATTTTTCAATCGGCGACTATTTTAAGGAAGAAGCAATTACCTGGGCATGGGAATTTCTGACGGAAGTAGTTAAACTACCAAAATCAAGGATGTATATTTCCATATATAAAAAGGATGATGAGGCATTTAAGATATGGAATAGTAAAGTAAAAATACCGGAAGACAGGATATTCAGGATGGGCGATGAAACCAATTTCTGGGAGATGGGACACGTAGGCCCATGCGGCTATTGCAGTGAAATTTATTTTGATCTGGAAGGCGGACATAACGAAAAAGTAACGATAGAAGACATAGAAAAAAACGAAGACAGATTCCTGGAGGTCTGGAACCTCGTTTTTACGCAGTTTAATAAAATGGAAGACGGTTCGTTAACGGAGTTAAAGCAGAAGAACATAGATACAGGCATGGGGCTTGAAAGACTGGCAGCGATATCACAGGGCGTTTATTCAAATTTTGAAACGGATTTATTCATGCCAATAATAAATTTTATTTCAGAAAAAAGCAACGTGCAATATGGTGCAGACAAAAAAACAGACGTTTCGCTAAGGGTTGTCGCAGACCATGCACGAGGGATTTGTTTTTTAATCTGTGACGGAGTGATCCCTTCAAATGAGGGCAGAGGTTACGTTTTAAGACGTCTTATCAGAAGAGCCGTAAGACATGGCAGAACTCTTGGATTAAAAGACGCTTTTTTACATAAAACGGTTCCGATCATAGTAAACATGATGAAAGAACCATATCCTGAACTTGCAGAAAGAAAGGATTACATTTCCCAGATGATAAAAATGGAGGAAGAAAAATTTGAAAACACGATGGATAACGGGCTGCAGATACTGGAAGAAGAGATAAAGAAAATAAAGGATAGAAACGAAAAACGGTTAAAAGGGGACGTCGCGTTTAAACTTTATGATACGTTTGGATTCCCGCTGGAAATAACAGAAGAAATACTTATGGAACATGATATTTCAGTTGACAGGGAAGAATTTAATTCTCTTATGGAAAAGCAGAAAGAAATGGCAAAGAAATCATGGAAAGGTTTTAATTATGAACTTGCATCAAAAATACCAAAAGAAGTCCTGGAAAAATTTTCAAACACCACGTTCAAGGGATACGAAACCCTTGTTGAAGAAAATGCAAAAGTTCTCGCAATAATATCTGACGGCAAAACGAGAAAACAGGCAGACAGCGGCGAAGAAGTTGACCTGATACTCGACGTCACGCCTTTTTATGCGGAATCAGGCGGTCAGATAGGGGACACGGGAGAAATAGTTTCAGATGCATCGTTACTCGAGGTCCTGAATACTTATAAAATTGATTCGTTATTTATCCATAAAGTAAAGGTTTTAAAGGGAAAAATATGTGAAGGAGACAGGGTAAAGGCGCATGTTGATTGTGAAAGAAGAAAGTCAATAATGAGAAATCATACTGCTACGCATCTGCTTCAGGCTGCTTTAAGGTCCATCCTTGGAACTCATGTGGAACAAACCGGTTCATACGTTGGCGACGACAGATTGCGTTTTGACTTTACGCATTTTGCACAATTAAGAGATGAGGAAATAAAAAAAGTAGAACGCCTTGTAAATAAATGGATACTTGAAAACAAGCCTGTGCATAAAAAAGAAATGAGTTTTAAGGAGGCAAAAGAAAAAGGTGCCATGGCTTTGTTTGAGGAAAAGTATGGAGAAACGGTAAGAACTGTTTCCGTTGGAGAAATATCAATGGAACTTTGCGGAGGCACGCACGTTGATAATGCAGGAGAAATAGGAATTTTTAAAATAACGTCATCATATTCCGTTTCAGCCGGCGTCCGGAGAATTGAAGCAATAACCGGAAGCAAAGTTCTTGATTTACTTACGTCCATGAATGATTTTGTCGAAAAATTAAAAGAAAAGTTCAGGGCTTCCGACTTAAAAGAACTGGACGAAAAGATTTACAGGTTGATGGACGAAAAAAAAGAAATGGAAAAACAAATTCAGAAAACGATAAAAACCGATGTTCTGAAAAACGTGGATACTTACATTGAACGTGCAAAACAGAAAAACGGGATAAAAATAGTAACCGTTAAATTTGAGGGTGTTGAAAAAAACGTAATAAGGGAACTCGGCGACGTTCTTAAACATAAATCAAAAAAAACGATCATCGTCATTGCAAACGTTATAAATGGCAGGGTTTCGTTTCTGGTCACGTTAACCGACGATCTAACAGACCGGTTTGATGCATCAAAGATAATCAAAGAAATTGCATCATTATGTGGTGGTAGTGGGGGTGGCAGAAAGGACATGGCAGAAGCCGGCGGCAAAGACATAACCAGGATTGACGAAGCGCTGAAATTGGCTGAGGACATCGTTGCCGGTAAATAGATGGTAATAATTTCTTTTGACGTCGGCATTAAAAGAATAGGAACTGCCGTTTGTGACAAAAATCAGACGATCGCATCGCCGTTAAAAGTTTTACTTAATAACAATACTCTGGACAGAGAATTAAAAAAATTATTTAATGAATATAAACCGGATAAAGTTCTCATAGGCAATCCGGTTAATATGGATGGTTCAAAAAATCCCGATACTGATTTTGTGGAGAAATTTGCAGATAAGATAAGAAAATTATTTCCTGCCATAGAAATAACGTTCTGGGATGAAAGGCTTACAAGTAAAGATGCAGAGGAAACGATGATAAAATTTGACGTTTCAAGGAAAAAGAGAAAAAATAAAATAGATATGGTGGCTGCTGCATTAATTTTACGCAGTTATCTTGATAATTTGAAAGGGAATAAATAATGGAAGAAAAACAAAAATTTTTTGATAAAAAAAACATTTTTATCATATTTTTCATTCTATTTATAGGACTGTTGTTTTCCGTGGCAATTTCTATATTTATTCCCGGTAATTTTTTATTGAACAAAAAAGAAAGGATTTACGTAGTATATGGCTCAGGATTAAAGAAAATATCGAGAGATTTATACGAAAATAAACTTATAAGGAACAGGAAAATTTTTGAATTATACGTCATCCTTACCGGCAATCACAAAAAACTAAAAGCAGGCGAATATGAATTTGATTCCAGGGCAAGCATATTTTCCATAACGAATAAAATGATAAAAGGAGACGTGATTTCCCATAAGATAGTAATTCCGGAGGGCTCAGACGTTTATGACGTAGCAGACATTCTGGAACAAAATAAAATAGTAAGCAGGGAATGTTTCATAAATCTGGCAACGGATAAAACATTTTTGAATTCCATAGGTATAAAATATAAAAATGCAGAGGGATTTTTATTCCCGGACACATATAATTTTATTAAAGGAATCAACGAAGGAACGATAATTAAAATCATGCATGAAAGGTTTGTCGAAAAATCAGGAATAACGCCTGAAAAAACCTATAACGTTTCAGGATTAAATCTGACGGGATATAAAGTATTGATAATGGCTTCAATAATAGAAAAGGAATCAAAACTTGATTCAGAAAGGGCAAAAATCGCCTCCGTTTTTTATAACAGATTAAAATCAAGCGAACCATACATGAGAAGACTGGAATCCTGTGCAACCGTGAGATATGCATTGCATAAAAAAACCGGTGTTCTTACGTATCAGGATTTAAAAGTGGAATCGGACTATAATACATATGTTATAATAGGATTGCCGCCTACCCCCATCTGCAATCCCGGAGTTAAATCGATACAGGCGGCACTTTATCCCGAGAATACGAACTACAGATATTTCGTTTTACGTGAAAATGGAGAGCATACTTTTTCAGAAACGATGGAAGAACATAATGCGGCAAAATATAAAAATAAAATAATAAGAAGGACGAAAAAATGAAAAAAAACATTTTTATTTTTATGTTTCTTTTTTGTAGCGCCTGTTATGCCGATTCGCTTTTCATTTACGACAATCCTTCAATACCGCAATGGGCATTTCAGATCATATATAAGGAAAAATATTTTGAAAATTCAACATATTACGTTAAATATAATATTCTTGACGCTTATTCATACGTTGATAACTCATACACCGGAACACTAAGAGGACTTGAATATAATTTACTGTTAAGACTTGGATTACCGGATGATTATGTAATAAATGCCGGTTTTGATTTAATTTTTCAGAAAACCGGAACTTTGAATTACAACAATTTACAGGCGATAGATTTTATGATTGAAAAAAAAATCAATTTTGTCAACGTTATGGCAGGATTTAAAGTGCCGATATGGTTTGACATGGAAGCAAATCCCTGTCTGATAGACAAGAGAGAGCGTTTGGATTTTTTAACCGGTTTGTCCGCCGAACTGGATTTTAACCGGCTGAAATTTTCTTTTGCGTTTTTTAACGAAGAGAATCTGCTCACGGATAATTACGTTGGCACAAAAGACGTAATACTTACGGCCGGAGTGGATTTTATTACAAATGAACTGCAAAAAGCCGGATTGTATTTTGAAAATGATTTCAGGATAAATACTTTTGATAATCTGGAGAGTTGCGTTTATTATTTTACACCATATGTAAAAATAAATTTTTATAACGGTTTTTATTTTATTGCAGGTGTAGAATTTTATTTATATGCAGAAAATGTTTTTATAAATGAGTATGACAAGCCTCAGTATGTTTTTAAATTAAATTACGTAATGAACGGCAATAAAGAAAAAGAAGAAGAGAAAAAAGAAGAAGAAAAAGTAAAATTTGAGAAAAAGAAATGGTGGCAGATTGAGGGCGTTGACGATGAAATGATACCTAACTCGTGGAAGGAAATGGAAGAACCTGCCGGCGAATAAAATTTGCAATCATATAATTGAGATGGCTTGGTCATTACCATCCGGTAAACTTAATGAAAGATTACAAATGCACAATGCCATATGAAATAGTTGAATATAGAAAGTAAAAAATAAAATCTGTAATGGTTTTATCCAGACACCGATAAGTAACCTGCAATTGAAAAGCGCCGCTTTTCAATATCAATCCTTCTATCCTGATTAATGTTTAATTATCCAGTAAATTTTATAAAATATATACTTCGGAAACGTAATAAAAATGTATTAGTATTAAATCTATTTTTCTAACATCGCTTTTAAAACGATTTAATTAAACGTATAAAAAGTACTTGACAAAATTGAAAAAATCATGTATATTTAACGTTGAAACAAACAAAAACAGGGAAAAATAAACGTGGTTATGTGGGTTAAAAACATTTAAAAAATAATACTAATTATTATGCCTGACGAATGTATTTTTATTTAATGCTCTGAGGGGTTTTTATGAGCAAAGGCATTAATTTTCAAAGAGCAAAATTTTTACCTTTCTTTATTACAGCTGTTTTTGTCAATTCCATAATCAATGCTGCAGGAATTGTAAATGGGGATTTTGAAAATGGATTAAACGGCTGGACTGTTATAATTAATTATGTAAATATAAATAACTTACAAACAAATAGTGTTGGCGATACTTTACCTTATGCCATTGCAACCACGCAGGGAACTGCTCCGTATTCTTATAATCCAAATACCGGAAATTTTTTAAACATGGTATATGCAGGCAATTACTCTGCAAAATTATTTTCTGGTTATGGTGAAAATGGACGCGTTGACTGGGCAAGAATACAACAAACAGTAACCATTCCAAGTGATGCCTGTTTCCTGGAAGCATATCTTGCACTTGTTGTAAGTGGTTATCATACCGAAGGTCATGAACCGCAAATAGATGCAAACGTTGAATTTGACGTAATGACGAATAACAACCAGGTTCTATTTTCTCAAATATTTAGTTTTGGCGATCCTGCGTTGGCACCTTTACTGATTGACGGCGACCCAATAAGAGGTGTAGATACAGGAGGACCTTTTAAATTTTTGCCATGGACAAGAATTTTAATTGACGTTACCCAGTTTGTTGGACGGTCGGTTACAATTGCTTTTACGGCAAATAAATGCGCGGAACGTTTACATTTTTCTTATGCATATCTTGACAACGTCAGATTTATTCCATGCTCTCCAACTTTAACGTTTACCATAACAAGAACTCCTACAAGAACTTTTACTTTAACAAGGACAATGACGGCAACGCTAACGAGGACACGAACAATAACAAGAACTAACACGCCGACGTTAACCCTTACTTCAACAATGACGGCAACGCCAACGAATACGCCAACAAGAACAAATACACCTACACCGACGGCAACACGAACTGCAACACCGACGTTCACTGCAACGCCGACCTTTACGTCAACGCGGACAAACACGCAGACAGGGACTACAACGCCGACGTTCACTTCAACATGGACGATAACATCGACGCGGACAAGTACTCCAACAAGGACGTCAACGCCAACTTTTACATCAACGCGAACCGCAACGCCAACGTTCACTGCAACGCCAACTTTTACATCAACGCGAACTGCAACGCCAACGTTCACTGCAACGCCAACCTTTACATCAACGCGGACCGCAACGCCAACGTTCACTGCAACGCCGACGTTCACATCAACGCGGACAGCAACGCCAACATGGACCGCAACACCGACGTTTACATCAACGCGGACCGCAACGCCAACGTTCACTGCAACGCCGACGTTCACATCAACGTCAACGTTCACTGCAACGCCGACGTTCACATCAACGCGAACCGCAACGCCAACATGGACTGCAACGCCGACGTTTACATCAACGCGGACGTTCACATCAACATGGACCACAACGCCGACGTTCACTGCAACGCGGACGTTTACATCAACGCGGACCGCAACGTCAACATGTACCGCAACGCCGACGTTCACTGCAACGCGGACGTTCACATCAACGCGGACCGCAACGTCAACATGGACCGCAACGCCGACGTTCACTGCAACGCGGACGTTTACATCAACGCGGACCGCAACACCAACATGTACCGCAACGCCGACGTTCACTGCAACGCGGACGTTCACATCAACATGGACAAGCACGCCAACGTGGACCATAACATTAACAGGGACAATAACGTTGACGCGCACTCCGACCATTATTTACTATAATCTATTAATTGTAACTTTATATAATGAAGCAGGAGAAGTCGTTAAAAACATTGCAGAACAAATGTTTACGGGTGCACTTGAAAACGTAATAATGAAAGTAAATGGAACTGCTAATTCAAATATTATACTTAACGAAGGAAATAACGACGTCCTCGAAATAATATTATCCGGCATTATTACGGATAATAATTTTGACGAAAGGTCAACAACTTTTACCTGGAATGGAAAAAATAATCAGGGACAATATGTATCATCCGGGGTGTATTATTTAAAGATAGCCGAAAAGGACCCATACGGACATGAAGAAACGACGATAAGAGACGTAAGCGTTATTAATAACATGGAATACGTCAGATTAACCGTCTTTAATTCTGCCGGCGAAATTGTATTTTCAAGTACGACTTATGGACAAAGTTTAAACTGGACTTATGCTTCCATTGATTTACCGGATATAGCAGGCATAACCGACGAAAAAAGCACGCTTATTATCAAATATTCAGAGTCACCGCTGGATTTTATCAGATGGGATTTTACCAATAATAATGGAAACATCATATCTCCCGGGGTTTATGAAGTTCAGGTTGTCATTAAAGATTTAAGCACGGGTTACATCATGCTTACAAAAACGATTGAAATTTTAAGATTGAAAAAAACTTTTCTTGGTGACGTAATCATTGTTCCGAACCCTTATTATATGAATAGCAATCAAACTCTTAAAATAAGATGGGATTTTGGATACAAACCATGGCAGGCAAATCCGAGTTATGGCATATCCGGCCAGGTAAACCTTAAAATTTTTAACGTTTTAGGAGAACTTATAAGGACGATTAACTCTTCTTTAAATTCCGGATACGTAATATGGGATTTAAAGACAAATAATAACAACATGGTTTCGCCGGGCATTTATATCATTGTCCTTGATGCAAAAACGGCAGATGGGTATCAGGAAAGAAAAATATTAAAAGCCGGTGTCATGTAACTCCAAAAAATATGTTTGTCCCATCCTTTGTAAATGGTGGATTTTATGAAAAATCCATAGCAATCCATTGCTGTCCGCTAAATATAATGGAAGGATTGGTATATTTTTTTTTCGTAATAAATTGTTTGCTTACTTCAATCAGGTTTTCGTTTACCTGTTTTGTGTGGCGACGCTTTCCATCCTTTGTTTTATATTCTATCCTTGTCTCACAGTAATACATTTGCTTATCCTGCTTCCTATAACCTATTGCAATGAATTTCTCAAAAAATGCAATCAATCCTTCCATTCTTAGATGTCAACACAATTAAAAATTTTGTAAAAACATATAATTTGAAAAGAATTATATGAAATTTATATCTTTTCCCAGACAGACGTGGAAATGCAGTGAAATATTGCAAAAATTCCGTTATTTGTTAAAATGTAAGAAAGAAAATTTTAAATCTGTAACCAACGGTGTTTATGGAAAAAAAACCAAACCAGAAAGAAATAGTTGACCTGATAAACAATTCAAAAAAACCATTGAAATTAAATGCCATTGTCGACAGGTTAAAGATTGACAGAAAATACAGGCCAGGCGTAAAAAGGGTTTTAAGGGATTTAGTAAGGGATAATTTAATAAGTAAATATAAAAACACGTATGTTTCAAAAGAAGCAAAGCAGGATATCGTTATTACCGGAAAAGTGGATTTAAAAAAGGATTTTGGATTTTTGCTGGTTAATGACGGGGAAGACGTTTTTTTAAACAAAAGAACGATTGAAAATTTGTTATCCGGTGACGAAATTGAAGCATACGTAAAAAAATCCGAAAGAGGCGGTAAAGAAGGCGTTTTAAAAAGAGTCATCAGCAGGACGCAAAATCCGGTCATTTGCAGAATCGTAAAATACGGAAATTATTTTGCAGTGCCTTTAAACAGAGAGAGCCCTTTTATCAGGATAAAGCAGGATGGGGAAATCAGGGAAGGAGACGTAATACTGGCAAGAGTTATTGAAACAGGAGGAAAATTAACAGGAAATATTATTTCAAAACTTTACGATACGAATGACATTAGCCAATATAAGGAATTTATTTTAAATAAATACGAAATAGAGCGGATTTTTCCTGCTGACGTAGTAAAAGAAGCGGATAACATAAAAAATACAGACCATAAAAATACGTCAGGAAGAGTTGATTTAAGGGATGAGGTTGTCATTACAATAGACCCTGCTGATGCAAAAGATTTTGACGATGCAGTATCTTTGACCAGACAGGACGATGGATACGTCCTTGGCGTTCACATAGCAGACGTTTCAGATTACGTAAAAGAAGGAACGCATCTTGATAACGAGGCACGGAAGCGGGCTTTTTCAGTTTATCTTCCGGAAGAAGTTTATCCCATGCTTCCGGAAAAACTATCTGCCGACGTCTGTTCTTTGCGCGAAAACGAGGACAGGTTAACTTTTTCAATATTCATCAGGTTTGACGAAAATGCCGGGATTAAATCCTATGACATAAAAGAAACGATGATAAAAAATAAAAAAAGGTTTACCTATGAAGAAGTAGAAAATATTTTAAAAGATAAAAGCCATGTAAAAGATGACGACATAAAGAATGTTTTGTTTCTTATGAATGAGTTAAAGGAAAAATTAAGGAAAAAATTCAGGCAAAATGGCAACGTGGATTTTTCTCTTGGTGAACCGGAGTTTAAATACGACCGAAATAAAAAAATAATTGACGTTAAAAGGAAAGAACTCCTTGAGTCGCATAAAATAATAGAATATTTCATGATATCTGCAAACATCTGTGCTGCCGATTTTATTCTGAAAAATCGCAAATATGGAATTTTTCGCGTCCATCCCAGGCCATTTAACAAAGACGTCATGGAATTTAACGCGTTTTTAAAAATACTTGGTTTAAATGCAAAATTAAAAAAAGGCACGAATAAGGAATTTCAGAAAATCCTTGACGTGGCATCAAAATCAAATTTGCGTTATTTAATTGAAAAAAATCTTTTAAAGGCAATGCCTCTTGCGAAATATTCCGAAAAAAATACCGGACATTTTGGACTGGGCCTTGATAAATACACCCATTTTACTTCACCAATACGTAGATATGCCGATTTGCTCGTGCATCGTATGGTAAAAAAATCAATTAAATTTCATCAATCTGATTTGCCCGACAAAAGCAGGCTAAAATTTCTTGCTGAGTTCATATCGGACAGGGAAGAAAAAACAGAAAAGGCAGAAAACGAAATTTTCAGGATATATTTACTGGATTTTTTGAAGAAAAGAATAGGCGACTCGTTTCCTGCAACGATAACGAAAATAACCAAAAACGGAATTGTTGCAGAACTTGACGAATATCCGGTGGATGGTTTTATTGATTTTGATACAATGGACGACGATTATTACGTTTATGATTCCAGAAATATGACGGCATTTGGTAAGAGAACCGGAAAAATTTATCGTCTGGGAAGCAGGATTTCTGTTATAATGGTGAGAATAGATATGGATTCGCAAAAAATGTTGCTGGAGATAGAATGACGAAAAAATTTTTTGTTTTAATTTTACTTTTCATGATTTCAATTCAATTACTGTATGGCGCAGCCGGAGTGACGTCAGTTTTTGACGTCGGGCTTGGCGTGCGTTCGCAGTCGCTTGGCGGAGCATACGTTGCATCAACCGACGATTCAAGCAGCATTTATCATAACCCTTCCGGGTTAAATACCCTGAAAAGGACGGAAGTTTTAGCCGCTTATAATCCTCTTTTTTATGATACGAATTATGGTTACGTCGTTGTCGGAGTCCCGACGCTAAATTTTGGGACGTTTGGATTTTCTTTTGCGACGTTTAATACCGATGAAATTACTTTAAGGGATTTTTCAGGCACACCTATAGACGTTACCACTCAATCGTTGATGGAAATAATTGCAGGGTGGGGAGGAAGCGTTTATTTTAAGGAATTACAGTTTGGTTTGAATTTAAAATTTGATTTTCAGTCGTTTTATGAAAATAGTGACACGGGCTTTGGGGCAGACCTTGGTTTTTTGTATCTAATGGAAATAACCGGAAATGACAGATTAAATTTTGGGCTTGTGTTAAGAAATCTGATAGAACCGCAGATAAAAATTTATCTGCATAACGATTACATTCCAAGACAATGCATACTGGGAATGAATTATACGAGGATTTTTAACGACGATTTTTCCGGACAGTTATTAATTGATTTTTATGCGCCTTTTAACATTGATTTTGTCGTTAAAACGGGACTTGAAGTTTCATTATATAAAATGTTTTCTTTGCGGCTGGGTTATGATTCTTATGGCATATATTCTTTTGGTGCAGGCATAGAACTTTTTAATACGGCATTTGTGGACTACGGTTTTTTTGTTACTGAAATCGGAACGCAGCACAGGATGTCTTTAAGGTTCGCTTTTGGCGAAAGCATCATAGAAAAACGATTAAACAAGGAAAAAGTGGAGACGCAGAAGGTAGAAAAACGGGCGCGTCTTCTTGCGGCGGAAGAACTTAAAAACATGCGTGAAAAAATAGACCAAATTGCAGGTGAATCAAGGCAAAAGGAATATTTCAAGGCAATTCATTATACGAGAGGCCTTGAAAATTATTACGATGGCAATTTGAAAATGTCTTTAATTGAATTTGAAACCGTTTTTCAGGCGGACCAGAATTACATGAATACCAGATATTACATTTCTTTGATAAAAAACATAATAGGGCAGAGTCGCGATGCTTTATATAACGAAGAAATAATAAAATTATACAGAAGCGGCGTGGAAAAATACGTAAAGGAAGATTATAAGGGGGCAAAACGGGAATGGGAAAAAATACTGGAACTCGACCCTTATAATCGCCTTGCAATTGAAAATTTACGGGAAGTTAATGCCATTTTAAGGAACCTTGAGGAAAATGAGGAAAAATAATGCCGTGGTTTTTTAGTAAAGAGAAAGAAATAGAAAAAGAATCTTTTACGTATTCTGCAACCATAGATTCAATACTTGAAATAAAACAAAAAATTACCGATATATGCAAAAGAAATGGTTTTTCATACAAAGATTTAAACAACGTCATCATCGTTATAGACGAAGCGTGTTCAAACGTAATCAAACATGCTTATAAAGATATGCCAACAGGGGACATTCTGATTGAGACAAAAGTCACAAATCGCGGCATTTACATTACGCTCGTTGATAAAGGCAAGAGTTTTGACTGGAATAAATTCAGGACGCCGGATTTAAACTATTACGTTTCCATCGGGAAAAAAGGCGGACTTGGTTTATGGATAATAAGAAAACTTACGGATAAAAGTTCGTATAAAGTAACGCCCAGAGGAAACGAACTTACGCTGGTAAAATATCATTCTGCACCTACCGTTACGGAGAGAATATTAAAATTTGCAACAAGAGCAAAAAGCGTCAGGGAAAAATTTGTTTTTGCCACTACCGCGTTTATAGTCGTATTATTCATCGCCATTTATTTGTATTTTGTATTTAATCAGCGAGAAACCTTAAAGGAAAAGTTCATCACTTATAATACAGAGATAGTAAAAAGCATTGCCCAGTCGTCAAAAGAAAGAATAATCAGGGCAAATTATCTTTCTCTTATAAAAATGTTCAAGGAAATAAAGAAAAACAACGAAAATATTGATTCAATCATGCTTTTAAATTCAGAAGGCAGAATAATTGCGCATGACAATCCGCAGTATCTTTATACTGAATTTGAATCGCATGGGAAAATTGAAAAAGAGTATCGCATCAACGATACCCTCGTTATTAAATATAAAGACAGATATGAACTTGTTGAACCAGTAACGTTTCAGAATAACGAACTTGGCGAAGTCCGTCTTGTCATATCCCAGAATAACATTAATAAAGTTATGGCATCAAAACAAATTAATATAGTAATAATTTCAATATTAATTTTTATCCTTGTTGCCATAGGGATATATTATCTTCTCGGGCTTATCATTAAACCATTACAGGTTTTACATGAAGGGGTTCTTGCGATAGGCGATGGGAATCTTGATCGTAGAATAGAAATAGAGGGTGAAGATGAATTTTCCGAGATAGCAAAAGCATTTAATGACATGGCCGTAAAATTCAAGGGCGCACAGGAATCTTTGATAGAACAGGAGAAAATACAAAAAGAAATTCAGGTTGCAAAAGACATTCAGCAGACACTTCTGCCCAAAGACGAAGCAATCCCAACGACGGAAGGTTTTGACATTTTCCCTCTTTACAGGTCTGCAAAAGAGGTTGGAGGAGATTATTTTGACATCATAAAAGTAGGTCCTAACCTTATAGGTGTTATTGTTGCTGACGTTTCAGGTAAAGGAGTTCCGGGTTCTCTTGTTATGACCATTACACGAACGGTCGTGCGATTGATAGCTACGCAAAACAAATCGGCAAAAAGCGTTCTTACAAAGGTCAACAATTTCGTAAAAGAAGACATGAAAAAGGGCATGTTCGTAACTTGCTTTTACATGGTTCTTGATTCAATAACGAGAAGAATTAATTTTGCATGCGCCGGACATAATCCACTCATCCTTTTCAGAGCAAAAGAAAACAAAGTTTATTACATAAAACCCAAGGGATTTCCGCTCGGCATTTCATTAAACGACGAAAATTTATTTAAAAAAGTCATGGTGGAAGAAGAACTAAAATTACAAAAAGACGACATGATCGTAATATATACCGACGGAATTACCGAGGCAATGAACGGAAAAAGGGAATTATTCGGAGAACAAAGATTCGTGGAATGCATAAAAAAATACGGAAAACTTACCTCAAAGGAATTTATTGACAATCTGGACAGGGAATTAAAGGATTTTACCATGGGTTATCCGCAAAATGACGACATAACCATCGTTGCGATAAAGGAAAAAAAGACGGATACTGCAATGTTAAACAAGGTTCAACGCGAAATAGAAAAATTAAGGAAAAAAAGAATTTCTGCAAAGGAAATACAAAAGAAACTTGGCGTTGATTTAAAAACGTTAAAAGAGTTAAAAAAAGAAAAACGTGAGAAACCGGTTGAAAAATTAAGATTTTTAACCGTTGAACAGAAAAAGGAACTCATGCAAATGGTCATAGAACATCCTGAATGGGGAACGTCAAATTATGAAAAAGCAATGCAACTAAAATTTGGCATTGCCGTTACAAGAAAACTGATAAACAACGAATTAAAAAGGGTTAATTTACTTACCGTTGAAAAGAGAAAAAAATATTCAAACGAAAGAAAAACAAAATAACGGAGGAAGCAATGATAAAAAGGATAAATTATGGCAACGCATCGGAAAAATACGTTATGAAAAACATGGACGAAATTAATAAAACCGAAATGCAGGTTTCTGATGCCGTAATACAGATAATAAAAGACGTTGGTAAAAACGGTGATAAGGCACTTAGAAAATACGAAAAGAAATTTGACGGGGCTGAAATAACGGATTTTAAGGTTCCGCCGGCGGTCGTTAAAAAAGCATACGATTTAATTGATAAAGACGTATTGCCTTCCATGAAGGTCGCAATTAAAAACGTTGAAAAATTTCATAAACAGCAGAGAGAAAACGTGAAAAATTTTGTTTTTAAAAATATAGGGTATACAATAATGCAAAAATACGTTCCCGTTGATACCGCCGGGATTTACGTCCCCGGCGGACAGGCTCCACTTTTTTCCACGGTTTTTATGGCTGTCATTCCTGCAAAAATTGCAGGTGTCAGGAAAATAGTTCTGGTTTCTCCGCCAAGATACAATGGAGAAATAAATCCCTACATACTCGTTGCAGCAGACATGACCGGAATAAAAGACGTTTACAGGATTGGAGGAGCACAGGCAATTGCTGCACTTGCATTTGGGACGGAATCAATTCCAAAGGTTGACAAGGTTGCAGGACCTGGAAACGTTTATTCAACAATGGCAAAGAAATATTTGTTTGGAACCATTGGCATAGATGCTATAAACGGACCATCCGAAATTACGATAATTGCAGACGAAACCGCAAATCCTGATTTTGTTTTTTACGATTTGCTTGCCCAGTCGGAACATTCAAACGGTCATTCCCTGCTCATTACGACGTCTGAACAATTATCAATTTTTATTGAAAAAAAATTAAAAGAGCATTTTAAACAAAATGAGATAAACATTATGATAATTTACGTCAAAAAAATCAAAGACGCCGTAATGCTCGCAAACTATAAGGCCCCGGAGCATCTTTTGATAATAACGAAAAATCCGGAAACCGTTTTAAAAGAAATAAAAAATGCACCGGCAGTTTTTGTCGGAAATTTTACGCCTGTTGCCTTTGGAGATTACATAGCAGGCGCAAACCACATACTTCCTACGAACGGGACTTCGAGATTTTTTTCAGGCCTTTCAGTTCTCGATTTTTTAAAACACAGCCACGTTGTAAGCTGCACGAAAAAAGCAATTGATAAATTTGGACCTTATGTAAAAATAATGGCTGAAAAAGAAAAACTATACAACCATTCCAGAAGTATAGAGATAAGGAGAGAAATAAAAGCATGCTGTCAGCAAAAACAAGTAAAGCAATAAAATATCTGAAATCTTACGCCCCCGGTCTTTTTAAAGGAAAATACAAACTTGATGCAAATGAAAATTCATACGACGTACCGGTAAACGTAAAAATAAAAATTTTGAAAGAAGCAAAAGAAATGGAATTTAACAGATATCCGGATCCGTTTGCAGACAAATTATGCAATGCTCTTTCTAAAAGGTTAAACGTCAGTCCCCGCAACATGCTTATTGGCAACGGCTCCGACGAACTAATTTACTATCTTTTATTATCTTTCATTGAAAGAAACGACAATGTGCTTGTCCCGTATCCCACGTTTGAAATGTATAAAATATTAAGTAAAATTTGTGGTGCAAACGTAACTGAAGTCCCGCTTAGCAGGAAGAGGAATTTTGACCTTGACATGGAAAAAATGATAAACGTAATAAAGGGAAAAAAGACAAAATTCGTTTTTATTGCATATCCCAACAATCCTACCGGAAATTGTTTTTCAGCGGATGCCATAAAAAGAATTTTAAAGGAAAAGGAAACTTTCGTAGTGATTGATGAAGCATATTTTGAATTTTCCGGTAAAACGTTTTTAAAGGAATTAAATAAATACGAAAATCTTATAATTTTAAGGACTTTTTCAAAAGCATTTTCTCTTGCAGGATTAAGGATAGGATACATGATGGCAGACGAATCGGTAATTAACGTTGTAAAAAAGGTAAAATTACCGTATAACGTTAATTCATTTTCACAAACTGCTGCATACTATGCTTTAAAATGCGAAAAGCAGTTCAAAAAAAACGTAGAAATGACGATAAAAGAGAGAGAAACGATGAAGGAAGAACTAAAAGGCTTGTATTATTTTCCAGACAGCGATTCGAATTTTATTTTTCTTAAAATCAGAAATCCCGGATTGTTAAAAAAAGAATTTATTAAAAACGGAATTTGTGTTAGATTTTTTAAAGATAGCAGATTAAAAAATTTTGTAAGAATAACGGTAGGCAGACGAAAAGAAAATAAAATCGTTACGGACATTTTAAAGAAAGGATTTTAACATGAAAAGAGGAGCATTCGTTAAAAGACAGACGACAGAGACAAAAATAAGCATGAAAATAAATCTGGACGGAAAAGGAAAACATAAAATAAAAACTAACGAGCCATTTTTAACGCACATGCTTGAACAACTTTCAAAACACGGCAGAATTGACATGACCGTAAATGCGGTTGGAGACGTTGACGTTGATTCTCATCATCTGGTAGAGGACGTTGGAATTGTGCTGGGAGAGGCGTTATCAAAGGCGCTTGGAAAAAAAAGGGGAATAAAAAGGTTTGGCTCTTTTGGTGTAATGGATGAATCTCTTTGCAGAGTTGCCCTTGACATTTCAGGCAGGCCTTATTTAAATTATAACGTAGACTTAAAGACAAAAAAGATAGGAACTTTTGATACCGAACTCGTGGAGGAATTTTTTAACGGATTTGTGAGAGGAGCGCGCGTAACGCTCCACATAGACCAGATAAAAGGGAAAAATTCCCATCATATCATAGAATCGGTATTCAAAGGATTTGCGATTGCCTTAAAAGATGCAATATCCGTTTGCGGCAGCGAAATACCAAGCACAAAAAATAAAATATAGTTTTTTACGGGGATAAGGAGCAGCGTTGAAAAAATATTTGTCAATAATTAATTACGGAATGGGCAATTTACACAGCGTGGTAAAATCAGTGCAATACGTGGACGTCCCGGTCAAAATAACGGACAGAAAAACAGACATAGAAAACAGTTGCGGCATAATCCTGCCGGGCGTCGGCGCTTTCCGTGATGCCATGAATGAATTGGGAAAAAGAAATCTGGTAAATTTTATAAAAAAACAGGTAGCAGACGGAAAACCCATAATAGGCATCTGTCTTGGAATGCAGCTTTTATTTTCCAGGAGTTATGAATTTGGCAGACATGGAGGTCTTGACCTTATAAAGGGTGAAGTGATAAAGTTTAAAACGGATTTAAAAATTCCGCACATCGGGTGGAACGGCATTGAAATTAATAAAAAAAGTTCGTTGTTATCCGGAATAAAAAACGGGGATTATTTTTATTTTGTTCATTCATATTATTGCGTTCCGGAAGACAGTAAAGTCATATTGACAAAAACCAGATATGGTAATATTATTTTTACCTCCGGAGTTGAATGTAAAAACGTTTTTGGCTTTCAGTTTCATCCAGAAAAGAGTACGGAACGGGCATTAAAAATTTATAAAAATTTTTTTTCAATGTGTAAAAAATAAAACATAAAAGGTGGCAAATGCAGATAATACCGGCAATTGACATAAGAAACGGCAAATGCATACGTCTGATACAGGGGGACGTAAGAGACGAAACCGTTTATTCAAAAGAACCTGCTGAGGTCGCAAAATTATGGCAGATTAAAGGAGCAAAGATAATTCATATCGTTGACATAGACGGGGCAATGACAGGGCATCCAAAAAACATGGATTTAATCCTGAAAATAATAAAATCGTTAAAAATAAAGATTCAAGTAGGCGGGGGATTAAGAAAAGAAGAGCACATAAAAAAATATTTAAGGGCAGGAGCAGGAAGAATTATCCTGTCAACTCTTGCGGTAACAAACGAAAAATTTTTAAAGGAAATTCTTAAAAAATATAAGGAAAAAATCGTCGTTGGTATTGATGTGAAAAATAACAAACTCGCAGTGAGGGGATGGAAAAACGTTACGAACGTCAGACTGATTGATTTTATCAGAGAAATAGAAGACCTCGGCGTAAAAAGAATAATTTATACGGATATACAAAGGGATGGCGTTTTAAAAGGCCCGAACACAAAAGGACTTCTTGACGTATTAAAACATACGAATATGAAAGTGATAGTTTCAGGCGGCATCTCCAGATTAAAAAACATAGAAAGTTTAATGCAGATACAAAAAAGGTTTGAAAATCTGGAAGGCATAATAATAGGTAAGGCGTTATATACCGGAAAAATAGATTTAAAAGATGCGATTAAAATCGCAAAGCAGTATTAAGAGAATTTTTATGCTGGCAAAAAGAATTATTCCCTGTCTTGACGTAAACAAAGGTAGAGTCGTAAAAGGGATAAAATTTTTAAATTTAAGGGATGCAGGCAACCCGGTTGAGGCAGCATACAGATACAACAAAAACGGGGCTGATGAACTTGTTTTCCTGGACATAACTGCGTCGCATGAAAAAAGAAAAACGATAGTTAACGTCGTGCGCAAAACGGCAGAAAAGGTATTCATCCCATTAACGGTTGGCGGCGGCATAAGAGACGTAAAAGACATGGCTGAATTGCTTTTTAACGGTGCGGACAAGGTTTCCATAAATACTGCGGCGGTTTATAATCCGTCGCTGATTGAAAAAGGGGCAAAGAAATTTGGAAGTCAGTGCATAGTTCTTGCAGTTGATGCAAAAAGGGCGGGAAAAAGCAAATGGGAAGTATATACGCATGGCGGCAGAACCCCAACGGGCATAGACGTCATATCGTGGGTAAAAAAAGCAGTCCGGCTTGGGGCCGGAGAAATACTGCTTACGTCAATGGATGCAGACGGGACAAAACAGGGATACGACATAGAATTAAACAGGACAGTATCTGATGCAGTAAGAGTTCCTGTTATCGCATCAGGAGGAGCGGGCAGTCCTGAACACATGCTAAAAGTATTAAGGGATGGCAAAGCAGACGCAGTTCTCGCCGCATCTATTTTTCATTATAAGGAATATTCAATAAAATCGGTAAAAGAATATCTCGCAAAACACGGAATACCGGTAAGAAAATAAAACGTTTATTTTAAACCAGAGAAGCGGTCAACCCATTGCCGATCCGGTAAATTTAATGGAAAAATTGGATAACTACCGGATTTGCTTAACAGTGAAGTAAAGATAATGTAAGGAACGTTGCATTTTTTTTCTCAACTATTTATGGGGCTTACTGTGTCATTGCGAGCGTTAGCGAAGCAATCCGGGTTTTATTTTACCCAATCCCCCTTTGTCCCCCTTTTTCAAAGGGGGATGATAAGACAAGTAATATCCCCTCTTTGGAAAAGAGGGGATAGGGGAGATTTGATTTATTTCAAATCCCCCTTTTTCCCTTTTTTTTTCAAAGGGGGAAAAGAAGATGACAACGGAAAGATATATTATTTTCTTTCGTAGAGACGGGTTATAAACCCGTCTCTACGTCTCATTATTGCACGTTGAGGTTGGTAAGTAAATACGTTCCATTAAAAACAAGAACTGGTTCCCAATTGTCCAGTAATGACGAATAAAAATTTTAATTGAAAAACTTGATAATTATTTAAAAAAAATCCGTAATCTGCAATGTAATCATCAAACGGCAACCTGCAAACAAAAAATTTTATCTTTGATTTTTTGTTTTTTTTAGTTTAATATAATTAAAAGATTTAAAGGCATAAAGGAGAAAGTGCATGGAAAAATTTGACGTCAAAAAGATAAAATTTAATTCTGATGGTTTGATAGCGGCAATAGCACAGGACTATAAGACGAAAGACGTTTTAATGATCGCATGGATGAACAAAGAGGCTTTGATAAAAACGCTTGAAACAAAAAAAGCGCACTACTGGTCGCGTTCCCGGGGTAAATTATGGATGAAAGGCGAAGAATCCGGTAACGTCCAGAAAGTAATGGAAATTTACGTTGACTGTGACATGGACGCAATTTTGATGAAAGTGGAACAGATAGGAAAAGCAGCATGTCATACCGGCTATAAAAGTTGCTTTTACAGGAAACTGGGGAAAAACATGATTTTAAAAAACGTTGGCGGGAAAAAATGCTTTGACCCGCAAAAAGTGTATAAAAGGAAAGAAGTGATTCATGTTAAACATTGATTTTAAACAATTTCTGGATTTATCAGAAAAATACAACGTAATTCCTGTTTATGGACAAATGCTCGCAGACATGGATACGCCTCTTTCTGCGTATATGAAAATAGATAATCCTGAGCATTCTTTTTTGTTTGAATCAATAGAAGGCGGGGAACAGATAGCCCGATATTCTTTCCTGGGACGGAATCCTTACGAAATTTTTTCATTTAAAGACGGCGTAATAACGAGAAAGAGAAAAAACAAGTCGTTTTCCATAAAATCAGACGACCCGTTTATGGAATTAAAAAATGTTTTTAAAAATTATAAATGCGCTCCGGTGAATGAAATACCTGCTTTTTCCGGCGGCGCGGTCGGATACGTTGGTTATGACATCATAAAACTATATGAACCTGTCCCGCATAATGACAAAAAAGATACTTTAAACTGGGATGATATTTATCTTATGCTTTTTGACCTTTTTATGATATTTGACCACGTATATCATAAAATATTAATAGTCCAGAACGTTTTTATCAATGAAAAGGATAACTATAAAATAAAAAAAACGAAATTTGAAGATGCAGAAAAGAAAATAAAATTCATTATAAAGGATTTAAAAAAGCCCCGTAAATTTGAATTTAATTTAAAGGTAAAAACAGGTAAAATGAAATCTCTCACAAGCCCGGAGAATTTTAAGGAAAACGTCAGAAAAATCGTAAATCTCATAAAAAATGGCGAGGCAATACAGGTCGTCCTGTCGCAGAGGTTTGAAAACGATTTTTATGGCGACCCTGTCCTGATATACAGAAGTTTACGAGCGATAAATCCGTCTCCGTATATGCATTTTTTAAGGATGGGTGACAGAATAATAATCGGCGCATCTCCGGAACTTATGGTAAGGGTTACCGCCGGTAATGCAGAAGTAAGACCAATTGCAGGAACCCGGCCAAGGGGCAAAACGGCAGAACGGGACATGACTCTTGAAAAGGAATTACTGTCCAGTGAAAAGGAAAGGGCAGAACACATAATGCTGGTTGACCTCGGTAGAAACGACCTTGGGAAGGTTTGTGAAACCGGAAGCGTGCAGGTAAAAGATTTGATGTACGTTGAAAAATATTCCCACGTAATGCATATCGTTTCAAGAGTTACCGGAAAACTGAAAAAGGGAAAAGATTGCTTTGATGCCTTTGTGGCAACTTTTCCGGCAGGAACCGTATCCGGAGCACCAAAGGTAAGGGCAATGCAGATAATAGACGATTTTGAGCAGTATAAACGCGGACCTTATGCGGGAGCAGTCGGCATCATAAGTTTTAATAAAGACATGGAGACGTGCATTTCTTTGCGTTCTATATATTACAATAAAGGAAAAATAACCATGCAGACGGGTGCAGGAATTGTTGCGGACTCCAGGCCTGATTTTGAATATACGGAAACTTTAAATAAAGCAAAGGCAATGTTTGAAGCAATGGAAAAATGCAGGGATTTTAATTTAATATAAGGAGATAGCAGGGAATGCTGGTTGTAATTGATAATTATGATTCGTTCACGTATAATCTGGTTCAGTATATCGGAGAAACAGAGAAAAAGGTGCTCGTGTTTAAAAACGACAAAATAACGATTGATGAAATAAAAAAAATAAGGCCGTCCAAAATAGTAATTTCTCCAGGACCTTCATGGCCTGAAAATGCAGGCATATCAAAATCAGTCATTTTGGAATTTATGAAAGATGTTCCCATACTCGGCGTCTGTCTCGGACATCAGTGCATAGCGGAAGCCCTTGGCGGAAAGATAAAGCGTAACTTCCGGATTATGCATGGTAAAGTTTCTGCGATTTATCATAACGGTATGGATATCTATAGGAACGTAAAAAATCCTTTTAATGCCACGCGTTATCATTCTCTCGTTGTTGATAAAAAAACGCTTCCGCACGAACTTGTAATAAATGCATGGACCAGGCAGGGTGAGATAATGGGTTTAAAACATAAAAAATATCCTCTTTTTGGAGTGCAGTTTCATCCTGAATCAATATTAACTGAAGAGGGGAAAAAAATAATAAGGAATTTTATAAAATTATGATTAAAAAAAATTTTTATTTAATTTTGTTTTTTTGCATGACTATTTTTGCTTACCCGGGAAACGAAGTAAATCTCCCTGTGCCGTTAACCGACACAGCAGGCATTTCCACACCATCCCAGGTTACCGTACAACCACAAAACGTTTTTCAGTTTAACGTTACTTTTGATACTTCTGAAATTGACAGGATAAAATTACAGTGGCAGAAACCCGCGGAAGAAGACCTGTATTATAACATTTACAGAAAGGTCTCAAACGTCGCACAACCATCCGATTTCGTAAAAATAAATACAGAGAACGTAAAAGAAAATTTATACGTTGATGCCGGGATTACGTCAAATACGACGTATTTTTATCAGATAGAGGCAGTTGACCAGCAGGATAAAAAAATATTATCAACCCCGGTGGCAGTTACGTCGCCGCTATTGATACCGCCATATAAACCAAATAATTTTAAAGTCAGGCAGGACATAGAAAAGGCATCTTTGATATGGGACATGCCATTTAAAGGCTCGTTTGACATCGCGGGATATAACATATACAGGGGAAAGACGGCTGAAAATCTGCAGTTTTATAAATTTGTCAAAGAAAATTTAAAATATGACGATGAGGAAGTAGAACCTGCGATAAGGTATTTTTATGCAATATCAACGGTTGACGTAAAAGGGTATGAATCTGAAAAAACAGAAATCCAGGACGTCGTCCCTTTTCCAAACCAAAGAACAGGGCTGATACTCATGCCAACCGGTTACAGGAACAATATTTTTAACAATTTTGGATTGAATGCCGACGTGTTGTTTACTTATATCATAGGTTCAATAAATGGCGAGCACATGGACGAATACGTAAAGAAATCCGACGGCATTGAAAAAATAGGCGTTTCTTTGTTAACGGCAGACGTTAAATGGACGTTTTTAAACGATTTTGATTTTCCAGTTTCGTTTGGAATTGGTGGAACGTATACCTTGCTGTTTAAAGATTCGCTTGGAGCAACCAGTGCAACTGGAATAAATAAAACGTTTACAAAAGATACGCCTTTGGTTCAACTGTATGGCGGATATTTATCGTCAAGCATAAAAACGTTTTTGGGGATTACTTTTCATCTCGGTGCAATGCTTTCGCCAAATGGTCATGAACAAACATCTTTTATGGGATGGCTTTCCCCGTATATAAGCATGGAACCGACGGGACAGAATTACGTCAAGCCATCGGTTTTTTCATATTATGTCGGCATGGACAGAAGAATACCATTTTTCGAAAAATTACCATTCAGGATAGAATATGTGGTTCC
The DNA here is from genome assembly GCA_018000835.1 of Candidatus Goldiibacteriota bacterium. Classification (GTDB taxonomy): domain Bacteria; phylum Oederibacteriota; class PGYV01; order PGYV01; family DSYL01; genus DSYL01. Next base: position 6,616 of record JAGNJD010000007.1, on the reverse strand, counting down.
ATGGCAATCAAACAGCAAACCGTTTTTGCCGGATTATTATTTAATCAATACGTATATAGACAGGTTCATTAATTTTAACATAGGATATTTTCATTTTCCCGGAGGCTATAACTGGCTGGGTTACGTGAGTTTCAGATTTACGATATATCCGAATCCCTATAAATAACGCATTGAATTGCTCTTGGACCGATGCCGGTAAGTAATTCATAACATAAAATGGAAAACGTTTGTATTAATAAACAGCAGTTGTAAAAATAAAAAGCTTTTTTAAGGAGTATTGAAACATGATTTGTCCACATTGTGGTGCAGAGACGGGTAATGCAATTACTCTATGCCCTTTGTGCGGGAAAGAACTTAACCGGGAACAGGCATTTATCAGTTTCGCCCAAAAGGGGGACAATGCAGCAGAAATGGACGACGTTGATAAAGCAATATTAAATTATAACAAGGCATTGACCTATTCAGAGGGCAACGAGCAAATATACGTAAAACTCGGGAATTTATATTTTAAGAAGAGCGATAAAAAAGCAGTGAACGTGTATTTTAAGGCATTGCAATTTAATTTTTATAACGAATACGTTCATAACATGCTGATAACGCTATATTCCAGATTTAACAAACTGGATGATTTAAAAATTTGGTATGAAAAAAATAGGGGCAAATACAGGGAAGATTTTATTGATAAATATATTGGTATTATAGACAATACGAAAAGTTTTTCAGCAAAAAAAGATTTTGGAATAAAAGAAAAACGTGAAAATATTTTTAAGGATTTCCTGACTTCCATGAAAAAATATGTACTGCTAAACGTCGTTCTTGGTTTTGTCGTCGTTCTTTTAATCGCGGGTATATTGTCAAGCGTATTCCTGCATTTAAATCCTTTTATAATTTTTTCTTTTTTGTTGTTTTTTTTGTTCATCATATTTGTCATCGTCCTTTTTCAGAGGATTTCACAGATTAATAAAAAGAAAAAAGAAAAAATCGATTTATCCGACATATTAGGACAAAATTCAGACAAACAAGGCAAAGACGTCTGACGTGAATTTTTACAGGGATTCCATGTTTTGATTACTATAGACATCTAACCGGTCAATAATTTTAAATTACTACTTTTTTTGAAAAAAGAGACATAAAATGAATTTTGATTGTCTTAAAAATGGGGATTTTAATTATAAAAAGAATGTAGTTTTCCAGCAGAGGAAATAAAAGGGACGTTTTTGTTGCATTTTTAAAACCAAAAAGATTCATCTGCGCGAAAGAACTGAAAATAAAATAAACCGGGATTATGCTTATTGCCGATAAAAATAAAGCCCCCAGCAATCTGTCAAAAACGGTTAAATTCATGACGTCAAAGAATTTGGATATTAAAATGCCGATTATAACTACGATTGATGCAAAAATAATAAAAGAAATAACGTAAGATAGTATTATTGATTTTGATTCTTTTATGGACGATTTAAAGAACACGTGTAAAAAAAAAGGATATGCTATGTTTGACATTATGATTCCGGCAAAAAAAGCAACTATAAGAAAAAGAATATAAATGCCGCGCATTTTCCATCCAATGGCAAAAAAAGCAAAAATTATTAAAATTAATAAAACGTCTACGAAATTCATGCTTTCTCCTGTAATTGACGATGCAATGACGCCTCATATTTTCAAAATCTTTAATAAGATTACATTGACATGTTTTACATACTCTTTTAATTATGCCGTTATAAAATTATTGAAAAAGATGATAACATAAAATAATTTTATGTTCAACGGTTAAAAATTTTTCATTCTTATTTTTACTTTTGCACATTAAATTTACGTAACTGCAATGACGCCTGCACCGGAACGTAAAAAATAGTAGACGAAACGGTTTCAAAGTGTTATATTAATAACATAATTTCACATAGGAGGGTTTACGTGAAAAAGAAAAAACAAAGTAAAAACGTTAAAAAGAAAGTTGTAAAACAAAAATCAGTTAAATCTGTTAACGTTTTGAAAAGAAACCAGAGAAAATTTTTACTTGATGAAAAAGACATACCATCCGTATGGTATAACATACTGGCTGATTTACCAAAACCATTTGACCAATACATAAATCCAGCCAACAGAATGTTTGTAACTCCCGATGACCTTGCCCCGATTTTCCCAAAGGGGCTTATAATGCAGGAACTTTCCCCGCAAAGATGGATTGATATTCCAGGGGAGGTAATTGACATTTATAAATTGTGGAGGCCGTCTCCGCTTTACAGGGCTTTAAATCTTGAAAAAGCACTTGGAACCCCTGCAAAAATTTATTATAAATACGAAGGCGTTTCACCGGCAGGCAGTCATAAACCAAATACTGCAGTTGCCCAGGCGTATTACAATAAAAAAGAAGGGGTAAAAAAATTAACGACAGAAACTGGTGCAGGTCAATGGGGCTCTGCTCTCGCTTTTGCAGGGAAAATGATCGGTCTGGAAGTCGAAGTTTTTATGGTAAAGGTTAGTTATAATCATAAACCATACAGACGGCTTATGATGGAAACCTGGGGTGCCACCGTTCATTCATCACCGACAAATCTGACCGACGTTGGTAGAAAAATACTTGCCGAAAATCCGGAAACACCCGGTGCTCTTGGAATTGCAATTTCAGAAGCAGTTGAAATGGCTGTTAAAAGTCCGGATACAAAATACAGTCTGGGAAGCGTTTTAAATCATGTTTTATTACATCAGACGGTAATAGGACTTGAAGCAAAAAAACAAATGGAAATGGCAGGAGATTATCCGGACGTAGTGATAGCATGCTGTGGCGGCGGTTCTAATTTCGGGGGAATAGTATTCCCGTTTTTATATGATAAATTAAAAGGCAACAAAAAGAAATTGAGAGCCGTGGCAGTAGAACCAACTGCATGTCCATCTCTTACAAGAGGTATTTATGCGTATGATTTTGGCGACACAGGAGAGATGACTCCGTTGATGAAAATGTTTACTCTGGGACATAAATTTGTTCCGGACGGAATTCATGCCGGCGGATTACGTTATCACGGTGCTTCCCCTATTTTATCGCAACTTGCAAAGGAAAAAGTTATAGAAGCAGTTGCTTATGATCAGATACCTGTTTTTGATGCGGCAATACTTTTTTCCAAAACTGAAGGCATAATACCTGCTCCTGAAACCGCTCATGCAATAAAGTGTGCAATTGATGAGGCAATTGATGCCAAAAATAAAGGAGAAAAAAGAGTGATATTATTTAATTGCAGCGGGCATGGTAACTTTGATTTAACCGCATACGAACAATATCTTTCAAAACAAATGAAGGACGTCCCGCTTTCTGAAGAAAGTTTAAAACAGGGATTGTCCGGACTGCCAAAGGTGTAAAAATGAAAAAAACGTTATTTGTGATAATTGCTTTTTTTATTGCAAACGTAATTTTTGCAGAACTTGGCGGAATACCTTTTGAGATTTTAAGCAAGGAGACCGGCATCAGAACCATGTCAATGGGCGGTGCTGGAGTTGCAAATTGTTTTGATTCGTCTGCTATTTTTTTTAATCCTGCATATCTCGACGCATTAAATAAAAATGAAGTTTACATGTCCGTTGAAACTTTTTTTGAAGGTGCAAATTACGAACAGATTTCGATCGTGACTCCAATGGGAACGAGCGGGGGACTTGGTGTCTTTGCCGGTTTGATGAATTATGGTACTTATGAAAAATTTGATACGGAAGGCAATCCTGGAACGGAAGAAGGCGTTGTAAGGGATGTTTTTGGAAGTTTAAGTTATGGTAAACTTTTATTTGCAGGCATCCGTGCCGGGTTATCCGTTAAGTTTGCAATTAAAAGCATTGAAGATAAAAGTTATATGGGATTTAATTCGGATGTTTCTGTTTACAGGGCTTTTGGCGACGTATGGGATGCAGGATTAATTTTTAAAAATATCGTTCCTTTAAGCGTAAAATTTGAAGATGACGAAGAAAAATTAGTAACATCGGTTCGTGCCGGACTAGGCATGAAATTGCTGGATAAGCAGTTAAGAATTGCCGTTGATGCAGAAAAATATTTTATAGAATCGGACCCGGCTGTTTACGCAGGAATAGAATACGGCTTATTTAATCTTTTGTATCTCCGCGGGGGATATAATACGACAGGAAACGTTACGACCGGATTTGGCGTTTTATATCAGGACATTTCCTTTGATTATGGGGTGTCTTTTAATGAACTTGTAATGTCTCATAAAATAGCCCTGTCATATAGATTTGGCGGTTATGAACTGAAATTAAAGGCTGAACCGGAAATATTTTCACCAATAGGCGGCATAAAAAAGACATATATAAGGGTTTACGCAAAAGCAAAATTTGAAATATATAAATGGAAAATTGATATTACAGACTGGAAGGGGAACGTGGTTAAGTCATGGTTTGGGTCTGGTAATCCTGACGAAGTATTGATATGGGATGGATTAAAGTCCGATGGCATGCCCATGGATGAAGGGGAATACAGGGCGGTTTTAACGGTAGTGGATGAAAACGACGTTTCAAACTCGTCGGATACGATAAAAATAAAAATATCATCAACGGATAAATATAACATACCGATACTGGGGGAATAAAAGCAATTGCAGATTGCCGATATAAAAAAGCGGAAAATTGAAACAAATATAGAATACCGGTGAATTAATTATCTATTAGTTGGACACCCTCGGGCTAAAGCCCGAGGCTACCACAAAAAATTCAATCAATTTGTCCCGTGGAAATTATCTTTACGGGATTTAGTTGATTGACCAGGGGACGAGGAATACCAGTGATATTCCACAGCACCCCTGGAACCCTCCTGGCAAAGTAAATAAAACATTTTTAATGCTGTTCCAACAATATTTTACTATTAAAGTATATGGAACGCATGGAACTTTGTCAAACCACAATCAGCAGCCGGCAATGTATAAATTATTCTTTCCTTCTTTCCATTGCTACCGGTTTATTTTCTTTTCTCCGGTCTCTGGAGTACAAAACAAGTTTGTCGCCTATTTGTTTGTAAATCTGCTTTGTGGCCGGGTCAAAATAAAGATTGTTGCCTATTTGCTTCATCCCTTTTTTTATTTTTTCCTGTGCCCTTTTTTCATCCGGAATGCTGATGTTTTTTCTGCGCCTGTCATGACGAACGAAAACAAAACGGTCCCCCATGTTTTTTACTATGACTCTGTCTTTGGTGTCAAAATAAAGATTGTTTTGCAATTTTACATATCTTTCTGCCATGTTATACCTCCTTAAATATTATTATTTTTTTATTTGTTACCGAACCCTTTTAATTCCATTATTCTTGCTTCTATTCTTTTTAAATCCGATTTGCTTATGGAAATTATTTTTAATCCAGCTTTATACGACGACGAACTTTTGATCGATTTTTCAACGTTACGGACTTCCGCGAGGATTTTAACTGGTTTTGACACTCTTGGCAGAAATAAGTCAATAATGATGTGCATGCCTATTGATAATGGAACGTCAGTTGCTATTGACATGCCGCCTTTGCTTATGTCTTCCGTCATTGCCTGAATAAAAGAACTTGCTCCATTTTTACTTTTCAGTTTTTCTATTGTGGTATCTTTATAATCATCGGAATTTAGAACTTTTGACGCAGATCCATATACGGGATAGTATACTATTTTTAATACGTCCGGAACTCTCTCATACTGTCTTTTATAAAGATATCCCTTTTGCATTTCCATGATTATTTTAGCCTTATTTTTGTTTTTTCGTATTCTCCCGGCTGAACGACGCCCATTGAAACAACTATTTTTAAAGCCTCTTCAACAGAAATTTTTAATGGAATAATGTTTTTCATGGGAACAAGTATTAAAAAACCAGAAGTCGGATTTGGAGCAGTCGGAACGAAAACGTGCATTACTTTTTCTTTTCCTTTTATCCGGGCGTTTATTTTTTTGGAACTTGTTACAAAACCAATGGTATAAACTCCATAAAGAGGAAAGTTAATTGCAACAACCTGTCTAAACGCCTTGTTCTTATCTGAAAAAATAGTGTCGCTTATTTGTTTTAAACTTCCAAAGATGGTATTTATAATGGGTATTTTATGAAGCATTGATTCGTATAAAGATATTATTTTTTTACCTACAAAATTAGTTGCCAGTAAACCAATCAACCATATTGCAACAAGGAGGGTAATAAGGCCAAGGCCTGGTACGTTTATGCCAAGATATTGGGCAACAAAAGGTCTTAAAATACCATCAAGTTTTTCAAGTAAAAATATTATGATTACAATGGAAATTACAAGCGGCAGGACTACAACAAGACCAGCTATAAACTGAGACGTTACTTTTGTGGTTATTTTTTTTATAAATTTCAATGTTTTGTTTTTCATGTTTTTAACCTTTATACCATGTTTATTTTTTGATTATACCCTTAAAAAAATTAAAAAACAAGAGGTTAAAATATAAAAGGTGGGAATAAGGATAGACATGGTATACACATAGCAAGGTTGAAAATAATGAATAAAGATAGGCTGGGTGCTCTTAATAAAATATTAAAAACAAAAGATAGGGAAAAGAGTGGAATCTAAAAATCGGGGGTAGATAGATATCTACCCGGGACAAGATCTCTCGTTTAAACGAAACGTAGAGCGAAATTTTGAACA
>JAGNJD010000072.1 GCA_018000835.1 Candidatus Goldiibacteriota bacterium | reverse complement strand
CTCGGTATGGGCGGAGCGTTTTGTGCTGTAGCGGATGATGCATCAACGTCCTACTGGAACCCTGCTGGTATGACCCAGATAAAAGGTGTTGAAGTTTCTTCTGTTAAGTTGACAAAAATAAACGATCTTGATACGAAATATTCTTACGTAAATCTGGTATATAATACCGGTGCTTATGGAGCATTTGGACTTGGCTGGCTGCGCCAGGCAATATCAAAAATAAAAATATCGTCAGTTGATGCACTGGGAAATCCACAAACGCTTAATGACTTATACGAAAACGCGGATAATTCAATAAATCTTGCTTATGCCTATGAAGTAACGAAAGGTGTTTCACTGGGCTTAACCGGTAAGTTATTGCTTGGAAATTATCCGGCGTATGTTATGTCGGGGACTACAACCGAACCTGCAACTGTGACATATTTTGGTTTTGGCGCTGACATAGGACTACTTGTTAATATTTCTGCATTTGTCCAGGGATTTGATTTATCAATTGGCTTAAACGTTCAGGACGTGTATACGACGATAAACTGGGAAAAAATAGAAGGAATAACTGAGGGTTTTTCAGAACAAGTCGGATTAAATTTAAAACCAGGCATAGCGTATAAATTGCCAATACAGCAGTTCAAGATTGTTCTTGCAAGCGACCTTGATACGAGATACGAACAAATGGTAATACATGCGGGTGGAGAAGTATGGTGGAACGACATGATAGGAATTCGCGGCGGCATAAAAAACTGGGGAAAAGTCCCTGATCAGTCATTCCAGCAGGAAGCGGACTGGAGTCTAGGTGCAAGTTTTAGGTGGTATTTTATAGGTATAGATTATACTTATGTATATAATGAACTTACTCCAGTTCAATATCTTTCTATAATCGGCAGATTCTAAATTGACAAAAAACGCATAAAAGGCGGGATATTTACGTATCCCGCCTTTTTATTTTATAATTAAATTATATAATATCTTTTTTTCAATATTTAAAATTTTTTGTTGAAAATGTCCATTTTTTTGTTAAAATAAAACAAATTTTACTTTTTAATTAAAATGTTTTAGCAATAAAATAAAAACGTTCAGGAGGTATGAAATGCGATTTGGCTATTTTGATGATGCAAAGAAAGAATACGTGATAACCAGACCAGACACCCCGCTTCCGTGGATAAATTATTTGGGAGTTGATACTTATTGTGCTTTAATGTCCAATACGGCAGGTGGTTATAGTTTTTATAAGGATGCTGCCCATAGAAGAATATTGAGGTATAGATATAATAACGTTCCTTCAGACAGACCGGGCAGATATATATATATAAGGGACAATAAAAGCGGGGATTACTGGTCAAATTCATGGCAGCCGACTAATAAGGATTTAAAAAAATATAAATATGAATGTGCGCACGGATTAAGTTATACGAGGATAAAATCGGAATATTCCGGCATAGAAAGTGAAACCTTGTATTTCGTTCCGCTCGGAGAATCTCTTGAAATATGGAAAATAAAATTAAAAAACAATACAAAGAAAAAAAGGAGTTTAAGTTTATTTTCTTACGTGGAATTTTGTTTGTGGGATGCGCAAAACGACATGACGGATTTCCAGTATAATTTAAATATAGGACAAACTGAATTTAAAAACAATGCGTTGTATCACGTAACCCTCTATCATGCTCATAATAAATTTTTTTCGTATTTCTGGTCAAATACAAAAGTTTCAAGTTATGACGGGTTACGCCAGAGTTTTGTGGGTCCTTACAGGGGGGAAGCAAACCCAATAGCAGTTGAAAAGGGGCGTTGCAGCAATTCGCTTGCCTGTGGATGGGCTCCTTTTGGCGGATTGCACGTGAGGGTAAATTTAAATCCAGGGAAAGAAAAGGAAATAATTTTTATTCTTGGATATGCCGAAAAGATGGGCGAAGAATTAAAATCCATGGAAAAATATGGTAAAGTTAAAAACGTAGAGAATGCTTTTGACGATCTAACTGAGTACTGGGAGAAAAATCTGGATAAATATTCAGTGGAAACGCCGGACAAACAGGTAAATACCATGGTAAACATCTGGAATCAATATCAATGCAGGACGACTTTTAACTGGTCGCGTTCTGCTTCGTATTATGAAGCAGGTGGGGAGCGCGGAATGGGTTTCCGCGATTCAAACCAGGATACGCTCGGTTTTGTTCATCAGATACCGGAAAAGGTAAAAACGCGACTGATAGACCTTGCCTCGGTTCAGTTTCCGGAAGGAAGAGCACATCATGGTTATTCTCCCTTAACCAAAAAAGGCAGCAAAGAGGGATTCGGGGACGACCATCTATGGCTTGTAATGGCGGTTTCTTCCTACATAAAAGAAACAGGGGATATTAATTTTTTAAACGAAATAGTTCCGTATAACGATGGTTCAAAAGGAAAAATGTATGAACATTTACAACGTGCCATTGAATATTCGTGGAACAATACCGGCTGGCATGGATTACCAAAAGCAGGACAAGCGGACTGGAACGATTGCCTTAACCTTCATGGTCCAAAAGGAATGGGAGTTTCGGTAATGATTGCAGAGATGTTCGTTTATTGCGCCAATTTACTTTCGGAACTGGCAGAAAAATCAGGCAGAATTCTCGACGTTGAAAAGTATAAAGACATGGCAAAAGAAATGAAAGACAGAATAAACGAAAAAGCATGGGATGGACAGTGGTACGTAAGGGCATTTGACGATACAGGTAACGTCGTTGGAAGCAAAGAAAATCAGGAAGGTAAGATATGGCTTGAAACGCAAACGTGGGCGGTGCTCTCCGGAGTAGCAGAAGATGAAAGGGCAATTAAATGCATGGATTCGGTAAAAAAACATCTTGATACAAAATACGGGATATTGCTATTTCAGCCTGCATTTACAAAATATAATCCGTCTCTTGGTTACGTAACGGTATTTCCCCCGGGATTAAAGGAAAATGCAGCCATTTTCTGTCATACCAATCCATGGGCGATGATTGCAGAGACAATAATAGGCAGGGGCGACGTTGCTTTTAAATATTACAAGACGATTTTACCTGCTGCCATAAATGACAAAGCAGAAATTCACTGGACGGAACCTTACGTTTATTCACAGATGATAGCAGGCAGAGACCACAGGGATTTTGGTCAGGCTAAAAATTCATGGCTTACAGGAACTACCGCATGGAATTTTGTGGCTATTTCACAGTACATACTTGGAATAAAACCGGCGTTTGACGGCTTGATTGTTGACCCATGCATACCACCCAAATGGAAGGGGTTTAGCGTAAAAAGGGTATTCAGAGGTACGACGTATAACATAGACGTCAGGAATCCAAAAAACGTTTCAAAGGGAGTGAGTAAAATTATTCTGGATGGCAAAGAAATAAAGGGAAAGGTTGTTCCTGTATTTAAAGACCAGAAAGAACATAAAGTTGAAGTCATAATGGGTTAAAAACGATAATTAATGCATTATATTTTTTAAATGCAATAAAATAGTGGGAACATAAAAGTATTTTTATTTATGCATATAAAAACTGCCTTGTATTTTTTCATAATAACAATATTTGTTCCGAAATAATTTATATGTAAAGTAAAGAAACATAATCATACGGCATATTTTCATACTTATATAAACCATAAAAGGAGTAAATGGTTTGAAAGAAGAAATACAATTAAAACAAAATAAAAAATTAAAAATATTAATTGCTGCTTCAGAAGTCGTTCCTTTTGCAAAAACCGGGGGCCTTGCCGACGTTACGGGTGCTTTACCCAAGGCAATAAGTAAATCAGGACATGACGTCCGCATCGTTTTACCAAAATATAAATGCATATCAGAAGAAAAATTTAACGTCAGGGATACCGGAAAAAGAGTATGCATTGACATTGCGACGGTGAAGCATATCGGAGTCATAAAAGAAACGACGTTTTCAGGAACTGATATCCCGGTATATTTTATTGATAATGATGAATTTTTTAACAGGGATGAATTATACAGAACGCCTTATGGTGAATATCCGGACAATGCCGAACGTTTTATTTTTTTTTCAAGGGCAG